>NZ_JBODJC010000003.1:0-1112819 GCF_050611765.1 Ferruginibacter sp. SUN106
CATCTACAACCTGTAATCTGAATGATAAACTGTAATCTTTTTGAGTACGTTTACTAACTCGAAATTGTCCTTTATTCATAATGGTGACACTGGGTTTGTGTCAACTTATTTTAGGACGAGGCAGTAGAATAAATAAAAAGAGGAGAATAACATCTCCTCTTTTTTAATAAGCAGTTTTTAATGGCTATACATCTTTTAAAATCTGACTTCCGTTGGCAAGCAGTGTTACGCTATTTGTTTTTGGTAATGGCTTTCTTTTCATCATCAGTTGTAATTAAAAAAGTAATGGGTTGTTTGCGATAGGCAGTAACTGTATGGCCATTTTGAACGGCAGGAGACCATTTGGCACTCTTTTTAATTAGATCAATACAATGCTGTGCAGTTTTACTATTCTGATAATTCATTGCGGTAACATCGCTTACACTACCATCAGTATGTACAATAAACTGAACAATGATGGTGTACGTGCCTGCTTTCCATCCTTCATCAACAGGTAAGTTTGCGTTGAGATTTTTTGAAAGGTATTGAGTCCATGCTTCTCTGCCTTCGCTGTAGCTTGGTTCAATTTCTGCTTTGGTAAATACCTGGTTGCCAGTATTATTTTCCGGGGAAAACAAGGCAATACTTAATCCATCAACGGTGGCATAATATCCGTTATCACCTTTTACCCTTACATTATCAAAAGTTACAACGCTTCCTGCAACGCAGTTGTTTATAAATCCGCTTAGTTTATTTAAATCCGCTCCGGATATATTAGCTACTGCTATTTTTGGAAAACCAGCGCCGGAAAAATAAACCGTTCCGCTTTCTACAGCATATCCTGTACCGGCAGTAAGTTTTTTAGCGGCTTTAAATTGTGCTACATCCATCCTCACTTTTTGTACGCCATCAATACCTAATTTGGGTTCTATCTTATAGTCAAAATTGGAATAAGTAATATTATCATTGGGGTTGGGAACCCTCATCACTTTAAAATTAAAAGTGCCTGGTATTTTTGAGCCATCTCTTTTTGATAAAGCAATTGTAACTGTACCCGGTGTGGTAACATGTACAATGTATTTACCATTACTGCCATTTACAGATCCCGAAGAAATATTTACTACCAGGTCTTCTGGTTTTACCGGAGCGGCAATGGTAATGGGATTATCAACACCGATGTAAAATACATTCATGTTATCTGCTGCAATGGCTGCAAGTGAATTTTCTACAGAGATAGAAGTAGATGATATAGGCAATCCTTTTTGTTTGGTATTAACTTCCACAACACCATGCCTGGCCCTGTCACCATATTTATTTATGGCAGTTATATCTTTTACAACGTTTACACTTTCAATATCATCAGGCGCAATACTGTTGAGATTATAAGTATCGTTTTGTACTTTACCATCAATTACATACAATGGTTTTTCTTTTTTATAGCCTGTTACCACCACTTCCTGTAACGGATCGGCTTTTAAGGTCACATTAATAACAGCCTTTTTTCCTTTGGCATCCATTACATCATTCAGTTTCTCACCTTTAAAAATAGTTACGGCACTGATCTTAGCCGGATCCAGTGCATTTAATTCGGCTATAGTGGATTGTTTTTGTTCGATATAGATCAATGCGTCTGAAAGATCTCCCTTTAATGCAGTTTTATTGCCGGATAACTTTAGAGAATTGTTTTTCTCATCCACATAAATTGAATCCGCCGTAATGCATAATACTTCTTTAATGGTTAGTTTTATAACACCATATTTTCCTTTGTCACCATAAATTTTTTGTGCTTCCACAGGGTTGTAGGTTACCAGGCTGCTGTATTGTACATTACTTTTTTCAACATAGTCCATACCTACATTACCCATCTCTTTGGAATCTACAATTACTAAAGCTTTTGTTTTATAGGCCGCTGTTTTAAAATAATTGGTATCCGCATATTGGGTATTGATGTATATAGCATTACCCGGCAGACCTTTACTAAAAACATCGGTAACTAAAACGGGAGTTGTTGTACTTTGTAAATTGCCCGCTGCATATTTTTCTACAGCGTTTAAAATGTTTTTAGCAATCGTTTCTTTTCCTTTTGATGATTGCAAATACGCCGCATCTTTTTTGTTATTTACCAAACCGGTTTCTATATACACAGAAGGGCAGGTATTGTGTTCCAAAGTATATAAGGTTCTCTTAACAAGCTCCTGGGAAACGGGCAATTCATAGTTGTTTTTGAATTCATTCAATATAGCGGAGCCGAAAATTTTGCTTTGTGCTGCATTGGGTGCATCGTCGTCACCTATTAATAATTTCAATCCGCTTTTATCATCCATTGGGTCGCCAAGATGGTATTCTTTTTCTGCTGCTGTTGCTGTGGCGCCTGCATGAAGGGTAATGTACATTGCGGCGTTGTGGCTTTTAGCAAATTCGGCTTTTTGTTCTTTGGTAAGAAAAATATCTGTTTCTTTTGTTAACACAATTTCAATATCGGCATTGGTATTAAGTTCTTTAATTGTTTTTGCTAATGCAAGAGTGATGTCTTTTTCCAGGATACTGCCGTCTTCATTTTTTGCACCCACATATTTGCCGCCATGCCCTGCATCAATTACAACGGTTAATTTTTTACCATGATAGAAATGATTGATGGTTTTTGCTTTAAAGGTAAAAGCGGCAAAAATTAATACCAGCAGCGGCAATACCATTACTCTTCCAACATAATTTACTTTAGGATTTTTGTTTTTGGTGAGCATAAGCAATCGGCGTTTTACAGGGGAGTAAAAAAAATTATTAGTCAACTGAAACCGGTGTTGCGGATAAGTAGCCTGCAATATCATGGCAGCAAAAGCAGCGGTATCACTATCTTCCACCGCTTTCTTATCAGCAATAAATTCATGGATCATATTCAGCTCTTTGCGGTACAGCCAGTAAAAAGGATTGCACCAGAAAAATATCAATACCAGGTTGATGAATAATTTATCGTAAGTATGTTTTTCCTCTACATGCGCTACCTCGTGTTTAAATATCTGGTTGCCGGTAATGGTTTCCATATCAATATTATGGTTCCAGAAAATATAATTTAAAAAAGAAAAAGGTGTGCTTTTGGCATCGGTATTTATAAATGATATTTTATCAATAGTCTGTTTGGGATATTTTTTCAGCAAATTAAAAATTACAAATAAAGTATGCAGGAAAACAGTCAATAAAATAAGCGATACCACCAGGTATGCAAATGGGTACAATTGTGTTACATCAAAACTTTCCACATTGTTACCTGTACTTACAGTGATATTATCCATATACTCATCACCACTGCTTACTACCTGCAATACTTTAATTACACCGGAAGGTTGTTCGGCAGTGGGCTGCCAGAAACTGATTTTTATCAATGGCAATAACAATGATAATACCACTGAGGCCATCAGGTAAAAGCGATTGTACTTATGAAAAACTTTATTTCGCAGCAGCAACCAGTAATAACCATACAATATACCGGAGCAGATAATAACTTTTAAAAGATAATAAGCAATTGGTAGCATACAATTAGTTTTTGATTGAAAGCTAATGGTTGAAAGTTCTGAGCCGAATAGAAAGTGTTTACTGTGAGCACAACTTTCAACTTTTAACCTTCAACTTTTAACTGAGTTTATTTTTTCTTCAATTGTTTCAGTAGTAATTCCAATTCATCCAGGCTGATGTTGTTTTCCTTTACCATAAACGAAACAGCATTACTGAAGCTGCCTTCAAAATAACCTTTCACCAAACTCTTCATGGTGCTTTTGCTGTACGTTTCTTTTGTAATCAAAGGGTGGTACTGGTGTGTTCTTCCAAATACCGTGATGCCTACAAATTCTTTATCCACCAGTATTTTAATAATAGTGGCCACCGTATTACTGTGTGGCTTTGGCGCAGGTAATTCATCCAGTATTTCTCTTAAAAAGGCTTTCTCTAATTTCCATATCACCTGCATGATCTGCTCTTCTGCTTTAGTTAAATTTTTCATTGTTGTTATTTTATACTTGCTGTTGTAAACTTAAAACTAATATTTTAGTTGTACAACTATTTCTTTAGTTATTCACATTTTTTAACAAATGGTGAGGAAAATATATTTTAATGTAGCAGCAGTAAAAGCTAAATTTGCCACACTGGCTAAACTATTAGCCCTCATAGCATAAGTTGAATTATAAACTTACGCCTGAACAAAAGCACTAAACACAAACTTAACCATGTCTCAATCGATTGTTGAATTAAAGAATGTAAATATTTACCAGGGCAACAGCCTGATTTTAAGTGATGTTAATATCAGTATTGATAAAGGAGAGTTTGTATACCTGGTAGGTAAAACCGGAACCGGTAAAAGCAGTTTGCTTAAAACCATGTACGGCGATTTGCAATTGACAGAAGGCGAAGGTTGGGTAGTGGGCCATAACTTAAAAGAACTGACCTGGAAAACAGTACCTTTTTTAAGACGTAACCTTGGTGTGGTGTTCCAGGATTTTCAATTGCTTACAGACAGGAATGTGAATGAGAATTTGAAATTTGTGTTGAGGGCAACCGGCTGGCAGGATGTAAAATTAATGGACGAAAAAATTGCTGACGTTTTGGATAAAGTGGGTTTAAAAACCAAAGGTTTTAAAATGCCTTTTGAATTGAGTGGTGGCGAACAGCAAAGGGTGGATGTGGCAAGAGCTTTATTAAATTCTCCTAAATTAATATTGGCAGATGAGCCTACGGGTAACCTTGACCCCGAAACGAGCGATGAAATTATGCAGTTGCTGTTTCATATCTGCCGTGACTATAACACTACCATCATCATGGCTACACATGATTATATGGTGATCAATAAATTTCCTGCAAGAATGCTGAAGACCGAACGTAATAAGGTTTGGGATAATGCTACGATAGAAATGTAGTGGCGTGAGTAGTGAGGCGTCAGTCGTGAGAAGAGTATTCTATTTAAAATTTCTTTTGCATTTGCAGACAGCTTAATTCCTGATACGTGAATGGAGAATCATCAGTCGTGAAAATGAACATTTTGTTCAGATTTTTCTTTATTCTTTAATCACCACGCTGTTACCACTCACGTCTCACCATTCACGTCTCACGACTAAAAGCGGTCATCAATTTCTTTGCGTTCTCTTCATTATTAAAGATTCTTTGCAGCAAGCCTTGCCGTTTTTCTTTTTCCTGTTCTGTAAAGGGTTGCTGGTATAATGCTGCTATTATTTCTTTAAATGAATTTGCATCTGATGCAATCTGGCATGCACCTTCCAATCCGCTGCCTTCAACACCAGCAACATTAACTACACAATGACGCCCATTGAATAATGCGTTCAGTAATTTTAATTTGATACCGGTATTATTGAAAGAAGGCAATACATGTATTTGTGCTTTACAGATCATATCCTGCATTTCTTTTTCGCCTGGGTTGGCAACAATGCAGGTGTGCTTATGTTCGTGCGCCAGGTCCTGTAATTTTTTTGAAGGATTTTTACCGGCTATCACAAAAGGAATTTCTAAAGTGTTGAATACATTTTGCAAAAGCCAGGTAACTGCTGTTTCATTTTCATTAATGGATAAATTACCATGGTACAAACAAAAACATCCCTTACCTTCTTTACCTACAGCTAATGTATGCGGAATAAAGACCGGGAGGTAACTAATATTTTTTGCGTTGAATAATTGCTGGTATACTTTCACATCATGCTCACTTACAGCAATAAAACCTGCTTTGCTGGCAATGCTTTTTTCGTAGTTAAATAACAGCCTGCTTTCGTTAAGAAAGTATAATTTTTTTAAAAGATGGCTTTCGTTTTTTGCCAGTTGTTTATAATATTCAAACTCTACATTGTGCAGTCTCACTATTACTTTCCTGTTTTGTAAAGCACCGTTATGCAGGTAATAAGTACAGTGAATGCCTTCTAATAGTACAGGGTGATTGTCTTTATTGAGGTTTGCAATTAACTCCTCATTTTTTCTGCTCTTTACAATAAAAGGCAGCCGCAAAGAAAAACTGCTGAAATTTTTGCTGCGCCGGTAATAGTTTACACTTACGCAATATTTATTCAGTTCATCCTGCGGTGGCCGCCCCGGTTGTGTAAAACAATGCAAATGAATTTTTACACCCAACTGATATAATGCTTTCAGTTTGTAAAAAAGATCTACAACACCGCCATAATCTGCAGGCCAGGGTACATCAAGGGCAACGATATGTAAGTGCGTATCACTCATAAATTTTAAAGCAGTGAAAAAGAGGGGTAGAGATTTCGCAGAGATGATTCTCAGCGTTACTTATTTTCTCTTTTTCTCAGCGCTTAAAGATTGTTTTATAAAATTGTAATAATTTCTTTTCTTCTTCCTGCCAGTTTAATACTGCTCTTGCTTTTAAACAATTTTGCTGCATCAATTTATACTCAACTTCATTTACCAGTAAATTGTTCAGTATTGCCGCTAAATTTTTTGCACTGATATCATCCGTTAAAGCTGCAATATGGTATTTGTCGTTAATTTCTTTGTACACCGGGTAGTTTACGCACAGCTGCGGAATGCCAGCATGCAGGTAGTCGAAAAAACGGTTGGCTAAAGAATAATAGTTGCTCAAGCCTGCATCATCAAATAAAGTAACACCGATATAAGCCTGTTGTGTGATGGCTCTTAATTCGTCTGGCTTTATTTTACCTTTAAAAATTACTTTGTCTTCCAGGTGATGCTCTTTTACTAATTGCTGTGCCTGTTGCATAAAATTACCATTACCGCAAATGATAAGCCTGGCATTCACTGCTGCCATGGCAGGTATCAATGTTTCAAAACTTCTGCCTTCATTCACTGCTCCCTGGTATAAAATAAATTTTTCTTTCTTTTCCGGGCTGTTTATTTCTCTTAACAAAGCAATATTCCTTATCACTTCATACTGTACACCATACATTTTTTTAAATTCATCGGCAATGGGTTGGTTCACTGTATAACCATTAACAAATTTAGGTACTGTGTAACGTTCAATTTTTTTCCAGGCTTTATATATTGCCGGCCGGGTGGCAATTTCTTTCATTTCACAAAAGAGTTCATGGGCATCATACACTCTTTTTATTTTTTTTATTGCAGACACAAAATAGCCGGGTAAAATTGTATCCAGGTCAATAGCGCCTATGCAATCCATTCTTTTAAACAAGAGGTAAAAAAACAAACGGATATTATATTCTGCATAAAACAGTTTCCCTTTTTCAAAAAAACAAAATAAACGTTTTTGTAAAAATGGTTGTGCAGCAAGCGGGAGAGAGGCTTTCATTTTCCGGCCCACCAACGTTACTTCATAACCTGCATTGGCAAGAGATGTGCAGATGCGTATCATACGCTGGTCGTAGGTAAGGTCTGTAGTGACTGTAAAATATATTTTTGCCTGCCCCATCAGCTATTGTATATTTTTTCAATTATCTCCACCGTTTTCAATCCATCTCCGGCACTGGCAAACTCATGTGCATCATCTTTTAAGGCAATAATCAGATTTTCATATACTTTATCATGGTTACTCATGCTGCCCTGGTAAAAACCATAACCATTAGCAGGGTTGCCTTGCGGTAATTCAGGATGATCGATACCGGCAACTGAACAGTACTCAAGTTCATTTAAATATTGTCCCCCAACTTTTACCGTACCATGCTCTGCAAAAACAGTAATGGAGCCTTCCATGTTTTTATTAAAACTGTTTACGGTATAATTTAATGAACCAATAGCGCCACTGGCCATTTCAAATAATACAGCTCCCGTATCTTCAAACGCAATGGATGGATGGGCAAAATTCTGAGTGAGGGTTTTCACGGCAGCCACATCTCCCAATAACCAATACAGCAGATCAATAAAATGACTAAACTGCGTAAACAATGTTCCCCCATCAAGATCTTTAGTGCCTTTCCAACCGGTATAATATTCAGCTGGCCGGTTCCAGAAGCAATTAACCTGGAAGCTGTAAATTTTACCCAGCTTTCCCGAACTGATCAGGGCTTTTAAAAAGGCAACCGGAGGGTTGTACCGGTTTTGTTTTACCACAAATAGCTTTCTGCCGGCTTTTGCTGCAGCAGCAATCATCTTTTTGCCGTCTTCCACATTAATACACAGCGGTTTTTCGCAAAGTACATTACTGCCGGCTTCCAATGCTTTTATAGAATGAGCAGCATGCAAACCATTTGGTGTACAGATACTTATCACGTCAAATTGAGTTGAAGCAGCAAGCATATCTTCAACAGAATAATAAGCTTTGGCATTGTAAAGGGCTGCCATTTCGTTGGCTTTTTCGGGGATTATATCGCACACCGCAGCTAAAAATCCATGCTTTATTACCTGTTCGGCATGCCTTTTAGCAATCCTTCCGCAACCAATTATAGCGAATGAGGGTTTCATATATTGGCAATATTCAAAAAAAATCCTCAATCCACCTCGTAAAAACCATTTTTTTATGTACTTTTGCGCCTAATTATAAAAGAAACATAACAAAGACGTTATTAAAAAAACAAAGAGATGCCTTATTTAACAATCGAAAAAAGAGCAACAATTTTTTCAACTTACGGTGGCAAAGCCACAAACACAGGTTCTATTGAGGGCCAGATCGCTTTATTGACTGAGCGTATCAATTCTATTTCAGAACACCTGAAATCTAACAAAAAAGATTTCTCTTCTCAAAGAGGGTTAATGAAAATGGTTGGACAGCGCAAGCGTTTATTGACCTACCTGAGCAAACACGACCTTACCGGTTACAGAGCTTTAATTGAAAAATTAGGTCTTCGTAAATAAATTTTTCCCAACTATGTAATATTAATAATTCCCAACTGCTATTATTCGGTTGGGAATTATTATTTTTTACGTCATTAACTCACGTGGCTTGCATTTTTAGTAAATCTAAAACCGGCAATCCCAAATCATAAATTGTATTTATGTCTTTATTAAACCCAAAATCGGTAACTTTTGATATCGGCGGTGGCCGTATGGTTACCATAGAAACCGGCAAAATGGCCCGCCAGGCCGATGGCGCCGTTACTGTTCGCCTTGGCAACAGTATTTTATTAGCAACAGTTGTTGCCAACAAAGAACCTAAAGATGGCCAGAGCTTTTTTCCACTTTCGGTAGATTACCAGGAAAAGTTTGCATCTGCAGGCCGTATCCCGGGTTCATTCTTTAAAAGAGAAGCCCGCCTTAACGATTACGAAATTCTTACTTCACGTTTAATAGACAGGGCGCTGCGTCCTTTATTTCCTGAAGATTATTTATGCGATGTACAGGTATTAGTGACTTTGATTTCTTCTGATACTGAAGTTATACCTGATGCTATGGCTTGTTTGGCAGCATCTGCAGCATTAGCCGTTTCAGATATTCCCATCCAGGAAATTATTTCTGAAGTGCGTATTGCAAGAAAGAACGGTGAATTCATCATCAACCCTACACGTACCGAATTAGCGGAATGCGACTTAGAATTCATCATCGCTGCTACCGAAAAGAATATCATGATGGTGGAAGGTGAGGCAAAGGAATGCCAAGAAGAAGACCTGATCAAAGCGATTGAATTAGCTCATGATGCTATCCGCATACAAATTAAAGCACAGGCTGAATTGAGAGATTTGGTTGGTATCACTGCAAAAAGAGATTACAAAAAACCTTATCGCAACGAAGAACTGAATGAAAAAATTCAGGCTTTTGCAAAAGATAAAATGCATGCGATAGCCATTGCAGCAAGTGCCAAGCACGAACGCAGCGATGCCTTTGCAAAATTGCATGATGAAGTAGTTGCTTTCTTAGGCGAAGAATTACCCGATGCAGATAAAAAATTAATTGGCCATTATACCGGTGAATTACAATATTATGTTGTAAGAGATATGATATTGAATGACCGTGTAAGGTTGGATGGCAGGGGAACTGCAGATGTGCGTCCGCTGGCTATGGAAACAAATACTTTACCAACGCCGCATGGTTCGGCCTTGTTCACCAGGGGAGAAACACAATCATTAACAACAGTTACTTTTGGTACCCCTTTAGATGAGTTGTTGGTTGAAAGTGCTAACAAGTCTGATTACACGAAATTTATCCTGCATTACAATTTTCCTCCATTCTCTACCGGTGAAGTTAAAATGATAAGAGGTGTTGGTCGTAGAGAAGTGGGTCATGGTAACCTTGCTATGCGTTCACTAAAACAAATGATGCCGGGCAGTGATTATCCTTACACTGTTCGTGTGGTGAGTGATATTTTAGAAAGTAATGGTTCTTCTTCAATGGCTACTGTTTGTGCAGGTTCGTTGGCATTAATGGATGCTGGTGTGCCTATTCCAAAACACGTAAGTGGTGTGGCCATGGGATTGATCACCAAAGAAGGCAAATTTGCGGTGCTGACTGATATCTTAGGTGATGAAGATCATTTAGGAGATATGGATTTTAAAGTTACCGGTACACGTGATGGTATTTGCGGTGTGCAGATGGATATTAAAGTGGATGGCTTAAGCATGGATATTATGCGCCAGGCATTGGCACAGGCACGTGATGGCCGCTTGCATATTTTGAATGCCATGTACGAATGTATACCTGCTGCAAGAAGTGAAGTGAAACCACATGCACCACGTATGGTGAAGATCACTATCGATAAAGAATATATTGGTGCAGTGATAGGGCCCGGTGGTAAAGTGATACAGGAAATTCAGAGAGAAACAGGTGCTACTGTAAATATTGAAGAAGTGAACAATGTAGGTGAAGTATCCATCTTCTCTGCTCAAAAAGATAGTCTGGAAAGAGCCCTGGCATGGATCAAAGGCCTTGTGGCAACACCGGTTGTGGGTGATACTTACGAAGGAACAGTGAAGAGCATTAAAGAATTTGGTGCTTTTGTTGAGTTCTTGCCTAAGAAAGAAGGTTTGTTACACATCAGCGAAATAAGCTGGAAACGTTTGGAAACTATGGATGGCATTTTTAAAGAAGGTGATAAAGTGAAAGTGAAATTGCTTGACATTGACCAAAAGACCGGTAAGTTTAAATTAAGCCGCAAAGCTTTAATACCAAAACCAGAAATGCAGCCTAAGCCGCAACAAGGTGAATAAGCAGTATTAACTGATTATAATTTATAACCGCTTCCAGCTCATTGGAAGCGGTTTTTTTGTACCCTGTGTACCCTGAAACTTTATTTCGGGCCTCTATAATTAAAGAGGGTTTCAATATTATATGGAATCATACAATAGATTTATCTAACCCATAATAATATCTTTCTATTTTGAAACATGCTTTAACCTTAATAAAAATCCTGAAATCGCAAAATGCAACCTCAGGATTTCAGGATAAAGTAATTTTATAAATAGAAACTAAAGCAGAATTAATGGTTTTTCTAAAACAAGAACAACCTTTCCCGTCCACCTACTTTTTTCTTACCACTTCCATAAGGCCTTACATTATAAGTTGCAGTAAGCATCACATATTGAGGCAGGGTATTGGTTTGGTTGCTGGTGATCATATTACGATAGGTAGAAGAAGTGTAGTTGATATTGGTGTTTAAAATATCAAACACAGCCAGTTTAAAAACCAAAGCCTCGCTCTTCAGCATCGTATAGTTAACCGCTGCGTTCCAGCGGGTGATCCTTCGGGCAGAACCGGTAAGGCTGCTGTTAAAATCCTGGTTGAATTGTGTTTCCCAGATAATATGCTTCGACCATCTTATCACCAGTTCATTATCCAGCCAGGTAGTACGGATATTTATTTTTTTAAAACGGTCAGAAGTATACCGGCTGAAATTATAACCCAGGCTGATTGAACTGTTCCATTCTATTTTATCATTAAAGTTCAGGCCGATTCCTGCCCAGTTGTTGAGCATATAACCTTTCTGCCTGCTGCTGGTATTATTGTACAACAGCAAACTGCTGTTGATACTATAATAGCCGCCCACATTCCAGCTAAAGATGAATTTTGGATTATGCTTGTACTGTTTATTTAAATTGAAATTGGCGTAAAAATTTTTAGTGCCATTAGTATTCACCGGCATAGAAGTTTGTACACCTCTGTCATCAACCACAATGCTTTGTATCACGTCATTTTTGGCAAATGAACCATTGGCATAAATGAATGAATTAAAATTTGTTTTAGAATTGTTGTAATTATAATTCACTGAAAAATTCTGTCTTTCAACAGGCAATAAGTTGGTATTTCCTTTTGTAATAAAATAAGGATTGGTGTTATCAGACACTGGTAATAAATAATTATATCCGGGCATGGATACATCTTTATTATAACTGAAATTAAATTGTTTGTACACAATACCCAACGCAGGTAACAGGCTGTTCTTTTTTTGATTGATGGATGCTGGTAATGAAGCCAGGTTATTTTCAAAAGATTGCAGTAACACCCTTGCTGTTGGTGTAACGGTTAAATTTTTCCATTTAAACTCTAGTCCCGAAGTAAATAAGAAGCGATTACCTGTTCTGTGAAACCTGCTGCTGAGCGCCGGGTTCAGCAGATCAAATTTATCGGAAGATGCACTTTTATTAAATGTGTTTATCGTGTTATACAATTGACTGTATTCATACCTTCCGCCAAAACGTAACGTAATTTTTTTTGATAACGGCTCGCTGTACAACAAGGAAGTAACGGCATCAGTTCTGGGAATTCTTTCTACACGTAATTGTGATAATAAACTATCGTAGCTGGCAGGGTAGAGGTAATGTAAATTGTATTCGGTGCTGTAATCGTTAAAGCGGTTATTGATGTCCAGGCTCTGGTTAAAATTAAAACGCCTTCCTTTTTTTGTTTTAGATAAACGGGTAATATTAAGATTATGCCTGTAATAATAAGTGTTGGCGGGATTATTCTGAAAAATATTTCCCATACTTAGCGGACCCAGTTTATTATTATTGCTTTGCACATCGCTGATGCGTTGTTCATTTTGTAAGCCAATAGTGTAATTGGCATTGATGAGAATATTGGTAACAGAGTCGGGTTTAAACCTTGCTCCAATACCAATGTTGTGTGCATTAGTAACTACGTCACCACCCAGCGTGGTGTGATTGTTTATAATAGTATCGCCCAGGTATTGATCGCTATTGGTAATATTAGTTCGGTTAATACCTACATTGCCCCTAAAGTATTGTGCAAAAAAGGATCGTTTTTTGTTAGGCGTGTGGTTAAGATTAATGCCATAACCTTTGCTGGTGGCAATGCCGCCATAGTTTTGCTGCCCACCAAAATTTACGCCGTTAATAGAGAGTCCGCTGCCATTAGAGCTGCGCCAGATGCTCGTACTGTTGCCGCCGCTGTTATCCCGGTTTCTTTGCAAACCACCCGCCTGCATTAATTCGCCATAACCAAAACCGGGTTTGTTTAAATTGTTGGCATAACCCAGAATGCTAACCTGTAATGTATCCCTGTAAATATTGGCAATGCCACCGGCTTCAAAAGTATTTTGTGTGCCGCCACCTGCATACAACTTTCCGAACCAGCCTTTTTTAACTCCTTTCTTTAAAGTAATATTTACTACTTTGCCCACATTGTTCAGGTTATCATCGCCGTTACGCAGCATTTCTTCCTTATCATCTGTCACCTGCACTTTGTCAATAACATTGGCGGGTAAATTCCTTGTGGCCATTTTAGGGTCGTCGCCAAAAAAACTTTTACCATCTACTAAGATCCTGTTCACTGGTTTGCCATTTACCATCACGTTACCATCTTTATCAACCTGTACGCCGGGTAATTTTTTCAGCAGGTCTTCTACTAATGCATTAGGCAATGTTTTAAAAGCAGAAGCATTAAATTCCACCGTATCTTTTTTTATTACCACAGGCGGCCTTTCTGCATAGATCACCACTTCATCCATTGTTTTAGAGCTGGCAGTCATAGCAATAGTACCCAGGTCAATAGTTGGTTCGGCAGCTTTTAAAGTAAATTCTTTTCTGTACCCACTGTAACCATTAAATGAAACCACCATACGGCAATTAACATCAAATGGTATTCCCGGAATCTTAAATTCCCCCTCGGGGTTACTGAGCCGATAGGTGATGATAGCTGTATCGGCCGCTCTAAATACGGTGATAGTGGCTAATCCTAAAGGTGTTTTTGCTGTAGAGTCAACTAGCTTTCCTTTTATTGTTCCTTGTGCTAAACTACTTACATACAGGCATAGGATGCCTGCGACGGTCATAACAATGTTTTTCATGCTAAAAAATTAAAAATGGCTATACTTTAAATACTATACTTTAAATACTATACTTTACTTAAAACTCACATTACAAAAATGGCATACAATATCAACCTTGGTATGCATGCCGGTAATATCTCCGGCAAAGGCATTAAACTTGGTTTTGTTACTACTACCTGTATTAGTTTTAACAGCAAGTGTGTCTTGCTGGCCTGCTACTGCAGCATAAGTACCACCTGTGTAGTTTACTGATTGGCTGGCAGCAGATATTTTATTCACATCTTTATAACTGCCCTCGTATGAAATACTGTAATTCTTTAAATCGTATACCGGTACTTTTAAATCGGCGTATTTGCTGTCTATTTTTATTAATGGCGACTCAAAGTTTACACGGTTTATTCTTACGTCAGCATTGGTACCTGTAAGTATTAGCTGGTCTTTCAGGTTGTCAATAGTAAGTTTTCCAAAATCTTTGTTGCCGGAAATACTCCCGGCTTTTTCAACCTGGTATATATCACTTACACTTGCAATGTTCATGGTAGTGCAATGGTCCAGTTCCATACTGGATGCTTTGGAAATGATTGACATTGCCATGATATTGCCACCGCTAAACCTGGTATTGGTAAAATTAAAATCTGCTTTTTTTATATCATCTGTTTTAATGGTGCTGTATTTACTTTTAAGTACAGCATTATCAGCATTGCCCATTTTTAAAGAGCCGTTAGTTATTTGAGCATTGATATTCTGTACATAATTTTCAATATTAACATCTGCATAGCGGGTATTTAAAACGATAATAACATTGCCCGGTAATTCTATAACAAGGGAGCGCTTAACATTGCTTTCGGCATTTAATTGCCTGCAAATGTCATTATCAGCATTGGCTTTATTTAAACCATTATTATCATTGTTGTCTCTTATTCCCGGCGGCCTTGTTCCGTTTACCGTTGCGGTTACACTGTTCCTGGTCCTGGATAATTCAATGCCCATCTTCTTTAACAATGCATCGTCTCTTTCATTCAGTGCTTCCCTGTAATTAATAATTGTTGACAGTCGTAATTTTTGTGATGGTATTGTTTTAACGATCACCTTTTTATAATTATTATTGATGTAAACAGTGTCGCCGGCATTACAGGTAATTTCCATTGATAATTCCCTGGACCGATACCCGTTTTTAACGCTGGCTGTATCCTGCTGAATTTGCAGTAACTGTACCTTTTTAAGTTGCAGGTACTTTTTCATTCTCAGGGAATCAGTTTTTATATGCTGCAGGTACAAAACTTTTTTTAATGAATCCGCCACTACAGTTCTGAAAACTTTGAATTTGTGTAAAGTGTCCAGTCTTCCATTCAGCACATATAATTTTTGCAAAGAGTCTGTTTGTAATCCCCGCAGTTTATGTATTCTTTTTAATGTGTCGGAACTGCGGAATAAAAGATTCTTCTTATTGTACACAGAATCAGATTGCTGTCTTTTAAAAGCTGTTTTTCTTTTTACAGAGTCGTAGGAGCGGAACTGAAGATTGAATTTTTTAAAAGTGGAATCTTTGTAAAGGGTTGATTTTTTCCTGGCAATATTTAATTTCCTATGTACACTGTCAAATTGTTTTTGTTCTGCAAAATACAGGGTGTCTGTTTTGTAGTTTAACGAGTCATGGCGATTTTTTTTAAGTATCATATACATCTTACCATCAGGATAAGCAGTATCAGCAACATAATGCCCCGGGTGTGTTACTCTGAAAATGCTGTCCTTAAACTTTTTAGTAACGTATAGGGTATCTTTTTTTTGTGCAGCAGCGGTAAAATAAAATACCGTAAGCAGCAGTAAAAAAAATAAGCGTAACAAAATATTTTTCATGGCAATTTTTTATATGTTAATGTAATGGCTTTTAAGGGTATCAGCGGGCAACTGGTTTTCCCTTACTTTATTATTTATTTTATTCATCTCCTGCTGCAGGTTCTTCAGCACATTGATTTTTTCCTGGTATACATTGATCAGTTGTTCCAGCAAAATATCACTAAGGCCGTTGCTCCTGATATTCTTTTTTATAATGGCTTCATCGGTATCTATCTGTTGTAGTGTCTGTTTAAAGTCATTGAAGTAATCAGGTGTTTCTCCATACACAGGTGTTTGCCTGATATTCTTTAACTGCAGCTTTACAAGTTGTGTATAATTGTATTCAAAAGAACGCATCAGCTGGTACGGCTCTGGCATTTTTTTAGGGCCGGTATTTTTTTCGGGTGTTAAGGCGGCTATAGTATTTTTTTCTGCTGCAATATTTTTATTTGTTGTGGTATCAATTGTTACCCGTAAAGCTTCGGGTATTTTTTGTTGTGGGGTAGAGGGAGCATTTACAATCTTTTCTCCGGTTTTATTTTTAGTCAGCAGCCATTTTATTCCAAAACCAATTATTACAAGCATACATGCTGCTGCACTTATACGAAGCAGGAGCGGATAGAGCGTATTTTTTTTCTTTGCTGCAGTTTGTGTTTGTATACGCTGCAATAATCCTGCTGATGGTGTATCTACATCCATCTCATCTTTATGCTCCTGCAGGTATTTTTTAAACTCATCCATGGGTAACTATTTGTGTATTGATTCTTTCCCTTAATAATTTTTTTGCCCGGTGATACTGGCTTTTACTCGTGCCTTCAGTAATACCCAGTTGTGCGGCAATTTCCCTGTGGCTGTTATCTTCCATAGCGTACAGTACAAAAACCTGGCGGCAACCATCGGGCAAGCTTTTAATTTGCTTGTGCACTTCAGTAAGGCTGATTGTTGTCCACCATTCAATTGGCTCATCAGCAATCGTATCAAAATGTTCTTCATCCCAATCATTCCACCGAATTGTTTTTTTGCAATGATTAATGCAGGCATGTACTACAATCTGTTTCAGCCAGCCACCAAATGCCGCTGCTTGTTTCAAACTGCCCAGGTTTTTAAAAGCAATGATGAACGCATCATGCAACACATCCTCTGCATGAGGAATATTACCGGTCATTCTAACGCAAATGTTAAACATTGCTTTACTGTATTGCTGGTAAAGCCAGGCTTGCGCATCTGCATCACCCTGAGCGGCCTTTTGTATAACTGCAGTTTGTATATGTGTTGGCGCTGTCAATAGATGAATACGTTTATAAGAGAACCGGATGTTTAAAAGGTTGGAAAGTGGTGGTGTCTTTATTTAAAAAACAATGAAAAATCAAATATACGAACAGTGTCGTATATTGGCAAGCAGATGTTATAGATTTAAGAAGGTTGGCAACCTTTCCTGCAAAATAAATACCTTAGTTGCATGAAGTATACACAAGTACAATTTACCAATCAAACGGCCCAGCAGAATGAAATACTGATTGCCATGTTGGCTGATATTGGTTTTGAAGGTTTTGAAGAAAACGAAAATGAGTTGAAGGCTTTTATTAATCAATCGGAATTTAACAAAGAAACGCTGGATGCGGTCACCAACAGTAATAACTTTTCTTATTCACTAACTGAAATCGAACAGCAAAACTGGAATGCGGAATGGGAGAGTAGCTTTGAGCCTGTTATTATTGATGATTTTGCTGCTATACGGGCTGGCTTTCACAAGCCTGTAAAAAATGTGGTGCATGAAATTATCATTACTCCAAAAATGAGTTTTGGTACAGGGCACCATGCTACCACTTACCTGATGATGGAGCAGATGAGCCGCTTGAATTTTAAAGATAAAGCGGTATTGGATTTTGGCACGGGTACCGGTGTACTGGCTATCCTGGCAGTAAAAATGGGAGCCACTTCGGTATTGGCTATTGATAATGATGAATGGAGTATTGATAATGCCAAAGAAAATATTGAAAATAACAGCGTTGAAAATATTACCATCAAAATGGCTGAAAGCATTATTACAGATGCTAAATACGATATTATCCTGGCCAATATTAACCTGAATGTGATCCTGCAGCACATGGATGTAATAGCCGGTGTCTGCAACCCGGGGGCAGAAATACTGCTGAGTGGTTTTTTATCGGCAGATGAGCAGGCTATTAAAGCATCTTTGATTTCTAACGGGCTGATTTTTAATGAGGTAAAACAAAAAAAAGACTGGATTTGTATTAAAGCCAACCGCCCCTGAGAACCTTAAATATATTTATAATTTGTTATTCGTTTGCAGATTCCTGTTAATTTAAGGTTATGTAAACCAATAATTCATTATTTTTGTCCTGTTCAACTCAACTCAAAGCAAGCACAGCATGAAGGAATTAATTCTAATAATTCTGGCGTATTTAATTGGTTCTATACCTTCGGCATTGATCATCAGCAAAAAATTCTTCGGTGTAGATATCCGTGATTATGGTAGTGGTAATATGGGCGCTACCAATACTTTCAGGGTATTGGGAAGTAAGTACGGCACTATTGTAATGATCCTGGATATTCTGAAAGGCGCTATAGCGGTAGGCTTGTACAATTTTCTTCCTTATTACTTTAGCAGTGATGCAGAATTGCAACGTACCAATTTTATGATAGGGCTTGGATTGGCTGCAGTTGTGGGACATATCTTTCCTATTTATGCTAATTTTAAAGGCGGAAAAGGCGTGGCCACTTTATTTGGAATGATACTGGCTGTTCAGCCATTGGTGGCTATTAGTTGTGTGGGCGTATTTTTAATTGTACTCTATTTAACCAGGTATGTTTCCCTCAGCTCAATACTGGCTGCATTATTTTTACCTGTAAGTGTATTATGGATATGGAATGAACATGAAGTGTCTTACCGCCTGTTCGCACTACTGGTTGCAGCACTTGTTATACTTACCCATCAAAAAAATATCGGCCGCATTCTGCGTGGGGTAGAGAGCAGGGTGCCTATCCTTAAGCACCGTGACAGAAGAAAATCACGCCGCCGCAACGATTAATATTTCCACTGCAACCCTTATCATCAGAAATGACGTCTTAACTAAAAATTACATTTTGTAATTTGTAGTTATTAAAATTGGTACGCCAATTGTTTACTTTAAATAAAACTCAAACAAAAATGAAAAGACTATTATTCTTATTACTTGCTTCATCAGTATTTGCAGCATGTCATAAAAATGCAATAACCAATCGCAACCAGTTGGCTTTGTTTAAAGAAGAAACATTACAGCAGATGGCATTAACAGAGTATAAAACATTTTTATCTCAAAACCAGGTAATGAGTGAAACCACCAATAAGGATGCTGAAATGGTAAGGCGTGTAGGATCGAGAATTGCCAAAGCGATTACTGATTATTATACACAAAAAGGTGCTACGGAAGTTTTAAAGGAACTGGCAACTTATAAATGGGAATTTAACCTGGTTAATAATAAGGAAGTGAATGCCTGGTGTATGCCGGGTGGTAAAGTGGTAGTATATACCGGCTTGTTGCCAATAACCCAGAACGAAGCCGCACTGGCTGTAGTATTGGGGCATGAGATAACCCATGCAGTAGCACACCATGGTAACGAACGTATGAGCCAGGGCGCTTTGGCACAGGGGCTGGAAGTAGCGGGCAATATTGCCACTTCGGGTAATTCTAAATATAACTCCTTGTTTAATAATGTATTTGCTCCGGGTGCACAGGTAGGTTTTTTACTGCCTAACAGCAGAAAACAAGAATATGAAGCCGATCACCTGGGATTGAATTTTGCAGCTATGGCAGGTTATAATCCACGTGAGGCTGTACCTTTCTGGCAGCGTATGGCAGCAGCGGGTGGAGGCCAGAAGCCACCTGAATTTCTGTCTACGCACCCTGCAGATGAGAACAGGATCGCAAAAATACAAAGCTATATGAATGAGGCACTAACCTACTATAAACCGGTTGGCCCAACTAGATAATTTATACCAAATACCATATTTGATTGAAAAAACTCCGCATTTTGCGGAGTTTTTTTGCGTAATGCTTTTATGTACCAAACATATTGTTTAAATTTGCATCCTGAAACAACAGATTTTGTTGTTAAGCTTAAACCCTCCGGAAAAAAGACCTTTACAATTCAGACACAAACTATTGGTACAAAAAATATGTTTGTGTTATGTAATACTTTTTTAAAACCTAACTGTTGTTTTGCCTATGTCTTCACAGTCGCTGCTGGAAAAATTACAATTGAATGATGAAAAGAATCTGCTTTTGCAGGGGTTGCCCTTATCAATAGAAAAGCAATTCATCAAATTTTCTTTCTCAAAAAATGTAACGCCATTACTTAAAAGCAAAAAAATTGATTTTGCTTTGATATTTGCTTTCAGCCAGAAGCAATTGAAGGAAATATTAAATGAAGTGATACCGGCCTTACATGCCGATGCCAAATTCTGGATCGCTTATCCAAAAGCATCTTCAAAAATTGCCAGCGACCTTTGCAGGGATGCCAGTTGGGATTTTATTGCAGAGCATGGCTATGAAATTGTGAGGCTAATTGCAGTAGATAATTTATGGAGTGCTGCATGGTTTAAAAAAACCGGTGACACTGTGAAAAAAGCGCCTTCCTTTTCTTCGGCCAACCCGGCTCCCGGGATCGATTATACCAAAAGAACAATAAAGGTACCTGAAGAACTACAGCAATTACTGGACAAAGACCAGGTAGCAGCAGCTTTTTTTCAGTCGCTTGCGTTTAGCCATAAACGTGAATATGTAGAATGGATTGTGAGTGCAAAAAAGGAAGAAACAAAAGCCAGGCGCCTGGAAACTACAATGGAGAAACTATCAGCGCAAAAAAAGACTTTTAATGCGAAGTAATTTATTTGAAAATTACGGTGCCTAATTGTTTGGTCAGTTCAATTTCCATTTGCTTAAGGTGCTGGTGTGTTTGTACAAAAATCATTTGTTCTTCAGCAACAGTAGATTTTTCCAGGTCTCTTTGATTTTCATCGATCAGCCGCTTAATTTTTTTAAGCTTTAAATAGTTAAGGGTAGAGAACACTTCTTCTTTAAACAGGTCTTCCCGTGTAGGTAAATGGCCTTCAAAATGTTCTTTCCATTTGGGGCTTATCTCATGATTAAAATCCATGATGCTCACCACCAGCGAACTCATTTGTAAATTATCGTGGTATAAAAAATTCTTTGGTGTGGGATCCAATCCTTCCTGGTACCAATGCTTATAGGTTTGCACCACCTTTACCAGGTCTTTATTATCAATCAAATCTTCCAGCTGGTTCAGTTCAATTTCTTTAAAAATATGATCGGCAACTTTTTCTTCTGCACTCCAGTCTTTTAAACCAAATTCCAAAAGGCTTCTTACCATTGCCCTTTCGTGCATCTCATCTTTGTTGAATAAGCCAACAACGTCTGCATCCATTCCATCTGGCTCATTGGCGGCTTCGTTTGCCGCAAACTGTTCTTCCCTTTGTTGCTGGTTTTCTGCCTTGGTTACTTTTTCCCTGATAAATTTATTCACCAATGCATGTAAACCACTTTCTTCAATCTTTAAAATTTCGGAACATTGTTTAATGTAATCCTGTTGCTTGGTAAAATCTTCCGCCTTATTGATTTTAGCAATGGTTTCTGCTATCTGGTTTACAATGATGGATTTTTTATTGCTGTCGCTGCCGGCATCTTTCAAAGCAATATCCAGTTGAAATAAGATCACATCACGTTTATTGGAAGCAATAAATTCGGTAAAGGCGGCAGTGCCCACTTTGTTTACATAACTGTCAGGATCTTCTTTATCAGGAATTAAAACCAGTTTTACATTCAGGCTTTCTTCTAATGCCAGGTCTAACCCACGCAATGCCGCTTTAATACCGGCATTATCACCATCATAAATTATCGTAAGGTTATTGGTGTATTTTTTTATCAACCGTAACTGATCGGGTGTAAGCGAAGTACCACCACTGGCCACCACATTTTCAATGCCAGCCTGGTGCAGGCTTACTACATCAGTGTAACCTTCCACCAATAAACATTCATCTGCTTTATCAATGGCCTGTCTTGCAAAATAAGAGCCATAGAGTAATTTACTTTTTACATAAATTTCATTCTCCGGTGTATTAATGTATTTTGGAGCTTTGTCATTGTTTTTGATGATCCTTGCGCCAAAGCCCAATACTTTTCCGCTTTGATTATGTATAGGAAAAATGATCCTGCCCCTGTAATTATCATAGGCATTACCATCTCTTACATTTACCAGGCCGCTTTTTTGTAAATACTCCAGGTTGTATTGATTAGCCAATGCTTCTTTGGTAAAACTATCTCTTGCTTCAGGATTAAAACCCAGCTGAAATTTTTTGATCGTTTCTTCCCTGAAGCCACGCTGTTGTAAATAACTCAGCGCAATAGCCTGGCCTTCATCTGTATTAAGCAGGGCATTGCTGAAAAATTTTTGAGCAAAATTATTAATGATATACAAACTTTCAGCCACCTGCTGCTGCACTTTGTATTCGGGGCTGGTTTCTGTTTCTTCAATTTCTACATTGTACTTTGCTGCCAGCCAGCGTAAGGCCTCGGCATAAGTATATTTTTCAGCTTCCATTAAAAAACTGATGGAATTGCCGCTGCGGCCACAACCAAAACATTTATATATTTCTTTTGATGCAGATACAGTAAAAGAAGGAGACTTTTCATTGTGAAAAGGGCAGAGGCCAATATAGTTGGTACCCCTTTTCTTAAGCTTTACAAATGAGCCTACTATCTCCACAATATCGATACGGCTTAATATTTGTTGTATAGTGTTCTGTGTAATCACAAGTATAGTAAATAGCCGTGCAATTTAGCTTATTTCAACAAGAAAACCTATGTAAACCGGGTACTGTTATTCTGCCCGGAATTTGTATGCAGTTCGTTTTATTGCCTGCAAAAAACATGACGAAATTCATCCTGAACTTTATGAAAAACAGCGTTAAAATTCATCTTGATAACCAATTAACTAATATCTTTATCACCTAAAAATTAAATAGAATGAAGAAATATTGTTTTTTTATTATGTTGCTTTTTGCTTGCAACCTGAGTTTTGGTCAAAGTATGGAAGATATAATTAAAATGATCAACGGAGGACAGAACAAAAAAGCCAAAGATGCTATTGATAAATTTTTGAGTGATTCAAAGAATGCTGCAAAACCGGATGCCTGGTTTTATAAAGGGAGGATATATAATGCTGTATCCAAAGATTCATCCATAACAACAACAGATGCGATGAAACTTAAAGCTGAAGCTTTTGAAGCGTTTAAAAAATACCAGCAGATGGATGCTAAGGAAGTGATCTTTATTTTAGAAAATCATGGTTCTTATTTTGACCTGTACAATGGTTATTTTGATATTGGTGCCAGGGAGTTTAATGCAAAGAACTTTGCCGTTTCTTTTGAAGGGTTTAAAAGTGCACTGGCAGTAGAAGATTATGTAAAAAGCAAAGCTTACGATTATAATGGATTTAAGTTTCCGGGGCTGGATACTTCGCTGGTGTTAAATGCAGCTATTGCCGCCAACCAGGCAAAGGATGAAGCATCTGCTGTGCAGTATTACAGAAAACTTACCGATGCTAATTTATCAGCAGAACAATATTTAAGTGTGTACCAGTTTTTATGTGAATACTACTCCAAAAAAAATGATGAAGCTAACCTGTCTGCAATATTGGAAAAGGGAAGAACCTTATATCCTGCAGATGATTACTGGACTGAATTAGAACTGGAAAGAGTTGAAAAAAGCGGCGATAAACAAGCGCTGGTAGCAAAGTATGAAGAGCTGATGAAGCGTTACCCTCAGAAATTTTCTTATCCTTACAATCTTAGTGTAGTGTTGTTTAACCAATTGTACACCGGTGATAACAGGCCTGCCGATGCAGTTATGCTGCAGAATAAATTAACTGATCTTTTAAAGACTGCTATCAATCTTGATAAAGGGGTTGATTCAAAAATGTTGATGGTACGTCACTTATACAATTATGCTTACGACTTCCAGGATTCATCTAAAAAGATAAAAGGGGCAAAGCCTGATGATATCAAAAAACGTAATGATCTTAAAGCACTGTTCATCAAAAAAATTGACGAGTGTATTCCTTATGCAGAGTCTGCTGTAGCTTATTTTGGTGCATTACCTGCATTAAAGCCCATTCAAAAAGCTAACTATAAAGATGTGCTGGATATCCTGAGCCAGTTTTATGGTGCTAAAGCTGATCCGAAAAAGGCCGCTGAATACGACAAGAAGAAAGCCGATATAGAGAAAATGTAAATCTATAGTATTGTACATTGAAATTATATTTCGATCTGCTTAAATTATAAAAGCCGCCCCGTTATAAAGGGGCGGCTCTTTTTTATCCCGGATGAATCGAAATATAATTTCGATGTACACGAAGAAGCCGCATCACAATAATGGAGCGGCTTCTTGAATTTTATCTTGGATGAATCGAAATACAATTTCAATGTACATGAAGAAGCCGCTCCATTATCGTGGAGCGGCTTCTTGTTTTTTATTTTGTATGGACTGAAATATAATTTTGATGTACCTGTATTATTGACCAGGTCCGCCTATTCTTGTCTGGAAAACAGGGCCACCGTTACCGTTTTGCATATCTTTCATCGACTTCACTTCAAAATCTTTTGGAATTTCAAATTCTTTATCAGCCACTTCTTTTTCTGTATTGATCTTGGTTACTTCAACGATCATCTTTCTGCCACGGTTCATTTTCATTTCGTATTGCATGGGAAAACCAGCAAGGTTATCTAATCCACTAAGTGCTGTTGTACGGCCAAAATTACCAAAGCCTCCTGCCATACCACCGGTGGAGGTAATACCCTGCAACTTAAAATCGGTAGCATACCAAACAACGCTGCTGTCTTTAGTGCCATTTTTTCTCGTTGCTATAATAAACGCTTTTTTACAATTTATGCCGGCTACTTTTTTTGTTTCATCTGCATAAGCAATGTCTGTACTGCTAACCTGGTTGCCATTATTAAAACTAGCTGCCGTCTGGCTTCTGCTCTGCATCATGCTATCCATTCTCTTGGCCATTTGTTGCTGGTCTTCATCTGTTGTATAAAACCCGGTTTTCTTGCCCATCATTTCCATCAGGGTAGTGGTCATTTTTTTATTGTTGTCTCTTAAAACTGTGGTGCGGCTCATATCAGTTTCAGTATAGGTTTTTATCATACCGCCTTTAAACGTTGTCACCGATTTTGTTTCGCCATCACCGCCAAAGCGCATAACCCGTACTTCGCCACCTTCCGCAGCTGGCGGGGGCGGAGCTATATTATCATCAGCACCTTCAGGAGAAACAATCGTAGTTTTTGTAGTGATAATGGCATGGTCCAGAACTTTAACCTGTGCCTGTACTGCAACCGCAGCAGATAAAAAGAAAACAGTAATAATTTTTTTCATGTTAGAATTGTTAAGCCTCAAAAATACGAATTGGTTCGTAACAATAAAATAAGCTTTTTGCTTTAAGCAAATTTTAACAGGCAACCCTGGCACCTGTTTTTGCGATTTATTATTAACTACCTGTCTGCAAGACTCCTTCTCAAATTATTTAAACATTTCAAAATTTTCATTATGAAAAATGTAATCATTTTTATGGCTATTGCTATGTTTTCTATTGGAGTTTTATCTTGTAAAAAAGATGACCCGGCCCCCGCAGCAGATCCAACTACTACGTTTAAAGCCACGCTTAGCGGTGCAAGTGAAGTACCTGCTAACGCATCAACTGCCACAGGCACAGCAACACTAACTTTTAATACTGTAACCAAAGTGTTTACGGTTACCGTAACTTATTCGGGTGTAACTGCCAATAATGGTCACATTCACCAGGGAGCTGCTGGTGTAAGCGGGCCTGTTATTTTCCCGTTTGCCAGTTTAACTTCTCCCATTAGTTATACCAGCGCAGCATTGGATGCAACCCAGGAATCCAATCTTAATGGTAACCTGTACTATGTAAACATTCACAGTGCAGCTTTTCCGGCAGGTGAAATAAGAGGACAACTTATTAAGCAATAACAATACAGCCTTACGGTTTCAGGATAAAGCCTTCTTTTCTTTGCAAGGAGAAAGGGAGGCTTTTGTTCTTTTGTATACTACAAATTCGTTGCAAATACATGGGAAAACTACCCGATAATCACCGAAACTTCAATTCTGTTAACAGGTGGCCTTAACCTGTTAAAAACCTGTGAATAACTCTGCATAGTTGGTGTAAACAATGAAATTTTTCTTTTCATTCATTCCGTTATATTTGCCGTCTGACTAAAATAAGAAAACGTGCGTTTAAAGAGTTTAGAAATCAAAGGATTCAAAAGTTTTGCCGACAGAACCGTACTCAATTTTGATGAAGGTATTACCGGCGTAATTGGCCCCAATGGCTGTGGCAAGAGTAATATTGTGGACAGTATCCGCTGGGTAATTGGTGAGCATAAGATCAGCAACCTGCGTAGTGAAAACCTGGAAAGCCTGGTGTTCAACGGTTCCAAAACCCGCAGTGCCAGCGGCCTTGCCGAGGTGAGCCTTACTTTTGAAAATACCAAGAACCTTTTACCTACAGAATTCAATACCGTAACTGTAACCCGTAAATATTACAAGAACGGGGAGAGCGAATACCGCCTGAATGATGTGGCCTGCCGCCTTAAAGACATTCACAATTTGTTTATGGATACCGGTGTAAGTACCGATAGTTATGCCATTATTGAATTGGGCATGGTGGATGATATCATTAAGGATAAAGAGAACAGCCGCCGTAAAATGCTGGAGCAGGCTGCCGGTATCACCATTTACAAAACACGTAAAAAAGAAGCCAAGCTTAAGTTAGATGCTACCGAACAGGACCTGGCACGTATTGAAGACCTGTTGTTTGAGATCAACAACCAGCTAAAAAGTTTAGAAAGCCAGGCTAAAAAAGCAGAGAAATATTTTGAAATAAAAAAAGAATACAAAGAAGTTAGTATTGAACTGGCCAAAGCGGCTTTGGAAGGTTTTAATATTACCTACCGTGACCTTAACCAGCAACAACAGGCCGAAGTAGATAAAAGAATTGAACTGGAAACATCTATTGCTACAGAAGAAGCTGCATTACAACAGGAAAAATTAGGTTTTATTGAACAGGAAAAAGCATTGCAGCAAATGCAGCATGCTTTTAATGATATGCTGGATGGCTTACGTAATAAAGAAAGCGAAAAAAATTTAAGTGCACAGCGGTTACAATATTTAAAAGAAAGAGAAAGCAGCCTGAATGATTTTTTACAAAAAGCAGGCGGGCAATTAAAGGGACTTGATGAAAGCATTCAGTTTACCAGCCTGCAAATAAAAGATGACGAAGTAAAATTAGAAGAGTTTGAAGGTAAATTAGACGAACTGAAAAATGCAGTTGAAGATAAACGTAAAGTATTTGACGAAAAGCGCAGCAGCATTGATGCACTTAGAAGAGAAAACCAGGCCATACAACGCAACCAGTTTGAAGCAGAGAAAAAAGTTGCTGTAGCAGATACTTCCATACAAAACTTGCAACGCACTGTTGTACAAATACAGGAAGAAAAAGCGCAACGCCAAAGCCAGCTGCAACAACTGGAAGCCGATAAAAAAATCAAGGAAGAAGAACTGGAGCAAAAGAAAACCGACCTGCAGCAATTGCAGGACCATCATGAGTTTACCAAAGAACAGATACTGGCTACACAAAATTTACTGGAAGGTTTACGTAATGAATTAGCAGAAGAAAGCAGGAAATTAGACAGTAAGAAAAACGAATACGCTTTATTAAAAAGCCTGATCGACTCAATGGAAGGTTACCCCGAGAGTGTGAAATTCTTACATAAAAATACAGGATGGAATCATGAAGCGCCTTTATTGAGCGATATCATTTATGTAAAGGAAGAATACCGTGCCGCCGTTGAAAATGTATTGGAGCCTTATTTAAATTATTACGTGGTAAATAATTTAGAAGAAGGTTTACAGGCTATTCATTTGCTGGATAATAATAAAAAAGGTAAAGCCAATTTCTTTTTACAGGATAAGTTTACCGGTGTTGAAGAGCATCATCAACCCGAAGGAACAATACCGGCATTGAGTGTGGTGGAGATAGATGGTAAATATTCAAATCTTGCCAAGCATTTATTAGGCAATGTTTTTATTGCAGAAAATGAAGAAGCATTGCGTAACAGCAACGGTGCTGTGGTATTGGAAAAAACCGGTAAATATGTAAAAGGCAAATACTCTTTAACCGGCGGAAGTGTGGGCTTATTTGAAGGTAAAAAAATAGGCCGTGCTAAAAATTTAGAAAAACTTGCGGAGGAAATTACTGCACAGGAATCGATAGTGCATAATTTAAAAGAAGTTATTCAAAGCCGCCACAACGAAGTGATTGCATTTAATGAGCAGTTGAAAGAAAATGCCATTAAACAAACACAACAGGATATTAATAACTTAACCAACCATGTTTTTTCTTTACAAAACAAGTTGGAGAATTTACATCACTTAGAAGAAACCAGCAGCAAAAGGATAGAAGACTTGCAGGAGCAACTGGAAGCTAATCATGATGCTATTGCAAGCACCCGTGATGAACTGGAAAAATTTAATACGCAATTAGAAGAGTTGACGGATAAGATGCAATTGATTGAACAGGATTATGCATCGGCAGAACAGGAATATAGTTTTGCTACTGCTACATTCAACGACAGCAACCTGCAATTTACCAAGCAGCAAAGCAAAGTAGTTTCTTTAAAACAGGAATTTGAATTTAAAAGCAACCAGTTAAAAGATCTGCAGGTACAAATAGAAAGCAGCAATACACAATTAACTGAAGCGGCCACCAGCATTGCAGATACTGCAACGGCATTACACGAATTGGAAACATTGGTGATTACGATGCTGCAGAATAAAGAAGGTGAGGAGAAGAAACTGAATGAAGCAGACCAGGCCTACTACAATTTAAGGAACGCATTAACTGAAAAAGAAAGTGAACTGCGCCACAAACAAAAATCTAAAGAAGGCATTGATACTTTACTGAATGAGATAAAAGATAAACTGACTGAATTAAAATTACAGTTAGCCGGGATGAAGGAAAGATTGAATGTAGAATTTAAAGTAGATCTTGATGCCATCATTGACGAACCAAGAACTGGCGATACGCCATTAGAAGAATTGCAGGAAAAAAATGAAAGGCAGCGCAAGCGCCTGGAAAATATAGGAGAGATAAACCCTACTGCAATTGAAGCGTACACCGAAATGAAAAAGCGCTACGAATTTATCCTGGAACAAAAGAATGACCTGGTTACAGCTAAAGAAAGCCTGATGCTGACAATTCAGGAAGTGGAAGCAACCGCCAACCAGCAGTTCTTAGATACTTTTAATGCAGTAAGAGATAATTTCCAAAAAGTATTTAAGGCATTATTTACAGAAGACGATACAGCAGATATGGTATTGGTAGATCCTGAAAATTTAGCCGATACCGGAATTGAAATTGTGGCTAAACCAAAAGGTAAACGTCCGTCATCTATTGGGCAGTTAAGCGGGGGAGAAAAAACATTAACAGCAACTGCATTATTGTTTGCGATCTATTTAATTAAACCTGCACCGTTCTGTATCCTGGATGAGGTGGATGCGCCATTGGATGATGCCAACGTAGGCAAGTTTACCAACATGATTAAAAAATTCAGTGAGAACTCACAGTTCATTATTGTAACGCACAACAAACAAACCATGAGTGCAGTAGATGTTATTTATGGCGTTACCATGCAGGAAGCTGGTGTAAGTAAATTGGTGCCGGTGGATTTCAGGAGCCTTAATTAGGCAATGAATAATTTATTAATGGATAATGGATAATTTTTTCTAACTGTAGCAGATCACGATCAAAATAAACTTGTGGCGTACAAATAACATTACTTATTTCATTATACAATATTGATTACAGAGCTGGTTTTACGCCAGCTTTTTTTATTGCATAAAAGTTTTGTTTAGCAATCATTTTTTTATTCACCAGACTTTTAATAATTTCTTCAGGAAGCAACCCTGGGCTAAAAATATAAAAGCTGTTGCCCGTTAAAAAATTATCCATTATTTCATTATCCATTATTAATTAGAGTATATTTATTATTATTTAACCTTTTAAAACAAACATCATGGAAGGAGTAATTGTTTCTTTAATTCTTGGTGCTGTTGCCGGCTGGCTTGGCGGGCAACTATTTAAAGGTAGCGGCCTTGGCCTTATTGGTAATATCGTTGTGGGTATCCTCGGCGCTATCATCGGTTACTGGGGCCTGGGTAAGTTAGGTGTAAGCCTCGGCACTGGCTGGGTAAGCTACATCTTAACTGCTGCTATCGGCGCCGTTGCATTACTGGCCTTGCTAAACCTTGTTTTCAGGAAGAGTTAAACCTTATCAATTCTAATAAACCTTATTGTAAAAAGGATACTCATTATTGAAGTATCCTTTTTAATTTTGTACTAAATTTTTATGATCAATAATGTTTGATTGTAAATAAGACATCATTCTCTATTGATCATTCACTATTCACACTAAACCATGATTCGCACTATCTTACTCCTTACCGCCTCCAACATCTTCATGACCTTTGCCTGGTATGGCCATTTAAAACACACCGAAATCCCATTGTGGAAAGCAGTTGCCATCAGCTGGGGTATTGCTTTTTTTGAATATTGTTTAATGGTGCCTGCCAACCGTGCCGGTTTTGCCAATGGCTTTAATGGCTTTCAGTTAAAAATTACGCAGGAAGTAATTACCCTGGTGGTGTTTGCCGTGTTTGCAGTGCTGTATCTAAAGGAGCCTTTTCACTGGAAATACCTGGTGAGTTTTGCATTGATACTGGGTGCCGTGTATTTTGCCTTTAAAAAATAATCCAACACTTTTCCTACAACTGTTTTTTATTCCCGTTCAGCAGTAAGTTTTTACAGCCCGGCAACATTGGCGTTTTTACGGGCCATATTGGTATTAATTTGGTTGCATTATCCATGTAACAAAAATCAATCACCGTAAAAACTTTCGTATGAAAAACAAAAAATCGCTGCTTTTTTTATCGCTGTTCTTTGCAATCGTAATGGTTGCTTTCGTTTCCTGTAAAAAAGATGTATCTACCGAAAATGGTTCAACATCAGGGCCTGTGCCGGCGGGCAAAGCCGAAATGAAAATTATGCTTACAGATGATCCGTCTGTTATCTTCGATTCCATCTTTATTGATATACAAAGAGTGGAAGTAAAAGTAGAAGATTCAACAGGAGCAGAACATTGGGATACACTCAGCATACGGGCAGGAGTGTACAATATCCTCAATTTCAGAAATGGATTAGATACCCTGCTGGCTGTTGGTTTTGTACCCAATGGCGAAGTGGAAAAGATCCGCATTACATTAGGCACAAGAAACTCCGCAGTATTAAATGGCGTTACTATTCCGCTTACCAACATTGCTCCGCAGATTACTGTGGAAGTTAAAGGCGATGTGGATCACCTCGACTTTAATCATTTACGCATCTGGTTAGATTTTGACGGCCATGGTTCCATCAGGTTTCATAACGGAAGATGGGAATTGAAATTACAGATCGGCCATTTTGGTCATCATAGTTCTGGTGAACTGGAAGGCGAAATAAAACCATCAGCTGCATTGCCCGCCATGGTTTCGGTGGTAGACGGAACAGATACATTAAGGGCTGTTCCTGATCATGAAGGGGAATTTAAAATACGTGGCATAAAAGCTACTACTGTAAAAGTCATCATCAATCCATCAAATGGATATAAAGATTCAGTGATCAGTAATGTTATAATCAGGCATAACGATGATACCGACCTGGGAAAGATTGTTTTGCATAGGTAGTTCTTATAAGTATCAACTTAGGGCCGGTGATTCTTCACCGGCTTTTTTATTGCACCAGCTTACCTATCTTTCCGTTACCTGCAAAAAAAACAGCTTTGCCTTTTTTGGCTTTGCGGCAAACATTAAATCCATCCTTGCTTATCCATGTCCAGGTAGCGCCATTGTCCTTACTGTAATCAACACCATTAATGCCACAGGTAACCCAGTTATCGCCATTTAAAAATTCAACACAGCTTCTGTAACCATGCGGCGCAATTACAGGCACAGTAAAAGTATTGCCACCATCAGTGGTAATGCAACAGTTTTTTGTGGTAGAATCTTTGGTGGTAAAATCGCCGCCCACAATTATTACAGTGGTTTTCTTTTTTACATGTTTAACACCAACAGAATTAGCGCCGGTAGTTTCTTTGCCTTGTATAATGGGCAGTTCAATTTTTTTATCACGTATAAACATACGGGAATGTGTGCCGCCGGTGATAAAAACTGCTTCCTGTAAATTTAAAGCTGCCACATTACTACCGCTGGAAGCAAAGCAGGCTTCGCCTTTTTCAGCCACAGGAAAATATTTATCCGGTAATGCCCGCCAGGTTTTGCCGCCATCAAAAGTACGGGCAATAAAAATTTTATTATCAATCGGGTCGCCAATTACAATGCCGCTCATTTCATTCCAGAATTCCATTGCATCTAAAAACATACCGGTGGTTTTATTTTCATACACCACATCCCATGTTTCGCCGCCATCTTTTGTTTTTAAGATATAGGCCGGGGTATCAATACCCATGATGATCGCATTTTTTGCATCAAATGCTTCAATGTCCCTGAAATCTGTTTTCTCAAAACCTTTTACTGTCATCCAGGTAAAAGTATCACCACCATCAATGCTTTTGCCTACAGAGCCCTTACTGCCGCTAACCCATATCACTTTATCATTTACCACACTCAACCCACGCATAGAAGTTTTTTTATCCGATACAATTACCTGAACGGTTTGTGCTTTTGAAAAACTAATAATAAAACAAAACAATAAAATAGAAAATATGCTTTTCATAACAGCTAAGGTTTATAAAGGTGATTTATCGGTGTGAGTAATAGCATTTAAACTATCAATATAATCTTTTGAAATGGCTTGCTTTTTTCGGATGGCCCTGCGGCTTAAATATATGGCAATAATAAAAGAAGCCAGTGCGCCTGCAAAATTTAAAATGCTGCTGCCGATAAATAAAAAGAAATCGAAAGTGCCGTGAAATATTACAGGCCAAAACATAGCCTGAATAAAGTACCAGTTTCTTTTTACGGGATCAAATTTTGCAAAGCCGGTAAAGTAGCCCATCAGCACGCCAAAAGTGGCATGCGCAGGCACCGATAAAAACATCCTGGTAATACCTGTGCCAATGCCATGCTCCATTACGTAACCAATATTTTCCAAAGTGGCAAAGCCCATGCTCACCATTACCGCATATACAATACCATCAAAAGGGTCGTCGAAAGCCTTCCTGGGATAACAGAACAAACGCAATACTAAAAACTTGCTGCCTTCTTCGCTTAAAGCCACTACAGCATAAGCAAATATGGCTACCGAAACATAAGAGGCACTGCCTAAATGTTCTGCAGAAATACCAAATATTTTCTCTATAATAAATGCAGGGATAATGCTCAGCATACCAAAAATAAAACTCAGCAGCAGCAACCACAACGGCTCTTTGTTGTATTTATCTTTAAGGTAAATAAAAATGCAGATGGCTAGCCCGGGGGCAATGGCTAAAGCTAATAAGCCCATGATAGAGAAAGGTTTTTTAGTTACTTTTGAACAAGTTAAAATAAATTTACGATTAGCCAAAAAATTGCCGGTACATGAGTTATAATTATCTTCCGCTGGATAAGAGCCCTTTGAATTTTCAGCAGGTAAAAAACCTGTTAGCTTTCGATCAGTTGGTGTCCATTACATTTGATGCACACCACCGCATTACCGAATGCCGTGAGTATTTAGATAAAAAATTAGATAATGATGAGGCGTTGTTTTACGGCATCAATACCGGTTTTGGTTATTTGCAAAATGTAAAGATAGATAAAACACAATTGCAGCAACTGCAAAGCAATTTAATACAATCACATGCCTGTGGCCTGGGGGAAGAAGTACCCATTGATATTGTGAAACTGATGGTGATGCTGAAAATTAAATCGCTCAGTTATGGTCATAGCGGCGTGCAGATAGATACCGTAAAAAGATTGATGGAAATGTACAACGCCGGTGTATTTCCTGTAATTTATACACAAGGTTCATTAGGTGCATCGGGAGATCTGGCACCATTATCTCATTTAAGTTTACCATTAATTGGTTTGGGCGAAGTATGGCACGAAGGAAAAAAAATGCCTGCTGCTGAAGTGTATAAAAAATTTGACTGGCAGCCCATACAATTGCAAAGCAAGGAAGGCCTGGCATTGATCAACGGTACACAATTTATGAGTGCTTATGGCATGCATAATTTATTAATTGCCGAAAGGTTATTACAATGGGCAGATATTATTGCCGCCATTTCTTTTGATGCCTTTGATTGCACAATGGAACCATTGCATCCTAAAATTCATTCTATACGCAGCCACAAAGGGCAGGTAGATACCGCAGCTAACATCAGCAGTATTTTAAACGGTAGTGCTATTGCCACGCAAAAAAAACAACAGGTACAGGATCCATATAGCTTCCGTTGCATACCACAGGTGCATGGTGCAACTAAAGATACTTTCGATCATGTGCTGAGTGTGTTCATTAAAGAAATTAATTCTGTAACGGATAACCCCAATATTTTTCCTGATGAAGATTTGATTGTAAGCGGTGGTAATTTTCACGGCCAACCCTTAGCGTTATGCCTGGATTTTTTAGCCATTGCGATGAGTGAGATTGGTAATATCAGTGAAAGAAGAACCTACCAGTTAATCAGCGGACAAAGAAACCTGCCTTTATTTTTAGTAAAGGACGCCGGCCTCAACAGTGGCTTTATGATTCCGCAATACACTGCTGCCGGTATTGTAAGTGAAAATAAACAATTGTGTACGCCTGCTTCAGTAGATTCTATTTCTTCTTCCAACAACCAGGAAGACCATGTGAGTATGGGGGCCAATGCGGCTACCAAATGCAAAAGGGTAGTGGATAATGTAGAAAAAGTGTTGGCGATTGAATTACTGACTGCTGTGCAGGCATTGGAATTCCGCCGGCCGTTGAAAAGTTCAGATAAAATTGAAGCGATCGTGAGTGCATTCAGAAAAGAAATCAGTTTTAATGCAGCGGACAGGATTTTGCATGAGGATATGGTGAAAGCTATTGACTTTGTGAGGAGTTATAACACAGAGTTACACGAAGAATAACACAGAGTTACACAAAAGGATAACACAAAGTTACACAAAGGATAGCTCTGAGTATCTCTGCGAAAACTCCGTGCATCTCAGTGGCAATAAAAAAACTTAAATATGAAAAAATCTTACCTGGCTCTTTTACTCCTTGGTATTGCGGCTACAAGTTTTACCCAACCCAAAATATGGCCCGCCACTAAAGCCAACAACTGGTACAAACAACAACCCTGGTTAGTAGGCGCCGATTTTTTACCCAGCACCGCCATCAACCAGTTAGAAATGTGGCAGGCACAAACCTTTGATGCTTCCACCATCGATAAAGAATTAGGCTGGGCACAAAATATCGGCATGAATGTAATGCGGGTGTACCTGCACGACCTGGCATGGAAGGCAGATGCTACCGGTTTTAAAAAACGCATGGCTATTTTCTTAGACATAGCCGCCAAACACAATATCAAAATACTCTTTTGCATTTTTGATGATTGCTGGAACCCCGATGCAAAAATTGGCAAACAACCCGAACCTAAAGTTGGCGTACACAATTCAGGGTGGGTGAGGAGCCCTGCACAAGCGGTACATAATGATCCCTCACAATGGGACTACCTGGAAGCATATGTAAAAGATATTTTAACCACGTTCAAAAATGATAAAAGAATTTTAATGTGGGACCTTTACAATGAACCTGACAACAGCGGCTACGGGTTAACGTCATTGCCGTTATTAAAAAAAGTATATGAATGGGGCTGGGCAGTGCGGCCATCACAACCATTAACGTCAGGTGTTTGGTCTATGGAGTTTCCTGAAGTAAATACATTCCAGCTGGAACATGCTGATGTGATCACTTTTCATAATTACGATGATACGGTAACGATGAAAAAAGCGATCGATAGTTTACTGAAAATTGGACGCCCTCTGATTTGTACCGAATACATGGCCAGGAAAAACAACAGTAAATTTGAAACGCACCTGCCCATTTTAAAACGCTATCATGTAGGTGCTATTAACTGGGGTTTGGTAAGTGGTAAGAGCAATACTATTTTTCCATGGGGTAGCAAAGAGGGCAGTCCTGAACCAACACCCTGGTTTCATGATGTGTTTAGAAAAGACGGTACACCATATGATGTAAAGGAAACAGAATTGATAAAAGCGCTTACAAAGAATAACACAAAGATGCACAAAGAATAACACGGAGTTACTCAATGAAAGCTCCGTGTATCTCCGTGAAAAAACTCTGCGTATCTCTGTGGCAAAATTAAAATTATGTCTGATAAATCAAAGTATATTGTATTCCTGGTTTGTGGTGGCTTATGCTCTTTTGTTATGAAAGATCATGGAAAATATTACCTCAAAAATCGTTGGTATACCTCTTCCAGTCCTTATTTTGCTTTAAAAGCCCGGCCTAAAAAAGTGATAGAATATTTTTATTCCAGAACAGACAGTCTTTTAAAATCGGATATAAAAAAATTTGGTTCTTGGGAAGAGTGCATCTATGATACTGCGGGCAATCCTGAATATAGAAAGCTGTTCTTTGATGATAATTACTGGTCCTCGTATACTTACCAATATAGTCCGTCTGGTTATAAAACGCTGTCAGAAAAAATGTCAAAGGGTGTAATAACAAAAGGCGTTTTTACAACCTTTGAAGCTGCAGGTAATGGAACGTTTAAACAAAAAGTAATGTATGAGAGCAATACTACCGGTAACATTCTGTACCGTTCTAAAAATAACGGCAATGAAATTTTTACAGAAGAAACCAGGCAGAACGGGAATAATAAATTGGGCATCAATACCTATAGTCAGTATAATGGCGAACAGTTGATAAGCAGGGTGATCAGTAACATCATGGGAAGAGATACCGTTATTGAGAAAGAAAAATATTTTTATGGCAAAGAAAATGCCATCGACAGTATAATCACTGTCAGCAAATTACAATCTCAGCGTGACTATTTCTTTAAAAACGAATCCGGGGATCCGCATACAGAGATCACTATCAAAAACAATGATACTACCAGTTACAATACCTATACTTATATTTATGACGACAAGGGAAACTGGATAAGAAGATTGGGAAAAAATCATTTATTAAATCCTGATCATTACGTTAAAAACATACAATACAACCTCATCATAAGGGAAATAACTTACTAACTAACGATTTTAATATGGTAACAGCAACCAAAAACTACGATGCAATCAAATACGCCACCCCAACCGGCAACACCCTCACCTGCAAAGGTTGGGTACAGGAAGCTGCATTGCGTATGCTCTTAAATAATTTAGATCCTGAAGTAGCCGAACGCCCGGAAGATTTAATTGTTTATGGAGGCCGTGGTAAAGCAGCAAGAAATTTTGAAAGCCTGGACTTAATTATAAAAGCATTAAAAGCTTTGGAAGAAGATGAAACCTTATTAGTGCAAAGCGGTAAACCCGTTGCCATGTTGAAAACACATAAAGATGCACCAAGGGTATTAATAAGTAACTCTCAACTGGTACCCAACTGGGCCAACTGGAAACATTTTGATGAACTGGAAAAAAAAGGTCTGATGATGTACGGCCAGATGACTGCCGGCAGTTGGATCTACATCGGCAGCCAGGGCATTGTGCAGGGCACTTACGAAACCTATTCTGCCATTGCCAATAAACATTTTGGCGGCACATTAAAACATACATTGAATGTAACTGCAGGTCTTGGCGGCATGGGCGGCGCTCAGCCTTTAGCAATTACCATGAATGAAGGTGTGGCATTAGTAGCAGAAGTAGAAGAATGGCGCATCGATAAAAGATTAGAAACAAAATACCTCGACGAAAAACATACCAATATCGACGATGCTATTAATGCGGCTATGCATTACCGTAAAACAGGCGAAGCAAAAAGTATTGGCGTATTGTGCAATGCCGTGCATTTGTTAGACCGCCTGATACAAAGAGAAATTATACCCGATACGCTCACCGACCAGACCAGTGCCCACGACCCGTTGATAGGGTATTTGCCACATACCATGACCAACGAACAGGCCAATGTATTGCGTGAACAAAACAAAGAAGAATACATCCGCTTCAGTTACGAAAGCATGCACCTGCATGTACAACTGATGATAGAATTAATGGATAAAGGTGCCATTACATTTGATTACGGCAATAATATCCGTGCCAGAGCGAAGGAATACGAAGAAACACATGTGCACCATCCGCAGGTGCCGCATTACAAGCCCGGCCGTTGCTTCGACTTTCCTGGTTTTGTACCAGCTTACATTCGCCCCTTATTCTGCGAAGGTAAAGGACCATTCCGTTGGGCAGCACTCAGCGGCGACCCTGCTGATATTGCTGTAACCGATGATGTCATCCGTAATTTATTTCCGCAAAATAAATCTTTGCTGCGCTGGTTAGATTTAGCAAAAGAAAAAATTGCTTTTCAAGGTTTACCGGCAAGAATATGCTGGCTGGGCCAGGGCGAAAGAGAAAAAGCAGGCCTTGCTTTTAACGAACTGGTACGCACCGGAAAAGTAAAAGCGCCCATTGTTATTGGCCGTGATCATTTAGATACCGGAAGTGTGGCCAGCCCTAACCGTGAGACGGAAGCCATGCTGGATGGCAGCGATGCTGTAGCCGACTGGCCCATACTGAATGCATTGGTCAATACAGCAGGTGGCGCTTCGTGGGTATCCTTACACCATGGCGGTGGCGTGGGCATGGGCTACAGCATACATGCAGGCATGGTGATTGTTGCAGATGGTACGGATGATGCAGCTGCAAGGCTGGCACGTGTGCTACGTAACGATCCGGGTATGGGTGTGATACGACATGCTGACGCAGGCTATGACGTAGCAAAGGATACGTTGAGGAATAACCACCTCGATTTCAGAAGCAGGTTACAATAAATTTTATGATATGCTTATTGCTCAATAAGTTTTATGGAACACCAGACATTTATACTTAAAGGAAAAAATATTACAGCACCCCTGAGCGAATTTGTGCGCCATTATTACCAGGAAGCTTTTTTAAGCGAATACCTCGGCGGATTTTTAATGGTGTATGAAGACTACAGTTTATTAGATGGCAATGATATCATGATCTGCCTGCGCCTGGATAGTACAGCAAGTGAAGATGGTATTATAAGAATTGAAATGATATCAGGCGGTGGAAGTGGTGACCTGGTAACAGGTGCACTGTTCGGCAGCGAAAAAAGACGCATCAGGCATTTTGCTGAAGCACTGCATATATTTTGTGCGGAGAAAAATATTGTGCTTGAGACTTAGCCAGTAATTGGCAGTAATAACAATAAATAAAAATCAGGCTATGAAAAATATACTCTTTGTATGTTTATCGTTTACAGGCTTATTAGCAAATGCACAAAAGGTAAATCCTGCTGTAGCAAAGTCTGCGGCATTTTATAACAAAACAATGGTGCAGATAAAACCGGTGTACAAAAACTATGTTGCCCAGACTGCCAAAGCATTCAGCAACCGGAAGCTGAATATCGACAGCCTTAAGCAAACCATGAAAACGCCGGGTAATTCGATGTTCAGCGATCTTACCGCCCTTGATATAAGTACTGTTATACAATTGGTAATGCAGGCAATGGTGGCGGAGAATGAAGCGGATATAAAAAGTACAATGGCAAAAATGGAGGAGATCAATAAAAAGAAAGAAGCCTTACGCCAGGAAGCAGAACGTATTAAAGATGCTGCCAAAACAGCGGAGTATGCCGGCATAAAGAATATGTCAGCCGATATGGATAAGAGCCGCCAGCAAAAAGAAACACCACGTAAAGCCACAGACAGCAGTAAAATAAAAGTACCCATCTATACTGCCGAACAGGCAAAACGTTTAGATGCCATACAAAAAGAAAAAGATGCCATCAGTGAAATGGGTGAACAAGATCAATTGCACCTGCAGCAATTAATGGAAAAGAAAAACCAGTTGGAATCGATGATCAGCAACACGATGAAGGCGGTAGAGGATACACAAAATAGCATTAGTAATAATCTTAAAGCCAGTTGATGAGGAAAATGAAATTCATGTAATGGGGGGTGAAACTATTTGGCATTAAACGGTGGGGGATATTGGGGAGGCTTTGAGGAGGAGTATTGGTTGATTAGTTTTTATTTTAGATATTAAACATTACTTTTATTAAAGTAATAAAATACAGGTGATAACTCGAAAATATTTTGTTCATTTTTTAATTAGCATTCAATTGATTAGTGAACAAGAGTTGCGTTAATACCGGAGTTGTACGGTAATACAGTTGCAACACCCTAATAATTGAAACATGATTGACAGATATCAATTAACAAAGGATATACTTGCTTTAGCGGACAGCACACCATTATCCAAGGTAGACATTGCCCCCATTATCGAAAAATATTCTGTTGACTTAGAATTAGAGCAGCAACGTTCCTTACGTGTAACAATAATGGCTATTCTCAGAGAGCTTAGAGAAAATAAGGAAATAGATTTTTATGATGGAAACTTCATGATTACAGCTTCTCAGGGAGGTGTTTTTTTTGGTAATGGCGGGATGATCAGAAGTACACATAAAAGACAAACGGAAATAGAAAAAAATAATGTAATGGCAAGCCCTAAAGTAGTATCAGGCCCTAAAAAAATTCAACTTTCAACGAGAAGAAATATTTTGGATGGGTTTCTCATAACTAGAGTTTCATGGAATGGAAATCTAGACCAGCCTAGCTTTTTAAGTAGGTTATATGATTTGGCGTCTCTACCATCGTTTGATACTAGATACAAAACCGCTGGCGAAGACATCCATAAACATACTGTTATGAATGATGATTGGCCTGAAGAATGGATTTTCACTGATGAGAGATTTAATCTTCTTCACGCCGGCGATAAAGAATTCCTTGATTTTTTATGTATGACCCTTCATCCAACAGTAAGACAAAACAATGAAGAGTTGACAACGCTTTTGGAAATTTATACAAACAACTTAAAAAGAGATGGCTTTACTCTTGACAAAACCGGAGAGATAGCAGGTCGACCTATTTTCTCTCCGGTGGAACTAAGTGCAGTAAAACCTATTACTACCACAACAACTACCACGACGACTACTACAACGATAAGACCTGAAATTAGAAAGGCTCTAGTTATTGGCTGTAGTTTATATCAACATGCTAATCCACTTGTAAATCCACTCAATGATGCAAACGGAATGGAAGCCATTTTAAAAACTTTAGGATTTGAGGTTACAAAAAAAATTGACCCAACTCAGAAGGAACTTAAAATAATAATTGATGACTTTGGAAATGAACTTAAAGGCAGCGATGTTGGACTTTTTTATTTTGCAGGACATGGTGTTCAAGTTAAAGGCTTAAACTATTTAATTCCTGTAGATGCAAATCTTACGACAGAAAAATTAGTTGAATATGATTGCGTTGAAGCTGCAAGAATATTAGCTCACATGGAAGATGCAAGGACATCTGTCAATTTAATGATTTTGGATGCTTGCAGAAATAATCCATTTGAAAGAAGTTGGGGACGAGGTATTGGATTAAGGGGGTTAGCTACTATGAACGCCCCCAAAGGCTCTCTCATTGCTTACTCAACTGCACCAGGAAATACAGCATCTGATGGCAGCGGCAATAATGGATTATACACTGAAGCTCTACTTAATCATATTAATGGCAAAGGTTCTCAGGTCTATACCATGTTTCAAAAAGTACGACTAGAGGTAATGGAAAAATCCAAAGAGGAACAAATTCCGTGGGAATCGACATCACTCACTGCAGATTTTTATTTCAATCGTTGATGTACTACCTCACCACTGGCGCCAGTCTTCTGCCGTAGGCAGGCGACTGGTGTCTACTGATCTTAGTGGTTTGCAACCGCGGCATACACTTCAATAAAATAATGCCGCTTCTCACCAGCACCTTTCATTCCTACGGAACTTGCAAAACTCCTTATAATTTTTTCTACCCACCTGTCGTCCCGCTGGGACGGTCTGTCCGTATTGATCATTTTTTCAGTCTGCAGCAAAACCTCCCGGGCAAAATCAATCTACATGAGTTTTCTGTAGCCACCGCTAACTAATATCGGGCTAACCAATTTCTATTTGGCTTTTAGTTATTAACTTCAATGGCAGTTTTTTAATTGGGCTTCGGTACCAGGCAGGAGGAATCCTGATTCCCCGCCAGCGGCAATGACTGCCCGTTATCGGCATCCCTTTTTTTAATTACAATAGTATGGATAACAAAAATTTTAACCGGCGAAAATTTTTAAATCAATTAAGTGTAACTCTCGGCACAGGCCTTATTGCTTCGGGTTTTACAATTCCTGTGATAGATAAGAGTAACAAGGAATGCAAAGAGACGCCAATTGTAGAATTAGGCCCTTATGCTGTTATGAAATACCGGAAACAAGCTGACCATGATATTGATCTGACACAAATTGAAGGCAATTCAGGTATTGCATTTGGACAAATCATAACTGTATCTGGCAGGATAACCGACAAGGACTGCAACCCGGTACATTCAGCTATAGTAGAAATATGGCAAGCCAACCACTATGGCAAATATCATCATGAATATGATAAAAGCGACTACCAGGACGACCCTAACTTTCAAGGCTGGGGACAGGCAATTACAAATGAACAAGGAGAATATAAATTCAAAACGATTTACCCGGCACCTTATGGAGGAAGAACAAGGCATATTCATTTTAAAGTGTCAGGAAAAAATTATCACGAACTTACAACGCAACTGTTTTTTGAAGGAGAAGAAAGAAATAAAAAAGATCCTATCCTGAAAATATTTACACACGAAGAGCAACAGCTTATCATCCGGCCGCTGATAGATAAGGATAATGTAAAGCAGGTAGAATTTAATATTGTTTTAAATAAAGTTCAACACGATGGCTTACCCGAAAAGGTACTTAAAGAATATACCGGTAACTATTTTTTAAAGAATGCACCTTTTGATATGAAGGATTTTATGAAAAAAACAATGGGAATTGAAGTAAATAATTTTGACCTGAAAATAGCGCATAAGAAAGACCAGTTATTTATGACACTTTCATTTTATCCTGTTATTGAACTTGTCTGGACTTCTAAAGATGAGTTTGAATCATGGTCTTTTAGTAACACCTATATAAGATTCAGAAGGGGGGACAATGGAAAAGTGATAGGATTGAAATTGCATTTTGGAGAAGATGACTATGTGGAAGCAACGAAGAAAAACAAGCGCTGACTATAACAGCCGCTAACATTCGGGTTGGCAAAATAGGAGGTAATGAAATATACTCAATTTTCTATTCGCTATTCACCTTCAGATCCAGTCGAGGAATAAAGCCAGCTAATAAAATAAACAATGAACTTTTATTTATAAATTTAACCTCAGTTCTGGCAGGCGGTTATCAAAATCCCAACATCGCCAGGCCATGGACGTAAGCAGCAATTATGAGGTCTGTATTTTTATCAATATTCCTGTCATCTTTTTGTCTGGCCTCTTTTGCCCAGACACAAGATGATATTATCATTTTGCTCGACAAGCTAAAAGGACAATCTGAATACATCACGAAAGACTCTTCGGTTTTAAGATTACTTTCCAACGGAGAAAATCTCTTACCATATCTTTCAAAACAATTTACCGATAGTACAAAATCAAAGATATTTTCTAAGTGCACAGGTCGTTTACTAACACGAGGCGAACTTGCAATAATTATAGCCGACCGAATTGAAGGGATGCCTTACTTCACCTTGACGGGATTACAAAATTGTACCCTTGAAACTTGCAACAATAATCCCAATTTTGTTGAATACTATTTAGAGTTCATAAGATTAAGGGGCATGACAAAACTCTTTCAAAAACGATATGACGAATGGTTAGTTAGTTCAGACCGAAAGAAATACAGAAAAGATAAATCAAGTAAGTGATGTACACTCTCTGGCGCAGGTGTGTTGCTGTAGTCAGGCCTCCCGTATCTATTGATCTCAGCAATCCTGAGCGAAGTGGAAGGTACAACCGCAGCACACCCTTCAACAAAACAATACTTCTTTTGTTTTTCAATTTAACATTTGTATCAGCCCGGCTTTTTAAAAGTCTGATCAACAGGATACCGGCAGTGAAACATAATACCCATTGCAGGGTATAAAATCAGTTGACTAAGACAACTATCTTTAGATTCAATAATAACCGAAAGCCATGTTTAAATATCACCAATCGTTTTGTGTAAGTTTTATTATTGCGGCTTGTTTTTTTATAAGCAGTAATTTGCAGGCGCAACAAAGTGCACCAAGTGGCGCTGCTAAAAGCAAAACAGATACTGCTTCTCAAAAAGCATTCAATGATATGTTCGATAGCTTGTTGATACAAGAGAAGGAATTTTTTGACTTGGTTAATAAGTATCCTGCTGCTGAATTTTTAATATCGCCTCCCGAACCTGCTGTATTCAGAAAAAAATTCATGGAGTTTTTACCAACCGGTCTTTCAAGAATGGAAGAGATTGTAGCAGGGCATAAAGATGATGAAGATACAGTTTATAACTATTTTTTAAATAAACCTGTATTGCCCGGCACCTACAATAATCAATACGAATACATGACAGATGGTATGTTGCAGTTTGATGCCGGTTTAATGGCATGGATTGATTCCGCTGTGAATGAAGCAGCAGCAATAAAAAAAGTGACTGAGTGGAAAGCAATGTTGCAAAAAGCTTTTCCGGAAGATGCAGCCAAAATGAAAGTAGAAACAAATGCATCCGGTGATCAGTTTATTACTATTACACATCTGCGAAATTCGGTGATAAATAAAGATAGAACCGGGTACACTACAATGCCCGGATGGACGCTTACACTAAGGCATTTTATTTCCAATTCAAAACATGATATTAGCCTGATGATAATGCCGGGAAAATAAATTGGAACAACTACAGTATACCACTGGCACCAGTCTTCTGCCGTAGGCAGGCGACTGGTGTCTATTGATCTTAGCGGTTTGCAACCGCGGCATGCCCTTCAACAACACAACCGAAGCCCATTCTTCAACCCTCCATAAAACAGCTGATCTAATACGTTAGTAACGCCCCGCCTATACCCACTCTGGTAGAGCGCAAAAAATAAACCATGTAAAAATGGAGAGTCTCTATCTTTTACACGGAAAACAGAAGATGCAAACCCTGGGTAAAGCCGTGGTTACTCCGTACCAAAGTCGTAGTGAAGCCGGTAGAAGTCGGTAAATACTTCTTGCCAATACAATAGTTAGTACTTATCTGCACCCCTCGCTGGGAAAGTGTACACAAAGCATAAACAGCGTACGTAAAATAGATTCAATTCAAATTTCTTCCCCAACACAATCCTCAATATTTATCTTTATTATTACATCACCATTAATGTTATTTTATTTGGATAAAAATTAAAACAAATTAGTATGGCAGCAAAGGAAATACAATCCGGCAGCACGGTAACTTTTCTAATAAAAGTTGCAGGCAAACCTATACCGGATGCAACAAGGATATTGTCTGTTGATATAGAGAAAAGAGTAAACAGGATCACAAATGCAAAAATTGTTATCCTCGATGGAGAAGCCAATGCCGGGCAATTTGAAGCCAGTTCTTCAGATACTTTTGTTCCCGGTGCAGCAATAAGTATTGAAGCCGGTTACGATAATGAGAACAAAATTATTTTTGAAGGGATCATTACCGGGCAAACCATTCGCATTGATAATGCAACAGGTGCAGCACTTGAAGTAGTATGCAGGGATGCCGCCATAAAAATGACGGTAGGAAGAAAAAGCCTAACCTATACCAACAAAACCGACAGTGAAATTATTGCATCAATCATAGCAACTTACGCAGGCCTGTCTGCAAATGTTGCCGCTACCGCAACCGCATGGCCCGGGCAGGTGCAATATGATGTTACCGATTGGGATTATATACTTGCCCTTGCAACAGCCAATGGTTTAATAGTAACTACTATAAACGGTGTGGTAACCGTAGCTACACCCGCCAATAACACCAACCCCATATGCAGCGTAATTTACGGAAGCACTTTAATGGAGTTTAATGCCAGCCTCAATGCAGTTAACCAGGTAAGCCAGGTAAATGCCAGCGCATGGGATTATAAAAACCAGCAACTCAACAGCGGGCGGGCTATACCTGATGTTGAAGGCCCGGGAAATTTGTCTGCAAAAAAATTATCCGGTGTAATTGGCCTTACCAGTTACAACCTGCAAACAACTGCACCGCTTGATGCTGCCGTTCTCGAAAACTGGAGCAAAGCACAAATTATAAAAAGCGAATTTTCAAAAATAACCGGCGAGGCAAAATTCATGGGGACCAATCTTGTGGAGCCTGCAAACTACATCACCATGGCTGGCATCGGCGATCGCTTTAACGGTGATCATTTTATTTCAGGCGTATCGCATACTATAGCTGAGGGCAACTGGTACACAACAGTGGCGCTGGGCATTTCGCAGGATGGGTTCATGCAGCAAGCAGATGTAATGTCGCCGCCTGCATCGGGGCTTTTGCCTGCAGCCCGGGGTTTATTAAATGGTATTGTAATAAAAACATTTGATGATCCCGAGTCGCAATACAGGGTACTGGTTGATATACCCATGTTTGATAACAACGGCGCAGGTATATGGGCAAGGCTGTCTAATTTTTATGCCACAAACAATGCAGGCGTATTTTTTTTACCCGAAGTAGGAGATGAAGTGGTGGTGGGTTTTTTAAACGAAGACCCACGCTATCCCGTTATACTGGGCAGTATGTACAGCAGTGCAAAACTAAAACCGCAGCAGTCATTGGTGCCCGGTGCAGCAAATCAGTTGAAGGCCATTGTTTCCAGATCGGGTATCAGTATACAATTTGATGATGTTAATAAAACACTTACCATTTGCACACCTGCTATTAATACTATGGTATTTAGTGATAAGGATAAACAGGTAACTGTTAATGATGAAAATGGAAACAGCCTGGTAATGAGTGCGGATGGTATCAGCATTAAAAGTGCAAAAGATATCAATATACAATCTGGTCAGAAAATTAATTTACAGGGAACGCAGGGTGTAAATATTCAGTCAGCAGGCGGTGATATTGAGGTGAGCGGAATAAATATACAGGAATCGGCACAAGTGGCATACAATGCGCATGCAGGTGCAACAGCAAAAATTACCAGCGGTGCAGAATTAACATTACAGAGTGCCATGATCATGATCAACTAAAACTATATTCTATGCCAGCAGCAGCAAGACTTACAGATTTTCACGAATGCCCGATGCAAACACCGGGTGCCCCACCCATACCGCATGTAGGCGGTCCTGTTATAGGGCCTTGTGCAAACAATGTATTAATAGGCAAACTGCCTGCCGCAAGGGTGGGTGATAACCTGGTATGTGTTGGCCCGCCTGATACCATTGTAAAAGGATCGGCAACGGTACTGATCGGTGGCATGCCTGCCGCAAGGGTGGGAGACGTTACTGCACATGGAGGTAAAATAGTATTGGGCGCAGCGAATGTGATGATTGGAGGGTAAGAGTAATCCTGGTTGTTAACAACCACTGCTATCATACCACATCACTTAATAAACCCTCACAATGCGAACCTGTTTTTCACTTTTATTCATCTTTATCATTAATTGCAACACAGGCTTTGCACAAAATACGGTGTTGTGGAAACTAACTAAAGAGGGGAGTACATACACTTCTTATTTGCTGGGCTCTCAACATTTATTTGGTAGTTCTTTTATAGAAACCTACCCGGTGATAAAAGAAAATTTATTGTCCTGCGATATAGTAATTACAGAAACGCCGATCAACAGGGCTGCAATTGCCCAACGCTACAATGACCGTAATTATGCAGATACTTTGTCAACCATCATAAGCAAAGATGAATTCAATTTTATAGATAGCATTTTAAAAAAGAGTGCCATCAATATCCGCAAACTCACCCCCGGCGAACTTTATATGAAGCTATTAAGTGCTTATCCAAAATACAGGTGCCAGGACATACTTAAAAATGACAGTCTTACTATGGATGAATATGTGCAATTTTTAGGCTCCCGGCAACAGAAGCATTTATATTATTTAGAAACAGATTCTTTTCAAATGGGCATATTAACTGCTATATCCAAAGAGTATGACTGGAGTTTTTTTAAAGCATCACTACCGGCTATTCTTGCAAAATATAAAAATGATAGAGCGATTGACAATCCCTGTGCCCCCATCAGTTTGTACGCATCATTCAAATTGAGTTACAATTTTAAAGAGGAGTGTAATTTTTTAAAGGGCGGTAACACCAATGATATTATATTACGGGATAGAAATGCAGCCTGGATGAAAAAACTTCCGCAACTCTTAGATCAACAAAACTGTTTTATTACTGTGGGTTTATTTCATCTCTACAATCAATGCGGCATTATTCAGCAACTTAAAATGCTGGGCTATAAGGTAGAGCCGGTTAAATTAAAAAAGTAAAGTTATTGTGCCAAAGCCCGTCTTCTATCGCTTTAGCGGGGCGTCCATGCGGTAGCGCCCACTTCAATCAGGCAACACAGCGGTTCACCGGCATTTCCCATTCCTGCACAGGTGCTGTACCAGCATTATAATTTTTCCGCCACACAGAAGCATCTTGTAAATATACCCTCAGCAGGGTAGGCAATACAAACACAATAACATTAATTTCAATTCAAATTTTTGCAATGAAAAATATATGCGTTGTAGTGCAGCTGTTTTGTATTCACCAGGCCTTTGCCCAGCCGGAAACTAAAAAGAAACAAGTGATGCTGAGTACCGGCGAACACAATATTGTACTAAAAATGAAGGAATACTTTGATGCAGCGGCGCAAAAGTCAATTATTGACCAGGTAGGCCAGGCAAAATACGATGCCATTGTGCAATCCATTACCGAAGCCGACCTGCCGGCATGTTATACAACCACCACCGGTAAAAGGCTTTCTGATTTTACGATGTATAAAATTGCCGAATATACCACTTTGCAGTATGATGCATTTGGGCTTTACGAGGAGAAAGCTACATATGATATTATAGAAGTGCCGCTAAGCGAAAATAAAGACTTGCAACCGGATTGTAAAATGAGTAAGACTTTTTACATACGCATACCTGCTGCCTATGTGCAGTCGGTTATAGCGTCTGGCAAAACAACATCGTCTTTGTATAAAGACCAGTCGGCAAAAATCAACGCAGTGCCGTATAGCCTTGCATCGCTGGGCAAAATATATTTGCCATGCGATAAGTTTACAGCAGGTACATACAATGGCGAACAAACCAACAGCCAGCCCGATGGTTATGGCGCTTACTTATTTGAAGACAGTAGTTTTTATTGCGGCTCATTTGTAAAAGGGAAAGTAACTGGTAACGGCGTGTTGTACAATGCCACCAAACACACTGCGTATATTGGTAACTGGGAGAATGGGAAACTGACAGGCGATTTTTATGAAGTGGCGTGCAGGAATTATGCCGTAAATATCAATACCGTAAACGGCGCAGCAACGTTGACCAGGGCAAAGATGTGGATCAATGAAGAGACTAACCGTATTGCCACCGGCAATATACTGCATGCGTTTGCTACAGAAAAACTGGGCATGTACAATAATTACAATGCCTATGGTACGGTAGACATCAGTTACAGCGGCTTTACAGATAAGGAAGCTTTTTTAAGGGGTAAAACAGCTGATTTCTATTCGGATGGCCGGGAGTCGGAAATATTCAATATGTCTGCTCACAAAACATTTGCCCCCAATACTGATAAAGACATTTTTGAAAAAGAACTCACCTATCCTGTACCGGATATACTCTATCCCTGCAACACCATTAACCTCGATAATAATTATAAATATTTTGGTAAAACGGTCAATAACATAGCCGAAGGGTATGGCAACATTGTAAGTAAATGGGGCTGTTTCAGTATACTCACCGGCATGTTCAGCAATGGCAAACCTTATGGCTTTAAACAGAACGTGTATAACGATAAGAATAAGTTTTTTTATGCCGGAGAATTTGATTTAGCTGGCAACGCACATAAAGGCAATTATATAAAAGTTAATTACGCAAACCCTTCATCCCTGTCCATATTTATAGGCAGCTTTTCCGGCGACGAAGAAACGATGGACAAAGGCATACAGGTAGAAATTGCACCAGCAAATAAAGCCGTTACATTTAAATACACCCAGGCAAATGTGGGCAGGGGCTACATCATGTTCCCTATGCAGAATGTAGTGTACCGCGGAGCGCTGTTGAATGTTAGTGCCGAAGGCACGGGCGAAGTATTGCAGAATGGTACCGCCACAAAAGGAAATTATAAAGCTGGAAAGCTATCGGGTTATTATGATAATTTTCCGCAGTGGGTTACGCCGGTATTTACTGACATTTTTAATACGCCGTTTAACTTACCTGATAAATTGAAGTAGCATTAAATTCTGTTTTTATTCTGATTCCGGCATTTTAATATCATACTTTTTTTCAAAATCATAACCAGCTTCTTTAGCATTGCGCTGGGTGGTTCTGATAGTATCTTCCTTTGCAGAAAAGGCTGCAATGAGATGATCCAATATCGTCATTTTATCCGGAGCCTTACTTTCCAATGCATCAATTATTGAGTTGAATTCATGCTCGTACAATGACCGGAACATTTCATTTTCGGCCAGGGCTTTTTCTTTCAGGTTAATGGTGTTGTCAACTTCTGTAAGGCTGTTTAATTCCGTAAAACTTTTACGATTGGCCTCCTGTGCTTTGTTTAGTAATACCCTCAATGCCTTAGTATCAATGGTTGCAGTGCGGTCTTGTTGTATTGTTTTTAAAGCCAGGGTCATAGTATCCACAAACGCTTGTTGGGTAGCTTTAGTAACACCGGTAGTGGCCTTATGAATATGCATGGCAAATAGCGTAGCTTTTTCCTGGTCAGCTTTTTGCCGGCAAGAAAACAAGACAAGTGTACTAAACAAAAGAATGGAAAAATATTTCAGCATAGTAAGTGTATTAAAATGGTAATGGTGTTATTAAAAGTAAACTAAAAGTTGCAGAATATCATCAGCGCAAAAATTAGTATTGGCTGTGGCGGTATAGGGAATGCATTTTTGGGCCGGTGTTCTTCCGGGGACAGTCCTTGTGTTTACTGGTTTTAGTGATTTGTAAAAAGAATCCTCAATGGCTCATACGTTGCTAAAAATCCAAATGATGGTGAAGCTGCGTCGCCTGCACCGATGTAAAAAGGAACGCTGATTGCTATGATGATTAAGACTTACGCAGATAAGATCATAACAAATCATCGCCATTATAATAATCTGCGTGCTGAAATTAAGTACTGCAAGTGCTTTTCAATGTAAAAGCCAATATCTTTGAAATTCAATTTTATTCCATCATAACCATATGTTCACCCACGCATTAAAAAATGTACTGCTTGTTATTGCAGTAGTAGCCACAACAACAGCAACCGCACAAAAAGTAATAGAACCACCTTTAACCAGGCCGGAATGGGTACAGCCCTGCGAACCCTTTCGCATTGCGGGCAACCTCTATTATGTAGGCACCTACGATCTCGCCTGTTACCTCATCACTACAAAAAAAGGAAATATACTCATCAATACCGGGCTGGCATCTTCTGATACAATGATAAAAAAGAATGTAGAAGCACTGGGGTTTAAATTTTCCCGTATTAAAATTTTGCTCAACACACAGGCGCATTACGATCATATGGGTGCGATGGCCGCTATAAAAAAGCAAACCAAAGCGAGGCTGATGATCGATGAAAAAGATGCGGAGGTGGCAGAAGATGGAGGCAGTTCGGATTATGCATTGGGTGCCAGGCAAAGTACCTATCAGCCGGTAAAGCCCGATCGCTTATTGCATGATAGTGATATTATTAAACTGGGCAATATGCAGTTGATGCTGTTGCATCATCCCGGGCATACCAAGGGCTCCTGCAGTTTTTTATTTACCGTAAAAGATGAGCAGCAATCCTATAAAGTACTTATTGCCAACATGCCTACCATTGTTACGGATAGTGCGTTCAGTCATCTCAGCACTTACCCTGAAATAGCAAACGATTATGCTTATACGCTCAAGGGTATGAAAAATATTTCCTTTGATATCTGGGTAACTTCACATGCCAGCCAGTGCAACCTGCATGATAAACACAAACCCGGCGATGCCTATAATCCTGCGGCTTTTAAAGATCAGGCCGGTTATGATGCCGCTTTAAAAGATTTGCAAAAAGACTATGATGAAAAGATGAAGCAGGAGAAAAAAATGAATAATTGATAATGTTTTAGTGCGCAAGTAGTATTTGGAGAATAGGCGCAATGAAAAAAATCCTCAGCACTCCCTGCGCCTCTGCATGCCACCTTATTTCTGCAGCTCAAAATAAAGAGTTGGTATTGAAAATACCAACTCTTATGCAAAAAATATTTTCAGCAATATCAGAATAATCTTTCCTGTGGCGGCTTTATTCCGTTCAGGCGGATGTAGATGGTGGTTTGTCCGCGGTGATGCGATTGGTGTTCAAAAACTTTATTCATCACTGCAAAACGGGTTTCTTCAAACATGTTGAACAGCTTAACTTTTTCGCCCCATTTATTTACATCAAGGGTTTTAACGGCATTAAGGCAATAGTCGTAGCTGGCAGTTACATAATACATCACCGAGTCTTTGCCCTGTGCTGTTTTACTGTTTTCCAAACCTTGTGATGCCCAGCTGAGTGGCGGTATACCTGTTGCACTCGTCATTAAAAAAACATTGCCTGTTGCAAGGTGCAGCATTTGTTGTGCAAAACTTCTGATGCTGTCAACCGCTTTAAAAGAATATTTATCTGCCGGCATGGTATTCAGGTAATCAACCGTATAAGATTTGGCCCGTTCCCAGTCTTTTACCATTTGCGCTTTTATATCCAGGCTTGTAAGTTGCTGGGCTTTTACAGAGGAACAAATGCCGAAAGCAAATACGAGCAGGATATAGACGGGAGAGAAGATAATTTTTTTCATAATGATTGTTTTAGTGCAGAAAGATATTAAAAAGATAGAAGTTTTTATAATTAATAATTAACAATAAAAATATTTTGCCTGCAGAAAGTGTTTGCAGCTGGATGCACTTTACATTGCCGGGTATTTCTAAATGTATCTGCGGGGTTTTTTCTTTACATTTGAATTCACTAAAAGCGAACGTCATGGTATCTAAACAGCTGCTGTTAATGAGAGGAAGATGCAACAGGTGGAGACAATCTTTACTGGTGTTGTTAGTATGCATCACGTTCGGGGCATGCCATCATGGGCCGGATAAAAAAACGGACCAGGTACCAACAGCAGCATCGGGTAGTGGCCAAAAAATAGTGTTGAACAGGCCTGATTATACTTTAACGTATCCTGCCGGCTGGCGCATCGACTCTTCATCAAAATTATATAATATCGACAGCCACTTTACATTGCATTCCCCTGTGGAGAGCGGGCTGATCACCTTCTTTATGTTCAATGTGCAGAAGGATGAAAAAGAGACCCTGGAAAAACATATCAGGGCACAATTAGCCAATACTATGAAAGATGGTACGGTGTCGTATTTCACCACTTGGGGTAATTACGAAGGGCATGGGGCAACTTTAAAAGGCAGGCTGGAAGGTTTATATAAATCCGAATTGAAGATATTTGTTTACGGCACTAAAGATTATTCTTTTTTAATTGTTTCTATTTGTGCAGATGGCTACAGGGATGAAGTACTTCCCGGATTAACACAGATTGCATCTTCATTTAAAATTAAACATGCAACAGTGGTGGTGCCGGCCAATCACTCATAATTTTAATGAATGATCAACAATGAATAATCAATAATTAAATATTTTCTCTGCGCCGCTGCGTGCCAATAAAAAAACCGCAGCTGTTTTAAACAACTGCGGTAGTATAAGCAATTCAGAAAATATAGTTTTAGTTTGCCTGCGCCATCATGGCCTGGCTTTCTTCGTAATTAGGGCCATACAGGCCTGGTACTTTATTACCGCTGGCTCTTAAGTGTGCCACCATTTCTCCACGGTGATGGTATAAATGATTGAATAAAAAACTTCTTATCACTACTACTTTAGGCATCGGGGGCATAATATCCTGCCCGCCCATTTGCATGCGCCAGGTGTTCATAAAAGTGGTTTCATCGGCGTTGGTTAAAACTGCTCTTGCAGCCGCTACATTCTCTTCAAATTTGGCTACAATGTTCGATGCTTTGCTGATATCGCCTTTATCATATTTATAACCACCCATATCAAATACATCCTGGTTAATGGTGCCATCAAACCAGTTGTACACTTCTGCAATATGCGAAGCCAGCTGGCCAATTGACCATAACTGTGGTTGTGGTTTATAATCTAATGCAGAATCAGGAATAGCCTGCAATAATTTACGGGTGCTTTCAGCTTCATGCTCAAATTCACCCAATAGTGCTTGTTTAATCATTGTTATTTATTTTTAGTGATTATAAATGTACCGTTTTCCGGTTTACCTTTTTATTATCCTTTTATTAATTATAAGGCGGTAAAAAGTATTGTACAACGAAGCATTAGTAGGCATATTTATAAATTTGGTTGCATAGCAAAGTGAAACTTTCTCTTAACCTACATTAATTTTTACTCTCTCACCTCAGCCTATCTTTGCAAAAAATAAAAATATTATGGAATTAGGCGTAGGTATGTTTGGCGATATACAACATGATAAAAATGGCAATATACAACCTGCAGGGCCACGCTTGCAGGAACTGATTGAAGAAATAAAACTGATGGATGAAGTGGGCCTGGATTTTTATGGCATTGGCGAACACCACCGGCCCGATTATGCGGTATCCACACCGGAAATTATTTTAGCAGCAGCGGCAACAGTAACTAAAAAAATAAAATTAGGCAGTGCAGTCTCCGTATTAAGTTCGGCAGACCCGGTGAAATTATACCAGAGTTTTGCAACGATAGATTTGATCAGTAATGGCAGGGCAGAGCTGGTAGCAGGACGTGGCAGTTTTATAGAATCGTTTCCATTGTTTGGTTACGACCTGAAAGATTATGATGCTTTATTTGAAGAAAAGTTAGACCTGTTGCTGAAAATAAATAATGAAGATCCCATTACATGGAAAGGGAAATTCAGGCCGGCATTAAATAAACAACAGGTATTACCACGTGCAGTAAATGATCATTTGAATATATGGGTGGCAGTAGGTGGTACACCCGAAAGTGTGTTGCGTGCAGGTAAAGCAGGACTGCCGGTGATATTTGCCATCATTGGTGGCAACCCTGCACAGTTTAAACCTTTATTTGAATACTATAAAGAAGTGTACCAGCATTTTAAACACGATATGGAAAAATTCCAGGTAGGTGTACACATGCATTCTTTTTTTGGAGAAGATAGTCAACAGGTAGCGGAAGAATATTATCCCTTGTACTCTTCGCAAATGGACAGGATTGGCCGCAGCCGCGGCTGGCCGCCTTACCAGAAACAACAATTTGATTTGGGCAGAACAAAAAATGGTGCTTTAATTATAGGCGATGCCAATGAAGCAGTAGATAAAATTTTACAAATGCAGGAAATGTTTGGGTTAACACGTTTTTCTGCACATATGGATGTGGGCGGTCCTTCGCATGCAGCACTGATGAAATCGATAGAAATATTCGGCAATAAAATAGCACCTAAAATAAGAGAAGCTTTAAAAAAATAGCCTTTGATCTCCGTGAACCTCTGTGTTATTCTTTGTGCATCTCTGTGTAATAACCTGCCACAGAGATTCACGGAGTTGTAACACAGAGCTACACTGGGTGCTCTTCATTTAGTGTACAGGAAGAATGGGAAAATATTGTAAAGGCATTGTTGCAGATCATCCATCAGGAAAATCATAAAATATAAAACGGCATTCATAACAGTTGTTTTGCATTGCAGCATTATTTTTGATAGGGAATAGTTTGAACCATCGGCTCTTATCATCTTTCAATCAACATTATGCCAACAATTAACTGGGGTATCATTGGATGCGGCGATGTAACCGAAATAAAAAGCGGCCCTGCATTTAATAAAGTGCCGGATTCAAAACTGGTGGCAGTAATGCGCCGGGATGCCGCTAAAGCAGCCAATTATGCCCAACGCCATAAGGTGCCCAAATGGTACAGCGATGCTGATCTGTTAATTAATGATCCTGAAGTAAATGCCATCTACATTGCTACACCACCCGATTCACACGAAGCCTATGCACTCGCTGCCATCAATGCAGGCAAGCCCGTGTATGTAGAAAAACCAATGGCGCTTAAGGCAACAGCCGCAAAAAATATGGCTGCTGCTGCAACAGGTAAAAATATAAAATTAGCAGTAGCCCATTACCGCAGGGAGCAACCCATCTTTAAAAAAATAAAACAACTGATTAATGAAGAAGTAATAGGCGATGTACATCTTGCACGCATTGAATTATACAAACCGCCGTTATCTCAGCAGGAACTTGATACCACACACCACTCGTGGCGGGTAAACCCTGCAATAGCCGGTGGTGGCCTCTTTCACGACCTGGCACCGCATCAGCTGGACCTGATGTATTATTTTTTCGGGCCTGCAGAAAAAGTTACGGGTATTGCTACCAACCAGGCAGGCAACTATGCTGCGGATGATGTAGTGGCAGGAAATATTTTATTTAAAAATGGCGTGGCCTTTAGTGGCACCTGGTGTTTTAATGCTGCGGCCACGACAGATAATTGCGAAATTATCGGCAGCAGCGGTTCAATTTATTTTAGTGTATTTGGGGGTAATACCATTACCGTAATTGCCAAAGGCATCAGGCAGATTTTTTCTTTTGATACACTGGAACATGTGCAGCAACCGATGATTGAAAAAGTAGTGCAGTATTTCCTGGGTGCAGTACCCAATCCCTGCAGGGGAGAAGAAGGTGCAGAAGTGATGCGGATGATGGAGGGCTTTGTAGCCCGGTAAATGCCATTGTTATTTTTTTAGTTACTTACTTGCAATAAAGAGGGTATCTGTTATCTTTGAAAATATAACAGCCAAACCAGTTGCCGTCCCATTTTTACAATACCATCTTTCACTTACGTCATCACGAAGAAATTATCCTGTACGACAGGGTACTGAATTTTGTGCCCGAAGATGAAGCGTTGGTAAAAGAATTACTGGCCATTGAATACGAAACGGAAGTACTGAATTATCCTTTTACGCCGCCGCCATTTAATGCCACCGCGGCTTTATGGGCAGCAAAAACCACCTATACTACTTGCCAGTTAATATTATACCGGGAAAATAAGGCGGATGAACTGCCACAATTATTACCCGTTTACGAAGGTGCAATTGATGCATCGGCAATACTTTCTGCAGACCTGTGTTTGCGTTTTTTACCACAGGTATTAAAGGATACAAAAAATATCGACCCCGATGATGCACTCATTGTATTGGCAGAAGGCCATTTGCAGCAATGGCATTATTCAGGTATTGGTTATCCGGCAAAAACAGCATTGATCAATCTTAATTCAGTTGCAGAAAATGATTGTGTACTGCAACTATACACCGACAGGGTAATTCAAAAGAAAGATGTGCAAAGGGCGCAATTACCTTTGCTGCATCAAAAAATTAAAGCTGCCATGGGGATGTACAGCTCCCGTTTTTGGAAAGAATTAAATACCGTGAATACGATATGAACAATACAGAAAAATTAAATGAGGTCTTACAATTTGTTAAGCATGCTTTTATTGGTAAAGATGAAATTGTAGATCTTTTAGGTGTTAGCCTTGTTGCCCGTGAGAATGCATTTTTATTAGGCCCGCCCGGTACCGCTAAAAGCGCTATCATCCGTATGCTGTCGCAATGCGTGGAAGATGGTAAGAATTTTGAGTACCTGCTTACACGTTTTACGGAACCCAACGAGATCTTTGGCCCTTTTGATATCCGCAGATTGAAAGAAGGAGAACTGGTGACCAATACAGAAGGTATGATGCCGGAAGCTGCAATGGTTTTCCTGGATGAAATATTTAATGCCAACAGTGCCATATTGAATAGCTTGCTGATGGCATTGAATGAGAAAATTTTCCGCAGGGGAAAAGAAACCAGGAAATTACCGGCACTGATGTTTGTAGGTGCCAGCAATGGTTTGCCCGAAGAAGAATCACTGAATGCCTTACTGGATCGTTTTCTCATAAGAGTAAAATGCGATTACGTAGATCCTGATAAACTGCACGAAGTATTATTAGCCGGGTGGAATTTAGAAAATAACCAGCAGCTGGAAAAACCTGTAATTGCTTCTGACGATATAAGGCAATTGCAGGCAGAATGCCGCACCATCGACCTTACACCTGTCCGTAAAGATTATATCGATATAGTACATTCCTTACGCAATACAGGAATTAAAGTGTCGGACAGGCGGGCGGTGAAATTGCAAAATCTTATTGCAGCAAGTGCCTTGCTATGTGGCCGTAAAGAAGCTATACTCAGCGATCTTTGGGTGCTGAAATATATCTGGGATACGGAAGAACAGATTGAGATACTGGAAGGCATCATCAACAATATTATTGAAAAAGAAACTACCGATAAAGCACACCCGCAGGCTATTTTTAATAAAGCCCCCAACCCGGAAGAAGTGATAAAAGAAGTGCAATACCTGGCTGATAAATGGAATAACGAACAACTGAGTTTTGAAGAACAGAATGTGGTAAAAGATAAATTGCGCTACATGCAAACCCGTTGCGGCTGGATAAAGAATGCAGAAAAAAAGCAATTCATACAAACTCAAATTGAAAGCTTATGGCAGAAGATACTGCAAACCATATAGCCTGGTGGATGAAGCTGCGGTTGCAACACAAAGATTACCTGGGGCAGATAAGGCATTGGGATAATCTTAAAATGGCTTCTGATGAAGAGTATATCTGGATAAAGGATATTACAACAGCGCAGCTGGATGCCCATGAGTTAAGATCGATACCTTTTGCAGAACTGTTTTACAGCAAAGAGAATTTACTATTTCCCAGGGGAAGCTTGTTGCCCGAATGTAAACAACCTTCTTTTTTGTGGACGCCAATTGAAAGAGCGTTGGCAGTAACGGTGGAAGGGTTTAACCATAATTTTTTTGGTGTGCACCAGCAACAAATTATACAGTTGGTACCTGTAGATGAAGAGCAGCAAGCTACGGCGCTTTTAGCAGCCATTGATATAGCAGGTGACTACATTGTAAATGCCGCAGCGGTAAGATTACAGCCATTACAATGGGCATTGATTGACAATAACAAAGCGTTACTTATAGGAGAACCTTTACTGCCATTGAACGGAAAAGCCTATTGGCAAAAAGGGCCTTTTATTTTTCCTGTGGGCTTTGCATTTGAATTTCCTGTTCTTGAAAAAACAGTAGCACAAAAAATTGATGCCACTGGTAATGATCTTATATGGTGGATAGATGAACACAACTATTGCGTAATACAAAAGGATGCATTGCAGCCATTATCAATTGCATCCTGGCGGCAGACAGTACAACAGGCAGTAGCCAATGAGTAATATTTTAAACAGCAACTATTGTAATGAATTTTTCAGATTACTACCAGTCGTATAAAGACTATTTCTGGGCATGGGAAGAAGACGCGGAAGTGTTGGTCATTCCCGGTGGTAGTACTATTGCATACAGGGAACAGGCAGCAACAATGCTTACTGACCTGGCAGAGCAGGGGCTGCCCACATTTGGTGCTTTTCTGCTGGCGATGATTGCCACTAATAAAACTATAGATGATTCCCTGGCTCTTATAAGGAGTAAGGTAAATGACATTTTTAATAAAGAGGCGGATGTATCCTACTCATATCCTGAAGCTATTGATGTTGCTTTTACATTCTTAAGGATACTGGAAAAAGTACCCGGGGAATATAAAACCGGAAAACGGCGCCAGATCTTATTGCAAACGATTTTTAAAAACGCTCATAACAGGCTTAATCCAAGCACTTCAAAAGGTATTGCAACCGGGTTAAAAAACAATATTAAGGGGCGCTCCAGGTTATCTAGGCAAAAAGCTTTTGATACCAGGGTATTCTTAAAAGATTTTAATGTTATAGCACTATTGTTCAGAACTTTTCCCACGGTGCAATCTATTATTGATGCTATGGGAGAGTTGCCCGAACTGGAAGAATCGGACATCCCTTTACTGGAGGATATAACAGTATCGGATACCAGCTACGAGGATTTTGTGGAAGAATTAATGAGCAACCCCAAAACCTTTGAGGCCGGTGCTTTAATAAAGCCTATCTGGGCAGGGTTTAATATTCCTATTTTTAATGCACATCCCAGCGAACAACCATTGGGTGGTGTTTCCGATCTGTCTAATAAAGGTGATTTTGATAAATTGCTGGTTTCTGAATTTGCCAACGATGATCTCATTTTTATGAACCGCATTGCTAATAATGAAGCCTTGTACCTGCACCGGGAGATGCCGCCGGTAAAAGATAAATTGCACCGCACTATTTTAATTGATATCTCATTAAAAAACTGGGGCACACCCAAGATACTGGCCTATGCCAGTTATATTGCTATTGCAAGGCATCCTAAAGCATTAACCGAAAGCAGGGCATTTGTGGTGGGCAATGATTGTACACCTGTTTCCTGTAACGATACCGGGGCAATTATTGATGGCTTGCAAAAAGTAGATGCCGGCTTACATGCAGGAAAAGGGTTAGCTGCTTTTTTAGAAGCTAATAAACATGATAAGCAACTGGAGATATTTTATATCACCACGGCTGCTGCATTGCAGTACCCCGAAGTGCAGTTGCAACTGGCCACCTACTCATCTTTTTTTAAATACCTTATCACCACCGACGCCGAAGGGGAAATAAATTTTTACCGAAAGAAAAATAATGCACAAAAGCATTTGCAAACTATCCGTTTGCCGCTACATAAATTATGGGCAAAAAAATTGCCGCAACGGGAAACACCTGTAGTTACATTAGCACCAAATGATCTGCCGCCATTGTTGCTGCCTACTCCTTTCGGGATAAAAAAAGTGTTGCCCCTTGATGAAGAAGTGTATTGCGTGGCTAATCATTGCCTGATGAGGCGGAGTAAATTACATAATGTAAAAACCGGCAAAGGATGGCAGATGTTACTGAGAAACATTCCGGTGAATGCGCTGTATGAAATTGGTAAGCAGGAAAGTGGCGAAATATTTTTTCTCATTTTCAATCTTCAGAACAAAGAACTGAGTATTACTAACCTGGATACACTGCAGACTGCCAAAGCATTGTTTAAAGAATGGAAAGGGAAACACTTTAAAGAGTTTTTGTTTAACAAGTATGGAAAATTTATGCACCTTGTAGGTAACCCTGATGCATTTGTATTTATACCGGATTTTACCACGGGCATAATTACAAAAGAAAAAGCCCATCTTACCAGTAATATTTTTGGATTAGATTATCCTGCCAGGCAAAAGGAGGTTAACGATTTTCCGGGCACCTATTCCAATTCAAACATTTTAAGAAATATTGAGGATGTCTTTATCAACGGAGAAAATTACCTGGTGATCAACGGGCGCCAGTTGCAGATAATGCATGGGGAACAATTGTATTTTACTCCTCATAATGTTAATCAAAACAGGTCTAAACAATCTGTACGCAAGAACAAACGCCAGTTTGAGTTTGCTGATGGCAGCACAATAACTATTGACCCCAGTGGTTATTTTATGCTTACCAGCAGTAACAATAAGATACCCCAGATATTTTTTTCTTCCTTGTTAGATAATCCCTTAGGCATGGCTACACAGGATAGCTTTGCAGGAAATGAATTTTTTAATGATGAAACACGGGGGCAGGTAAGTGCAAGTTTAACCCGGAGAGGCGACAACCCGATAGGAGCTATTAAGATCATGAAAAATTATACTGGTATTGGCCTGGCGGCTGCAAAACATATTGTAGATAGTGAAAGGAGATTAATTACAAAAAATATAGCTCCGGCTGATGCGAAAAAAATGGCGGAAGAATTACAGCAGCTGGGTTGCAGCGTAATTATTGGAAAACCTCAGCATCCGCAACAGGCAATACTTTCTGCCACCGCTTTTTACCAGGAAAATATCGCTACATTTATAGGGCACATTATTAATTATGCAGCTGCAGATTAAACCATACCATACCAACACATTTCCGCTTGCGGGTATTTTGATAAAAAGCAAAAGCCTGCAATACTGGCTGCAACAATTACAAAGCCTTGATGCGGATATACAACAGTTACCAGTATACGCTATACCCGGTACTGTGGCAAATAGTTTATGGGGCTGCTTTGTGCCCTTGCCGCAAAATAAATGGCAACAGAAACTGCTTAATGCCAACGAACCTTGCCAGCTATTATATAATACTTTATATATACCACAATATGCCACGCTCTATCCAACATTAAATGCTGCTGAAGTTGTCAAACTTTTTTCGGCTACACCGCATATTATGCATCCTGAATTTGGATTGGTAGCGCTGGATACGCCAATAGACTGGGCTGAGCTGCTTGCATTACCGGCTGTGACTGAGGTAACTATTACCACACCGGCAGATATTGCCTTTATGCCTGGAAATATCCGGAGATTAGAAATACAGCCACTACCTCCTGAAGAATTGATCAGGTCAATGGAAGAAACCGCATTTCCCAAAAAAGAATCCTTTAATGATAAGCCGCTTAACTGGGCAGAGAAAATAAAACTCGGACTTTTAAAGACACTATTTACCAACAGTCCCCAGCAAGACAATACAGGAGGAAAGGATGGGAAAGATAAGACCGGTTTGATGAAAATGCTGGAAAAAATCGGGAATACACTATTACCGCCTGATAGTAAATGGGTGAATAACCTGATGCAGAACCTGGAAGAACTGGAAAAGCGTAATCAATCCGAAATGGAAAAGCTGATGGAATTGTTTAAGAAAAATCCTGAAGAAGCTTTAAAATACGCTATTCCTTTAGACAATGAAGGTACTAACCGTGGAGGCAATGCCGGCCTTTTTGAATTGAACAAGCGCTGGGGTAATTTTGATTTGTTCAGCCGTTCTGCTCAGGGCGGTGGTGGCAATATGGTTTTTGGTATGGACTCTTATCAGAAATTACAACAGCAGTATAATAAAACAGCGCAGGACCTGGTGACACAAAAAGATTATCAGAAAGCGGCATTCGTGTATATGAAATTGTTGAAGAATAATCATATGGCTGCTAAAACACTGGAGGATGGAAAGCTATATCCTGAAGCTGCGTCAGTATATTTAAAATACCTGCAAAATAAAAATAAAGCAGCCGAATGTTACGAAAAAGGGCAGATGTATACTGATGCTATTGGCTTATATAAAGAGCTGAAAGAAAATGAAAAAGCAGGAGACCTTTACATGTTACAACAAAAGAAGGTGGAAGCATTTGAGCAATACCAGCAGGTAGCTGACGAGCACATCGATTCTGGCCGTTATGTAAAAGCATCATTGTTATATCGTAATAAAATGAATAATGCAGCACCGGCTCAGGAGTTACTTTTAAAAGGCTGGCGTACCGATAAAGATGCATTCAACTGCATTAATAATTATTTTAAAAATATTGAAGACCCGAAATTGTTATTGCAGGCTATTGAAAATGTATATGCCAGGGACACAACTGATCATAATAAGCCTGTTTTTTTAACCGCTTTAAAATATGAGCAGCAAAAGGATGCAGCCGTAACCAACCGCACTAAAGAAATGGCTTACGAAATTGTAGCCGACCTGGCTGTTACCAATCCTGATATTGTTTCGGAATTAAAAAATTTTAATGATGATCAATCCTTATCAAAAGATGTATTGCGCTATAAAGCACAACGAAGGCATGGATAAATAAGAACAGACTGCCATTTGCATTTCTAAGCATATTACATTAATTTGTATAAATCTAAAATTTACACATGAAACAACTGCTTTCAGCAATCAGCCTGTTATTGTTTATTATACCATTTGCCGCTGCCCAGGAAACTGTGGATATGGCAATGATGCAAAAAATTAAAGACGAAGAAAAAAATAATTCGCAGGTAAAGATGATAGCGCATAACATTACTGATGTATGCGGTCCACGCCTTACCAACTCCCCGGGTTACAACCGTGCATTAGACTGGGTTACCGAAATCTGTAAAACATGGGGCTTACAAAACGCCGGCCGTGAGGCCTGGGGCGAATTTGGTAAAGGCTGGAGTAATGAGCAGGGTACACTGGCATTAAAAATACCTTATTACGAAAATATCATAGCGTATCCTGTACCCTGGTGTAAGAGCACAAAAAAAGCAGTGCGGACAGAGCTGATCATGCTGGATGCATTGGACTCGGCAAATATTGATAAAGCCGGCGCAGCTATTAAAGGTAAGATTGTAATGATAAAACCCGGCGGTACCACAATACCTGATGCATTTAAAGCCTATGCCACCAGGTATGGCGATAGTAGTTTAGATAATTTGCCCGATGAATACATGATAAGCCGTAAAGAAATTGAACAATTTCTGCCGCTAATAAAAAGTGCTTATTATTCTTCATTATACTTAGAGAAAAAAGGTGCTGTCGGCTTACTCCGCAGCAGCAGGGGCTCACACGACGGTACTGTATTTGTTGATGGTGGTACCGGCTATGCCACCGGCTACCAGGCAACCTTACCCGAAATGAAAATTAGTGTGGAAGATTATTATAAAATGATGCGTTTGCTGCAGGATAATAAAAAAGTAGAGCTGGAAATGAATGTGCAGAATACTTTTTATGATAAAGACCTGACGGGGTACAATGTGGTTGCCGAAATACCTGGTACAGATCCTGCATTAAAAAGCCAGGTGGTAATGCTGGGGGGCCATTTAGATAGCTGGGCTGGTGGTACCGGCGCTACTGATAATGGCGCAGGCTGTATTGTAATGCTGGAAGCCATGCGTATTTTAAAAGCACTTGGCGTACAACCCAAACGTACCATCCGCATTGCTTTGTGGGGAGGGGAAGAACAGGGTTTGTACGGCAGTTTTGGTTATGTGAAAAAACATTTTGGAAATCCGCAGGATATGCAATTGAAACCAGAGCAACAAACCATTTCGGCCTATTATAATTTAGATAATGGCAGTGGAAAAATACGAGGTATCTATACTCAAAGTAATCCGGCAGTACGTGATATTTTCAGGAGCTGGTTGCTACCTTTTGCAGATATGGGTGCCAATGGTGGCGTAACCAACAGCAATACCGGAAGTACAGATCATATCAGTTTTGATGCAGTGGGTATTCCCGGTTTTCAATTTATACAAGATCCTTTAGAATATGAGACCCGGACGCACCATAGCAATATGGATACCTATGATCACCTGATTATTGCTGACCTGCAACAGGCGGCAGTTATTGTTGCCGCATTTGTGTACAATACCGCTATGCGTACGGATATGCTTCCCCGTAAGCCGCTGCCAAAAGCAGAACGTTTTGTATTTGATTTTGATTTTCCGATATAAGCGTGAGACGTGAGTGGTGAATCGTGAGTGGAGGGCTTTCGCATTCCGGGGCATACTCCCACCCAGACCAGGTTAGCTTAAAATGGTATAATTGTTGATAAATAAGGGCATCGGGATATAATCAACACGTAAAATTGACGTTATTATACCGGATATTTGCATTCATCTGCCTGGCACTTATGCATGTACAAAAAAGTATCGTGCCATAGTGAACAGTTAAGTACAATCTTATGAAAAAATCAATTTGTTTAATTGCAGCGCCTGTATTAGCTATTCTTTTTTTTGCAACAGGGTGCAATGAAGATGCAAAGGCAAAAGTTGTGGCAAAGGATGAGCCGGCAGTTGCACCCATTGTTACCAAAGCAGACAGTACGCCGGTAGTAACAGAAAACAGCCAGAAAAGCAGCATTGATACTGCCGATTACAATGCCAGGATGAAGGCATTGAGCAATAACGACAGCACAGGCAAATGGCCGGTAAAAACGCCTTATCCCTTAGCCGGTGCTTTACTACCTTATAACAGGATCATTTCATTCTACGGTAATCTATATTCTAAAAAAATGGGCATATTGGGAGAAATACCCAAAGACAGCATGTTAAAAAAATTGCAGGGAGAAGTGGCGCAATGGCAGGCAGCAGACCCTGGTATACATACCATTCCTGCATTACACTATATCGCTATTACTGCGCAAGGTGCAGCAGGTAAAGATGGTAAACATCGTTTGCGTATGCCTTTAAGCCAGGTAGATACCATGCTTAACTGGGCTAAACCAATCGGGGCACTGGTTTTTGTAGACATACAGGTAGGCCATAGCACCGTAAAAGCAGAAGTACCTACACTAGAAAAATACCTTGCAATACCCAACGTGCATTTAGGCATTGATCCTGAATTTTCGATGAAGGGTGGGGAAGTACCTGGTTCTAAGATCGGTACCTTTTCGGCTGATGACATTAACGATGCCATCGATTTTTTAGCGGAACTGGTGCGTAAAAATAACCTGCCTCCAAAAGTGTTGATCGTTCATCGTTTTACACAAGGCATGGTAACAGGTTATACTAAAATCAAGACGGTGCCGGAAGTACAGGTGGTAATGGATATGGATGGTTTTGGCTCCAGAATTTTGAAAAAGGGCACTTACCTCAGGTATATTTATAAAGAACCCGTACAGTTTACAGGCTTTAAATTATTTTATAAAAATGATAATCAAACGGATAAGATGTATACACCCAAAGAGTTGTTGCAATTTACCCCCAGGCCCAGCTATATTCAATATCAATAAAAATTATCAGCCTTCTTCCAGGCCATTTTTAAAGAAGATCGCTTCTGCATTGTGAATGATAATATCTAAAGCAGCTTTGTTGTAAAACCGGCTTTGATAAAGCGTTTCCTGCATTATTTCTATGTCCTCAATATCCTGTCGTGTAGCTTTGTATTTTATTTTTTCAAGCCCGTCTCTTAATGCATTGCGTACATACATTCTCACTTCTGTAAAAGCAGTTTTATGGTTGAGGATTTTTTCGGCGTCTGTTTTTTTCCAGTTTACATCTGTAAGAAAACGTTCCGTGGTTTCCATGTTACGGTAAATATTGGCATTAGCTCCTTTGGTACCACCTTTAACGCAATGGTACACGGTGCGTATTAACGATTCGTATCCCATTGCTCCCATAATTAAAAGTTTAACACTAAAGGTACACCTGATAAACCATTAAGCTTTTTTTAGTTTTGGGGGTACAATGCCTCCTTTACAATATACTGTCAGCCTGAGTTTGCCGAAGGCGGGCTATATTATAGGAAACACCTCTTTTCAACTGAAACCCGCCTGCGACAAGCTCAGGCTTACAACTTTTTAAACTGAGACACTATTTGCAAAAAGCCAGGCTTTTACTTTACAGGAATTTGTAGTACTTTATATGTCTTAAATTTATTATCATGAACGCACAGTTAGAAGAAATAAGAGAGCAGCAAAAACAATCCTGGAATAAATTCTCTTCGGGTTGGAAAAAATGGGATCAGCTTACCATGGATTTTCTGCATCCGATGGGTCAAAGTATTATTGCTTCCATACAGCCATCGGGTAACAACAGGATACTGGATATTGCTGCCGGTACAGGAGAACCCGGCTTAACCATTGCGGGTATGCTTAATGGTGGTAAAGTTGTGATGACGGACGTAGCAGAAGATATGTTAGCCATTGCAAGGGCTAATGCTGCACAGCGTGGCATTACAAATATAGAAACTGCAGTCTGCGATGTTTGTGAACTGCCATTTGATAATGATTATTTTGATGCTGTCAGTTGCCGTTTTGGTTTTATGTTCTTTCCGGATATGCAGCTGGCGGCTAAAGAAATGGCAAGAGTATTAAAACCCGGCGGAAGAGTAGCAACATCGGTGTGGAATGTACCGGATAAAAATTTTTGGGTAACTGCAATGATGGGTACCATTGCAAAAAATATGGAATTACCACCACCGCCACCCGGAGCACCGGGTATGTTTCGTTGCTGCAAACCGGGTATGATGAAAGCGATATTTGAAAATGCAGGATTTAAAAATATACAGGAAGAAGAAGTGACTACTACATTAAATGCAGGTACAGCGGAGGTTTACTGGAATATGATGACAGAAGTGGGAGCGCCGATTGTTGCCGCATTAAGCAAGGCAGATGATGCCATGCGGCAAAAAATAAAGTCTGAAGTATTTGAACTCATCAACAGCAGGTATCCAGAAGGAAAAGTGGCTGTTGAAGGAAGTGCCCTTGTTATCAGTGCAATAAAATAAACAGTACAATTATTTAACCACAGTGTCTGTTTTTTCATTAGGCCCTTTAAAAGCTGTAGGGTCGATACTGAAATGGCGGGTATAGATATGCGTTTGCTGAAACTGGTTTTTTAAACGGGTTGCAGTTTGCTGGAATGATGTACCTACCGCAGTATGAAAATCATTTAATATCAAACCATTGGCTTCTTTCATCATCATTTCAGGATCATCCAGGTAATAATATAACACAGCCAAATTGAAATAGCTGGAGTAGCGTATTTTTCTATCGTGTTTTTTAGAAGTGCTGTAAGTGGTTTTGATATTTTCAAAATAATCAATCACTGGTTTTAATTTTTCACGGGCACTTTCAATGGATGTGCTGGCATTCATGCTAAACAATACTTCATTCATTAATTGAAAAGCCTTCCTGTCATCCTCATATTCAGGATGTTTCCTGCTACCGATAACCCACATAAAATCATCTGCTGTAACTTCTGCAAAACCAAAATTATCGGTAATGCGGTCGCTCAGGTAGTGCATGGCTTTGTTTACGCAAGTCCGGTACAACTCTTTGGTTACTGCTAAAGAGTTCAATACAAAATAACCTTCGGCTAAAGGTTTAAATGCAAATTCAGGACTGGTATACACCTGTTTGTACTGGCGGTCGGCCAATATTTCATCCATGATATGAGTGCCTTTATAATCTGCAATTTGTGCAGTGGCGGCAAATGTGTACACTACTTCCTGGTAGTACATGGTTTTGGTACCTGTAACAGCTCCATTGCGGTCTCTTGTAACCAATGAATGTTCTTTAACCGATACCGATTCAGGCAACAGGTCTTCCAGCTTTACCTGTATATTCAGGTGGCCTTGCTGTGGCAACTTTCGCCAGCCTTCTAATGTAACCGTGTTGGCAGGGTCAATATCCTGCATAAAAGGCTGCATCATTTTAGTGGCTGTTACGGCAACGTTATAGGTCCTGTAGGTACTGTCTAACCTTATATTGGGCAGGGAACGGAACTGCACTTTAAAATTAAAGCGATCGAGATCCACTTTTTTTTGCGCTATAACTGATACCGGCGCAAGCAATAAAAGCAGGAAGTAGTATTTTTTCACGGAATTGGAATTGGTATGGTAGGTTAACGTAAAAAGCGTGGGAATATTTTTCTGCAAGCCCCGGCTTTACAGCATAAAGAAGGCGATTTATAGAGAAAGCTTGTTATTATTGCACTGCAAAATGCCTTTTAAAAGCGAATGGAAAATAAAGAGGACGATCTTACACCCGATATTACAACAGCCGGAAAGCCCCACCGGTTTTACCCGGGTAGTACGGCAAGAAAAATACTGGTACTGTTTGGCGGTATCATGGTACTGGCAATTTTTTTTGTGTTGCCGGCTAACAGATCATGGCTTAAGGAAAAGATATTTGGTTACTGGAATGATTACCGGGTACAACACAAGCAATTGTCTCTTGAAAAAAGGAAAGCAGAACGCTTCACTACCATGTACACTTATTCAAAAGAAATTGCCGGTTTATTTGAACAAAAAGGCAATAGCCAAACAGTACTGGTGCTTATTCCCACAGAGGGATATTTTAAAAAATACGGCATTACATATCCTGTGCCCGAACCGGTTACGTTTTATTATTTTACCAATCTTAAAACGGTTTGGGCCAGAGATACAACAGCAATTAAAGCCAACTGGGTGGTAAGTGTGCAACACAATAAATTCAGCATAGATAGTATTACCAGCGTACAACAATTAAAAGACAGCATCAGCGCCTTTCAAAAATTTTAATTCTTTATGAGTAGTATACTGGTCATTATTTTATTGACGTTTTTGCAATTGGCTACAGGCTTTGGCCTGCTTACTTTATTCCGGATAATTTTAAAGCCTGCTTTTTTTCTGCCCCTGGCCATATTGATGGGAATAGCCGTTTTTTCAGTAGTTCCTTTTTTATTGCAGCTATTGTATATTCCCATTACGCCGCTGAATGTATTGGCTTTATTATTGGCAGTTGCACTTATAGTAAATGTAAAATTTATCTCTGGTGTAAAGATGGCAGGCACAATGTTCAGGTCTGCCCGTTTCAGCATAACATTTTACGAAATTCCTTTCCTGTTAGCCATTGGCTTTATCATTTTTGTAAGTGCATGGCGTTGCTTTTATTACCCGCCTACACCCAATGATGTAACCACCGGTGCCGAAGCCATTGCAGAATTTACAGTACGTGAAAAAACAATGCTCAACAGTGTGTTTTTGCTCACACAAAATGGCAATACACTAAAACCTCCGTTCATTACCTGCCTGCAGATCATTTATAAGTTTGCAGGTTTTCCTTTTGGCCAGGTCTGGCTCATCAATGTATTTATCTGTTTTATTGTTATCCTGTATCATATTATCAGCGCATCACTGCACCGGGTAATTGCAGGAGTGCTGGTTATTTTTTTTCTGGCCATACCCGAAATGTATGCGTATACTTTTATGTTATTGTACGATTACAGTAATGCGGTGTTTTTTTTCCTGTCTGTTTTTTTTATGCTCAGTTATTTTAAAAAACAGCAGTTAAATGAATTGGCATTTGCAGGGTTGCTGATGGGTATTGCAGTATATATCCGGCCCGAAACATTATTGCTTTGTGGTGCTATGCTGCCCGCTATCTTTTTAAATAATGCTACACATAAGGCAGGAATAAAAAAAATACTACTCAACACTTTTGTTTTTGTTGTACCTACTCTTGTGTTCTATCTAACGGCAGTGTATATTTATATCAATCATTATCTTCCAACAAAATACAGTATTGCAGCGCAGATAAACCCACAATTAACCAGCCTTGTATCGGTGTGGGACCGCTTTGTACAAACCAATGATAACCTGCTCTTCAGCGAACAGGGTATTATTCATTACAGTTATTTTATTTTTATTTTCCTGGCTTTATTTGCGGCTGAACTTATTGTAAAAAGAAAATTTAATGGTACGGCAAAAAACTATCTGTATGTAATTGCGGTGGTTTTTGTTTTCTTTCCTTTACTAAGCCATGTGTTGCCGGGAGTATCGATTGATAATACTGTAAAACGGGCTTTCTTTAAATTATTCCCGCTAATGTTATTGTATATAAGTAATAATGAACTCTTAGTTCAGTTTTCAAATTATATCAGCCGATGGGAGCGTGGGGAACAGAATGAAATGCAATAAAAGATTTATGCTTTACTGATGCGGTACATAATACCCGAATCGGTAATGGCATACAGCTTACCATTAAGTTCAGCAACATCCCTGATCCTTTCTTTTTTATCTTCCAGTAAACTTTCTTCGCCTGTAACCTTATGATCTTTGATCTGCAATCTTACAATACGTGTACTGGTAAGGCCACTGATAAAAAGATTGTTCTTCCATTCGGGAATAGAATCGCTGGTATAAAAAGCCATACCACTGGGAGAAATAACAGGATCCCAGTAATAGGCAGGCTGTTCCATCCCTTCTTTTTGCTGAATGGCATCGCCAAAAACTTTACCGTCGTAATTTATTCCGTAAGTAACTATGGGCCAGCCATAATTTTTACCCGGCTTAATAAGATTTAATTCGTCACCACCACGGGGGCCAAATTCTACTTCCCACAAGTCTCCGTTTACCGGATCAATGGCAAGGCTTTGCGGATTGCGATGCCCGTAAGAATAAATTTCAGGTTTGGCATTGGTGCTATCAATAAAAGGATTGCCGGGAGCCGGTTTACCTTCTTTAGTGATCTTTAAAACTTTACCCAGGCAGTTCTTAATGGATTGTGCTTCCATCCTTGATTCTGGTTTACCTCTTTCGCCTGTGGTTAAAAAAAGATAACCTTCTTTATCAAATGCCAGGCGGGAGCCATAATGTTGTATGCTGTTCCATTCGGGTAAAGCACGAAAAATAACCACGGGATTTGTAATCACAGAATCAGCGGGCAACAGTTGTCCTTTAGCAACAGTAGTAAGGTTGCCACTGCCGTATTTTTCAGAGTATACCCAGTAAATAGTGTTGTTCTTTTTAAAAGCAGGATCCAATACCACATCAAGCATCCCTCCCTGGTCGGCATCATTTACTGCAGGAAAGCCCGTAATTTTTTTAAGTATTTTACCATCGGCATCATGCAAGGTCATAAAGCCCGACTTTTCGGTTACCAGTAACTGCCCGTTGGGCATTGGTATAATTGCCCATGGCCTTCCTAAATGTTCGGCTACGGTTTCTACTTTATAAGGGGTAATGGTTTTAAGTGTATCTGCCCTGGTTTGACCGGCAAATGCCGGCTTGTAATGTTGTTCACCCGGCTTTAAGGGGTCGGCAATACCTCTGTTGCGGTTACAACCGGTTATCGTTAAAAGAATCACTAATAATGGTACGTAAGAAGAAATTTTGATCTGCATAAAATGTAAGTCGCCATAACCGGCTCTAAAGTCGCAAAAGTAAGGAACTTACCTAATTTTCTATCCTGTACTCTCTATGCTTAATGGTATTTTAATGTCATTTTTTTGTCTGTGAGGCGGTATAACAACCCTGTTATTAACATTTTTGTTTTAATCATTAAAACGTAATTATTTTTAATTTGAAATTAATTTGATTAAATCTTTACAGCAATATCATAGTATGCGGAGAAAAATAATTTACAGCCCTTTATGTTTTTTATGCCTGTGCATAATGTTGCTTAATTGCAATTGTAATAATTCCGGTTCAGAAAAAGTGGCCACCTCCGATACCATTGGCGAATTTGCTTCTTCAGCATATACAGTTACTAACGGAAACGTAAAGACTACTATATCTACTGATACGGCTGCATTAGGCCGGCTGATCAGTTTAAAATATTATCATCCCCGAAGTGTAAAATTTCTATATAGTTTTATTGATAACTCAGGTACGGCAGACAGGAGTGTACCCGGCCCTTCGGATTATACATTACAGGCAGTTTTGTATTTTGATTCTGCAACCTTTCAATCCATCGTTACAGATTACATGAAACCTGATTGGGTTTCTCCGCATTATACAAAGGAAGAATTTAATTTTTCCTGGCTGGATACTACTGTAAAAAAAGAATTACTGCAAACAGATTCCTCTTACCACGGGCATATTGATCTGTTCTGGAATGAACCCAACAACCCCAATTGCCATACCTGGATGCTGCATAATAAATTATTACTGCACCAGTTCAGTCAATAACCCAACCGGTGCAGCATGATCAACCTTTTTATTTTTTGCTTATCCTGAACAGAACACCGCCATCAGAAACAGCATATAATTTACCATTTACTTCGGCTACATCCCGAATCCTTTCTTTTTGATCTGCTAGTAAACTTTCTTCACCCACAACTTTATTGTTTTCAATTACCAGCCTGATGATATGCATGCTGCTGAGGCCGCCAATAAACAAATTATTCTTCCATTCAGGGATAGAGTCACTGCTGTAAAATATCATTCCACTTGGCGAAACCACAGGATCCCAATAATACACGGGTTGCTCAAGGCCAGCTTTTTGCTGAATGCTATCGCCGATTTTATTGCCATCATATTCTATACCATAGGTAATTAATGGCCAGCCATAATTTTTGCCTGGTTTAATAAGGTTTACTTCGTCACCGCCCCTTGGCCCAAACTCCACTTCCCATAAATCGCCTGTGGCTGGATGCAAGGCAAGCCCCTGCGGATTGCGGTGCCCGTAAGAATATATTTCAGGTTTTGCATCGGCCTGGTTGATAAAAGGATTGCCTGGTGCAGGTTTCCCTTCTTTAGTGATCTTAAAAATTTTACCCAGTCCGCTGTTAAGCCATTGCGCCTGCTTTCTGCCCGGCAGAATAGATCTTTCTCCTGCACTTACAAAAAGGTTACCATCTTTATCAAATACCAGGCGGGAGCCATAATGCAATTCGCTGTTGAGTTCCGGTGTGGCACGAAAAATAACTACCGGATTTTTTATCACCGTATCTTTTTCTGGCAATACCCCTTTAGCTACAGCAGTAAGGTTGCCCGTATCACGTTTTTCGGAAAATGACCAGTAAATGATCCGGTTTTTTGTAAATGCAGGATCAAGCGCCACATCCAGCAGTCCGCCCTGGGCTTTATCATTCACAGGAGGAAAGCCGGTGATCTTTTTAACCAGTTTACCCTCAGCACTAAGGATCAGCATAAAGCCCGACTTATCGGTTACCAGCAATTGCCCGTCGGGCATTGGTGTTACAGCCCATGGCCTGCCGATATGTTCTGCAAGTCTTTCTACTTTGTAAGGTGTGGTGGTAGTAACAGCAGTAATATTCTTCTGCCCTTCAAAAGCTGGTTTGTAATTGGTGTTAGGTTGATTAGGTTTCAACGTATCAGCGCCTTTGGCAGCAGTATTATTGGAATCATTATTGGAACAACTGCAAATGGTTACTGCAATTACCAGGGAAATATAAGACAAGCATTTTGTGTACATAAAAGAAGGTTTGAAACGGTTATATGTAAAAATAATGAACTTAGGTGATTAACTGTTATCCCCGGCAACTTGCCTGCATACTTTATTATAAGTGGAAAAAAATGGTGCAAATCTATTTGCCAGCTTACTATGAAAGCTCATTTTAATTATTAGCTTTGTATTCAGAAACTTCTTTTACAATTACGGCGACTTTTTCTTGTAATCATTTAGCACTAACCCTCTTTCTAAAAAATGATTACCCTTATTATCCGTACTGACTGAAATCAGTGTTTTTTTTACCCTCGTTTTTACCTTTAATCCGCATATGGAAACGGTTACCTATACCGCACATTACTCACACTTAAAACATAAGCTATATGATCACAGCAACACAACAACAACCATTGATCAGCGAATGCAAAACATGGTACGAGACCCTGGCGCAATACAGCAAAGCAATAAAACAAATGAAATCAGAATTGTATTTTTTTGCTCCGGGCAAAACCAGTCATGAAATATTACTGGGCGTAGAACATTTTCATAACCAGTTTCACATCCAGCTCATTAATATTCATGATATGAAGCATGAATTGAAGCACCATATCAACGAAACAGAAAGGTACCCCAATATCGGGCATCGTGTTCCGCATCACCAGATCAAAGACAAGCTGGACCTGCTGATTGCCGATCTTGATAAACTGGAACAGGAGTTTCATCAATTTGTTAACGCATAATTTCTCATTAATAAACCAGCCAGTCTTAATAGGATTGGCTGGTTGCTTTATGGGCATCCTATAATTCTAAAATATTTTTTATGGCAACTTACGATTCAAATCATGTTAAAAATATAGCCTTGCTCGGGCATGCCGGTTGTGGTAAAACCTCCATTGCCGAATGTATGCTGTTTGAGGCAGGCATCACCAAACGCCGTGGTACGGTTAGCACTAGAACCACGGTAAGCGATTACCACGAACTGGAAACAGAAAGACAAAGTTCTGTATTTGCTTCGCTGATGCATACCAACTGGAAAGAGTATAAGATCAATATTATAGATACACCCGGTTATGATGATTTTTCGGGAGAAGTGATCAGTGCATTACGTGTAGCCGATACTGGTATAATGGTGTTAAACGGTGCCATGGGTGTGGAAGTGGGCACAGATGTGATATGGGAATATACCGACACATTTAAAACCCCGACCGTTTTTATTGTAAACCAGCTGGATAAAAATGAAGCTGATTTTGACAGAACAGTAAGAGAAGCAAAAGCACATTTTGGTGCCAATGTAGTGGCAGTGCAATACCCGGTGCAAACAGGTGCAGGGTTTAATGGCATTATAGATGTGCTGAACATGGTATTGTACCAGTTTAAGCCCGAAGGTGGAAAACCCGAAAAACTACCCATTCCTGCTCACGAAAAAGAAAGGGCAGAGCAATTGCATAAAGAATTGGTGGAAACCATTGCCTCAAATGATGAAGGCCTGATGGAAAAATATTTTGACCAGGGCGAACTAAGTGAAGAAGATATGAAGGCCGGGTTGCATACCTCCATGATCAGGCATGATATTTTTCCGCTCTTTTGTGCATCAGCTGAAAAAAATATGGGCATCGGCCGCATCATGAGTTTTATCGACTACGTATGTCCGGCAGCTAATGAAATGCCGCCACAAAAAACAATCACAGGAAAATTGCTGCCTTGCGATACCAATGGACCAGCTTGTATATTTATTTTTAAAACCATTATAGAACCACATATTGGTGAGCTGAGTTTATTTAAAGTATACAGTGGCACCATAAAAGCCGGTAGCGAACTGGTGAATGAAAATACCGGTGTTACAGAAAAATTCAACCAACTGTTTTTACTGGAAGGGCATAACCGTGTGCCCGTACAGGAGCTGGTTGCCGGTGATATTGGCGCTACTATAAAATTGCGTTCTACTCATGTAAATAATACGCTGCATGATAAAGGCACTAATATTGAATTAGAGCCCATACAATTTCCTCATCCCAATGTTACCGTAGCCATTACTACTGTGAACAAAGGCGATGAAGAAAAACTATCGCAGGCATTACATACTTTACAGGAAGAAGATGCTACTGTACAGTTTGAAGTGTCGCAGGAATTGAAACAGACGCTATTGCATTGCCAGGGCGAATTGCACCTGCAGGTGATACAATGGAAAATAGAACATATTCATAACCTGGAAGTAAAAATGGGCAGGCCAAGAATTCCTTACAGGGAAACCATTGGCAGGATGGCAGAAGCAAACTATCGCCACAAAAAGCAAAGTGGTGGAGCAGGGCAATTTGCCGAAGTGTTTATGCGCATAGAGCCATGGTATGAAGGCATGCCTGAGCCATCGGGATTGAATGTAAGGCACCGTGATGAAATGAATTTAGATTGGGGAGGTAAGTTAGTATTCTGTAATTGCATTGTCGGCGGTGCGATTGATGCCCGTTTTTTACCTTCTGTTTTAAAGGGCGTATTGGAAAAAATGCAGAACGGTCCTTTAACAGGCTGCTATGTACGTGATATAAGGGTTTGTGTATACGATGGCAAAATGCACCCTGTTGACAGCAATGATATTTCCTTTAAGATAGCTGGTTTGCAGGCTTTCCGGCAGGCATTTATGGAAGCAGCTCCACAATTACTGGAACCGGTGTACCAGGTAGAAGTCCTTTGTCTTGATGAACAGGTAGGCGCTGTAATGGGCGACCTGCAAACCAGGCTTGGTGTAGTGGAAGGTATGGAAGCCGAGGGGCATTTTCAAAAGATCACCGCAAAAGTACCATTGGCACAAATGCACCAGTATTCTTCGTCATTGCGTAGCTTAACGCAGGGGCGTGCCCGATTCAATATGCGTTTTGATTCCTATTCTCCCGTAGCATACGATGTGCAACGCAAGCTTATGGAAGCGCATAGCAAACACGAGCTGGTGTTGCAGGATTAGCACGAGAGGCGCAAATGACCGGCTTCAATATATTATATGACAACCGTCATTAGCAGAATCATGTTTACCTTAGTAATTTTATAACCGCCACTGGGTGTTATAAAATTACTAACAAGGTATAAAGATCACTATGCACCAATTTGATCCAAAGGAACGATACCATAAACTTTCAACAATGCTGCAGGCATACCAGTCTGCTGTTGATGAAGCTGCCATAGTTTCTATTACAAACCCGGATGGGAGGATTATTTATGTAAACGACAAATTTGTTGAAATTTCTAAATATACTTACAAAGAACTTGTTGGACAAAATCACCGTATCATAAACAGCGGGTATCATGAAGATGATTTTTTTAAGCAGATGTGGCAAACGATAAAGGCAGGAAAAGTATGGAGGGGAGAAATTAAAAACAAGGCAAAAGATGGTACATTTTATTGGGTAGATACTGTTATTACTCCTGTACGGGATAAAAATGGCAGCATAGTGCAATTCCTTTCTATCCGTAACGTGATCACCATTCAAAAGGAGCATGAAGAAAAACTGCTCAGTTTTCAACAAGCCTTGCTAAAAAGAAAACAACAATTAAAAGATGCGCAGCAGGTATCCAAAACCGGTAGCTGGTACCTGGAAGTACCGGGCAATGTAATAGAATGGTCGCAGGAAACCTACCGTATTTTTGAAATACCACCCAATACCACTATAACGTATGAACTTTTTTTGGGTAGCATACACATACAGGACAGGCCAATGGTGGAAGCATGCTGGCAGGCTGCTTTCGATAGCAAGCACTATGATATAGAACATCGTATTGTTACTGCCGCAGGGGAGAAATGGGTAAGGGAACAGGCAAGGTTTGAACCGGGAGCCTTACCCGGAAATTTTAAGGCCCTGGGTACTGTGCAGGATATTACCGAAAAGAAAAGGATAGAAGAAGTGTTGAGAGAATCTGAAAAGCAATACAGGAGCCTCTTTAATGACAGCCCTTTTGCCATTGGTATTTTAGATGAGAAAACATTGCAGTTTATTGAAGTGAATGAAACTGCTACAAAATTGTATGGCTATGAAAGAAAAGAATTTTTGCAACTGACGGCATATGATATACGGGTTGACCTGCCTGCCCACTCTTTAAAAAAGCAGATTGAAGATGGAAATTATACTTCAGACAGATCGATACGGTTGCATAAAAAAAAGAACGGCGATATTATTCATATAGAACCATCAATCACATCTATCAACTATAATAACAAACCTGCATTTCTTATTACCATAAATGATATTACAGAAAAATTAAGAATCCAGCAAGAGCTTGAAGAGGTTAAAACAAATAAGGAAAAAGAAATACTGAGAGCTACATTAGAATCGCAGGAAAAAAGCCGGGCCGAACTGGGCAGGGAGCTGCATGATAATATCAACCAGTTACTTGTGGCATCCACTATTTTTCTCAAGCACGCCCTTCTTTTTACTGATAATGATAAAACACTCATTGCAAAAAGCCTGGACATCACCGTTTCCGCAATGGATGAGATCAGAAAACTGTCTTCGTCATTTGTTCCGCCTCTTTTTAAAGTGGAAACTTTAAGCGGGGCCATTGAGCAGCTTACCAAAAACTTTAAACTTACCAATACTGATATTAGTTTTGATATCAACATTAATGAGGCTTCCCTGGATGAAGGATTTAAGGTAAATATATACCGCATTATACAAGAGCAATGCAATAATATTCTTAAACATGCACATGCATCAAAGGCTTCAATAAGCCTGGCGCAATTCTCCGATTTAATACAACTGCAAATAACTGATAATGGAAAGGGGTTTGATACGGTGCAAAAAGGCAGCGGTATCGGGCTTTCCAATATTATTCACCGTACGGATGCCTATAATGGAAAAATAGATATTGCCAGTAGTATCGGAAACGGGTGTACTATAACTATTGCGTTTCTACAACCTTCATATTTATCAGGCAATTTTTAAAATAAAATAGCATAAAAACCCGGCAGTAAAAACTGCCGGGGATCTTCTTCTATAACTATAAACTAAAACACATTATTAATTACCGGCGCCCACTCTTTGTTGTTCATCTTCTGTTGCAGATCTGCGGCGGCTCTGGCCTTGTTGTTTGCCAAAGCGGTAGGTAAAGTTTACTCCGTATTGCCTGTTATCCCAGCGGTTGCGGATATCAATATCCACAGTGCCGTATTGGGTAAGGCCATGGTATTTTTGAAAATTAAAAGGATCACGAGCATTTAAACGAAGGCTGCCTTTGCCTTTGAGTAAATTGTTTTTTGCCAGGCCAATACTCAATTGTCCCATTGGATAAGAGAGTGATAACTGCTCAATGGTTTTATAACGATAGAAGCCACTTAACTCTGCACTCCATCCTTTACCGATGGTAAAGTTGTTATTAACATTAAGGGTAAACGAAGTAAAAGCAAGGTCAAGATCAACTACTTCGGGCTTGCCCGTTTCATTACTGATATAGGTGCCGGTATAATGATTGCGGTATACATTGCCATATAAACTGCTGTTCCACCATTTTGTAAATTTTACCGGAGCGCTGATAGCAATACCTGCATTGGTATATTTGGCAATATTATCTGAGGTAAGAAAACCAATGATCTCTCCGCTGTTTCCTTTTTTACGATTAATGATCTGCGAAATAACATCTGTGGTGGTAGTATAATTCAATGTGGTATTTAACTTGCCCTTGTAACTATGCGTCAATTCATAGTTATAAGAAAACTGTGGTGTTAAATAAGGATTACCCTGGCGGTAACTTAAGGAATCCAAAAAGAAAGTAAAAGGATTCAGGTCCTGGTAATTAGGGCGCTGTAACCTTCTTCCTACTGAAGCTGTAAGTGAATTTTTTTCATTAATAGTATAGCTTGCAAATGCGGTAGGAAAGAGGCTGACATAATTCCTTTTTACCGACGAATTATCAATTGCCTGAACACCTTTTGTATTGGTGTTTTCTGCCCTCACACCGGTTTGCACATTCCATTTTTTAAATTGTTTGTTTACATTGATATAAGCGGCATTAACATTTTCGGTATACACAAAATGATTATTCCTTGCATCAGGCACCCATGTAGTACCTGCCTTACGTACATACTCAACCAGGTTATCAGATGTTACATAACTGGATTTAATTCCGGTCTCTAATCTCACTCCATTTTTATAAGTATGCACAAAATCAGATTTTAAAGAATAGATATCAATCACCGATGGCACATGGCCGTTTAAAAACATGGAGTCTGCTGTTTTATTATAATTACCATCAAAGAAACCGGTGCTCAGGTTTTGATCGGAAGTATTGTTGTAACGGGAATAATCCAGGTCGAGTGTTAACTCGGTGCCGGCGCTGTCAAAAGTATGCCTGAAATTAAAATTAGCACCAAAATTATTCCAGCTTAATTTATTGGTATTTTCTGTATTCAACCTGGAAAATGGCACACCATCTAATGTGGTATAAGTGGTGTTGGTTACCGGGTGTGGCCTTCCCGCAAATAAAAAACCATTCAATACAATGCCAAAACTATTTTTTTTATCGGGAGTAAAATCCAACCCGGTTTTTAAAGTGTAGTTATTATTTCTAAAACGGAAAAAGGTATTTACATTATTGATACTATCAATGGCTTTGTTATCCCTGTAATAACGGCTTACAATATTCAGTTCACCTCTTCCTTCACGATAATTGTATACACCATTGGTGAAGAAATTGATCTTATTCTTTTTGTAATTGTAGTTTACAGATACACTGGGCTTCCAGGTCATTTCTTCTGTCCCGTTTTTTCTGAATAAAGAATTGGTAGTGCCAACAGCGATGCTGCCATTAGAACCTTTTGCTTTATTCTTTTTTGTTTTGATGTTGATAAGCCCTGAATTACCTGATGCATCATATTTGGAAGAAGGATTGGTCATGATCTCTATCTGGTCTAATGCAGATGCAGGCAGATTACGTAATACGTTCGCAAGATCTGCACCCGAAAGATAAGTTGGTTTTCCATCCATCATAATAATTACACCCTGTTTTCCTTTAAGGCTGATGTTACCGTCATTATCTACTGTAACGCCCGGTGATTTTTCCAGCACTTCCAAAGCTGTAGCGCCTGCATTAGAAGGAGAAGCTTCTACATTCACCACCATGCGGTCGGGCTTTTGCTCGATGAATTGTTTATTGGAAACCACAGTTACTTCACTCAGCCCTTTTGCCTGTGGCAATAGTTTTGCGTCAGTAATAACTATTGCAGTATTAGCTGCATTTATTTCAACAGGTGATGTAATTTTTTTTGTAAAGCCTACAGCCGTGATGCTGACCAGGTATTTACCTTCCGGCAGTTTATCAAATGCAAAATTGCCGGCCTTATCACTTACCGCAATTTTTACCAGGCTTTTATCTGTTGCTTTTAATAATTGCACGGTAGCAGCATCTACTGCTTTATTCTCGTTGTTGGTAATAGTGCCCGATATTGAACCGGGCTTGGTTTGAGCTTGAACTGCAGCACTTGCCACCACAGCAATAAGCATGGTAATTAGTTGTTTCATGACTACTTTGTTTTGGTATACTTTATAAATTATGGCTGCACGAAACTGTTACAATAAGCAGGTATAGAAAACTTAAAACAGGATAAAGGGTAATAATTATTTATGGCAGGAAAAGTGTAAAAAAAAGACAAGGGTGTTTTGGTTGATACGGGTGACAGGCGGTAGCAGCCTGCATTACAGCACATCTGTATAAAAGGAAAAGTTGTATATGAAGAGAGTATCACAATTAAAAAAGCCGTGTCTTACATAATAGTAAAAAAAGCGATACACATATTTACCATTAATGAAGACACGGCCATGCCTGAACAAAACCTGTTATGCTTACATCCTTATTTTTATCGCTGATCCGATGTGAGTTTAATTTCGCCTACATCTGTATACTTCGCTGCTTCCACAATAATATTGGTTACTGTTACATCTTTGTACGGCTTAATAGCTTCTACATATAATTTCCAGTTGGCAGGTTTAACATCTAAAGAAAAAGCCCCTGCCGAAGGCACAATAGAAACGGTGTCTTTGTCGCTGATAGCCCATACCTTTTTTACCATATCCGCCGGCTTTATAGTACCATGGATACCGGATGTTTCATTTTGCAGAATAGTAAATGAACTGATGATCATGCAGGCACTGATAAGTACAAAGGCACTAAATACTATGATGATAAATTTTTTCATAACTACATTTGAATTAACCTCATTAACTGTTGTACAAAGTTCGGGCCGGTAAAGCAGAGAAATGTTCCATAATTAAGGAAATCATTTACATCATTCACATATTTATGGAATTATGGGTGCAATAAATTGAATCAATGGTTGTAAAAAACATTAAATGCAGCACTGCAAATAATAACTCAGAAATTAATTAACTTACAAGAAAATAGCTTGTTATATGGCAAACCTTAATGCAGCATTTAAAGTAAAGGCCAACGAATTTGAATTCTCTTTTAGTAAAGAGGAAATCGCCGCAGCAGACCTCATTAAAAAATCTCCTGGAGTATTTAATTGTATTGCAGCACATCAGTCGGTTAATGCAACATTGATAACTGCAGATGATACCGGAAAAAAATTAAGCATTGAAATAGACGGCGAAATTTACCAGGTAGAAATAAAAGATGAACTGGACCAGGTATTAGATAAAATGGGATTTGGTTTTACCGCTGCAAAACAGATCAAAGATATTAAAGCACCAATGCCGGGTATGGTTTTAGAAATTGCAGTAACCGAAGGGCAACAGGTAAATGAAGGTGATAAGGTGCTGATACTGGGTGCAATGAAGATGGAGAACAGTATCCTGATACCGGTGAATGCCACTATAAAAAATATAAAAGTAACAGCAGGGCAGGCGGTGGAAAAAGGACAGGTGTTGGTGGAGTTGGAGTGAGTTGAGAGTTGAGAGTTGAGAGTTGAGAGTTGAGAAAAAAATGGAGGCTAAATTAGAAGTAAAAAAATATTATGCAAAAAATATTAGTGGCTAACAGGGGGGAAATTGCTTTAAGGATCATGCGTACTATTCGTAAAATGGGGCTTCGGTCTGTTGCGGTATATTCAGACGTAGATAGAAATGCGCCGCATGTTTTATTTGCAGATGAAGCCGTTTGCATCGGGCCGGCGCCATCAGATCAATCTTACTTAAATGGCGATAAAATTATTGCTGTTTGTAAAGAACTTGGTGCAGATGCCATTCATCCCGGTTATGGTTTTTTAAGTGAGAATGCTGCGTTTGCACAAAAAGTAGAAGATGCTGGAATAAATTTTATAGGGCCAAGTCCTGCAGCTATGCGAATAATGGGTTCAAAACTGGCTGCAAAAGAATGTGTAAGTCATTATAATATTCCAATGGTGCCGGGCATAGATAAAGCCATTGAAGATGTAAATGTAGCTATACAAATAGCCGATAAGATCGGTTATCCCGTTTTAATAAAAGCTTCTGCAGGTGGTGGTGGCAAAGGAATGCGTGTGGTGGAAAAAGCAACTGATATGCAGGAACAAATGGAAAGGGCTATCAGTGAAGCTAAGGCCGCATTTGGTGATGGCGCTGTGTTCATTGAAAAATATGTCAGTTCACCACGACATATTGAAGTGCAGGTAGTGGCAGATAAGTTCGGCAATATCATTCACGGTTTTGAGAGGGAATGCAGCATACAACGCCGTCATCAAAAAGTAGTGGAAGAAACTCCTTCAGCCATCATGACTCCCGAACTAAGAGAAAAAATTGGCGACGCTGCTATTATGGTGGCAAAGTCCTGCAACTATACCAGCACGGGCACTGTAGAATTTTTAATGGACGAGCATTTGAATTTTTATTTTTTGGAAATGAATACACGCCTGCAGGTAGAACATGCTGTATCTGAAATGATCACAGGGCTTGATCTTGTGGAAGAACAAATAAAAATTGCAAGAGGTGAAAAATTAAGCTTCACACAAGATGATCTTGTGCTTAACGGGCATGCTATTGAATTGCGTGTATGTGCAGAAGACCCGCTGAATAATTTTTTACCTTCTATCGGTACACTTATTAAATATTCAAAACCAACAGGCGAGGGGATAAGGGTAGATGATGGTTATGAAGAAGGGATGGAAGTTTCTATTTATTACGATCCCATGATTGCGAAACTGGTGGTGCATGGTAAAACAAGAACAGAAGCCATCCAAAAAATGTTAGCGGCTATTAAAGAATATAAAATTGAAGGTGTTGCCACTACATTACCATTCGGCACTTTTGTGTTTGAGCATGAGGCTTTTTTTACCGGGCATTTCGATACCAATTTTGTAAAAAAATATTATACCCCCGAAGCGATAAAAGAAAAACAAAAAGCCAATGCAGCCATTGCGGCGGTTGTTGGCTTGCGGTATTATTTGGATCAGCAAAAGCTGATCAACCCGGTGGAGAATAAATCTACCAGTTGGAAAAGAAGGCTGGCACATTAAAATTAAAGAGCGATCAATAAAAGCATAACAGTGATGAAATCTAAAATTGCTATTTTAAAAGAAAAAACGGAAGCTGGTAAGTTAGGTGGTGGCGAAGAGAGAATTGCAGCACAACATCAGAAAGGAAAATTAACAGCCAGGGAACGGGTTGCCTTACTAATGGATCCCGGTTCTTTTGAAGAAGTAGGTGCATTAGTAATTCACCGTACCAAAGATTTTGGAATGGAAGAACAGCAGTTTTACGGTGATGGTGTTATTACCGGCTATGGCACTGTAAATGGCAAACTGGTATATGTATTTGCGCAGGACTTCACGGTATTTGGCGGAGCCTTATCAGAAACGCATGCTGAAAAAATTTGTAAGATAATGGACCTGGCAATGAAAACCGGTGCGCCAATGATAGGCATGAATGATTCCGGCGGCGCTCGTATACAGGAAGGCGTTAGGTCGCTGGGTGGCTATGCCGATATTTTTTACAGGAATGTGCAGGCATCAGGTGTTATTCCGCAGTTGTCGGCCATTATGGGGCCCTGTGCAGGAGGTGCTGTGTATTCTCCAGCTATCACAGATTTTACTATCATGGTAGAAAATACCAGCTATATGTTTGTTACCGGTCCCAATGTAGTGAAGACGGTTACTAACGAAGAAGTAAGTGCTGAAGCTTTAGGCGGTGCATCCACTCATGCAGTAAAATCTGGTGTAACCCATCTTACAGCAGCCAATGATATGGTATGCATAGAGCAACTGAAAAAACTACTGAGTTATATACCACAAAATTGTGAGGATGTACCGGTGAAATTACCGTACACATTAGCAGATGAAATGAGAGAGGAATTAGAAACGATCATTCCGGAAAGTACGAACCAGCCTTATGACATACGTGCAGTAATAGCAGGTATTTGTGATGCGGATTCTTTTTTTGAAATGCATAAAGAGTATGCAGAAAATATTGTGGTGGGTTTTGCAAGACTTGCAGGCAGAAGTATTGGCATTGTTGCCAATCAACCCATGAGCCTCGCAGGAGTACTGGATATTGACAGTTCAAAAAAAGGCGCCAGGTTTACAAGATTCTGCGATTGTTTTAATATTCCCTTGCTGGTATTGGTAGATGTGCCCGGCTTTTTACCCGGCACCGACCAGGAATGGAATGGCATTATCACCAACGGTGCAAAATTATTGTATGCGTTAAGCGAAGCAACGGTGCCACGTGTTACAGTGATCACCCGTAAAGCGTACGGTGGCGCCTATGATGTAATGAACTCCAAACATATTGGTGCAGATATGAATTTTGCATGGCCCACTGCAGAGATTGCAGTAATGGGAGCAAAAGGCGCCAGTGAAATTATTTTTAAAAAAGAAATTGCGGCTGCTGCAGACCCTGCACAGAAATTAGCGGAGAAAGAAGCAGAGTATGCTGAAAAATTTGCTACCCCTTATCTTGCTGCCGAAAGAGGTTTTATTGACGAAGTGATAGAACCAAAAGATACCCGTAAAAAACTCATCAAAGCTTTTGCTATGTTAGAAAATAAAGTAGCAAAACGGCCAAGGAAGAAACATGGCAATATACCATTGTAAGTTTTATTACAATTCAAACTCCCATACCGTTCTGTAAGTGCCGGATTGCTCAATATAAGTAAGGAAGGCATTGTAAAAAGCATCAGCACCAATTGTAGCACTGTCGCCAATTACAAATAATTGTTCTTTAGCTCTTGTGATAGCCACATTCATCCTGCGGTAATCTTTTAAAAACCCAATATCGCCATCGTCATTGCTTCTTACTAATGATAAAATAATAATTTCTTTTTCCTGCCCCTGGAAACTGTCAATGGTACTGATACGCATTGGCTTCGGTAAAATTTCTTTTGCTGCAGCTACCTGCCCGGCATAGGGAGAAATGAATGCCGTATGTAAGGGATCAAGATTTTCTGTTTCGATAATTTTTTGTACCACCTGTAACTCCCCCTCGTTTTGCAGACTGGTACCATCGTTGCCATGTTTTTCATTAAAGCCGGAGCCGGCAGTATCAATAAAAGTGATATGCGTTGCATTATTGGTGAGATGAGTGGCAGTTTGTAAAAGCCCTTCATAAAAATAATTGCTGCTGAAGCCGGCAATAGCTTCCCTCATACGATATTGAGTGTTCAATAAAAAAACATTATCTGCCGTTGCAATACTTACTTCTAAAATGGAACGGTTTAAACCAAGCCTCGCCGCTTCATTGCTCAAGACTGTTGGTGGCAATTGCAAATGATCGCCTGCCAGTACATATTTTTTTGCTAATGGAAAAATGGTCCATGCCAAAGGCTCAATACATTGCCCGGCTTCATCAATTACTAAAGTATGAAAGGAGAGGTGGTTGATCTTTGCATCATACAAACCAACCGGTGTACCTAGAATTACATCTGCTTCGGTATATAATTTTTCCTCATTGTATGCCTGTAATTTTTTTATTTCGGTTCTTATATTTTTTACTTCTTTAAATAAAAGATTGCGTTGTTCTCTTTCTGCTTTGCCAAAACTGCGTTTGTATTTCAGCGCCATCTTCCTGAATTCTTCAGCCCTTATTTTTAATTGCTTTATTTCCTTCAGTTGTTTGCTGTTGTTTAATTTCCCTTCGGGTGTATGCTGAAAAATGGTTTCATCTACTTTGCTGGTATTGCCTACACGTAACACTTTTAAGTTTTGTGCAATCAATCCTTTGGCAATATTATCTACGGCAGTATTGCTTGGTGCAGACACTAAAACTTTTTCTCCCAATCTTACCAATTGTACTATCGCTTCAACAAGAGTAGTGGTTTTTCCGGTGCCCGGCGGTCCGTGCACAATTATAATTTGTTCGTTGGCAGTAATGGCGGCAACAGCCTGTTGCTGGCTTTCATTTAAATTTTTATTATTGAAAGAAAGAGAAACTGCTGGTACAATGGCTATAATTTTTTCTTTTGCCGGATCACCATGCAATTGCTCAAATAATTCAAACAATTCTTTATTGCCTTCTAAATTATTCAGCACCGTTTTCATGATGGTGGTAGTGCGTTGATCGGGTGCTAATTTTATGCCTACACCATCATCCTCGATCCAATCAGGAAAATCCGGTGCAAACAAACGGAACTCCCCACTCTTGCCATCTAAATTTATTAATACCCCTTTCACCGGTTCTTCTCCCGAACAAAAACATTCAATGGCAGCGCCATCCTTAAACAAATTCATTTCCGGTGGAAAATTCAAACGGAAACTGATCTCCGGATAATCAGCATAACCGAAATTTTTCCTGGTTACAACGATAGGATGTAATGCAAGGCCTTCAGCCTTTAATGATTTTAAAGTATGTTGCTGATCAAGACTGTATCTTTTTACCTGCTCCTTTTCTTCCAGGTCGATACATTGTAATAAATTTTTTATCTGCGGATGCGTAACTGGCATAGCGTGAAAATAACAAGGATAGGGAGAATAAAAAAATAGATAAGACAAAGAGATTTTTACCATTCAGGCATTTGAGGCATTTAAGTCATATAGAAAAACATGAGTTTACTACATACCTTATATACTTTAAAGACCTTAAATGCTCTCTATGTCTTATATGGTTAATTTAAAATTGGTTTATCTTTTTGCTCTTACATATTGCACCGGCCATTCCACATCTTCATTCAATTCCTTAGCAGCGTGCAATGGAAAGTAAGGGTCACGTAATAATTCTCTTGCCATTAATATTACATCTGCCTTTTGCTGTTGTAAAATTTCTTCCGCCTGTGTTGCAGTGGTGATAATACCAACGGCACCAGTTGGCATTCCCGTTTGTTTTTTTATCGCTTCAGCAAAAGGCACCTGGTAACCCGGCCCCGCAGTAATTTTTGCAGTAGATGAAATACCCCCTGAAGAAGTATCGATCAGGTCAATACCTTTCTTTTGTAAGATCATCGCCAGTTGTACAGAATCCGCAATAGTCCAGCCACCCTCTGCCCAGTCGCTGGCAGAAATACGAACGAATATGGGGAGGTCTGCCGGCCATACTGTTTGTACTGCAGCAATAATTTCTATAAGAAATCTTACCCTGTTTTCAAAACTGCCGCCATATTCATCTGTACGCTGATTACTCAGGGGAGATAAAAACTCATTGATCAAATAACCATGTGCAGCATGTAATTCAATTACTTTATAACCTGCTTTTAAAGCACGGACTGCGGCTTGTTTAAAATCATTGATGGTTCCGGCAATTTCTTCCTTGGTTAATGCATCAGGTGCCAGGTCAGTATCATAAAAAGGAATAGCAGAGGGAGCCACGGTTTGCCAGTGATTATCACCCGACTTAATCTGTAAACCACCGTTCCATGGTAAGTCGCAACTGGCCTTTCGTCCTGCATGCGCCAGTTGTATACCTGCTACTGCACCATGCTGGTGTATGAAGGAAACGATAGCACTTAATTTTTCAATATGCTCATCTTTCCAGATACCCATATCGCCGTAGCTGATACGGCCTGCAGCATTTACTGCAGTGGCTTCCTGTATAATTAACGCAGCACCGCCAATGGCACGGCTGCCTAAATGTACCAAGTGCCAGTCGCTGGCAAAACCATCCACGCAGGAGTACTGGCACATAGGAGAGACCACGATCCTGTTTTTTAACGTAACACTCTTTAATGTTAAAGGCGAAAAAAGTAAACTCATTGTATTGACAGTTAAATAAGCTGATATAAACGATAGCAAAAATAAATTAAAAGTTGCAACACCAATTCACCGACGGTTTACGAAATCGGGTACTTTATCGGCAAAAAGCAGCTATAAAAATTAATCATTATCAGTTCAACAACTGACGTAACTCATATCCTTAATGCCGGTTAATTATCAATTTTAGCATCAGAAATATATAACCCAATTCACCACGATTAAACTTAAATACAATGAAAAAGGAATACTGGATCAATGTTAAACATGTAGATAACAGGTTGGTCATTTTTTTAAACGGAGAAACTATCTGGGACAGCGGAATTGTACGCAACGACCCTGACATGGATGAGTACATCAATATTACCGAACACCTGATACATCATATCAATCACTCTACAGAATTGATATTTGAAGGCTTTAATGATACTTATGATAGCGGCGATACTCCTGAAGGATTAAATCCCTGGCATTTTCAATACAGGGTATTTGAAAGAGTAGTGGATGCTTATGGAAAAGTAATTGGCGAAGAAAATATGCTGGCTCCTTATAATGAAAAGCACCTGTCTAATCCCAACATCAGGGCTATCAATAATTGCTACCAGATAGTAAGAAAAGATGGCGTATTTAAAGTGGTATCAAATTCTCTGTCACAAAATTTTTATAATTAGAAGTAGTAACGATTGCACATTATTTCTATACTCACAATTTCAATATTCAATTATGGCACAAATTAAAAAAGCCGCAAAGTATGTGTATTATTTTGGCGGAGGCAAGGCAGACGGAAACGAATCGATGAAAAACTTACTGGGTGGCAAAGGCGCTAACCTGGCAGAAATGGCGGGGCATCCCAAACTCCGCTTACCGGTTCCCCCGGGATTTACATTAACCACAGAAGTATGTACTTACTATTACAATAATAAAAAGAAATATCCGGCAGTACTGGATGCCCAGTTAAAAAAAGCATTAGCAGCTGTTGAAAAGGAAATGGGAAAAAAATTCGGCGATGTAAATAATCCATTGCTGGTATCTGTACGTTCCGGCGCAAGAAAATCGATGCCGGGTATGATGGAGACGGTATTGGATATTGGGCTGAATGAAAAAACTATTGAAGGAGTTATCAACCAATCAGGCGATGCCCGTTTTGCTTATGATGCTTATCGTCGTTTAATTATGATGTATGCCGATGTGGTAATGGAAAAAGCAGGCGGTATTGAACCCAAAGGTGGTAAAGGCATAAGAAAAGTATTGGACGAAAAATTAGAAAAGATAAAACATAAAAAGGGATATAAGTTTGATACCGATCTTACCATTAATGAATTAAAAGCATTGGTAAAAGATTTTAAAGCCACGGTATTAAAAGTATTAGGTAAACCATTTCCTGATGATCCCTATGAACAATTATGGGGCAGCATTGGTGCTGTGTTCAGCAGCTGGATGGGCAAACGTGCCTGCGAGTACCGCCGCATAGAAAAAATTCCTGACGAATGGGGTACTGCAGTAAATGTACAGGCCATGGTATTCGGTAATATGGGCGACAGCAGTGCAACAGGTGTTGCGTTTACAAGAAACCCCGGCAATGGAGAAAATAAATTTTATGGAGAATATTTAGTGAATGCACAAGGCGAAGATGTGGTGGCTGGCATCAGAACACCGGCGCCGGTAAATGAATATTCTAAAAATGATCAGAGCAGGCATCTGCCTACATTAGAATTTATAATGCCTGTTGCATACAAACAATTATTTGACATACAAAGAAGATTGGAAAAGCATTATAAAGACATGCAGGATATAGAGTTTACCATTGAAAAAGGAACGCTCTTTATGTTGCAGTGCCGTATTGGTAAACGTAATGGTGTTGCTGCTGTAAAAATGGCAAGCGATATGTATAATGAAAAACTGATTGATGCAAAAACTGCCATTAAAAGAGTGGCACCGAATCAATTGGTAGAATTATTATTGCCGATGTTAGATCCAAAAGAACAAGCCGCAACAAAAGCTATAGCTAAAGGTTTGCCTGCAGGCCCCGGTGGTGCAAAAGGCCGTGTGGTGTTCACTTCAAATGATGCTGTGGAATGGGCGGCCAAAGGAGAAAAAGTTATTTTGGTAAGAGAAGAAACTTCGCCTGAAGATGTTGATGGCATGCATAAATCACAAGCCATTCTTACTACAAAAGGCGGTATGACATCGCATGCGGCATTAGTAGCAAGAGGTTGGGGTAAATGCTGTATCGTAGGTTGTGCTGATATTGAAATTCATATTGAAACAAAATCTTTTAAAGCCAACGACGGTACATTTATTAAAGAAGGTGACTGGTTAAGTTTAGATGGCACAAAGGGGCTGGTGTATTTAGGAAGTATGGGTTTAGTGGATATTGACCTGGATAAAAACCTGGCGTATAAAAACCTGATGAAACTGGTAAACAAAACCAGGACGTTAAAAGTGCGTACTAATGCTGAAACCCCTGAAGATGCTGCACACGCAATGAAATTTGGTGCAGAAGGTATTGGCCTGTTCCGTACAGAGCATATGTTTTACGGCGAAGGCAGTGAACAGCCATTGTTCTTACTGCGTAAAATGATCATGAGCAAAACAGAACCTGAAAGGCGTAAAGCATTGAATGATCTTTTTGTTTTTGTGAAGAAAGATATTAAGGATACCATGGAAGTGATGAAAGGCTACCCGGTAACTATCCGCTTGCTTGATCCGCCATTGCATGAATTTGTACCGCATGATGTTTCCAAATTACAGGAACTAAGTAAAGAGCTGGGCATCAGTTTAAGTATGTTGCGCCGCAGGGTTTTGGCATTGCATGAAAATAATCCCATGCTCGGACATCGTGGTGTAAGGCTTGGCGTTAGTTATCCTGAAATTACTGAAATGCAGGTGAGGGCCATTTTTGAGGCTACAGCAGAAATACTGAAATCGGGTAAAAAAGCATTTCCTGAAATTATGGTACCCGTTACCTGCATCGAAAATGAACTGATCCATCAGAAAATAATTGTGGATAGGGTATATAAAGAAGTATGCGATAGTAAGAAGATGAAAAAGATACCTTACTTATATGGCACCATGATTGAAATACCGAGGGCCGCAATAAAGGCAGATAAGATGGCCGAAATAGCAGACTTCTTCAGCTTTGGTACCAACGACCTTACACAAATGAGTTTTGGTTTTAGCCGGGATGATGTGGGCGGATTTTTACCGAAGTATATGGACCTGAAAGTTTTGCCTGATGATCCTTTTCAAACCATTGACCAGGATGGCGTAGGGGAATTGGTTAAATTGGGTACCGACCGTGGCCGTAAAACAAAACCAAATTTAAAAGTAGGTATTTGCGGCGAGCATGGTGGCGATGCAGAAAGTGTGAAATTCTTTCACCGTGTAGGTATGAATTATGTAAGCTGTTCTCCTTTCAGAGTGCCGATTGCATTACTGGCTGCTGCACATGCGGCTATAGAATCCGGTAAAGGGAAATAAAATGATTTGCTATATAAAAAAGCACTGACTTGAAATTTAAGTTGGTGCTTTTTTTATATGCGCCACGTACCTGGACAGTAAAAAAATAAATTAATTTTTTAAAATACCCAAAGCATGGTATTGCATCCGCCATCAGAGTTTTTTACATTTACTCTAAAATTAAACGTATGAAAATAAAATCCTTCAGCAGGTTTATACAAGTGATATGCTTCATCTTTATGGTTACTTCATTTTGTAATGCACAAAGCTGCGATCCACTTAACAGTGCCCAGTTAAAAGAAAAATTAATTCAATTGGGTAACACGGTTAAAGACCTTACCACTACACCGGGTTCGGAAAAATATGAAGTAAAGTTCACCACACCTACCTTTGATGTACCGGTGGGTTTTGAGATCAGTCCCAGTACAAATTTCGTATGGCTTACTGTGTTTCTTGGTGCACCACGTGCAGATACCTCTGTAATGAATGCGGCATTGCTAAAACAAAACGGGGCCATTCAACCTTGCCAGTTCTATATCACGGCAAAGGGCAACCTTATGATGGGGCTGGCTGTTGAAAACAGGGGGCTTACCAATGCTATATTAAAAAGACATAGTGATAAGATAGTGGCTGATGTTGCTTCAACTGCCTCTTTCTGGCAGCAGAAATAATTACTCTATCACAAAGCGGTAGCCAATACCTTTAATGGTAATGATCTCCAGGGATGGGTCGTTGCGTAAATAACCACGTAGTTTAGTGATGTACACATCCAGGTTGCGGGAATTAAAAAAGTTATCATTGCCCCAGAGTAAATTCAAGATATCCCTGCGGTCGATGATACGGTCTTTATTTTCGTATAATAATTTTAATAGTTCACTTTCACGAAACGATAATTTTTTTTCATCGCCATTATCTTTCAGCACCTGCCGGCCTAAATGGAAAGTGTATTTACCGATCCTGATATCTTCTTTTTTGTCAGTCGCAATTCTTTCGCCATTGCGGTAGCGTAAGGCATTTTCAATACGGATGATCAGTTCTTCCATGCTGAATGGTTTGCGGATATAATCATTACCGCCCAATTGAAACCCTTTCACCAGGTCCTGCGTTTGTGTTTTAGCGGTAAGAAATAAAATCGACACGGCTTTATCAATAGCTCTTATCGCTTCTGCAATTTCAAAACCATCTTTATTAGGCAGCATTACATCAAGTACACAAACATCCGGGGTATTGCTTGTAAATAACGGCAATACTTTTTCACCATCTGTTTCCATCAGCACCTGGTAGCCTCTTGTTTCAAGACTTTCTTTTACGATCTTGCCTAAAAACAATTCGTCTTCGGCATATAGTATTTTAATGCTCATTTTCTTTAGGTAGTTGAATGGTGAATGCAGTGCCTTTTCCTTCCTCGCTCTTTACATCAATGGTGCCATTGTGTTGAGTAATGATATGTGCCACATAACTAAGGCCAAGACCATACCCTTTAACATTGTGTTTATCACCTGATGGCACCCGGAAAAATTTTTCGAATATTTTGTTGGTATAAGCAGCCGGTATGCCAATACCATTATCAGTTATTTTTAAAATAATGTTAGCTGCGGATGCATTGATATCAATGGTAACATGAGGGTCGGCCTTACTGTATTTTAGTGCATTGTCTAACAGGTTGTACACTACACTGGTGATATGCATTTTGTCGGCAGTTAAAGTAAAATCATCGCCGCTTGTATGTATATCAATAACTGCATGATGTTTTTCAAACTGTAAACGCATTGAATTTACCACTTCATTTACTAATTGCTTAATGTCAAATATTTCTTCTGTCAGTTCCACTTCATGCTTTTCAAACATGGACAATTTTAAAACCTTATCTACCAGTAAACCCAGCCTCTGTAATTCATTATTGGCAATGCTTAAATATTCCTGCGTACGTTCGGGGTTTTGCAGCGCATTAAAATTCTGCATCGCTTCAATAGCTACACCTACTGTACTGATAGGCGTTTTTAATTCGTGGGTGATATTGCCAATGAATTCATTTTTTATTGCTGTTAAACGGCGTTGCCTGTTTAAGTTCCTGTACAATAATAAAAATGTAAAGATGGTTACGCCTACCAAAAATAAAGAGAAGAGCAGGGGAGATAATATTTTTTTAAACAGGTAACCAAAAGTATTATCCAGTTGCAACTTATAAGTAACAGGATGTAAAAAACCTATGGATACCTCATCCATTTTTTCAACATCCTCCATCATGTCGTTCTGCGGAATATTATTTTTATTGGCTACAGCAAGAGGAATAACGGAAAAAGATTCCGGTAGTTTTTCTTCTTTGAATGATTTTTGAACTGCTGCAATAATATCACTGAGTTTTACAGAATCCTGGAGCGAATCAATACCGTATAAGATCTGTACAATCTTTCCCTTGCTGTCTGTTGCTGATGCTGTGGTTTGAATTTTCCCGCCATCATTGCGGTATAACACAGTAGAGTTATTTACTGACAATACCATTTTAGTTTTTTTAGTACTGTCTTTTTGCAGGCTGTCTGCAAGTTGCTGGCGCAATGCATTGGCAACACCAAGTACCTGCTCTTTAGATTTTTTTATCAGTATCGGATTATCCTCTCCGTTTTCGGTAAGCACTACTTTAATATCCGCATGTGAGCTGCTATCTTTTGTCATGGGAGGCAGGTGCAGTTTTTTGGCCTGCATTTCAAATATGGCAGTGCGAAATACAATGCCTGCCTTACTGGTAAGCAGCCTTTTCTCCCGGTCGTAATTATTTTTTATCCAGTATACCTGGAAGCCAACGATGATGAGTATCGTGGCAATCATTAATAAAGGATCGGCGATAATTTTCTTTTTCATATGTAACTACACAAATGTAAACCATAATGGCATTGGGTTTTACGGCATTAACCTTAATTAACGTTAATGCAAGGATGCTTAACCTCAAATGCCGGTGCCGGAAAATAGATTTGTATAAAATTAAAACATCATGAAAAAAATTATCGCCCTTTTAGTGGCCGCTGTAATGGTACAGTATAGTTCTGCACAGGTAAATGAAGGCAAAGTTGCCTACGACGAAACCATTGATATGCACCGCCGTATACCCAAAGAAAATGAACAGATGAAAGCGATGGTACCACAGTTTAGAACCAATAAATTTGAACTGAGTTTTGCCGATAATAAATCGCTGTACAAAGCTGCCGAAGAAGAACCCGACCTGAGCGAACAACAGGGTGGTGGTATAGTGATGCGCTTTGCAGGTAATGATAATATTTTTTATAAAGATTTTACCACGCAAACTACTATTGAAAAGAAAAACCTGATGGAAAAAGAATTTATAGTGGAAGATTCTATCCGCAATATTGCCTGGAAATTAGTGGATGGTGAAACGAAAACCATTGCCGGCCATATGTGTAAAAAAGCTACAGGTAAATCGCAGATGGGGTTGGATATGATTGCCTGGTATGCAGAAGATATTGCCTTATCATCGGGCCCTGCACAATTTGGCGGCTTGCCGGGTATGATCCTGGGCATGGATGTGAACCAGGGTGAATTTGTGTACACCGCAACTGCTATCGATAAGTCGGTTAAAAAAACTGACCTTAAAGCACCCACAAAAGGAAAAAAAGTTACGCCTGCAGAATTTGCAAAAGCAAGAAAAGAATTGATGGGGGATGGGAACGGGCCTGTAAGGATAGTAACGAATTAGGAGCTCCTGCTATTTTGTATTTATGTTGCGCCGGTATTTTTATTGGCGCAATTTTTTAATTTAATGCCTGGTAATCTTTAAGTACCATCTTAACATCTTTGTATTTCTTTCCATTGCTCCATAAATCCATTCCATAGTAAAAAAGTACTTTTTTATTTTTATGGTGTTCTATTTGTACATACTTCCTGGTATTAAATTGCCGCTTCAAAAAATAATCGCTGTCGATCTGCACAAAACTCTTATCAAGCAGTTTTGTTTTTATTACCTGGTAAATAACTTTGTCGTCTTTCGAAGTATCATTAATGTAATATACTGCTACCATAGCCCCAAGGCTATCTACGGTGCTATGCATTTTATCTTGTATTGGTTGGGGGAAGTTCGATGTGATAAAATTGTCTGCTGTATCAATATCTAAACTATCAAAAGCGTTAATCGTTTTCAGGTTTAAAATAGTATCAGTGTTATTGAGGTTAGTGGTACTACTATTATTGTTAGAGTTGCAACTTGAAAAAATGAATAAAAATACTACGTAAAAGATCTGTCTCATAACTTTTTAGTTTTATTTTTTGCTCAGCAATATTGTCAGTTCATAAACTTCTTTGCCTTCATCATTTAATGGAGGATCTGATAGTATATAACCTGGCTTTGAAAAAGTAAGTTGTTCTTTTAAAGTTTTCTTTTCAATAATAGCGATATAAAAACCATCGGCATTGGTGGTAGCTACAATTGCTGCACCAAATTTAATGCTTACTTCATCAATGGGGGATTGGTTTTTTTCAATTACAAAGCCGGTAATGACAACTTGATTTTTTGCAATTTTTTTTGCCGGCATATTATAAAGTAAACCCGGTTGAAGTGTAACTTCTGTAAGAGGTGTCAAGCCAATTTTTTTTCTCAGTGTGTTTACATTGAGCACATCTTTTATCGGGTAAAAATAAGATTTACCATTTGTGCTTACAGACCGCTGTGAACCATAAATCTGCAATTTCCCTTGCCGCATATTTACTCTATCCAGCAAGTAAGCGTATTGCGTGGGTTTTGCATTACTTTTTTCAACAGCTTTTTTTAACAAGTCAATGTATCTTACCTGGTACTCGATATCGGCATGCTGAACAACAAGGAAGAGTGTAAGATTTGCAGTTTTAGAAATTTGCTTTTCGCCTAACCAACCGTACTTGTCTAATATTGACGCTACGATCCTTATATTTTCAGCATCATTGCTGTTGATCAATTCCCATTGCTCATTTACCGGATTGGAATTATAACCATATTGCTGCTGAATGGAATCTAATTGATATCTTGGTTCCTGGTCTTTTTTATAAACAGCTTCTAATAGCTTGGTCAAACTATCTGATACAGGTTTGGTTTGGGCAAATAGCAAAGTAGATATACATGTTAATAGCAAGACGATGAATATTCTCATAAGTTTATTGGTAGTAAGCAGAGATCATGTTATTTTTTCTTGTACTTGTTGTCTTTCCATTTATTTGTTCCGGCTTCGCTGTCTGTAATAATTTCATACAATCTTTTCAATTGTGTGGCTTCCTGCTTTGCACTCATTACCCAATGCGTGGAAATTTTTTTATACGAAGCTGCCAGTGACTGAAAATAATGCCAGGCTTTTTTATTGGCTTTAAATTGTTTTTCAAAAGCCGGTGTAAATTTTACAGCCTCGCTTTCGTGGGCGTATATTTTAGAGTTTGCTTCTTTTCTTTTGTCAAAACTTGCAAGCCCTGCCGGTTGCATTAATCCTTGTTTTGTTAATGTTTCTATTTTTTTAATGTTAATGGCACTCCATATACTTGATGGTTTACGTTGTGTAAAACGAATCTGGTAACTGTCTTTATCAATTGAAGTACGAACGCCATCTATCCACCCAAAACAAAGTGCCTCGTCAACCGATTGCGACCAACTCATACTGGGATGGCCACTACCTACTTTATAAAAACCAACAATTAATTCGCTTTCTTTTTTATGATTCTTTTTCAGCCAGTTTCTGAAGTCGGATTGTTTTGCAAAAAATGTTGGAGCCATAGTTTATTATTTCAGATTTTGCAAAGTTAATACGGTAAATTTTTTAACGGTCACTGGTAATATTCAGGGTCATCAGATTTTACTTCTGAATATACCGGTTAGAACAGGTCATTTTTTACCCGTTTTAATATGTTCAAAATCTTCTGTTTTAGTAAAGTATTCCAAAAGTAAAACTAAAATGATAGTACTGGCAAATGTGATTTTCTGCATAACGGGTAACCAGACATAATGGCCCGAACCATATAGGTATAAGGTATAATAAAAAATAAGCAGGCAAATAATGCAGAGGAATTTAAACAGGTGCAGTTTTGTTTTTAAAATAAAAACAGTAATATAAAATATACTTACCAGGAATAATGTACTGGATAGCGTAACCATAATATCATGCAATGGAGTAACTATTAAAAAAGTACACAGCATGCCGGCAGCTCCCAGATATTTTATCATATTTGCGGCGCCCTTAGCCGGTATTCGCTTTGAAAATCCAATGAAAAATAGTGCAAAGCTTACTGCAAGAAAGATCATTCCTGCGTCGGCCCATATCCTGGCCGGATTAGCTGCACCATTCACCGCTTTTGCACCGAAAAGGTTGCTGATAAAATTTTTCGACCAGTTGAAGCCAACAGCATTTTTATCAAACAGCGAACCTCCGGGATAAACCATTGTAGCAACAAGAAGTAGTGATACCGAAATAATTATTCCCAATAGCACTGAATATTTTTTTAACATACAATACTTTTTATGAAGGTTTTATTTTGAAACTTATCTGAAATATTATTCTACACAGCTTATTTAAAACCAGCCACACTTAATTTTGCCTGCAAAAAATAAAGCAGGCAAAAGCTCATGCGTTGCTGATCTCAATCCGGAATACTTCTTGACAGCTGATTAAACCGGTCGTATATCATTTGTAATTCGCTGTCATTTAAATGAGAAGTCTCTTTAAGTACTTTTATAAATCTTGTTAGGTCTTTTGGATAGTTGGAGAAACCTGATTCCCCATATAATTTCTTCCCGACCGGGTTTACAATAAGCCAATACGGAACGGAAGTAGTATCTCCTTTATATGCAGCACGTATACTATCTCCTCCATGATTTTCAAAAGATTTCTTAGTTCCTAATTCATGATTATACAATTCAAGTATTACATAGTTCTTTTCAAAAAACTGCACATTGTAAACATCATACAGCCCTCGTTTAAGGTAGTTGCATGGGCCACACCAGGTTGCTGTAAAGATTATAAAAACATTTTTATGCTCTTTTTTAGCTTTTGTTAGTGCAGCCTGAAAAAGTTCGTTCGCAGGCTGACCATTTTGGCCGAATCCATAAAAGCAAAACATAAAAGCAATAAGAATCAACAGGATACTTTTCATTTGTGAATATGCTATAAGTTAAAAATATTTCATCCGGCTTCATGGCTCCATGCAAGATAATAAAATGCATGCCGGTGTAAAATTCCGGGGGTTATTATTTTATTGCTTTCAACACACGAAATACACCATCAACAACCAGCCCGATATTCGGAATATTTAAACGCTGCAGTACGTCACCCTTTTGGTGATAGCTGGCATTTCTATAAAATGAAGTATTGGTAACCATCAGCGCACTATATCCAAACTCCCAATAGTTACGATGATCAGACAAGTCGATACCGCCAAAGAAAGAAGGTGCCCTGAATGATTTGGTGAGAATAGAATTATTTTCAAAAGCCAGTTCTTTAAACTGCTTTGCAAAAGTTCCTGCTATTGATTTTTGCACGATCGTAATGTAATTACCTTTACTGCCATAAAACCATTTTAAAAAACCTACAGGATAATCCTGCGAACCTTCTTCGTCAGAATAATAACCTATCATCTCAAGGCTTACCATACCTTTTACCCGGACCTTAGCATCATGAAGCGACTTTGCATGCACATAACTACCCATTTGTTGCGTGCCAAAAAACGGAGGTTCTTCCAGGGCGTATGCCACCAGGTCAACCCTGTATTTTAAGTTGTTGCCATTAAGAAGACGTGCAAGCTCAAGCAAACCGGCAACTCCGCTGGCATTGTCATCTGCACCATCCTGATCGCCGCAAACATCATAGTGGGCACCCACAATAATTCTTTCACCATCCTCAGGGCCAAACGAGGCAATGATATTGCTATAGGATTGATTGCTTACTCCAAATTGCTGAATGGCGACCCTGTCAGAAGATTTTAAAAATTCAAGCCTGATGTAGTTTGCAATACTGTCAAGTATGGCGATGTTTTTATAATTCCTGCTTTTCGGCGTATTAATAATGGCAGCTAAATTTCTTCTGATGTTGCTGGTGTCTGCAAGGCGGGGCATATTCTTTGGCGCTGATGATATCGGGTAGTTTTGTACAATAAAAACTCCGCTTATCAACAGGATAACACCAAGGGTATATTTTATAATTTTTTTCAAAAAGAACAGGAGAGTTGTTTAACCTTTTAATTGTTTATTTTCTTAAGATCTTATCCATGGTTTTACCTTTTGCTAATTCATCAACCAGCTTATCTAAATACCGGATCTTTTGCATTAGTTTGTCTTCAATTTCTTCCACACGATAGCCGCAAATTACACCAGTTATTTTTGAAACATTTGGATTTAATTTTGGCGCATCAGCAAAAAAAGTTTCAAAATCGGTTTTATTGTCAATATGCTTTTGTAAAGTTTGTTTATTATATCCCGTTAGCCAGGATATGATATCATCTACTTCAGCTTTTGTACGGCCTTTCTTCTCAGCTTTTTGTATATAGTGCGGATACACACTTGCGACTGAGGTTTTAAAGATCCTGGTATTATTCATTTTAAAAACGATTTTAAAGTCAACAATAATGTAGCATTATAGCAATGGTAAAGTTAGCCGCTGTTTCCGGATATTTCGGAATGCCGTTTCAGGTTATCTCCTTTACTTTCTTTTAAACTGTCTAAACTATTATAGTAGTGTAGCCCGGCAAGCCCTGTTCCCTGCGGAGCCATATACTGGTCAGAAATAAAATACCCGTTGTCAAGTTCAAAAAAACCTTTTTCTATTCTGTCATTTTCCCATAAATAGTCTGTAATGGTCCTGTTAATGATATATTTTAATTTGTTTTCGTGGTATTCTACTTTATATGCTGTATATTTTTCTATTGGAGGCTCGTAGCCAAATAACAGTTTTCTTATTCGGTTAAAAATGTTTTGTTTCCGCTTTTTATGTGCTTCTGCAACTTCGGCAATTGATTTACCTTCTTTGTTTACATGATAGTATGGAATGTCTGAAAGATTACCAAAAACAGTTTCAGCCTCCGGCCCTGGTTCTACTACTAAAACATCTTTAACCTGTCCATAGGGAATATCAATGTAAAATTTGTTGTCAAGTTGTATAAAACATTCTGCAGTGTCCAGCCATCCATCCTCCTCGCCATATTTACAGCGTATATCAGTGATGGTCTTACCAATAATTTCATCAATCAATATTATATCTTCTGTCATATAGAAAAAGGTACCGGATAATTCCAGGCTGAGGTAAACTTTCTTTTATGAAAACCGGCAGTCAATTTGTTTATGCTTTTTTATAATGAAGTGCAATTACGCCACATGTAAAAGTTTTAGACGCTGCAAGTTTCAATTTAGTCGTGCCGCTGATATCTTTAAATAGCGGCATCCCTTGCCCGAGTATTATTGGATTAACAAAGAGCCAAAATTCGTCAATCAGTCCTTCATTTAACAACGAGCGTGAAGCACCGGGGCTTCCAAATATTAAAATATTTTTTCCGTCCTGTTGCTTTAATTTATTAATGTTGTCAGAGAGTTGGCCGCTAATAACTTTTGTATTAATCAGCCCGGTTTCGTTTATAGTCCTGGATAATACAACTTTTGAAACTTTCTTATACCATCTTGAATGTTCTATATCATGTTTGGTTGCGTTTGGTTGTTCGCCTGCATTGGGCCAATAACTTTCCATCATTTGATAAGTTACCCTTCCATAAAGTGCGGTGTCAGCATTGTCTGTCACGGTAGCCACAAAGTCAAATATCTCATCGTCTACTTTTACCCAGTTCAGCTCGCCATTAAGCCCGGCAACAAAACCATCAAGGGAAGTGTGCATAAAAAAAAATAAATTTCTCATCTTGTACATTTATTAATTAGTAATCTTTTGCCTGTTAAAGTTTTTTAAATTCTAAACGCTGTAATTAAAGTTACAGCAAGTTTTAGAAATAACTCAGCACAGGTATTAACTTTTGCGTAACCTGAATAATAAAAATGTGTCTTTCGGGACATCCAGGATTATCCCTTTTGAGAGGGGTGAATAAAAAGTTCCGTCTTTATTCTTTTTCCAGGAATATATTTTATTGCGCATTATTTTTTGATAAGCATAATACATACAAGTGTCACATAGGTAAGACTGCGTCTGAAGATCGCACCAACCTTCTTTATTGAAATCGAGCGTTAAAGTGGTGTACGGACTTGAAGATCTCGAAATCTCAAAAATTAATGAAGATGCACTTTCTTTATAAAAAGAAGTAAAGCCGTTCTCTTTAACTGTTGTATTGACTTGTGTTTTACACGATGCTTTATCCAGGCCAATAAAACTTTGACTCATTAATGATGTAGATATGAAAATAAGTGCATTGAAAAGAAATAATCTCATGGTAGAATGTCGTTGGGTATTTCAGGCATCGTTCAGGTTTTACGGCAGCTGTATTGTATTTGCCCGAACATTTGTTAATTAAATCAGATCAGTTTAAGAGCTCAGCATCGTTGAAGTTTGTGAAAAAGTATAGCATTTGAGTAGCGGTATAAATTTTATTTTGCTTTTAGCGTAGCTACATATTTAAAACTGATATCAAAGTAAGGCTTAAACTCCCCGGTATTTAGTAAAAGCTTTTCGGGGACTAAAACAAATTCTTTTTTTACTATGCCATATGAAACAAATAATGTGGTGTTATACTTTTTGAGAAATTCATCTCTCTCTTTACCCGGTAGCCGGAGCCCAAAGGAACCATCCTTTTCAAAGTAGGAAAACATGTGCCCGTTAAATGAAGTGTATGGAATAGTGGCTCCCTTTAACTCGATTTTTGGATTAGTAGCAATTAATTTTTTGTAAGCATCGAGTGCTGCTTGCGGCACATTGTTGTTTTCTGCTTTAGTTGCCATCTTTTATATTTATTGTAGTAAAACTGTTTTCGTCAATTGTAGAAAGTGTTCTGCCATTACTTCGTACTTCTGTTTCAATCTTGTCCCAATCTGCATAAAACCACATGTTACAGGCAGTTTTATTTTGGTCGTGATTTCTGTTCTTCCCATAATTCTTGTTCGTTAGGATCAAATACATATTTGTTTAACACTTTTAAAATGTCAGCAAATGTGGTTGCCTGGTCTAATGAAGATTTAATAACATCAGCTTCTGCAAATTGAGTGATTATATCATCATCTTTGTCAACACAACACTTTAATTTATTTTGTATGTCCTTAATCTGGTAAGTTCCAACGTTTGTCCAAATAACCTTTGCATCAAGTATGGGATTATAGAAAGTCTTTGCAAGAAATTTTGTAATAAAGTTGTTTTTGAACTTGTCAGAGACTTGTTGGTAAGTCCAAACGTTCCCATTCTTATCAAACAGAAATGTATCTTGATAAACACTTGTGTCCGCAAGTGCAGAAGTCGCAACTTTTGAAAAATAAATTTCTGTCGGAACTAAGTCCAGTCCTTTGTCTTTAGTTATGCATATTAATGGGAAAGCAGGTTGTGTCATAGCCGGAGAGACTGCCTGTTAGCAGCAGCTCAATTTTGAAATATTTTATTGCCAGGATTATAATATGATTTGTAATTTTTGTTTATCACTCTTATAAAGTCGCAAGTGATTTTCCATTTGTATTTCACTTCAATTAGCCCGGATTTTTTTTCGTAGTAATAGTCAAAGTCCCCATACTCTGAACCCATACTACAATTCTTACTCTTTTTTTCAACTTTGTCTTTGTCCATCTTAGGAACTATTTCGTCAATGAATTTTTTTCTGATGAAGTTTCCGTCAATGTCTGAAATATTAATATTACTAATTTCAGTAAGCCTGACTTTAAGGAAGTTTATAGCATAGGTTTGTGTTCTGTGAATGTAATAGGTATACACAGAATCAGTGTATAGAGAGTCAATGTACTCTTTGCCATATTTTTTTGAAAATTTCTCTTTTCCATTTTCAATATAATAGCGCATAAAATTTTCTATCGTTAGCTCCCTGGCTAATTCAGAGTGTTGCTGGCTTTTTATTTGGTCCAAAGTCAGGCTGGTTAATTGTTTATACCTGCTTATAGTTTCTTTTTTGGAGTTTTGTCCAAATGAGTTTGCCGTTGTTATAACTAAAACAAGAAAAGCTGTCAGTTTGAATTGAAAACGATTGCACATAGAATGTGATGAGTTGATGCTAACGGTTACGGCTTGGCGATATGGCGGAAATCGAAGCACAAAAGTTCAGTTTTGTGCTAAAGTTCAATCGAAGAATTGAACCTGAATTTAGCACTTCAGCCGCCATATTGCCAAACCGATGTTAGTGATAGTTTTTATTTTTCGATGCAATATTCTTCTTTTAAATGTTCTGTTTTTTGAATGTCGCAACCTGATACAAATATTCTGAAAACAGGTCTCTCTATTCCGTAATAAGGTATTTTGTCTTCAAAAAATTCTATTCCCATTTTATATAATTCGCTTTTCAATGCAGTAATTTTATTTGCGTCTGCGGAAAAGCCTATGCAATGTGTTTTTGACCATTTGTCTGATTTAATTTGATTAAAGGCGTATTCAATAATTTCGTTTTCCGTTTTGAAGTATTTTAAATTGTCTTTTTGTCCACGTTCAGTATAATACCAAATGTAAAGTCCGCCAGTTTTGTCAATTCCGAAACCTTCATAAATACTGTTCCCGTTTATTGAATAGCTATTGAAATTGAAACAGTTTTTTTTCATCCAATTTTCAAGTTCAATTTCTGTCCTTGGTATATAGTTGCTATCCATTTGTCAGTTTTTTATATTTGAATGGTCGCAACTCAATTTCTTTTTTTAGTTTTTCAAACTCGCTATCAAAATACATTTTAAAGAAGTGTTTTACATCTTCCCAATTGTCAAGTTTAATTTGTATTTGTTCATCTTGATTTTCTCCATAAACAAAAAGTAAGTCAAGGTTTTTGTGAACTTCAAGAACAAATTCATTTTCCATATGTCCAACCCAAAAAGCTCCGTGTTCTTCGTCCATTTTTATAGTTTCTTCAATAGCGATTTTTATGTCGTCAAATGTTGCGTTCTCAACCGAGTCGCCCCAACCTTTTTCTATCCAAATGTTTGTTGTCATACGTGTCGTTCTAAAATTGCCGCCAACGTGTGTATTTATGTTATTACACGCTATGAAATTAAATAAAATGGTATTGATGATTACCGCTTTAATGTTATACATTTTGTATTTATCGTAGCATCAATGATATTTACGATTTTTTTTGATGCATATATAAAATGGTATAAAAAAAGCTTCGCCATCCCTCAGTCACAAATTGAAGTACACTATTTCTATTTGTAAATTAAGAATATATTCAATGGGGCAATAAAATATTTTGTAAGCCGGAAGAACAAAAAAGGCGATGCGTTTTCACACATCACCTTTTGTTTATCATGCTATACTTTTTTTAGTTGATCCGCACATTGATCTGGGGGCCGCTATTGCCTGCCTTACGCAGGTTGTACGTAAAGCTGGCCATATAAAAACGATTGAGTACTTTGTAACTGGCATCTTCAATATAATTTAAGTTGGCATTGCGGCTGATGCCGATGTTCTGGTTCAGCAGGTCGAACACACTCAGCTTTAAAGTGCCCCGGTTAAATTTAAATAAGCCCTTGGTAATAGCGGCATTCCATAAAGCCACATTTTTATTGTAACCCTGGCTGCGGCCGGTGTTTACGCTATAAGAGAATTCATTGTTGATGGAAATATTCCAGGGCAGGTTGATATTGGCGTCTGCTTCGTAGGTATTGCGCCAGTAGTGATCATTAAATGCTGGCTGCAGGCTATATTTTATCTTGTTGTAACCAAATCTTGCGGTGGTGCTGATGTCGAATTTTTCTTTGTAATTGTAAGTGATGCCCAGCCTGGGTGTAAATGCAAGATTGGTAATGCGGTTCTTTACAGCATTTAAAAAATTATAATTGTTGTATAAAATACTGTTGGTGCCAATATTAAATCGGGTATTTAATTTTTTTATTTTAAAACCAGCTTCAATACCGGTAAACAAATTGTACACGCCATTTAAATTATTGTATGTAGTGGTACGGCTGCCAAACTGATCCAGTACATCTGCATTTACAATAGCATTTTGCGACATATTAAAATTAGCATACGCAAAAAAGCTATGCTGCGCCAAAGGGCTGGCTGTAAAATAATTCAGGTTAATATCATGCTGGTATTGTTGTTTTAAATTGGGATTTCCTTCTTTAATATTCAACGGATCGCTTACATCTTTAACCGGCTGTAATTGTGCAGGGGTAGGTTGTTGCGTAGAAGTAGTATACCGCAAACCCAGGCTTTTTGTTTTAGTAAAATTATAATTGAAGTTGGCGGCAGGCAAAAGATTGGTAAAATGCTGGCGGATAGTACTGTTGTCTTTTAAGCGGTTTAATAATGAAGCGTATTGTACTGCAGTACCAATACCCAAAGTAATTTTATTTTTTTGTGAACGGAGATTTATACCACCGCCGGTATAAGTATATTCACTTTTAAAAGTATTGCTCAATGCATCGTTCATCACATCATGCTTGCCATTCTGGCTATTGAGATCGTAGGTTTTTTTATCTAATGCTCCGTTGCTTTGGTTGTAAAAACTATTCATTTCCAGCAAGGCTCTTTTACTGAGCGGTTCTGTATAGCTCAGGTTAATACCATAGCTGGCGGTACTGGAATGCAGTTTGTTCACCTGGTCTAAAGTGTCTTTATAATCCAGTGCGCTATTGTTATAAAAACTATTTATTGATTGTAAAGTGCCGTTGCTTTTAGTATCGTTATACCCTGTATTGATATTGGAGGAAAACGTTCTGCCTTTCTTTTTAAATTTATGACGGAATAAAAAATTACTGCTGTAATTAAAACCGGTGGCATCTGTAGTGGAATTGGTAAAACCATTGTTCAGTAATTTATCACCGGTAAGCAGCGATTGATAAGTACTATTGCTGTGGTATTGATTATGCTGTGTAGTAAACTGAGGTGTAAATTTTATGGAGTTAAAAGAATCCAATTTTGAATCGATGGTAAAATTCATCCGGTTACTCTCACTTTTTTTATTGCTGCTGCTGTTTTCGTTATACACAAAGGGATTAACAGGTGAGAGGTTTTCACGGGAAGTAGTTTTATCATTCCCCAGGTTGATATTGTTATAAAAATAACTGCCATTCACTTCGGTTTTCTTTTTCCAGGTAGTATTAAAATTAACGCCGCCGGCAATCGTTTTTGCAATGCCTTCGCTGTTGTTCATGCCTTGTACCGGCAAACCAAAATCTGCAGGGCCATTATTGTTGATCACAATTCTGCCACCGCCGCCACGCATCATTCTTTGTGCTTCGCCGGTAAAATTTAAAATATCACTGAAGGTAAAACCCTGGCGGTTGGTATTGTTAGCCATTCCAATGGCAGAGAGTTGCTGCTCGCCATTAAAGCGATTGATGTTAAACTGTCCATCATAGCTGCCTTTTGTTCCCAGGCCTGCAGTAACTTTTCCAAAATTCATTTTCTTGCGGTCTTTTTTTAATTTCAGGTTGAGGGCTTTTTCACTATTGCCATCATCCACACCGGTAAACTCAGCCTGGTCACTTTTTTTATCGAACACCTGTACTTTATCAACAGCATCTGCATCTAAATTTCTTGTAGCAATTTTAGGGTCGTTGCCAAAAAATTCTTTTCCATTTACATATACACGGCTTATCTTTTGGCCATTCACCCTTATGGTGCCGTCTTTATCTACTTCCACACCGGGCATTTTTTTTAGCATGTCTTCTACAACGGCATTAGGCTTTGTTTTAAATGCTTCGGCATTAAATTCCAGTGTGTCGCCATTTACCTGCACCGGTGGCCGTTGGTTTTGTATGGTCACTTCATCCATCAGGCTTTTATCTTTCATTTTAATATTGCCTAAATCAATTTCTTTTTCATCAGTAATTTCAAACATCTTCCATAGCGGATGAAAGCCCACCATGGATACCGATAAACGATATTGGCCGGGTTGCAGGTTGGTTAATGTAAACCGGCCTTGTGCATCAGTCCTTGTAAATCCTGCAAGAGAAGAGTCCTTCACTTTTACTATAGAAACTGTGGCATTTTGTATGGGTTGTTTTTGCAGGGTGTCGGTCAATTGTCCTTTTACAATATTTTTTTGCGCAAAGCCCGTTGCTGCAAAGCAAATTATCATTGTCAATAATAGAAGTCTTTTCATACCTGTTTTTTTTCAGAAGCCAAAACTATCGGGTACTGTAAACAAATGCAGTTAATCAACTTTGGATTAATGTTAATTAAGGTTAATGGGGAGGGAAGGGGATAAAGTAGAAAAAGTAAATACGGTAGGAAAGGTAGATAAAGTAGAAAGGGTAAATAAAGTAGAAAGAGTAAATAGAATGGATGAAGTAAATAGCATAAATACAACTAGCTTTACAAGCTTAAATACTTTACATGACAGCTGCAACGGAGGTAATTGAACAAACAAAAAGATGGATCAATGATGTGGTGGTGGGCTGTAACTTTTGCCCTTTTGCGGCCAATGTGGTAAAACAGCAATCTGTTTTTTATAAGGTAGAAAATAGCGGCGATCCTGCTTTATGCCTCACTGCTTTATTAAACGAAGCAATAAGATTAGATGATGAAGCTGACATTGAAACAATATTCCTGATCTTTCCTCATTCCTTTGCATTATTTGATGATTACCTTGACCTGGTAGCAGATGCCGAAGATATGCTGATTGAAAAAGGTTATGAAGGGATTTACCAACTGGCCAGTTTTCATCCTTTATATATGTTTGCCAATGCAGTGGAAAAAGATGCCGCTAATTATACCAACCGTTCCATTTACCCGATGCTGCATTTGTTGCGTGAGTCGAGCATTGATAAAGCATTGGAAAATTATAAAGACCCGGAAAATATTCCCGGCGATAATATTGATTTTGCAAGAAAAAAAGGGCTGGTGTATATGAAAATGCTGAGGGATGCCTGTATGTGATTAAGGAAATACCAGTTTTATTTCTGAAAGATCTTCTTTAAGATATTTAGTATGCAGCTCGTTGTACCTGGTGGAGTTAGCCAGTAATGCAGCCAGGTGAAATTGTACTTTATATACATCGGGTTTTGATGAAGATTGCGCTGCCATTTTATCCAGGTAAGCCAGCGCCCTTGCGGTTTTATCTTTATCGGTAGAATATTTCATGCTTTTAGTAAGAATTTCCTTTTGTGTGGTATAGTAATCTTTCAACGAGATCATTTTGTGTGTGATACTATCCAGTGCTATTGATTTTATTGTACTGGTTTGTATCAGTTCTTTTGTTTCAATAGCAGTAACTGCACTGCGTAATTTTAAAGTTAATGAGTCTTCCATCACGGGAATGATCGTTGGCGCTGCAGCCACTGCCGGAGCTGCATTATTTTCTTTTGCATTTTGATTACAGGAAAGGCAGCAAAACAATATTGCAACAAGGATAAGTCTCATAACATAAGTAGTTGGGGTAAAAATAATTTCCTGAAATTAGTTTGTAAAAGCAAACCTTATTCCTAAACTAATGTTAAAGCAAGTTGGCGTTGCCAATGCATTTTGTATTTTATTTTAACCGCCGGAGTTTTACAGATAGATTATTTTGCGGTTTGCAATAGATCAATAAATACGTGTATGAAAATATTATGGAGATACCTGAGGCCGTACAAATGGCTGGCCATTTTTTCGATGTTGCTGGCTGCGGTTGCACAGGCACTCAATTTCTTTGACCCCGTGATCTTTGGAAAGATCATTGATGGCTATGCTTTAAACCCTGCTAATAAGAGTGAAAAAGAATTGGTGACAGGAATATTATGGCTTTTATTACTGGCTATTGGTATTGCAGTTGCATCTAAACTGGCTAAAGCTTTCCAGGATTATTTTCTGCGGTTGGTGGTACAAAAATTTGGTAAAAGTGTTTTTGATGATGGCCTTAAGCAAACGCTGCGTTTATCTTACCAGGAATTTGAAGAACAAAGAAGCGGCGAAACACTTTCTATCCTGCAAAAAACCAGGAGAGATACCGAAAATTTTCTCAGCTCATTTATCAATATTCTTTTTTCCACTTTAGTAGGCCTGGGTTTTCTTATTTACTATGCCATTACAAAACATTGGGCATTGATTCCCGTGTTTTTGATTGGTGTAGTGTTGCTTGGTGGTCTTACAGGTTTACTGAGTAAAAAAATAAAGACCATTCAGCGAAAAATTTTCAGGGAGAATGCCATCATGTCCGGCAACATCACAGAATCATTGCGCAATATAGAATTGGTAAAAAGCCTAGGCCTTACCTATCCCGAAATACGAAGGCTGAAAACATTTACTAAAAGCATTTTTGACCTGGAAATGATGAAGGTGAAAAAAGTACGCAGTCTTGGTTTTATGCAGGATGTTACTTTGAATTTACTGAAGCAATCGATCCTTTTTATTTTACTCTGGCTTATTTTCAGAAAAGTACTTACCGCAGGAGAACTGATCTCTATGCAGTTCATTATGAATTATATTTTCGGGCCGTTGCAGGACCTGGGCACTATTATCCTGGCTTATCGTGAAGCAGAAGCATCGCTGCAAAACTTTGACCTGCTGATGCAAAAGCCGGTTGAAATGCGGCCCGAAGAACCGATTGAAGTAGGTAATGTGGAAACACTGGAATTTAAAAATGTAGTATTCAAACATAAGACTGCTACAGAAAACTCTATCGATAATATTTCCTTTAAAGCAACTGTGGGTGATTCCATTGCCTTTGTAGGACCGAGTGGCTCTGGTAAATCCACCCTGGTAAAATTGCTTGTGGGCCTGTATTCTCCTGTAACAGGTGATATTTATTTTGATAATGTATCAGTTAAGGATATACGCTATAATAAAGTAAGAAGGCAGATAGGTTTTGTAACCCAGGATACACAATTGTTTGCAGGCACAGTAAGGCAAAACCTGCAATTCATTAAACCTGCTGCTACAGAAGAAGAGATGATCACTGCCTTAAAAAAATCTGCATCTTATAATTTATTGAAAAGCCCGAAAGGCCTGGATACTGTGCTGGGAGAGGGGGGGACCAAACTTTCCGGCGGCGAAAAACAAAGGCTGTCGATTGCCCGTGCATTGTTGAGAAAACCACAGATACTGATATTTGATGAAGCTACTGCATCGCTGGATTCAATTACCGAAGAAGCTATTGCCGAAACCATCAATGCTATTGCGGCAGAAAAACAGCAGATCATTATTTCTATTGCTCATCGTTTATCAACCATTATGAATGCCAGTATGATCTACGTGCTGGAAAAAGGTAAGGTTACAGAAACCGGAACACATGAACAATTGTTGCAGCTGAAAGGATTGTATTATGCCATGTGGCGTCAGCAAATTGGTGAAAGAAATACCAAGATCACCAATGTAAAAGAAACTGACCAGCTTGCTTCAGGCGTAACTGAATACTTGTAATGACGGGGATGTCAGCTTCTTTTCAACCAACCGGTTACACTCATCCTGCTGCGGTTAGATGTAGCTACTTCATGTTCCATCTCATCACTTTTAAAAAAGACGGAAGTTTGTGATTGCGGTTGTATTTTTTGTGCAGTATCATTTTGGTAGACGACTAATTGCCCGCCATCTTCTTCCATCCAATCATCATTTAAATAACTGATAAGGGAATATTTTCTGTCACTGTCATTTTTAAACTGGTCTTTATGGCGTTTATAAAAACTGCCTTCTTCGTAAACTGCATAATGAAATTCGTACCCATTAATACCGGTATAACAAGTGCGGTTGAGGTATTCAATAAAATCCTCCACCCGTTGTAAAAATTCCTGCTCAAAAATATTATCGTGGCTTTTGTCCATCCAGTAAATTTTATCGCCCCGCATTTTCTGATGAGTATCTTTCACTTCTTTATTACCGATACCTGCGGCAGTCATCAGGTCGTCTTTTTGCAATTGCAGGATATTTTGCTGCAGCCCGTTGCAGAGTGCCGCATTTAAAAAACCGGTATCCACGCCAATATTATTATCCAGGTAACTATCTATCAGCAGGTCAAAGGTGTTGGTCATTCTAATATTTAAGCTGAACAAGGTAGTCTTTCTATTACCGGCAGCAGTATTTATTATTGCAACTGGTGAAACGCTTTTATCTTTACTTACTAATTATAAAAATGAAAGACTTTAAAAAATACTATATCATACCGGCGCAGCCCGAAGAAGTTTACCTGGCATTAACCCTGCCGCATACCATTAAATTATGGACCGGTGAAGATGCGGAAATGAGTACAGAACCCGGCAGCGAATTCTCTATGTGGGAGGGCAGTATAGTGGGTAAGAATATTGCTTTTGAAGAAGGTAAAAAAATTATACAGCAATGGTATTTTGATGGACAGGAAGAAGCGTCAATTGTAACCATAAAATTGCATCCGCATAAACAAGGTACTTCTGTCGAACTGCTGCATACTAATATTCCTGATGAAGTATATAAAGATTTTACTGAGGGATGGGATGAAAGTTATTTTGGACAGTTGATTGATTTTTATAGTTAAATTTTTTTTTCGCAGATGCTGTAAAGGATAAATTTGCCTGCGGCAAAGAAGTTTTGCCACAGATGACACCAATTACACAGATAAAATGCACTGTGTTTTCATTTACAGCAAGATAATCTGCAGGCTAATTTAAGATGTTATACTATGGGTTTTAAATTCTCTGATAAAAATATTGCCATTGCAATAATTGCAGATGCTACTGTAATAACGGCATTACTCAACAGCGCCTATCGTGGCGAAACTTCCAAACAGGGCTGGACAACTGAAGCACACCTTATTGCAGGCAATGTACGCACCAGTGAAAGCAATGTGTTGGAGGTAATGCAGCAGCAGGGAAGTGTGCTATTGAAATACACTAATGATGATCAGCTTACTGGTTGTGTAAACCTGCAGCAACATGGTGATAAAATTTACCTGGGTATGTTAAGTGTGTCACCGCATTTGCAAGGCGCAGGCATTGGCAAAAAATTATTACAGGCAGCTGAAGAATATGCTTCACAGGTACAATGCAAAGCAGTTTACATGACGGTGATAAGTGTAAGAACAGAACTGATCAACTGGTACGAACGCTATGGCTATAAAGATACCGGCGAAAGAAAACCATTTGTTGAAGATGGTGAATCTGGTAAACACTTACAGCCATTGGAATTTATGGTGATGGAGAAAATAATTGCAGGGTAGTACAAGTTTTTATCTTTTCAACCATAACTATACATTCCTGTAGAAACCGGCAATGACGACAATCATTCTTTTACAACTTTTCATCCACTACTTGTCAGCTATCTTAAAGTAATTACTTTGTAAATTGCCGGGTATGCACATCCCTGAAAAAAATACCGGGCTAACAAACGAAGAAGTTACTATCAGCCGTCAGCAACACGGCAGCAATACGCTCGAAATGCAGGAAGACCGTGTGCTGCTGCAGGTATTGAAAGAGATAGTGCTGGAGCCCATGTTCATTATTTTACTGGCGGCCTGTATTGTATATTTTGTGGTGGGGCAATACCAGGAAGGCATTATTATGCTGGTATCCATTTTTATTGTGGCCGGCATTTCTTTGTTCCAGGAATACAGAAGTAAAAATGCGGTACAGGCATTAAAAAAAATATCTGCCGCAAAAGCCAAAGTGTTGCGTAACGGCACCACTGTACAAGTAGATACAGAAGATATTGTAGTAGATGACCTGTTATTGTTAGAAGAAGGTGAAGTAGTTGCTGCTGATGGTTTAATTATTGCCGCTAACGATTTTTCAATCAATGAATCTATTCTTACCGGAGAATCATTTGCCGTAAGTAAAACTGCCGGCGACAAAAGTAGTGTGTACAAAGGAACACTGGTAACAAGCGGCAGCGCTACTATAAAAGTTACTGAAGTAGGATTGAAAACTATGTTCGGTAAAATTGGCTTATCGCTTAAAGAAATAACCATTGCAAAAACACCGCTGCAATTGCAGATCCGTTCTTTTGTACGCAATATGGTTTGGATCGGTGCTATTGCTTTTTTAATTGTGGTAGGGTTTAATTATTACCAGTCAGGTGATATTGTGCATTCTTTTTTACAGGGGCTTACTTTAGCGATGAGTATTTTACCCGAAGAGATTCCTGTTGCATTCAGTACTTTTCAAGCGTTGGGTGCATTTCGTTTGCTGAAGAATAATATCATTGTAAAACAACCGCAGTATGTTGAAACATTAGGCTCTGCAACCGTAATTTGTTGTGATAAAACCGGAACACTTACGCAAAATAAAATGAGCATTGCTTACCTGTACGATGCGGCTTCAAAATTATCTGTTCCTGTTAAAGACAATGCTGCATTGCCTTTAACGCTTATCGAATATGCCATGTGGAGCAGCGAAACCAATCCGTTTGATCCGATGGAAAAAGCTATTCATCAATTGTATGAAAAAACGGCCACTACAGATAAACGACAATCATTTGAACAAATACATGAATATCCCATTGGTGGTAAGCCGCCCATGATGACGCATATTTTTAAAAACGAAACCGGCGAAATTATCATTGCAGCAAAAGGTGGCCCCGAAGGTATTTTAAGGCAAAGTAATTTACCGGTAGCAGCATTAAAACATATTGAAGAACAATCACTGGCTTATGCAAAATCGGGCTATCGTGTATTAGGTGTAGGTAAAGGAAAATGGAGTGAGAAGAAATGGCCTGTATCACAGGAAGAATTTGAATTTAAATTTTTAGGATTGATCGCTTTCCAGGATCCTCCAAAAGAAAATATTATTCAAACGATACAAACATTTCGTGAAGCCGGCATCCCTGTAAAAATGATCACGGGTGATTATGCCGAAACGGCGCTGGCTATAGCCGGACAAATTAAATTAGATCATAACAACGAGGTACTGACGGGGCAGGAGGTATTGCACCTGGGCAAAGAAGCACTGCAACAAAAAGTACAACAGGTAAATATTTATGCCAGAATGTTTCCCGAAGCAAAATTAAAAGTGATTGATGCGTTAAAAGAAAATGGCGAAGTGGTGGCTATGACAGGAGACGGTGTTAATGATGGCCCTGCATTAAAAGCAGCGCACATAGGCATTGCCATGGGCTTGCGTGGCAGCGAAGTGGCAAAGAGTGCTGCCTCATTAATTCTTACCGATGATGACCTGGCGCATATGACCGATGCAGTGGCATTAGGCAGAAAGATCTACGATAATCTTAAAAAAGCTATTCAGTACATTGTGTCTATTCATATCCCCATCATATTAATTGTAACATTGCCCTTGTTATTGTTGTGGAAGTTCACCGATTTTTTCTCACCGGTGCATGTTATCTTTTTAGAATTAATTATGGGGCCTACCTGTTCTATCATTTACGAAAATGAACCGATGGAGCCGGGCACTATGCAACGTAAGCCATTGCGTTTAGGCACTTCGTTCTTATCCTTCAAACAATTATTGCTGAGTATTATACAGGGATTGATGATCACCGCAGGTTGTTTAGGTATTGGTTATTATTACATGCAGCTTGGTAGTGATGAAACCACTATACGTACCGTTATTTTTATCACGCTTTTATTCAGTAATATTTTTCTTACGCTGGTCAACCGTTCTTTTGTGTATTCAGTATTTAAAACCATACGCTATAAAAATAACCTGGTGCCATTGATCACGGGTATCACATTGGCTTTTATTGCCGTGTTATTGTATGTGCCCTTTGTACAAAATTTATTCCGCTTAAACACATTGCCGCTGGCAACTGTTGGTACATGCGCAGGCGTTGCGCTGGTGAGTACATTATGGATTGATCTGTGGAAGTTATTGAAAACAAAAAAGGCTGATAGTATCAACTAATCAACCTTTCAATAAAATATGTTGCAGAAAATATTAAGGCGCTTTTCTAACATTGATAGCGTTGGCACCTTTAGGCCCCATTTCCACTTCAAATGTTACTTTGCTGCCTTCATTCACTTCGTCTTTTAATGCATTGATGTGCACAAAAACACTTTCTCCTGTTTCAATATCTTTTATAAAACCGTATCCTTTTGCACCATTAAAAAAGGTTACTGTTCCTGTTCTGATTAAATCTGCAGGATCCATTTCACCTTGTCTTGGTACGCCAATTTCAATATCTTCCAGTTTTATCTTCCGCATTTTTTTAGGATCGGGTGGGGTGGCAGATATGTTGCCATTCTCATCAATGTAGGCCATCATATCATCCATGCTTTTTGCCTTAGGATTCTCCTTGCGTTCCTGCATTCTTTCTTTCTTCTCTCTTTTACTTTGTTGTTTTTTCTTTTCTCTTTCTTTTTTATTCCATGTTTCCGCCATATTGTACTGTTGTTTAGTGATAAAATGAGCTGCTAAGCTGAAGGATAGTAGAGTTAATATCTGGGGAAAAAGTGTTGAGGGATTTCGGCAGATTTACATAAAGGTAAAACTTTTTAGGCGGTCTTTCTAATCTTTCTGATTTATGGAATAGTTAAGCCTTTGTTTATGGGGAATACTGCAGAGAAAGCTTGTGCAAAATGCCCTGGAACTATAGCATGTACTTAAAGTGAATAAATTTTTGAGGGCAATCAACGGGTAATATTTTGACCATAGAGGCATATCAGGGCATTTAAGAAAACATTTTAGCGCTACCTGTATGTCTTCATATGCCTATATGGTTTAATTACAGCAAGAATGGGATAGCAAAATAAATTTTTGAGGGCAATCAACAGGTAATATTTTAACCATTTAGGCATATAGAGCATTTAAGAAAACATTTTAGCACCCCCTATATGTCCTTATATGACTATATGGTTTAACTATAAACCTGGTGCTTAATAAGGTTGTTTTAGAAAGTGCGAACCTACTGTACAGTTACTTCCTTTGCAATTGCAATAGCTTTCTGTTTCACTTCCTGCACATCGCTGCCCAAGGCATCATAAGCCAATGCCACAGCCATTCTCCTGTACGGACGGGTAACGGGTTTACCAAAAATGCGGATATCAGATTGTGCATAGGCCATTGCTTTTTCGAGCCCGATGTATTCGGGGGCAGTACCATCTTTATCAGCCAGTATCACAGCACTGGCGCCCACACGTTCCAGCGTAATGGTAGGTATAGGTAAGCCCAGTATTGCCCTGGCATGCAATTCAAATTCAGAAAAATTCTGTGTGCCTGCAAGGGTTACCATGCCGGTATCATGCGGCCTTGGTGATAATTCTGAAAAATAAACCCCATCATCAGCCAGAAAAAATTCAACACCCCAGATGCCGGCGCCAGTTAATGCAGCCGTAACTTTTGCTGCCATTTGTTGTGCGGTTGCTAACTGGTTGGATGCAATGGCGGCGGGCTGCCAGCTTTCCTGGTAATCGCCACGTTCCTGGCGGTGGCCGATAGGCGGGCAAAATAAAGTAGGGCCATTTTTTTGAGTGACTGTCAACAAAGTAATTTCGCTATTGAATTGTACAAATGCTTCTACGATCACTTCTGTCTGATCGCCACGTTTGCCCGATTGTGCATATTGCCATGCTTTTTCAATATCTGCAGTGGTTTTAATTACGCTTTGCCCTTTGCCCGATGAACTCATCAATGGTTTTACCACACAGGGAATGCCCACTTTGCCGGTTGCCGCTATCAATTCTTCCAGGCTGTTGGCATATTCATATTGCGCTGTTTTTAATCCCAGTTCTTTTGCTGCCAGGTCACGGATGGCTTTACGGTTCATGGTAAAATTGGCAGCTTTGGCGCTGGGCACCACAGTAATGCCCTGTTGTTCATAATCATAAAACCGTTCGGTGCGGATGGCTTCTATTTCGGGCACAATAATATTGGGTTGGTGTTTGGCCACAATGTTGTCCAGCGCTGCGCCATCCAGCATATTGATCACTTCTCTTTCATCAGCCACCTGTTGTGCCGGTGCATCATTGTAACTATCTACGGCTATAACGTATTGGCCTAAACGTTTTAAAGCAATCACCAGTTCTTTCCCTAATTCGCCGGAGCCGAGGAGCATAATTTTTTTCATAGCAAAGAGTTTTGAAACGGGGCAAAATTAAGGAATTGGGCTGAGAATATTTTTAGTGGGAAGTTGGAGAGTGGACAGGCATTGAAATTGCTTTATTTTTTTTGACTTTCGCTTGAATCTTCGCCGCCTTCTTTGCTTTGACAAACGACGTTTATCGCTTCGCATTTATAATGCGCTAACAAAGTAAGAAGAGGTATCATAACGCTCTATTGCAACAAGCTAATAGATATCTTTTCTGTAACAGTAATTAGCTTTAGCTGGCATCGACAAAGTATAATGGTACAAATGGTGACCGTTTTTATTTTGCGATACTTTGCGCTTTATTGCAATAGCATATGCCGTTTGTCGAAGTCAAAGCGGTGACTAAGGTTGGAGAGGAGTGGTGTTACCTAAGTGATGAAAAGCTCAACTTGAATAAAACCCCATATTGCTTACAATTATGCCTCTAGAATAAAATCAATAAACTCTCTTGGCTTCATTACTTCAGTAACAATGTTTTCACTTTGGAATACTGCCTTAGTCTTTTTATACATTTTCTTGTCAGAAGTTATGAAATAGTCGCAGTGAGCTGCATAAAAGCAATGCAACGCATCATTAAATAAATTATCATATTGATTTTTATCGGTTAGCTTATCCGAGCTATAACCTACAAAGTCTAACTGCATAAAAATTCCTGTCAACTTTGAATAATCATTATTATTTAATGCTTTTGATTTATTGTTTTCGTCGTAAAATTCAGTAAACGATTTATTTAACATTGTCTTTGACATAGTTTTATCAAGCATTTCAATGACGTTGTCTGAATTATGAATTCCGCCGTCTATTGGTATTGCATTTCTAAATAAAGCTCTTAATTCATTGTATACAGTTGGATTAGTTTTTAAGTCGTTAAAGAGCGATATAAAGTCCTCCATTACCGCATACATTGAATTATCGGATCTTGATTTTCTAAATAACAATGAAAGGGTAGAATTATAATTATCTAATTGTGTGAAGTCAATATTATGCTGAAAAGTTTTAAAAATATCAAATAGATTTCCCAGACCATATTCCTTTAAAGGTTCTAAAATTGCTTCAAGACTAGAGGCGTCAACTCCATCGCCATTTTCAAGAATATCTTGAAAGTATTCTTTGGGATCACGATAATGCCATTTTGCAGTCTCTTCATTCCAGTATTGTATTAAAGATACGTTTTGAGTCAACTCAGAAATAAAGTTTAATGATTCTTCAACTCTTAACCTTTCGCCCTTATTGTAACTTTTTAATAGGTCATTTAAATGCGCATTAGAATATGGAATAAGTAAGTTTTGACTAGATGAATTTATAATTCTTTTTAAAGTGTCAAAGGTGAAAATATCTTCTTCTGTGACAAGATTTTCTGGTTGTCGCAAATTTGTAATTATATTCCAATCAAGATATAGTTTAGTCATACTGAAGGATGCTCAATAGCATTATAGGCAACGAACAGGTATTTATGCAGGTTGGGAATTAGCATTCCGTCCGCCTGGACCGCTGCTGATTGAAAATATTTTGATGAAGTTAAAACTAATGCTCAACTATGTTAGTCCAGCCCCGAACCAATGACTGGATTTGCAATTGGTTGAACTTAGTTTGTAAACCCCGACTTACATAAACCCCATGTTATACGTAGCTTTATAAACGTTTCGTGCTTAAATATTGGTCAAGTTTTATTCTGATGTCTCCAGATTCAGAATCGGTCATTTTTTTTGATTTGCCAATTATGCACTGTAGTACAATAGCAATTTGCTGAACTATTTTCAATTTATCTGAACCGCTAGCGGAGATGGCAATATTGTATTTGTCATAAATATCGCTTTGGAATTTTATTAAGATAGATTTATTAGCCCACTTTTCCGCCCAACTTTCAACTAATTTATAGTCATTGAGTTCATATATACCTGGTAATTTATTAACTGAGTTAAAATTTGAATCCAATAATTCGTAAAAGTTGTAATCATATTTTTTTGAAACTCCTGATTGGCTATGATCATGACCTACACAGATAACAAATTGGCAATTGCTTTCTCTGATTCTGAAAAACTGTTTCAATGTTGAATAAAATTCTTTGTCTACTGTAGTTAGTTCTTTGGCAATAAAACTATCTGAGATTGAAAAGAGGGAAATTTTTGATTCCATAAAGAAAATAAAATTTGTTTTAGAAGGCTCTTAAAAGTTGCGTACAGCGTTAGTATTTATGTTACAACATCCAATGAAGCCAAATAAAATTACATTGAGCGTCAATCATCTAACGTTACTCATTTCGCACTTATCGTTGCACCAATGCAATTTATCAAATATAATAATACGATTAAGATTTGAAGGGTAATTCCCCGTTTATTCCCCATTTCCCACACCCGCTCAAAATCCACCTTTTTAAACTACTTTTGCGCTCTAAATATAGAGGAGAATTTACATGAAGAACATCAGAAACTTTTGCATCATTGCCCATATTGATCACGGAAAAAGTACCCTTGCCGACCGTTTGTTAGAATTTACCCATACCATTGGCGAAAGGGATATGCAGGCCCAGGTATTGGATGATATGGACCTGGAAAGGGAAAAAGGGATCACCATTAAAAGCCATGCTATACAGATCAACTATAAGTGGAAGGGCGTGGAATATGTGTTCAACCTGATTGATACACCCGGCCATGTGGATTTTAGTTATGAAGTGAGCCGTGCCCTTGCCGCCTGCGAAGGCGCCCTGCTTTTGGTGGATGCTTCACAAGGCATTCAGGCGCAGACAATCAGCAACTTGTACCTTGCCATTGAAAATAACCTGGAGATCATTCCTGTCATCAATAAAATTGATATGGATGGAGCCATGATACCGGAAGTGACCGACCAGATCGTTGAACTGATTGGTTGCAAACCCGAAGATATTTTACTGGCCAGCGGTAAAAGTGGTATTGGTATCGAAGAGATATTAACCGCCATCATTGAACGTATTCCTGCGCCAAAAGGCGATCCGGAAGCTCCTTTACAGGCCTTGATTTTTGATAGTGTGTACAATTCCTTCAGGGGAATTATTGTGTATTACAGAATTTTTAATGGTACACTTAAGAAGAACGATAAAATTAAATTCAGCAATACCGGCCTGGAATATGGTGCCGATGAAGTGGGTATTTTAAAACTGGGGATGGAAGCCAAGAATGAAGTGAGGGCAGGGGATGTGGGCTACATTATCACCGGAATAAAAAATGCTAAGGAAGTAAAAGTGGGTGATACCATTACCACTACGGTAAATGGATCTACCGAAGCGATACAGGGTTTTGAAGATGTGAAGCCAATGGTATTTGCCGGTATCTTCCCTGTAGAAACAGATGCTTTTGAAGAGTTGAGGGATTGTATGGATAAACTGCAGTTGAATGATGCTTCGCTCACTTTTGAATTAGAAACCTCACAGGCATTAGGCTTTGGTTTCCGTTGCGGATTTTTAGGCATGCTGCACATGGAAATTATCCAGGAGCGTTTGGAAAGAGAATTTAACCAAACGGTAATTACCACGGTACCCAACGTAAGTTTTATTGCCACCACGGTTAAAAAAGAAGTGATCAAGATAAATAATCCCACCGAAATGCCCGACCCCACAAGGATCGATCATATTGATGAGCCGTTTATCAAAGCACAGATCATTACCAAGCCGGAATACATCGGCAATATCATGACCTTGTGTATTACCAAACGTGGTATTCTTACACACCAGAATTATTTAACACCAACAAGGGTAGAGCTAAGTTTTGAAATGCCGCTGACAGAAATTGTATTCGACTTTTATGATAAATTAAAAAGCATGACGAGAGGTTATGCCTCATTTGATTATCACCCGATAGAATACCGTGCCAGTGATATTGTGAAGATGGATATTTTATTGAACGGCGAAAAAGTGGATGCCTTAAGTGCATTGATCCATCGTGGACGTGCACACGAATTTGGCCGCAAGCTCTGCGAAAAATTAAAAGAATTATTACCTAAACAGCAATTCCAGATTGCGATACAGGCTGCCATTGGCGCCAAAGTGGTAGCGAGAGAAAACATCAGCGCCATGCGTAAAGATGTAACTGCTAAATGTTATGGTGGTGATATCAGCCGTAAACGTAAATTGTTAGAAAAACAGAAAGAAGGTAAAAAAAGAATGAAGCAGATAGGCAATGTGGAAGTACCGCAGGAAGCGTTTTTGGCGGTGTTGAAGCTGAATGATTAAGGACTTTAATATTGACATTTGATTATAGAGGAGGAAAATGTTCAATAAGCAATGTTCAATGCTCAAGTTTCAAAGAAGACAAGAGTTTTCAAATTGTAACATTCAGAAACAATGCAGAAAAATAATGCTCTGCATTTTATTGAACATTGAACATTGAGTGTTGAACATTGAATATTTGTAATTCTTTACCTTAGTAACTAACTCATGAAAAAGCCTTTTGCCATTATCGCCATTATTTTCAGTCTTACTTTAACCATCTTTCGTGTGTCAAGATGCATGCAAAGATTAGATGCTTCGCAAAGAGCCGGTGCCAAACGGGATTATTATGAAGCCTGCCAGAAAAAACTGGATACAGCCTGGATCTATTTTAAACCTGTTGCTGAAGCATTGCAAAATAACCAGCCGGTAAGCGATGCCGTACTCACCACTACCACTTCTAATTTATATGATGTTTCTCATGATGTGGTGCAGATCTCAGAATATGATGATGAGGGCGGTTACTATAAAAAATATGTGACGGAGTTTATAGAATTTGAGCGTGGCTTAACCTGCTGCTACCTTCGAAAATACCAGGAAGAAATATCGAAAAATAAAAAACTAAGCAAGGGTACTTACGCTAATCTTATGAGCTGGCTGGACAGGTTTCCAACCTACAGTACTATTTATGGTGAGGTGACATTCAACTTATATAACCGCATCGATTTTTCGCAATTCCGTGATGCTGTAATGGCTGCCGCTCCACAGGAAACAGGTAATAAGACTACACCATAAAAATGAATTGGACAAAATATTTGCCTGTTGAAAATTATACTTTAGCAACAAAACTTTCCGTACAGGAAGTGCGTAACCGCATTGAAGATAATATTGGAGCAAAGGAACAATACAGTTTGTTTTCTTTTAAAAATAATATTACAAAACCTTATGTAGGCCAACTGAAGGGTAATACTTTTACCATCAACAGGGTTATTAATTACAGAAATTCATTTTTACCAATAATAAAAGGTGAAATATCAGAATTTACCGGGCAGCCAAGAATACATATAAAAATGCGGCCTGCCACTATGGTACTGGTATTTATTTCTGCCTGGTTAGGGATAGCAGGTATAACATGCCTTATAATGTTGTTTACTGTTGTTGTACAGAGCAGGGAAATTATGCAACATGGTATATCGCCTGTTATGTTGGGGCCCTTTGCAATGTTTTGTTTTGGTTACCTGCTTACTTATTTTGCATTTAAGTTGGAAAGTAAAAAATCAAAAGAATTTTTACAAAATTTATTCGTTGCCGAAGAAGTAAATGATCAATAAAAAATTGAGTGATTGCAGGTGTCGGCAAAAGCTTTAACGGAATCTGTTTTTATCATCATCACTTCTCCTGTTTTTGATTGCAATTTATCAATAACAGAAGTATCTGTTTGTGCAACAGGCACTTCTTCAATAATTCCAATTTCTTCTTTAGGAGGTTCGGGGGCAATACTAATATCACCTTGTGTTATATCTTCAACTATTATTGGTGGAGTAAATCCTATTGTAGTAACAATTGGTGGCGGAGCTGTAAAAGTATCACACGATAATTTAGTAGCAGAGGGAGGTCCCATTGTTCTTGTACTGGTTGTTACAACCGGCAGACTATTATCTGTTATATCCCCTTTTACTTTTGTGTCACAAGAAAATAAGGTAGTGCTGAATACTAATAAACAGGCTGCTAAAAATTTCTTCCAAACCGGCATGGCAATATAAAAAATATTCTGAGGTAACTCAATGGTAATGCGGAGCAGTTGTTCATTGCGAAAACGGCCGCAAACTTTTTCTTCTTTTTTATTAAGAAAGAAATATTTCACTTCTTCATCATTCATGTTGGTAAAATCAACCACCGTTTTTACACAGGCATTGCAGTGGCGCCCTTGTGCATTGGGTGTCATGGCATTCCAATCTTCATGGCAGGGAGTGGGTATAGATATTTTAAGCATACCAGCAGTTTATGTAAAGATGCAGGTGCTGCACATTTTCATAAAGGCTAAGCTTTTTTCTTTTTTGAAAAAGGATTTCTTGCTGCTAAAGCAGTGGGTAAAATAAATGCAGTGGCTGGGTAAGGATCTTCAGGAAGAGGTTCTTTATTATTCTTTTTTGTGGGGTCTGTATTTTTTACTGTAATACTGGTATCCTCATTTTGTTTAAGTACTTTATAATTTGTGGAATCAAAAGGGAAAACCGGAAGTGAAGGAGGCTGCCACCCCATATTTCCCATTACCATATCTTCAAAAACTAAAATATCCTGATTTGATTTTCTTCTATGTTTTTTCTTCCTAAAATTTTTATGCTTTTTCTTATCAGCTTTGACTTCAGTTGTTTTCTTATAGGAAGAAATAGTATCTCCTTGCCTGAATGAAGTACCAGCCATTGTAGTATCAATCGATAAAAAACTTCCTCCAAAACAAATTAAAAACGCCACTAAAAATTTTTTCCAGAAGGGGAGTTGAAGGCGGAAAATGTTTTGGGGCAGTTCAATTACAATTCTCTGTAATTGTATGTTCTTAAAACGGCCGCAAATTTTTTGTTCGTAATTGCTGATGAAATATTGTTGTATAGCTTCATCACTCATCACAGAAAAATCAACCACTGTTTTTGCACAGCTGGTACAAAACCGCCCTTGTTCATTGGGCGTCATATTATCCCAGCCTTCAAAGCAGGGTTTTGGTATGGAGATTTTGAACATTAATTTCAGGAGCAGATTTTTCTGCTGAATGCTGCACTATCCTTTCACCTTTTTTTTAGGCGGAACAGTCTTTGGCTTTACTGCTTTGGGTTTTTCTTCTACCGGTTTCTCTGTACTGTCAGCCTCATTACCTTTTAATTTACTTTCATCAAGATTGCCGTTGGTATCTCTTACAGGGTTAGGCACAGGCTCTTTGCCTAATGGCGTTACCTGGTCAAATATTTTTTCTACATGAATCCATTTGCCGTTTTTCCATTTAAAACCTTCATAATCGCCATCACCAACCAAGGTCCATTTTTTTGTGGGCTCATTACTTTCCGAGATCAGGTGTTCCACTATTATCATATCCATTTCAGGATCGTAATTCAATTTAGGCCCATCAGTTTTTTTATACTCCATAATGTAGCGCCCGATAGAAGTTTTAAAAACTGTGTCTTCTTCAAAACTGAAATAACGGCCACCAAAAGTGGGTTCGCCATTAATAAAGTTCAGTACTTCAATGATCTTCCTGTTACTACGGATATTATTTTCATCAAAGCCTAACAACGTATAGTAATCATTGTTAGCACTTCTTTTTTGTACAATGTTATAATATACGGCACCTATCCAGCCATTGTTATTACCAACGGTATCCACCTGGTTTTTTGTTACTGCCGATTTATCAATCAGGCCATACAATTTTAATGAGCCATCATCGGTACGCATTTGTATAGCGCCGTGGTGACGGATCACATTATCATTGACCACCATTTGCCAGGTAAAAATTTTAAACGTACTATCCGGCGCATACAGTTTTGAAATTGTTTCTAAAGAATCAAATGCGTAATAGAATGAGTTAGGTATTTTTAATGCCCTTACCAGCATCCTGGTAAGCATACTATCAGCCGCAAACCGGTCGGTAGACGTGATGCCATTGATCAATTTGGCAGAATATTTTTTTAAAGAGTCTTCTTTAATCCGTAAAATTTTTGCATCAGCTTTAGTGATATGCTGTGCAAATGAAAAATGATATACCAATACAAAAACCAGTAAGGCCAGGAATTTCTTCATGCAATAAATTTACTTAATCCTTTTAACAACAGGGGTACAAAATTATTGTATTGGAATTAAATTTAACTAAAACTTGGCAGGAAGACGGAACAGAGATGACAGTAATTGAATGGATTTACACCAATTTTTACAGGTCAAGTGCAAAGGCGATCAATGATGGATACACTTCGTCAATGCGTTCGTCATTCGTATCCACTTCGGGTCTTGTAGTAGTAAGGAAAACGGTTTTTATGCCAAGGTTACGGCCAAACTCCATATCGCTTAAAGTGTTACCTACCATTAAAGATTTTGAAAGATCAATATCGGCAAAATCTTTTGCGGCCTGTAAACCCATGCCGGGATTAGGTTTGCGGTTAGGGCTTTCCAGCTCGGGGCAATAATAAATCGCATCAATCTTTCCACCCACCGCTTCAATATCACGGATCATATTCTGGTGAATGATCTTCAGGTCTTCTTCTTTGGTTACACCTTTACCAACACCACGTTGGTTAGTAACAATAATAATACGGTTGAATTTTTGAGTGAATATCTGTATGGCCACTTTAGCACCATCATAAAATTTAAACTCATCCCAGGTATGGATATAGTCTAAATGTTTTTCGTGGTTGATCACACCATCACGGTCTAAAAATAAGGTCCAGGTTTTGTCTATGTCAGAAAGGTTCAGCATGTTTTTAATGTAATAAGTCAAAAAAAGTTCCTATAGCTTCTATAATGGTTGTAATGTTGTCATCAGAAGAATTGCTTTTAACTGCCTTTGGCGAATCACTGTATTTTTTTTGAAAGGCTTCGTAATCTTCCGGAACGCCAATATCTGTAAAATAGCTATAGAAAACAACACCTATAAAAGTTTGTTCTGCCACATATTTTTCGAGATAATCTTTTTCAAATGAAAATTTTTCAGGCAGATCTTTTTTCAAGAACTCTGAAACATTTAAAATATAAATACCTCCGTTGATATAGCCTTTTGAACAGATTTTTTTTTCATGAAATGCTGTTATGATACCATCTTTATTAAATTCTGCCGTTCCATAACGTTCAAAATCATACATATGATTTAGTGCAATAGTACAAGCTGCATTTTTAGAATGATGTGCCTGTAACAAATCGGGCAGGCTGATGTTAAAAATAGTATCGCCATTTACAATTACCACATCCTGGGCGGTTACAGCTTCGCAGGCTTTTTTTACAGCGCCACCAGTGCCCAGCTGTTCTTTTTCTATCACATACACTTTTTCCAGTTCGTTAAAATGTACATCCAGGTAATCTGTAACGATCTCACTTTTGTAACCTAATGAAAAAATAAACCGGGTAACGCCTTCATTTTTAAGATAGGCAATAATGAAATTAATGAACGGAATGCCATTAACAGGCGCCAGGCATTTAGGTACATCACTCACCACAGTTTGCAATCTTGTACCCGGTCCTCCCGCCAATATTATCGCTTCCTTTATCATGCGAAATACTGAGCTTCCACCAGTTCGCAAATAATATGGCCCAGCATGATATGGCTTTCCTGGATTCTCGGTGTGTCCGAAGAAGGTACATTCAATAAATAATCTGAAATAGCTTTCAATTTACCCCCGCTTTCGCCGGTAAAACCAATAGTGATCATACCTTTTTCTTTAGCTACTTCAAAAGCTGCAACAATATTTTTGCTGTTGCCCGAAGTAGATAAGCCTATCAAAACATCGCCTTTAATACCTATCCCTTTTACCAGGCGGCTGTAAATAACATCATAACTATAATCATTGGCCACAGCCGTCATGTAAGAGGTGTTGCAATGCAAAGCCTCTGCAGGTAATGCATCACGGTCTAAATAAAAGCGGCCGCTGAATTCAGCCGCTAAATGCTGTGCATCGGCAGCACTGCCGCCATTGCCACAAAATAAAACCTTGTTACCATTTTTAAAGGCAGCTACAATTTCAGTTACACAGGTATTTACTGTTTCAAGCAAGGCGTCATTTTGTAAGAGCTCTTGTTTTACTTTGATGGATGCGGCTATGATATCTTTTATCTTATTCAACATGTTTTGTAATAAAATGTAATTAATAAATGGGTCTGTAATGATGAGCAAAGGTATGCAGTAAAAGTGAGTGACACAACGATGATGAGCAGAATTACTAAAGTTGGTTTCCAAAGCAATACTCAATATTCAATGTTCAACAATCAACCTTCAATAAAATACATGGGCCTTTATTACCGTAGTTTTATTCTCAGGAAAGAACTTCGAAGTCAAAAATTATGCGTTTTCATTGAACATTGAACATTGAACATTGAGCATTGAATATTGGGTATTTGTCTCTTCTATAATTCAGCTCTCCAGGCTTAAGGCTGTCAAATACTCCATGTTGTTAATCCATTATCTACAAACGAATATTTTTTTACGTCGCCACCAAAACTATTTAAGGTTTCAATTACATTATTGCGGCTGTTGCCGGGGCAATAAAATGTCATAAAGCCACCACCTCCGGCACCACTGATCTTTCCGCCTGTAGCACCTGCATTTTTTGCAGCATCGTAAATGGCTTCAATAGCATTATTGCTGATATTTTTTGCCATCAGGCGTTTTTGTTTAAAACCGTAATCCAGTATTTCCCCCAATTCGTCAAGCTTACCGGCAAGTAATACTTCTTTCATCATTTTTGCCTGCTCTTTTAAATGATGCATGGCATTGATACTTGTTTCGTTTTTAGTGAGTACATTATTTACCTGCTCAGGAATAATACTGGTGCTATCCCGTGAAATAGCGGTGAAATATAACACCAGGTTATTTTCAAGCGTACGTAAATATTCAGATGGAATAGTCAATGGGTTTACAATTACTTTGTCGGCATCATAAAACTCCATAAAATTGATACCACCAAATGTTGCAGCATACTGATCTTGTTTGCCACCTGTTAATTGCAGGTCATTTCTTTCTATATCGTAGGCATATTGAGCAACCTGGTATTTGGTTAATGGCAATTGCAGCATTTCCATAAAGGCGCCCAATACCGCCACAACAAGGGTGGAAGAAGTGCCAAGGCCCGAGCCGGCAGGAGCATCTACAAAAGTGGATAGCCTTAAACCTGCGCTGGGTAATGAATGATCTTTTTGAATACGGTTGTAAACACCTTTTAGCAGATCCAGTGTGCCATTTGTGGGCAAAGGAATGCCAGTGGCAAATTCCTGTTTTTCATTTCTGTCGAGTGCTTCAATAATTATTTTGTTTTCGGTGATAAGCTCGATCGACGCATGGGCAGCAAGTGAAATTGCTGCATTGAGTACAGCGCCGCCAAAGAGATCGCTATAAGGACTTACATCGGTGCCACCACCGGCAAGGCCAATACGAAGAGGTGCTTTACTGAAGAATATCATGGATACTGAAAATTAATTTTGCAATAAAATGCACGATTATTGTTTGGATAATGTTAGAATTGCGTACACCATTTTGGACCAGCTATATTTTTGTTTTTCTTGAAGTAAAGCAGGTAGGAACAGTTTTCCCTGGTTTAACGAGTAATAATTTTCGATTTTTTCTGCAATGGAATCTGCATTAGGTTCTGCAACCAGACCTACAGTTTCATTGGCAAGCATTGCCGGTAAAGCTCCAACATTTGTAACAATCATCGGAATTTCAAAATGAAAGGCCAAAGGCGTTACTCCGCTTTGAGTTGCATTTCGGTATGGTTGTATTACCATATCTGCTGAGCAGAAATAGTATTTTACCTCACTGTCTGAAATAAACTGAGTATGTAAAATAAGATTTTCTTTGATACCTAGTTTTTCAATCTGGAGGTCGTATTTTTTTTTGTCCTCGTAAAATTCACCGGCAACTAAAACTTTAAAATTAAAATTTGAATATCTTTTATCTTTCAGGAGTTTTACAGCATCAAAGAGAATGTCTAATCCTTTATAATTTCTAATAAAACCAAAGAATAGTATTATAAATTCATTGCTGTCAATTCCCAATTGAGTTCTGGCAATTTCTTTTGAAACCTTCTCTCCAAAATTATCATACAAAGGATGCAATACAAGTTGTGCAGGTTTATCTTTTGTAAATAGCCTCAGATCAGACAATACCTTTTCACTCATGACCACAAATGCATCCACCGGCTTTATAAAGTATTTCGTAAATGGCTTATCACCAAAACGTTTTTCGTGGGGGATAACATTGTCGGCAATACAAACTATTTTACTATGTTTGTTTTTCTTAGCAATACGTAAGATGGTTCCAAAGCAGGGGCCCATCAATGGCAGCCAATAACGCACTACAATAAGATCCGGCTTTTCTTTTTTTAATCTTAGGCCAACTTTTATCCAGTTAAACGGATTTACAGAATTGATGCAGACTTTTATATCCAGATCTTTTGGGGCAGGTTCTTCAGAATATTGTGATGTGCCGGGAAAAATAAATGAAGGGTATTGAAGAGAAAAAGTATAAATGATCGTCTGGAAGCCCTGCTGTTGAAATTGTCTTGCCAGCCTTTCATTAAAAGTTGCCATGCCACCGCCCCGTAATGGATGAGCCGGGCCAATGATGATTACTTTCATGATTATTGCAGGCCTTTTTTATCTTCAATTAGGTAGCTGTTACGTTCCGTTGAATTTCTTGCGATGAGTTCGCCGATAAAGCCTGCTAAAAATAACTGCGAGCCAATTATCATTACTGCTAATGCAATATAGAATATAGGACGGTTGGTAATGGTAAAATCAAAATTTATCAACTTGCAAATAATAAGGTATGCACTGAAGCATACGCCGATAAAAAAACAGATGGTGCCCCACAATCCAAAAAAATGCATGGGCCTTTTACCAAACTTACCTACAAATGTTATGGAGAACAGATCGAGAAAACCATTTACAAAACGTTCCCAGCCAAACTTGGTAACACCATATTTTCTTGCACGGTGTTCTACCACTTTTTCGCCAATTTTTTTAAAGCCGGCCCACTTGGCAAGCACCGGAATGTAGCGGTGCATTTCACCATACACTTCAATACTCTTAACCACTTTCTTTTTATATGCTTTAAGGCCGCAATTAAAATCATGCAGCTTTATGCCGGAACTTCTTCTTGCCGCAGCATTAAATAATTTAGAAGGAATGTTTTTGGTGAGGGTGTTATCATAACGTTTTTTCTTCCATCCGCTTACAATATCAAAGCCACCTTCAATAATCATTTTTCTCAGTTCAGGAATTTCATCAGGACTATCCTGCATATCGGCATCCATGGTAATGATAACATCACCCTGTGCTGCTTTAAAACCTTCATTCAATGCGGCACTTTTTCCGTAGTTGCGTTGAAATTTTATGCCTTTGATATTATTATTACCGCTGCGTAAATTTTCAATTACCTGCCACGAGGTATCGGTACTGCCATCGTCAATCATAATTATTTCGTACACATAATTGTTGGCCAGCATAACCCTCTCTATCCAGGCGCAAAGCTCGGGTAAAGATTCTTCTTCGTTAAACAGTGGTATTACAATTGATAAATCCATCGAATACTTTTAAAATTAAAAATCAATTTTTATGTTGTGATATTAAAAAACCAGCTGTAACTACTGTTATCAACACTCCGATAATAAGATTTTTAAACAGATGAATACCAACCATCATTGGTAAAAAAATGCTTTTCAGTTGCCTGGCATTCTCTGCAATCTCTGCAGGCATGTGGTTCCCTTCTTTCAGCAACATCTGGCTGTTATTATTTACCCATTCATCTCTTATGCCTGTGTTGATCTTATAAAAAACAAAACAGTAAATTACCATTAATAACGTAACTACAATAAATGTTTTAAAACCGGCCTGAAAATACGCTTTAAATTTTTTCTCTTCTGTATTGTCTTTGTCAAAAGCTACAATACTCCAAACTATACCAATAGCATAAATGGTCAGTACAGCAAATTGTTCTTTACTGTTAAACGGTATTTTTAATCCGTAATAGCAAATCACACAAGCAACAATCATCAATGCTCCTGTTAATAAACCTTTATACGCAGCGGTAATATTTTTCATCATGCTTGATTCAATTCCACTTTACCCTTATTAATAATGCCGATCACTTTTCCTTTTAGTTTTTTACCCACAAAAGGAGAATTCTTCGATTTTGATTGTATCATTTGCGCTTCAAAAATATATTCGGTTGTGGCATTAAACAATGTAAGGCAGGCCACTGCACCTTCTTTTATTTCAGGTATAGCTATGCCAAATATTTTTCGTGGGTTCACACTTAAAAGTTCTATAAGCTTTTCTGTGCCCAATTCAAAATTACCCATTACGCCAAACAGGGTTTCCAAACCGATCATGCCTTCTTTGGCATATTCAAACTCACAGGTCTTACCATCCCAGTTTTGCGGAAAGTGATGCGATGCAATACAGTCTACGGTTCCGTCAGCCACGGCTTTCAATAAAGCTTCTTTGTCTTTAGTTGTTCTTAGCGGTGGATTTACCTTTAAATTGGTATCGTATTCCTGCATATCAGTATCGGTAAAATACAAATGATATGGTGTAACAGAACAACTTACAGTAGTGCCACCTTCTTTAGCTCTTTTAATGTATTCTAAACTTTTGGCAGAAGATACGCCGGTAAAATGTAGTTTGCTTTCGGCATACCTGGCCAGTTTTAAATCTCTTGCAATTAATATTTCTTCCGCAATAACAGGCTTACCGGGCAAACCCAATTGGGTGGAGATGATGCCTTCATTCATTAACCCGTTGGCGCCAATACTTTTGTCTTCGGGAATTTGTATCACCGTACCATCAAAACTTTTTACGTATTGCAATGCTTTAAGTACAATGCCGGCCGATTGTATAGGATTAGTACCATCGCCAAAGGCAGCGGCACCTGATTGATGCATGTCGTACATTTCTGCCAGTTCTTTGCCTTCTGCATTTTTTGTAACTGCGCCAATAGGACGAATATTTACCGCCAGCGTTCTTGACTTTTGAATGACATATTCCACCTGCGACTTATTATGTACCACCGGGCTGGTATTGGGTAGCACCAATACATCTGTAAAGCCTCCTGCGGCTGCAGCCCTGGCTCCGGTTTCCAAAGTTTCTTTATACTCGTGGCCGGGATCGCCAAAGTTGGCAAAAATGTCCATCCAGCCAATGCTGGCACATAAGCCCGGTTGGTCAATTACCTGGTCGGCAGGCTCATTAATAGCGTCGCTTATCTTTAAGATAGAGCCTTCATGTATTAAAATATCCTTGGTTTGTCCGTTAAAAGGAGAAGCGGGGGAAATGATTCTGGCTTGCTTAATTAAAACCTTCATGTAAAAAAAAGTTGCGCAAAGATAATAAGATAAGTTGAAGTTTTTAAAGTTGAAATTTTCGATTACTTTTGCCCTCCGGTAAAATTTAAAGTAATATTTCTATTCAATATAGAAAGATGCTGCAATTTTCAGGAATTCGGGATGTAGCGCAGCCCGGTAGCGCACACGTCTGGGGGGCGTGGGGTCGCAAGTTCGAATCTTGTCATCCCGACAAGTAATTGATGTATCACAAAACCCGCTATCAAAGCGGGTTTTGTAGTTCTGAAAAATGTTATTTGACTACTTTTTGGTTAGAACTTTATTCATTCAGATACCTACGGCAACAAAATCAGTAAATACTCACTCCGGTATTCCAAAAAACAACGTCAGCCTCATTTCCTGCTTCTTCCACCTGTTCTTTAAATACTTTTATAATAAATAATACTTTGCCCTGTGCATTTTTTTTGGTGTAGGTGGTTATCTCTGTATCAGTATTTAATTTGCGATCGCCGGTTTCTGTTTTTTTAACGTCAGTAACATTGTAACCTTTCAGCCAATCCGTTATCTTTTTGTTCCATTCGGCATTGATAATGTCTGCGGCTTTGCCTGTTGGTAGCTTTTTGCCCGTGTATTGAGTAACATGGGTATTGAAAGCGATCCTTTCTGCCGGCAGTGGTGCGAATAGCCCTGTGGGATACTCGATATTATCGGGCTCTCCAAATTTGTCGTTGCGGATATTTGTAAACTGGTTAGGCGCAAGCTCCAGCATTTTGTCAAAAACAATTTCTGGTTTTTGGCCGGCATAACTATAGGCGGCCGTGTCACCAATGCTCCATTCGCAATGAAAATGTGCTTTATCATTTTCGGGAGGGTGGGCTACAAAAACTATAGCAACAGTGTCGGTAGAGTTCAATGAAATATTGATTGTTTTTTTGCCCTGCTCCAATTCATTAAGATATACCGTTTTACCACTCTTTACTTGTAAATAAAAAGGGACATAGGCAGGGCTGAAAGTATTACTGGAAAAAAGAGAACCGGTAATATTGAGGTGCAATATTTTTGCCTGCCGTGGTGCAATAATAAAACCATCATAATGGTCGGCATTAAACAGAGGAGATGCTGTGGTAACAAACACATCTGTATTGTTTCTTTGCGCCTTCCAGCTCAGGGACACATCTAAAAACGAATCCAATGCTGCCAAAAAATCATTCGAGTTAATAAAACTTGCGGAATCATTTTTTTTAACGTCGCTTGTTTTTGAAAAAAAATCATATTCGTCCGTTAGTTTAAATGGTTTTGTTTTTAATGTATCAGCCTTTGCTTTGGCGGGTGTTATTTGAGCTGATGCAGTAAACATTGTAAAACACACAAAAGCAATTGCAATACCGGCAGGTAATTTCATAAATAATATTTGGTTAAAGCTAATGGTATTTTTTTACTACAGCCTACCCAACAGTGGGTAGTTTTTGTAACCCCCCCCGTTGGGATATGTTGTAAAAACTATATGAAAGAGACTTTGTGCAACTTAAGAGATATTACCTTTTGTAAACCCCCTGGCCATGAGAATTTAAAGTTTAATTGGTATGGCAGCGTGGGGTAATGTTACCGGATTTTTCAATATGCCAATAATTGTGCTATATCATTCAATAGTAAGTTTGAACTGTAGATAGTCACCCGGCAAGTTTTTACAAATGCCCAAACCCATTCTCTGAGAACGAGTTTTTTAGTTCGAAATTTTTGCCTCTTTTAACTCTGTAATTCATAAAGTGAAGAGGTAGACTAATTTACGGAGTCCGGATTTTGCCCGGATCTTAATATTATCGGGCACTTCCCAACTATGCAGTGCTTACTTTCGGATAATTTGTAAGTCTCATTGCTGATATTGCGGCTGAAAAACCTGCAAGAAGAAATTTCATTCAGCGATTATTGATAAAGCCCCGGACATTTAAATCAACCCCTGTTTTGTAGCTTTTCCAATAAGGATCGCAGTATTCTTGGCATCAAATTTCTCCAAAAGACTTTTGCGGTGGGTATTAATTGTAGCAACACTAATAAAAAGTTTTGTTGCCATTTCTGTATTGGTAAAACCTTCAGCGATCAGCCGTAACACTTCTTTTTCTCTACGGGTTATCATGGGCATTTCATTGCTGCTCTTCCGCAATGAAAGTGCCACCTCTATACTCAAATAATTTTTACCCGTCAATACAACAGCAATGGCTTCAAGTAATTCTTCTTTTGTTGCATTTTTTAAAATATAACCTGATGCTCCGTTATCTGTCATATTACGGATAATGGCCTGCTGGTTAAAAGTGCTCAACCCTAATATAAAAACAGAAGGATACAGTTGTTTTACTTGTTTGCATAATTCAATACCACTAATATCAGGCAGGTTAACATCCATCAAAATAATGTCTGGTAACTGCTGTTTTAAAAATGCAAGACAGGAAGCGCCATTGGTTGCATGACCCATCAATTCGATATCGTTTTCATTTTGTAATAATGAACGGATACCCTCAATTACCATATAATGGTCATCAACTACAAATATGCTTGTTTTCACTAAATATTTATTTCTATTAATACAGAAGTACCTTTTCCCGGTTCTGAATTGATGTCTATTTTACCTTTCAAAAAATCAATACGATGTTGAATATTGCTCCACCCGATCCCCGGTGATTGTTGCAACAGGGCAATGTCGAATCCCTTACCGTCATCTTCAACTGTAACCGCTAACTGTTTTTCCTGCTCCGATGCATGAACCTGCACCAGCACATTTTTTGCAGCAGCATGTTTGATGACATTATTTACCAGTTCCTGTACAACACGGTAAATAGTAACTGCCGTTGTTTGATCAATTACAGTTTTATCCATACTGATAGAGTGATAGCTCAAATGAATTACGCCGCTATAGTCAATTTCGTTGCAAAATTCTTTCAGGGCAATATCCAGCCCGTATTTTAAAAGTATTTCGGGCATCATATTATGTGCCACCCGGCGCATTTCCTTTATGGAACTGTCCAGCATATCTATGCTGCGTTCAAAAGCCTGGGTGTTATCCGGCGTCATTATTAAATTCCCTTTCATATTACTTAATGAAAATTTTATACCGCTTAGCATTCCACCCAATCCATCGTGCAGGTCTTTTGCAAGACGGGTACGTTCCTGTTCTTCGCCTTTTAGTACTGCTTCTGTGGCAGTGAGTTGTCTTTCTTTTTCCAGTTCATCAATTTTTACCTGTTGTAATTTTTGGCGGTTTCGATAATTTCGGAAGCCGAGTAAAAGGATCAGTAATAAAGCAGCAGCACCCGCAATAAGAAAATAGTTAAATATATTTTTTTGCCTGAGTTCTGCCTGTTGCAATTTTATCTGCGCTTCTTTTTTTTCTGTTTCAAATTTTACTTCTTCGTTGGCATGTTTTTGAGCCATTGATTCAGTAAAAATATCTTCTTTAATTTTTGTGGCTTCTCTTTGATATTGAGACGCTAAAGCATAGTCATGATCTGCATACAGCACATTAGAGAGACTTAGTGATATTGTTCCTCTTGCTTCTTTATAATCATTGGCCTTACTAATAGCAAGCGCCTTAAAAAGTAATTCTTTGGCTTTAGCGTGTTGATTTGTTTTTAAATAATAGACAGACAAATTTTGATAGCAAGACATAATATTAAAGCTGTCAGCTATTTTAATGGCTGTTGCCAAACCTTTTTCTGCATAATATTTTACCTGCTCTAAATTGTTTTGCCTGTCCATAATTTCTACCATCCCTTCACAATTCATAGCAACAAAACTTGGAAAGTTGTATTGATCACAGAGCGATAAACTTTCTTTATATACTTCAATTGCTTTTGTATCCTGTCCTGATGCATCATAGGCATTACCCAGATTTAGTAATGTACAAGTCAGACTTTTATAGTTCTTGTTTTTTCTATCGAGGATTTCTGTCTTTTCGCCAAATTCAATCGATTTCTTATAGTCTTTTATCATCAGGTAGTTTGCAGCCATACTGGCATTTAAAGTGGCTCTTGTTTTGGATGAAGTGTCTAACCGTTCTATAATACGTACCCCTTTTAAACTATATTCTATCCCTGTTTCATAATCCGATTTAAAATTGTAGCGTTCTCCCAACGTAATGTAAGCAATACCAATGTTTAAAGAATCCTTCGTTTCGGTGGCAATTTTAAGAATCTGCTTGCCGTACCATATAGCCGAATCGTGTTGCATAATCGTAGCATATAAGTACATCATTCTTTTATTATACTTCATACTACCGGCTGTATAGTGCAATTGTTCGCTCAATCGTCCTCCTTGTTTTGCATATTGCATTGCTTCCTGCATGTCATGATCTTCATATTCGAGGGTAAGAGCGTATAATAGTTTCACTTTATTGGTATCATCTTTTGCAACCTTCAACAGTCTTTTGAGACTATCTATCTTTCCCTGATCCTGGCTATAGCTATATTGAAAACATAAAAGAATCAGAATAATACATAGTAATTTTTTCATTCCAGATTATTTCTATTTAATAATACAAAAGAAAGTTAAACGCTGCTGCTTTAACATCATCTTTTTTAATGATTTTTCGCTGCCTTTTGCAAAAATCATCTTTTTTAATGATTGTGTTGCCTGCCCCGCTCAATTATTTTTACAGCATAAAATTTAATAAATGAAAAGATATTTTTTTTTAGCTTTTCTTGTTATAAATGCAATAGAAGCTAAAACACAGAATAAGAGTTTACCTATTAGTCCTAAACAGGTGTTGCCGGCATCGGGAGTAGTAAAGCCGTCCATTTCTAAAACAGGTCTCAATCCGGCAAAAGATTTAACAGTAATAATTGACAGTGTTGTTGACAATTCAACAAGTACCAACCCTGATGTGAAAGTTTATTTTTCAGTTGCTAATTCAGGCGTAGCTGATATAGACATAAAGAATATTAATGTTCAATGCTATTTAGACGGGGCTCCTGCAGGCGGATATGGGCTACCATCATCTTTATTCAATAATACTTCGTCAATACTCCACTCAGGGCAAAAGTGGAATGACAGGATTTATTCAACAGGGCTTTTATTTAAAGTAACCCAAGTGAATGTAACCAATCCATTACAGCCTTTATTTGTCAACCATACCTACACTTATTCTATTAAAGCAGATGCGAATAATTTGATTGCAGAAACAGATGAAGGCAATAACACTGCCAGTATATCAATTGCCGGTCGCTTTGTTCCTAAGAACAAAGATTTAGCCATATCCGGTTTAAAAGTGGAGTATAATGCTGTTAGTAAAGAATACAATGTTAGCTGTTCCATTGGCAATATCGGGGCTACCAATATTGATTTGAATACACTTAAATATTGGGATTGTGTTAACGGTGGTGGATACGTTGGTTATGTGGTGCCTATAATATTAGGAAATGTAACCCAGGCTAGTTGCGGGGCTTCAGTATGCGGCTTTTCTGTACGTCTTACTATAAATGCTCCGGGAAATATTATTAGCCCGGGACAGGTTGTTACTGCATCGGGGGTGGCTTACGGTTATCACGGGGCTTGCGGCGGCCCACTAGTATTTACTTATGTTCTTGATCCGGATAATAAAACGGGCGATCAGGATTTGAGCAATAACAGCGTTACACTCTCCATACTCTAACCGTTTTACCATTACTCAAGGTTTTATAAACACATCTATTATATGAAAAAAATATTTTCCGTTTTATTTGTTGCATTCATTTCCATTTCCACATTTGCCCAAAAACAAACCTTTGATGTATTAAATTATACTATACCTAAAGGCTGGGATAAAATAGAAATGGAGAAAGGTATACAACTGTCTGCCAAAAGCGATGGCAAAGGAAACTATGCTACTGTTATTATTTTGCAGTCGGCTGCAACCACGGCAACGGCAAACGAAAACTTTAATAACAGTTGGGAAACATTGGTAAAAGGCACGGTGACTGTTTCCGGAGAACCAACCATGCAAGCACCTGCTATCGAAAAAGGATGGAACGTCATCTCGGGGCAAGCCAACTATACAGATGGCGGCAATAAAGGATGGGTAACACTCATAACCGCTACAGGAAATAGCAAAATGGCCAATGTGGTAGTTATGACCAACACAGATAAATATCAAAACGACATATTGGGTTTTATAAAAAGCCTGGACTTAAACGAAATAGCAGCTGCAAAAAACAATACTACCAAATCGTCACCACCAATAAACACTACAACCGGTTCAGGAAGTAAAAATATTTATGCCATTACTGTTCCGCCTACATGGAGTTTAAATGCCGGGGCAAATAGTTTAACGGTAGAAAAAAATACCACTACAGGAAAAAGAATTATTGAGTTTATGAGTATGGTTAAGTCATCGGGCAGTTTAGAAAAAGATATGGAGCATATCTTCTTTGAAGTGTTTGATGGCTGGAGTTTGTATAACGCTTCTGATAACCAGTTATTCGAAAAAGGTGATCATGAAAAAGGAGTTACCAGCCAGGGGTTACCCTATTATATGTTAAGCAATAGCATAACTAAAAAAGGGGGTGATGTTGTAAAAGGCACCGTGTTGCTTATACAGGTAGGAACAAATGTAGCCATTATTAATTCAGCTGATAACATACTGGGCAGCGAGATGGAAATGAGCTTGAATTTTCTTTTATTCACTTTAAAAATAAATGGCACTGCCGAAAAAAATGTAGATTATAAAACACAACTAACAGGTACATGGGTGTCAGGCAGTGGGGTATATGGCAATAGTTTAAGTGTTGCTACCAGTTACACTGCAGAGGGAAAATACTATGTGTTAACACAATCTTCTTATACAGTGGGCTATGACTATTACAATGACCTAATTAAAAGCAAACAATTTAAAGGCGCAGGTGTATTTGCTTTTAAAGGAAATGTATTGGAAAGAAAGACTGCTTCAGGCCCGGTAACAAAATACTTTATAAGATTTTATTCAAGAAAATCTGGAAATAATGAATGGAGAAATTTAATGGGTTTATATCAGTGTGATTATGATAAGAACAGAATTGAAACGGTTGTTCCTTTTCAGAAGATTTAAAAAATGACTTACATCCAGATCAAACATTTATACAATGAGAAAAATATTCTTACTTATCACTGCAACATTTTTTACTGTATTTGCCTTTGCGCAAAAACCTTCCAAAGAACAAATGGAAGCTGATAAAAAGCGAATGGCAGAAGCTATGAAAAAATTGAATGAGAAAACATCCGGCATGAGCCCGGATGCAAAAAGAGGGTATGACAGTCTGCTCAATAGCATGGGAGTGGGGCAAAAAATGAATAATGCTATGAGCCAGGTAAACAGCAACCAGTCTGCTCCAAAGGGTAATGTTGTAAAAAATACCAAAGCCATTGCTGCCACACTTTCCAATGCAAATATGAGTGCATTCATTGGCAACACAGGTAATACAACTTTTGCTGCTGTATTGCCTGCTGCAAAAAATAAGGCCAACGATATTTATAAAGATCTTAAACAAAAAGGAGTAACGATTGATGAAATGGGCAATGCCGCTACTGCATTATGGGCAGGTGGCCGTACGCAGATCGCATTGAGCTTAATGGCGCAAGTGTGTAATGATGATGCCAGTAACACTGACAACTTAAATAATTATGCATCGATGTTAACGATGATGGGCGCACCTGAAATGGCGATCCCTATTCTTAATAACCTGAATGACAGGTTTAAAAAAAATAGTACGGTACTTAACAATCTTGGCCAGGCATGGTTTGCCTTAGGCGATGCAGATAAAGCAAAAAAATATTTAGATACCACGCTTACCATTTCAGCAACGCATGCACAAGCCAACGAAACCATGTGTATGATCGCTGAAGGCAAAGGCAATAAAACAGCAGCCACTGCCGCAGCAAAAACTGCTTTTAAACAAGGGTATAGTAATACAAGAGCAGACCTGTTGAAAAGTTTAGGCTACATCCCGGGTACTGGTGATTACAACAATTTTCCACCATCAAATAAAAGCGATGATTTACTAAATCTCGGAGGCTTTGCTATGCCATCCTTTCCAAAATCAGTAGCAGAGTGCAGAGCAATGGATCCGGTATGGAAACAATTTCGTGCAGATATTGAGCAACGTTTAAAACCATTACAGAAAGCTGCCGAACAATCCAATAAAGAAACGCTGAAGCAATTGGAACAACAACAAAAACAATTTATGGATGTCATGAATAAAACCCTGGCAAATCCCAATTCTGTAAGTCAGAGCGAAGCGATGAAAATTGTAGCAGCGCCTATGTATTCCAATAAAATGAATGCCAGGGAAAATATAGTGTTACAAAATCTGCAACAAAAAAAACAAGCTGCTGCTCAAAGTATCAAAGAGTATATGAATGGAGAAGGCGGTGCGTTAAAGAAAGAATACGACGATGCAATGGTGGTTATCAATAAAAAAATCAGCGATGTGGGAGAAGGCGGACATACCACATTGGACATGATCTGCAGGGAATCTGTAAAAGCATCGGATGCATTTTTAAAACTATACAATACTAAATTAGAAGGCCTGTATAATAATTACCTCGCTGCAGAGAAACAACTGCTCAATGAAATGTCTTACTCAGCATTGTATACCACATACCCTAAATTATTGCCCGGCATCAATGCAGGCTTGCAGGCGCAATGGTTGAAAGATCTTAGCCTGACACAGAATGGGTTCAACTTTGCCAACATAATAAAATATGATTGTGTGAATGATGCAGGAGGAAAAAGCGGTAGGTTAACACAATTCAAAGACCCTAATTGTACCATCAACAGCGAATTTGGAAGTGCAAGGCTCGGTTTTACGATGACGCTTACCTGCAGTGGATTAACTACGACCTTTAACGCAGGTGTGATCAGCGGTACTTTAAATCAAGACCTAGATCACGCCGGTTTTGGTGATTCTTTTAAAAATTGTACCGTTAGCATTGGGCCTAAAGTAACTGCCGGTGGTAAATTGGGGCCTCTACAGGCAAGTGTAAGCGCTGGCGCAGGTGCAGATATTGAAATTGACAGAACTGGTGTAACAGATGTAGTGGTGAGTGCCGGTGTAGAAGCTACCGCTGGTGTAGGCGGTGCCGGAGCAAGTGCTGGTATGGAAGGAAGAATGAGCCTTAATAGCGGCGCAGGTTCATTAAATGGTACGGGTATCTTTAAATAAATAAATCATAAACCATGAAACATCTTTTGACCTTTTCAATAATAGTGTTTGGAAGCATTACCGGGTTTTCGCAAGGAATAAAAAAAATAACTGACCCGTTAACACCATGTGGTTCACGTGCAGACGTTGACGCTATGCCCGGTATTTATACTGACCATAACAATACAAAATATGGATTTGCTTTAAAAGGCACAACCGCCGAAAAAGCGGCGATGATGAAAAATCTCATCACTGTAGAAAAATCAGAAGAAGCCAGCCGCAAAGATTTTACATTGACAGGATGTGTTGCCAGGGTAAGTTTTACCAGGTGGGGCAGCAGCAATTACGGCAAAAATGTTTATGCCTACTACGGGTACAGCATGAGCGTATACGCTTTAGTTTGCAATATTGTCCAACACGCCAGCAAAATAGTAGATGAATACAGAACGACTTTCAGGGTTGACTTCAATCCATCTATAATGCCGGGTGGCGTGCATGCAGTGGGCACGGGGGAGTTCAATATGAAAAATGGAAATCCGTTGTATCAAATTCCTGTAGAAGCGAAAGTGGGCCCCAATTTTGAAAAAGACAAAGCAAACAATCCCAGTCGTGTATCGCAATATATTTCAGAGGCAACGCTGATGGTTGCCCGCTCTGATAACTATAAAGATTTTCATGGCGACTTTTTAAAGCTCAACAATGGTAATGGCTATGTTGAGCATTGGGAAGGTGGGGCAAGGTATGATAATCACGGGCCTGATTCCTATCAATGGATAGACCGACGTTATTTCCTTGCCAGGCCGGGAGTGCATTTACTGGTTCCCGTTAGTCGTAAACAATACCTGCAGGATATGCTGGAATATTTTGAAATAGAAAAAGCCAATTTTGAATATGACAATGCAGAAAGAATTAAATCAATCGGAAATAATACGGCTGACTATGCAAAAAGAAACCTGGCCGCTTTGGAAGCAGATAAACTGGCTTACCCTAAGATATATGAAGCAAAAAAAGCAAAAGTGAATGATCTGCTTGCCAGACAAACACCAGAATGGTTACAGAAGCCGGCAGTGGTAGACCAGGATAAATTGCTAAAAGATGCAAATAAAATCCTGGATGCTTTGGGTAGGTTTTATGATCAGGAAGGAGAATATAAATGTGCGCTGTATGTTTTAAACCCGGCTTATTTTGTATCCAACAACGGCCAGTCTGCAAAACCTTTGTTTATGGAAGTACAGTTTCGATATGAGATCACTAAAGATTATGGTTACTCTTCAAGGCTGTTCAACAATTGGGAGCAGCATTTTGATATTAACGCATTGCGAAAGATGCTTGAATAACTTTAAAAAAACTTCAGGCACCTGAAGTAAAATGAAATATTTACATATACTCATAATTGCTGTATGCATTTAAATACACGACAGAAATGATACGTTGAGCCAATTACAAAGTAGGTTGAATACGCTTCTGCAAATAGTCTTATCTTTTTAAAGTTACCGGGTGAAAACCCTTTTAAACCTGCTAATTCTTTTTGCTGGTCTGCCAAAATCTGGTCAGGCATCTTAACTCCGTATTTTTGAGCCTTAATCTTATAAGAAATTATCTTCCCGGTGCTGAAATAATGTAGAAGTTGCTCCCAATTTGTGTCTTAATGGATGGGATGAACTCCATATAGTATTTGTCTGTTTTCATATTCGCCATTTTTAATTGCGTAATGGTAAAAAACTAAAGCGTTGCTTGTTAAGCAACAATGCTTGCCAATCGCTTTAGATCCATTATAAATAAGTTCGAAAATTGTTTAGGGAGGACTACAAAACTAAATATCTGCATTTGCAGGGATTTTTTTATGCCCCATTTTGCTTATATTGAACCATTAAAACTATCACCATGAACCAATCCAATTCAAATCGTCGTAAATTTTTAAAAAATGCTTCTGTATTGTCTGGAATGTATTTATTATCTGGATTTAAAAACGAGCTCAGATCAGAAACTATCCCACAAACCAATACCAAACCAATTATTACCAACAGAATAAAATTTGCGGTTATTAATATCGATCATCCTCATATTTATGGAATGACAGACGCCATAAAAAGAGGGGGTGGTGAACTGGTGGCTTTGTATGCAAAGCAACCCGATCTTGTTGCTGCATTTTTAAAATTATATCCCGAAGCAAAACTGGCAAAAAACGAAAATGAGATTTTAGAAGATCCGGCTATTCATTTAGTATTAAGTTCGGGCATTCCTGACGAAAGAGCGCCATTAGGTATTCGTGTGATGAAACATGGTAAAGATTACCTGACTGATAAACCGGGCATTATTACATTAGAACAATTAGCGGCGGTTAAAAAAGTACAGCAGGAAACAAAGCGAATTTACTCCATCATGTATAGTGAGCGTTTCGAAAATAAAGCGACCGAAAAAGCAAGTAAACTGGTTGCTGCAGGTGCTATCGGGCAGGTAATTCAAACCGTAAATTTAGCACCACACAGAATTAATAATGGTATCGGCAAAACTGGTTTGGCCGTAAGGCCCGATTGGTTTTGGGATAAAAAAAGATTTGGGGGCATTCTTACCGATATAGGCTCTCATCAATTTGATCAGTATTTACATTTTACCGGTTCTACTGAGGCAGAAGTATTAATGTCGCAGGTAGGTAATGTGCATCATCCCGATAAACCTTTATTTGAAGATTTTGGTGATGTAATGTTAAGTGGAAACGGAGGAACCGGTTATATACGGGTTGACTGGTTTACACCTGATGGTTTAGATACCTGGGGAGATGGGAGGTTAACTATTTTAGGAACGGATGGTTTTATTGAAGTAAGAAAAAATACAGATATCGCATCAGGGCTTAAAGGCGGCAATCATTTATATATGGCCAATAAAACCGAAATGGTTCACATTGATTGTAATAACGAGGTGTTACCATTTGGTCCTTTATTGGTTGACGATGTTTTAAACAGAACCGAAACTGCAATGTCACAAAAACATTGCTTCCTGGCTACTGAATTAGCTTTAAAAGCACAAAAAAAAGCGAAAGCACTTAAATTAAAAAAGCCATAATAAGTTTTAGGTAATTTATTTTATCTGTGGTAGAAAATCCCGGTAAAATAGTTATTGCGCAAATTAAAAAAGCCCGTAAATAATAGTTACGGGCTTTTTTAATTTCTCTGTTTGGCTCAGAATTTTGATATAAACAAATCAGGTTAATGGTACAGTTATTTTTGCACCGGTTCCAGCAATTTAAAGAATTGATCAAGCTGCGGTAATATTACAATTCTTGTTCTGCGGTTAGATGCTTTTCCTTCCGTAGTGGAATTATCTGTAACAGGTTTATATTCACCACGCCCTGCAGCAGCCATTTTAGAAGGATCAAGTCCATATTGTTTTTGCAATATCCTCACTACCGATGTAGCTCTTTTCACACTTAGGTCCCAGTTGTCAAGTAAAACATTATTACCACGGTAAGCTACATTGTCTGTATGACCTTCTACCATAAATTCAATATCAGGCTGATTTTTTAATACCTGGGCCACTTTACCCAAAACTGTTTTGGCATTATCTGTTACATCATAACTGCCACTCTTAAAAAGTAGTTTATCCGAAATGTCGATATACACCACACCTTTCTCTACTTTAATATTAATATCATCATCGTTCATATTGCCAACAGCACCCTTAAGGTTCATCACCAATGCCATATTCAGCGAATCTTTATGTGCCATTTGTTGCTGTAAAGTCTGAATGTAATTATCCTTAGCGCCAATATTTTCCATCGATTTTTTTATGCTTTCGGCTTGTTTGGCTGATATTACTGAAAAATCTTCCAGCTGCTTTAATGCCTGGTTATTATTGGCTTTCAGGTATTCTATCTGTGCATTCAGGTCGGTGATCCTTGTATTTAATGATGCTTTTTCGGTTTCTAAAACTTCCGTTTTTTTATTGCAATCGGTAAGGTTGCCTTCTATTGTTTTATAGCGGGTTTCCAGCAATACATAATCAGCTTTTGATGCTTTAAATTTTTTACTGCTAACGCAGGAAAATAATGCTACAGATGACAGCGCAGTCATCATTACTAATGTAAGTTTCATGAGATTTTTTTTAATTGGAAATAGAATGAGGTTTATAAAATATGTTGTGAGAATAATTTATCACCGGTAAAGGTAAAAACCAACCCTTAGCCGGCGATAATAAAACTGTTAATTTTTCTTTTTTGATAAATAAATACTAACTCCCGATAAATTCAGTGGAGTAATTATTTATGTAGCCTGTATTACACTTTTACTGCAACAGATTTAGGAATCATTTTTGAGATCACAGTTTGCCATTCCCTGGCTTTTGTTTCCATGTCTGCCATAAGATAGATGCTATCACTTTGATTGTTATAAAATAAAACATCAATGGGCTCGCTGTTATTCCGTAAATGGAATACTAACCTGATCTCCTTTAATATTTTTTCTTTGTCGGCAGCGGTATCGCCATGGGTGTAATATTCTTTATCAATTTTGCATTGTGCCAGTTCTTTTACAGGAATACAGGTGATATCATAATCATTATCCAGTTCAGCAATCATCAATACCTGTTGTATACCATCAAAGCCAATAAATTTATTTTGAATGATCTCCTGCCGGGAAAAAGAAAGGTCACGATCGGAACCGGCAGAACTAAACCTGCGGAAATTTTCATATTCCTTTTTTTTTAAAGTTTTTCTATGACGTGCAATAAAGATCCAGGGTAGTATTATAGTAAAGGCAAGTATGAGTATTGCCATAAGTATGGTTGACATAATTAAGTTTTTTTGAAATAAATAAATAACCGGCTATTGAATCAGCCGGCAGAATTGCGATAGCAATAAGGTGTCAACCATTACCAATGATAATGCTGTGGAAAGATCAGTTTGATCCTGAAAGTTTTGGCATAATTGCCTGAAGAATGTATGCGGCTGTTTTGAAAGCTGTCATTTGGAATATAAGCCCTGATATTTTTAGCCGTATTGCCCGTGAAAAAACCGGAAACTTCTTTAGATACGGAATGGTGAGCTGCAACATGTGCAGTTGCAGCAACCTGGTAATAATCATTTAATGCATCATCCGGAACAGCCTGTTCAACAGCCCTGTATTCAGTTGGTGCCTGCTGTTGTTTTATGGGTATATCAATAGCATTGCTTTGCAAACTGGCTGCAAGGCAACATAATGACAACAATAAAACAGACAAAAACCGCATTTGGCAAAAGTAATTCAGGAGCTTGTTAAATAAAGCCTATAATTATATTCTTTCATTGCTAAATTCTTTCAGTCATTATTGTAAGCACTGTAATGCTTCAAAAAATTGATGTCTTTAATTTTTATTATATCTGCTAACCAGGCAACAGGTAAAATAATTTTGGTGGAAAACCTCTTGATCAATCAATTGCAAAATTTGTACTTTTACTTCAGCGAAAGCTACCTGCTATGTATTACCAACTGCAAAAAGATGAGACCTTACTGGAAATGCTGGGCCGGTCAGATACCGGGGCATTTGATGAAATTTACCGCCGCTATTGGGTTGTAGTATTTCGTTATGCTGTGGGTAAAGTACATACCCAACAAATTGCGGAAGACCTTTGCCAGGATGTTTTTGTTTCTTTATGGCAGAGAAGAAATGCGGTTTCTATACAAAATTTAGAAGCTTACCTGGTGCAGGCCGCAAAGTTTGGTGTGTTAAATTATATCCGTGCTAAAATAAAAGATAAAAAATACCAGAATCTTGCTGTTGCGCTTCCAAACAATGATAATGAAACAGAGAACAACCTCTTTCTGCGTAATGTAATGGAGGCCTGGGAAAAAGCTGTAGCCGAACTGCCCGAAAAAACACAGGAAGTCTTTCGGCTGAGCAAAGTGGGTAATTACAGCAACAAAGAGATCGCATTACAACTTCATTTAACTGAAAAAGCTGTGGAATATCATATTACCAAATCATTCAAATTTCTCCGCATACAGCTTAAAGATTTTTTGTTTTTGTTACTCCTGTTTTTAGCCAGCTAAAAAAATATTTACCAGTCTTTAGGGTTACAGGCCTTTTGCGTTACTGCTTGTATATACCTATTGCTATATGAGTAAAACAGCGTTGTACAACCTGCTTGGCAGATACCTTAACAATACCTGCACCACCGAAGAAAGGCAGATGATTGATAACCTGCTGGAATTATCTGAGGATAATAATATTTTTGCATCCTACACCGAAAGCGACCTGAATGCTATACACAGCAGGATCTGGGAAAAGATACAGGAAAAAACTTTACTTACAGAACAACCCTCAATACAACCTGCACGCCCGTTCTATAAAATGGCTATTGTTAAATGGGCAGTGGCAGCTTCGGTAATTGGAGCGATTGTTTTTTTTGCTGTCCGGTTCAATAGTAATAATGGTTTATCCGATCGTAATAACCTTACCGCTGCTATGCCTCAATCGGGCATGATCAATAAAACCAACAATACAGGTAAAGCCATTAGTATATTATTGGAGGATAGTACATCGGTAGTAATTGAACCCGGTACCGCCTTAAACTATCCCGAACATTTTTCTGCCGATAAACGAGAAGTGTATTTAGAAGGTAAAGCTTTTTTTGAAGTATCTAAAAATGCAAAACGCCCCTTTTATATTTATCACAATAATTTAATCACTCACGTAATTGGTACCAGTTTCACCATCAATACCAAAAAGGCCAATAAAGAAGTAGAAGTAGCAGTGCTTACAGGCAGGGTAGAAGTATCGGAAAACCAGGCGTTGCTGAAAAATCAAAAAAATAAATCCGAGAACGGCGTTGTGTTAACCCCTAATCAAAAAGTTATTTATTCGGTTAATACAAGAATGTTTGTGGCTTCGCTTGTAGAAAAGCCAATGCCGCTGATGAATAAAAAACCGGAAAATTTCAATTTCGAAAATGAAGAAATGGCGAAAGTATTAACAGCAATTTCTAAAGAATATGCTATTGATATTATTGCTGAAAATGAAAATATCAATAAGTGCACTTTTACAGGAAACATTATTCGCCAGGACCTGTATTCAAAATTGGATTTTATATGTAAAGCCATCAACGCTTCTTACGAAATAAAAGGCACTACCATTTTAATAAAAGGTGCCGGCTGCGAATAGAAAAATATTTTAAACTGATTGTAAAACCAAATACTGCTGTATGATAAGATAAAAAATCAACTCTTTTTCTTACAAAAAAAGCCGTCAATGTTCGAGCATTGACAGCTTTCAAATCCTTAAAAAGGATTTATTGTAAGGTCCGCCACTATTAATTAACGAACTCAAACTTTGCTAAAGTATGAAAAAAAAACAAGCTGCTGCTTTAATTCTTAAGCTGATGAAATTAACGTTTGCCCAGATTGTACTTACTGCCATTTTCGCCTTTTCTTTATACGCTAAAGATGTAAAAGGCCAGGATTATTTAAACAAGCCCGTTTCTATAACTGCCAGGCAGGTGGAAATCAAAAAGATCATTGCCGAACTGGAAAGCCAGGCCAATGTAAAATTTGTGTACAGCCCTAAAGCTATACAGGCCAGCAGAAAAATTTCCTGTACAATCAGCTCCAAAAAATTAGGTGAATTTTTAGAAGAGATTTTTAAATCGCTTGACATTGGCTACAAAGCCGCCGATGACCAGATCATTTTATTTAAAGTATCCCGTGAAAAAGGATTGGTGGTTACTACCGGTTTGGATAATCCATCTCCAGGTAATCTGAATGTATCTGATATCATTGTTTCGGGAACCGTAAGAGATGATAAAGGTGCGCCGATTGTGGGTGTTACGGTTACTGAAAAAGGAACTGGTAACCGGACTGTTACCAATGCAAAGGGCGACTTCAGGATAGTATTAAAAAATGAAAAACCGGTTTTGGTATTTAGTTCAGTAGGTTATGAAACTAATGAAATAGCAGTTAATGCCAATAACAATACTGTGGATGTTGTGCTTAAATTAGCCAACAAAGGTTTGGACGAAGTAGTGGTAGTGGGTTATGGCAGCCAGAAAAAAGTAAACCTTAGTGGTGCAGTAGCACAGGTGGGCGGCAAAGATTTAGTAAACCGTCCGGTGCCAAATGTAACCGGCGCATTGCAAGGTGTTTTACCCGGTGTAACTGTATTAAGAGGTAGTGGTAAACCCGGTGCAGAAGGTTATGGTATCCGTGTTCGTGGTTTTACTTCTTCCAACTCTGCTAATGCATTGGTACTGGTGGATGGAATTGAACAGGATATTAATTTACTGGATCCGAATGACGTGGAATCTATCACTGTATTAAAAGATGCTTCTGCTTCTGCTATCTATGGCGCAAGAGCTGCCGCCGGTGTTATATTGGTGACTACCAAACAAGGAGCCCCGGGAAAAACAAGAGTGAATTTCAATACGTATTACGGAATAAATATTACCGCAAGGCAACCACAACGCCTTGACTCATGGGATGAACAAACATTGATTGACGAAGCCCGTTTTAATGCCACCGGTGCAAGAGAATTTAGTGCTGAACAGATTGAATGGTTGCAAAATCCAAATTTTTCTTATCGTCCTAACCCCACATCCGACCGCTGGGAATATTATGGCAACAATAACTGGATAAAAGAAGGGATGGATAAAATTAATCACCAGCAAAATCATTCGTTGTCAATTGGCGGAGGAGATCAGAAAGTGAATTATCTCGTATCTGGAAGTTTTTACCAGAGAGATGGTATATTACGGTTTGGGCCAGACGATAATAAAAGGTATAATTTTAAACTGAACCTGAATGCAGAACTGAATAAATATGTAAGCCTGAAAGTAACGGCTGGCTATATCGGATCATTCACAAGAGAAAATTCTTATGGTACCGATCAGATCATTAACAGGCTGTACCGCAGCCGTACCAGGCAATCATTGTATGTACCTGCAGAAGATGTAACAGGCAACAAATACAATGGCGACCTGCAGGTAAATGCCGTGGATATTGAAAAAAATGCCGGGTTAGAAACAAGGGATTATGAAACCTTTACCAGCAAATTGAATTTTCAGGTGAAGAATGTAATAAAAGGGCTTACACTTGATGTGATAGGCTGGAGAAACCAGAATGCTTATAACATGGAGAACAATAGTAAAACATTATACTGGTACGGCCGCAGCACTAACACAGTTCGTTTTAGTATTAATACACCTAACACCATGTCGTTGGTAAAAAATAAAGCCTACCAGAATAACCTGCAGGGATTTTTAACGTACAACTATAAAATAAAAGATCATGCCTTTACGCTATTACAAGGTGGGTCGTATGAAGAATACAGGAAAGATGAAGTAACCGCAACTGGGCAGAGTATGATCAGCAATGATTTTTTTAGTTTGAATTTTGCAGATCCGCTTACTAAAACAAGTAAAGACCTGGTGCAAACATGGGCATTGGCTTCAGCATTCGGCCGTTTGAATTATAGTTTTAAAGGAAGATATTTATTAGAGGCTTCTTACAGGTATGATGGCAGCTCAAGACTGGCACCATCAAACCGCTGGCAGTTATTCCCTTCTTTTTCTGCTGCATGGAGAATCAGTGAAGAAAATTTTATGAAGGACCTGTCTTTTATAAACAATTTAAAACTACGTCTTTCATGGGGGCAGCTGGGTAATAGTGCAGCCATAGGTTTGTATGATTACATTCCGTTACTCACCAGTGGTTTAACTACCAATAATAATTTAGTGTTTAACGGAACCCGTACTCAATATTTTTACCAGAGTGTGCTTTCATCTCCGGACATTACCTGGGAAACCGTACAGCAATCAAATATCGGTATCGACCTGGGTGTTTTAAGAAACAGGTTGACCATAACAGCAGATTACTATGTAAAACGTAATAAGGATATGCTGGCAACTTTAAATGTACCCAACATTATTGGTGTAGCTACCGGCTTTACTAACGTAGGTGAATTAAAAAGCTGGGGTAGTGAATTAGATATTAAATGGAGAGATAAGATAAGAAAATTTGATTACCATGTTGGTTTCAATATTTCTGATAACCAGAATAAACTGGTGCATTACGATGGTAAAAATTCTATCGGGGCAGGCGGTGTAATAGCATTGATGGAAGGATATGCAATCAATACAGTTTGGGGATATAAAACAGATGGTTTTTTTCAAACTGATGCAGAAGCCGCAGCCTATAAAACAAAAGTTAACTATCCGTTCTTTGCTAACCCCAAAGCAGGCGACATGAAATACCTTGACCTTAATGGTGATGGTGTAATTAATTCAGGGGATGGTACGCCACAAAATCCCGGTGACCTGGTTTATCTCGGTACAACCAATGCAAGATATACCTACGGTTTTGACCTGGGTTTGTCATGGAAGGGATTTGATTTTTCTGTTTTCTTACAAGGTGCTATGCAAAGAAAATTCCTGATCAGTGAAGAAACATTGTCACCAATGCTGGGTACTGCAGATATGCCATGGACCATTCATATGGACAGGTGGACACCCGATAATCCCAATGCATTTTTTCCAAGGATGTATCAAACCAGTGCACACAATTACAAGCCTTCCGATCGTTGGGCACAGAATGGTAATTACCTGCGCCTGAAAAATATACAGATCGGTTACACATTACCTGTTAAAAAGAAATATGCAAGAGAAATTAAATTGTATGTATCTGGCCAGGACTTGTGGGAAACGACAAAAGTGTTAAGTGTATTCGATCCTGAAGTGGGTAACAATGTAAGCGCCACCGCTTATCCGTTTTACCGCAGTGTTGCCTTTGGCCTTAATATTTCACTTTAATCAATTTAGTAAAATGAAAAAGTTACAACAACTATCACTATATATACTTGCCATTGGTCTATTGATCAGTGGATGTAAAAAAATAGAACGTTTGCCCGAAACAGAATTTACTGATGCTAACTTCTGGAATACGGAAACAGATCTGATGAATGCCGCTAACCGCCTGTACCAGCAATTGCCCGGCGACTGGATCGATAACAGGGCAGATGATGCATTGAACACAACACCCAATGCAGTAAGCACCGGCAACAGGTCGGTACCCAACCAGAGTGGTGATTGGAATGATCGCTATGCAGAAATTTTTACTGCTAATAATATTTTGGAAAAAGGTGTAAAAGCACAGGTTACTGATGCTATTAAAAACCGCTATTTCGCAGAAGCCCGTTTTTTCAGGGCCTACTCTTATTTTAAATTATTAAAAATTTATGGCGATGTGCCATTGTTGTTAAAAACACTGCAGATCACTTCACCTGAACTAACGATGCCCCGTACACCAAGAGCAGATGTAGTGAAAGCGATTTACGATGATCTTGATTTTGCTGCACTATGGTTACCTAAAAGAGCAGACCTTGCAGCAGCACAATGGGGCAGGGTAACTAAAAGTACAGCATGGGCTTTAAAAGCAAGAGTGGGATTATACGAAGGTACAAGAGGGAAATTTCATGGTAACCTTACTGACTGGCAAAGTCATTTGAATATTGCCGTTACCGCAGCCACTAACGTAATGGGCGAAGGGCATACTTTATTTCCTAACTATGGCGGCTTATTTATACAGGCCGGCGAAGGGCAGGCTAACACGGAAAATATTTTTGTAAAAATTTACGGCGTAAGTAATGCAAATCTTTTGGTGGGCCATAATCAATCCAGGAATTTAGAGAATGGCCAGTTGGCTCCAACACGTAACCTGGTTCGTGAATATTTATACAGCGATGGGCTTCCTGCATTTAATGTAGATGGCACCACAGCATCCGCTACACGTTCGCCTTTATTTGTTCCTGAGAACAATGAAACCAGTTACAACACTATTTTAGATAACAGGGATCCACGTGTTGGGTTCACTTATTTCAGGGCAAGTGAAGTGGCTTACCAGGGGCCATGGATTCCTAAAACTTCATTAGGTATCAGAACAGCTATCGCACCTAAAAAAATGTTCAACACTATTGATCAAACTATCACCAACGCCGCAACAGTAGACAGAATACTGATTCGCTACGCTGAAGTATTATTAACTTATGCGGAGGCAAAATTTGAATTGAATGGTACTATCAGTGATGCAGATCTTAATCTTACTGTTAATGCATTAAGAGCAAGAGTTGGCTTTGCTCCAAAACTGACCAATGCATTTGTTACGGCAAATAACCTGAGCATGAGAGAAGAGATCAGGAGAGAAAGAACTGTGGAATTAGCATTGGAAGGATTCCGCTATGATGACATCATCAGGTGGAAGACTGCCGAAACTATTTTACCACAAACATTATTGGGCGCAAAGTTTATTGCGGCAGAATGGGTAGGTACCAATCAATCGAGTTTAAACCTGAACAGCGATAATGTATTAATAGTAGAACCTGCAAGTACCAGAACTTTCAGGATCAACAGGGATTACCTGTATCCCATTCCCATTAATGAAATATCATTGAGTGGCGGTAACGTAGTGCAAAATCCAAACTGGTAATAACATTTAAATATTAACAACATGAAATCATTACTATATATTTTTATTGCAGCAGGCATCATTACATTTACTGCTTGCGAAAAAAAAGATGTTGCCGCTGGTTTACCCGAGCTGGAACATCATTACTATGCGATATTCGTTCCTAATAATAACACTGGTGTTACTGTTACCAGGAACCAGGCCACATTGCTGAAATTTCCGGTACAGTTTTATTCTACTTTCACCCGCAGTTATGATGCAGTAGCAAAGTATGCGGTTACTACAGCAGGCATTACCACACCAGCAGTACGGGGCACTGATTATAATATTGTAGATAAAAACGGAGCAGTGATACAATCGGCAGATACCACGTATTCAATTATATTTCCACAAGCCAAACAGGCCATGGATACTATCTACATCAAATTATTGAACAACACAGCCCCGGGTGTTAGAAAATTTGAAGTGCAGATGCTGGATAATATCACCGGCCAGTTTGATGTAGATATATTTTCAACTGCTTTCAGAAGGCCGGTGCAGATCAACTAAAATTATTGCATAATTAAATTGTCTGAAGATGTAGGAAACTACGTGGTAGTTTTTGTTGCCACGAATAGCACGGATTTTCACTAATGGGTTTTATTCGTGTTAATTAGTGTTATTCGTGGCAACTTTTATTCACGAAGTGAATAAAAAAAACATCCTGATCGGTCTTATAAATTAGCAGCATGAAGAAAATATTTATACAGGCAATTATTTTTTGCATTTTGTTGCTGGTACAAGCAGGTACACTGGCTCAAAAAACAATCCGGCTCATTAATAATTGGGATTACCTGCGGCAGGATGTTGGAAGTATTTATGAAGTTATTCGTCCTGCTGAAAAAGGCGCTCCTGAAACGCTTCCTTTGTGGCAACAGGTTAGTTTACCACATTGTGTAAATGCAACCGATGCCGTTGATCCCGATATAAATTATTACCAGGGCGCCGCATGGTATCGTACGCAATTGGACATACAAAATCCTTATGCCAATGGCAGAACCTTATTGCATTTTGAAGGTGCAGGACAAAAAACGAAAGTATATGTTTACGATCAGTTGGTAGCAGAACATGTTGGAGGTTACGATGAATGGACAGTGGATATTACTGATGCAGTGATGGCTTTTAAAAAAACAGCAGTATTTCAAAAACAATTCAACAACAAAATTCCTATTGCTATACGTACAGATAATTCACGTGATGTTGAAATGATCCCCTCCAATCTTTCTGACTTTAATTTGTATGGAGGGATTTACCGGTATCTTAATCTGGTGTATACACCTGCTGTGTCTGTTGAAAAATTATTTGCCCTGGCAACAGTAGATAAAGAAGGAAAAAATGCAAAGCTACACGTTACTGCAAAATTGTATAACCCTGCCACATTAAATGATGCCGTGATCAAAGTAAATTTAATTGATCCATCAGGAAAAATAATTCAGCATGCAGAAAAAAAACTCAACGACTTACAGGGTACAATCGACATCTGCAACTTCGAAATAAAGTCACCGCAATTATGGTCGGTTGAAAAACCAACACTATATAAAGTAGCACTTACTATAACCACAACAGAAGGAACCTTTACACAAACAGAAAATACCGGCTTCAGGAATTTTGAATTTTTAAAGCAAGGGCCATTCATGTTAAATGGAAAACGATTGTTGTTGCAAGGCACTCACCGTCACGAAGACCATGCAGGTGTTGGTGCGGCAATGACGGAAGAAATGATGCGTAGCGAAATGCTGCAAATGAAAGACATGGGCGTAAATTTTATTCGCCTTGGTCATTACCAGCAATCAAGGATCATACTAAACCTCTGTGATAGTCTTGGTATTTTAGTTTGGGAAGAAATTCCCTGGTGCCGTGGAGGATTAGGCGGAGACGGATATAAAGCACAGGCAAAAAGAATGCTCACCAATGTGATCGGACAGCATTACAATCATCCTGCAATAATTGTATGGGGATTAGGAAATGAAAATGACTGGCCCGGTGATTTTCCGGAGTTTGATAAAGAAAAGATCAGGGCATTCATGACCACACTTAATCAGCTGGCGCATCAATTGGACAGCTCAAGAAAAACTGCTATCCGCCGTTGCGATTTTTGTAAAGATATTGTAGATGTGTATTCGCCTTCTATATGGGCAGGTTGGTATCGGGGCATTTATACCGATTACAAAGATGTTTCAAAAACAGAATTTGATAAAGTAGATCGTTTTCTGCACGTGGAGTGGGGCGGTGACAGTCACGCCGGCCGTCATTCAGAAAACCCGGATAATGCATTGCTAAATATTAAAGGAGGGCAGTCTGCAGATGAACGTGCCGGAGATGCGTCATTGATCGGCGGGGCAGCAAGAGTTTCTAAAGATGGAGACTGGAGTGAATCCTATATCTGCAATTTAATGGACTGGCATTTGAAAGAACAGGAAACAATGCCATGGTTAACCGGCACAGCACAATGGGCATTCAAAGATTTTTCCACGCCGATCCGTCCCGATAACCCTGTTCCTTACATGAATCAGAAAGGTGTTGTAACAAGAGACGGCAAGCCTAAAGAAGCTTTTTATGTTTTTCAATCGTACTGGTCTGCTAAACCAATGGCGCATATTTACGGGCATACCTGGCCGGTACGTTGGGGTAATGAAAGCGAAGCCAAAATGATAAAAGTATATTCCAATTGTGATGAAGCAGAATTATTTGTAAATGGAAAAAGTGTGGGTGTAAAAAAACGCAACAGCCAGGATTTTCCTGCTGCAGGATTGCGTTGGCAGGTGGTATTGAATAAAGGGATGAATCATGTAAAGGTGATGGCCAAAAAAGAGAAGATAATTGTTGAAGATGCTATCGATTTTCAATATCAAACAGAAAAATGGGATAAGCCTGCAAAACTGGTATTTGAGAAATTGAGTGAAGCAAATGGAATTGTTGTTTTACAGGTAAAATTATTCGATAATAAAAACATACAATGTCTTGATGCTGCCAATTGGGTTCGCTTTGGTTTAGTTGGTGATGGCAAACTGATCGATAATATGGGTACACCGGATGGTTCAAGGTATGTGCAAATGTATAATGGCAGAGCCATCATTAAAGTGCAAACGGCTGGAGGAAAAAATGTAGTAAGTGTACAATCAACAGGATTACCAACAGCATTTATTAATTGTAACGAGTAAATAAGAACTAATTGAAATTAAGATATATCATAAAATTTTTATTCCTCATTATTTGTATTGGATGTTATAGTAGCGGACAAGCACAAAAAATAAATGTCGCTCTTAATGTACGGCAGGAGGTAATAAAAATCTCAAAACAGCAAATACTAAAAGATGCCGCATGGGCATTAACGCAAACGCCTGTAACTGTTACTGCAAACAATGCAATAAGAAGCATGGGAGGTAAACATGATTTTTATTCAGAAGGTGATTACTGGTGGCCTGATCCTGCAAACGCCGACAGTCCTTACATACAAAAGGATGGCATGACCAACCCGGATAATTTTACAGCACACCGAATAGCAATGATACGTTTTAGTAAGATCGTTGGAGTATTGGCAGCAGCTTATAAAATTACCGGCAATGAAAAATATGCATGTCATGCCATTACACATTGCAAAGCATGGTTTACTGATACCGCAACTTTGATGAATCCCTCGCTTTTATATGCACAAGCAATAAAAGGCCGTGCCACAGGCCGGGGCATTGGTATTATTGATGCCATACAATTGATAGAAGTGGCGCAGGGTTTGCAGATACTGCAGCATTCAAAATGTATTGACAACAAAACAGCACAAGGTTTTCAAAACTGGTTTACACAATACCTGCAATGGGTTACTACACATCAATATGGTAAAGATGAAATGGCCGCAGTAAATAATCATGGCACCTGCTGGGTAATGCAGGTTGCAGTATTTGCAAAATTTACGGGCAATGATTCTTTAATAAATTTTTGCAAAGAACGATTTAAAAATAAATTATTGCCGCAACAATTAGCTGATGACGGAAGTTTTCCTTTAGAATTAAAACGAACCAAACCTTATGGGTATTCTATTTTTAATTTAGATGCCATGGCTACTATTTGCCAGGTGCTGTCAACACCGCATGATGACCTGTGGACATACAAAACTGCAAGCGGTAAATCAATTGAGAATGCAGTTAACTTTTTATATCCTTTTATAAAAGATAAAAACAGCTGGCCTTACAAGAAGGATGTGATGTATTGGGATAACTGGCCTGTAGCACAACCATTTTTAGTTTTTGCAGCACAACGTTTTTCTGATAACAATTGGTTGCAAACCTGGAAATCATTAGATCATGCGCCAACTGAAAATGAAGTGATCAGGAATCTCCCGGTGAGAAATCCAATCATCTGGCTTAAATAAAAACAAATTAAAATACCATGGTAATAAGATCAATAGTAACATTTCTATTTATAATAACAACTGTAATTACCACTGCGCAAAAAATTAATGTTTCAAAAATAATTGAGTCAGCAGAACAGCAAACAACAGTAATGTTGCAAAATATTCTGTTAGCTAAAGATGAAAAAGCAGAGTTGATCTCACCACGTACTATAGAAAATGGCAAACTGAAATTAGTTCCATCTAAAGATTGGACAAGTGGTTTTTTTGCAGGCCAGCTTTGGTACCTGTATGAATTTACAAGAGATAAAAAATGGAAAGCAAAAGCCGATAGTTTTACACTGTTGCTGGAGAAAGAACAATTTAATGCCAGCACACATGACATGGGTTTTAAAATGTACAATAGTTATGGCATTGGCTACCGCCTTACAAAAAATGCACATTACAAAGCAGTCATCATCCAATCTGCTAAAACACTAGCTACAAGGTTTAATAAAAAAACAGGTACTATACGTTCATGGGATCATCATGCGGATGTATGGGATTTTCCGGTTATTATTGATAACATGATGAACCTGGAATTATTATTTGCTGCTACCCGTTTAACAGGCGATTCACTTTACTATAATATTGCAGTCAGCCATGCTAACGCCACTTTAAAAAATCATTTCAGAAAAGATTATAGTTCTTACCATGTAGTTGATTACGATACTATAACCGGCAACGTAAAAAAGAAAATGACACACCAGGGGTTTGCAGATGAATCAGCATGGGCGAGGGGACAAGGATGGGCTTTGTATGGCTTTACCATGTGTTACCGGGAGACGAAGGATAAAAAATATTTACATCAGGCAGATAGTATTGCTGCTTTTATTTTGCATCATCCCAATTTACCTGCCGATGGTGTGCCTTACTGGGATTTTAACGATACCGCTATTCCAGCTGTACCAAGGGATGCATCGGCAGCTGCTGTTATCGCATCAGGTTTATATCAGTTAAGTAAGTTTAGCAAACAAAGTAAAGAATATAAAATTGCTGCGGATAAAATATTGACATCACTTACCAATAATTACCGTTCTGCTATCGGCGAAAATTTTGGTTTTATTTTATTGCACAGCACGGGCAATAAACCGGCAAAGAGTGAAATTGATGTGCCAATTAATTACGCTGATTACTATTATTTAGAAGCATTATTGCGATCAAAAAAATAAAATAATTTTAAACAGAAGAATATGCTGCCTATTCATAGGAAAAGAATTTTATTGTTTGTTGTATTATCCTTTTGCATTACAACTTTGTTTGCACAACAAAACTGGCAATCAGCTTTAGTTAAATTACAGGCTGATGGAAAGCTGCAATATATAGCCGATGCACAGGGCAATATCATCCCTGATTTCAGCAGGGTAGGATATTACAGGGGAGATGCTGCAATACCGCATATTGCTGTAGTAAAAACAATTGTTCCTTCAGGTAATAGCGATGGTGCTATAATTCAGGCCGCTATTGATGCATTAGCTAATACAAAACCTGGTAAAGATGGATTCAGAGGTGCCATATTGTTAACCAAAGGTGTTTATAAAATACAAGGCACTATCAAAATAAGTGCATCGGGTATTATTTTACGGGGAGAAGGCGATGCAACGAAACTTATTGCAACAGGCAATGAAAAACATAGTCTTATTGAAGTGTCTGGAACCGGCAGCGTTAAAGAATTACCGGGTACAAGAAAAAAGATCCTTGATGCTTACGTTCCTGTTGGAACAAAATCGTTTACAGTAAACACTGTGGATGGATTGCAGGCAGGCGATAATATTATTGTACTAAGGCCTGGTACTGAAAAATGGATCACAGATCTTAAAATGGATAAAATAGAGCCGAAGTCAGACACTAAACAATGGATAGCTGCAGACTATGATCTAAAGTTTGAAAGAATCATCACAAAGATATCGGGCAACACTATTACCATCGATAACCCGATTGTAATGGCAATGGAGACACAATATGGTGGTGGCGAAATATTCAAATACAATTTTGACGGCAGGATTTCAAAATGCGGAATAGAAAATCTATATATGGAATCTGAATTTGAAACTGACACTGCAGAAAATCATGGCTGGGATGCAATCAGTTTTAACAGGATAGAAAACGGATGGATCACTAATGTTACTTCAAAATATTTTGGTTATTCCTGTGTAAACCTGGGCTATCAAAGTAAATGGATCACGGTTGATTCCTGCAAATGCCTCGACGCAAAATCGCAGATAATTGGTGGACGGCGTTATTCTTTTAATAACGACGGCCAAATGAATTTATTTATGAATTGTTTTGCCAGCGAAGGACGGCACGATTATGTGACCGGAGCAAAAGTAGCAGGGCCAAATGTTTTTTATAAGTGCACCGCACAAAATACACATGCTGATATTGGTCCGCATCATCGCTGGGCAATGGGTACATTGTATGATAATATTATTACGGATGGGGAAATAAATGCGCAAGACAGGGGCAACTGGGGCACAGGCCATGGATGGTCCGGCGTTACGCAGGTTTTCTGGAATTGCACTGCCGCAAAAGCTGCTATACAAGATCCATGGGTATCAGGAAAAAATTATGTTATCGGCTTACAGGCAATACCATACGAAGGCAGATTTAAAGGAAGGCCAATGACTGAGTGGGAAGGAAAAAATAAAACAGGATTGCAGCCGGGTTCTTTATTTATAGCGCAATTGAACGAACGCTTACAAAAAAAATAAGAATAGCTGAAAAAACATAACCGCTTTTCACAAAGAGTCTTTGAAATAACTCCCTCATTTATTTACTTTAGCAACTATTGCAAAGTTTAACAGTTACTCAAACTAATATGTTTAACTTACCAACAGTTTTTTGGGAACTGCCTCTGCAAATATGTAACAAATGGTTGCCTGTAGTATATAATTCAAAATAAACAGCACATGAAATTCAGCATAAAAACATTTGCCTTCTTTTTGTTTTCAGTAACAGGTGCAATGGCACAGGTTAAACAGCAAGCCATTCCAAGAGTTGATGCTATGCCTGACCTTCCATCACCTTTGCAGATTATTGATTACAAAAAAATGTCGCAGAATTTTGATAAGACTGTATATGATTTTAATGCAACCGGTAAATTCTGGCCCATGGTGTGGATAGACAGCAGCAAGAAAAACTTTGCTCAGAATGTAGTGGGTTTATATACCGCTGTTGCAGATGTTAGGCAGGGCGTTAATAACAAAGGCATGTTTCATGAGGCGCTGGCAACAATGGGCGCTACACTGGGCGCCAGCCTGGTAGGTATTGATAAAAGCAAACAGCAGTATAATTATGTAGGCATGCTGAAAAATTATTTTAATAAAGAAACGGGCTGGAATATTATGATGAATAATACCTGCCCCGAAGTAGCATTGCTTGGTGGGGGTTATGGCCGTGACTGGTGGTACGATGTTTACCCTAATGTATTGTTTTATGCTATCTGCGATAAATATCCTGAGGAACCTGGTTTTACTGCAATTGCAAAAAGCATTGCAGAAAAATTTTATGCTGCGGATTCTATATTAAATGGCAACTACGAATGGTCTTATTTTGACTACGGAAAAATGACCCCCATGAAAAACCAGATCTGCGCCCAGCCCGATGTGGCAGCAGGGCATGCATGGGTACTATATGCAGCCTATAAAAAATTTGGTGATGCAAAATATTTAAAAGGGGCGATCAGCGCTTTAAATGCATTGCAATCACAATCGCATAATCCAACTTACGAAGTGTTGATGCCTTTTGGCGCTTACCTGGCTGCAAGGATAAATGCAGAGCAGGAAAAAAATTACGACCTGAATAAATTACTGCACTGGAGTTTCGACGGCACAGCTATCTGTCGTGAGGGATGGGGAGTGCTGGTGGGCAAATGGAATGATATTGATATTTCTGGTATTGTGGGCAGCACGGTAGATCATGGCGGTTACGGTTTTTTAATGAATACTTACGATGCCGCATGGCCGCTGGTTCCTATGGTGCGTTATGATCAGTCTTATGCAACTGCTATTGGTAAATGGATGCTGAATGCAGCAAATGCGGCAAGGTTCTTTTATCCGCAGTACATGCCCGATGATCATGAAACCATTCCGCAACTGGCAGCAGTTACCAAAGGTGTAATTGGCTATGAAGGCATTATCAAAACTTCTTCGCACAAAGGAAATGAAAATTTAAAAGGGCCGGTAGCCCAGGGAGATGGGCCGCTTTGGGTACCTGGTAAAAATCCGGATGAATCTCAGTTCAGTGTGTATGGTAGCGGCCATGTGGGAATTTTTGGCAGCATCATTCGTAATACAAATGTGAATGGAATTTTGCAATTAAATTTATTAGCTACAGATTTTTATCATGATAAAGCATATCCTTCATTTTTGTATTACAATCCTTATACAATCAACAAAATAATTATCGTAAAACCGGAACCTGGTAAAAAAATAGATTTGTATAATACCGTTACCGGAAAATTTGTTGCCCGTAATATTTCTTCCACTGCTTCAATACAATTGGCGCCACAAAACGCAGCAGTAATTATTTGTGTTCCTGCCAATGGTAAAATAACTTATGCAGGAAAAAAAATGCTGGTGAATGGGATTGTGGTGGATTATATGTTCAGCAAAAAATAAAATAAGAAAGATAGCATTATACTTACAATTGTATTGCTAAAAGCAATTCCGGATGGTAGTAATTACTTCCTGCAAATCCGCTATTGACCGCTCCTGCATGCATTTCATTAATACCTCCGGTTAAAATTCATTTATACCAACTGATTAAATCTTTACATTTGTAAAGGAATATATTGCTTTGCCATGCAACACCCGTTCAATCATCTTACTATAACGCTTCAGATATGAAAAAAATATTACCACTTTTATTTTTTATGACTGTAAACTTTTCTGCGATGTCTCAAAAAGGTTTTACAATAACAGAGAAAAAAGAGGCGAAAGAAGTGGCCATTATATTCAATGGTAAATTACTTACGGCTTATTGTTACTACGATTCCAGTAGAAAGCCTATCCTTTTTCCTGTAAATACAATTGATGGGATCACTGTCACAAGGCAGTACCCGTTTCATATTATACCCGGCGAAAGAACAGATCATCCGCATCATACCGGTATCTGGCTAAATTACGAATCGGTTAATGGTCTCGACTTCTGGAATAACTCTACCGCTATAGCACCAGAAAAAAGAAGCCAGTACGGTACTATACGCCATCAGAAAATTATCAGCAAAAGCACAGCAAATAATGCAGCCTCACTTGTGGTAAGTGCTGTATGGGTAAGGCCCGACGAAAAAATTTTATTGAACGAAACCACCACTTTTAATTTCACTGCAAATGGAAATGATTTTGTAATTGACCGTATCTCCAGGTTAACCGCTACTGATACCAATGTTATTTTTAAAGATGTAAAAGATGGTATGTTAGGTATAAGGGTGGCAAGAGAACTGGAATTGCCTTCTAAAGAAAAAAGCAGTTTTATAGATGATAAGAACAATATTACTACTGTGCCACCCTCTGGTGCAGATGTTACCGGCATGTACTATGGCAGTAATGGATTAAAAGGCGATTCGCTTTGGGGAACCACCGGTAAGTGGGCAATGCTTACGGGTATAAAAGAAGGCAAAAATATTACTATCGGCATCATCGATCATCCGGCAAATATTGGCTACCCCACTTACTGGCATGCCAGGGGCTATGGATTATTTGCAGCCAATCCTTTGGGCAGAAAAGTATTCAGCAATGGAAAGGAAGAGCTTAATTTTTCTTTACAACCCCATCAGTCTGTTACTTTCAGGTACAGGATAATTATACATTCAGGCAATATTTTAACCCGGGAGGAAATGGATAGACAAGCCGATATATTTGGAAAAATTAAATAGAAGCAACTTTTTGTTTAAAGGATATGCCATTTATACACTAAATTTTTAAAAGCTGCCCCTACAGGCGAATTCTTTTGTTAAAAACAGAACTTAAACTTCAAACCAAAACAAATTCACCCATTTTCCCTTAGGTTTGCAAAAAAAATACAAATGAAGAAAATAGCTGGTTTAGTTGTGATTATGTTTTGCAGCTTTGCTGTAACAGCACAAACTGATTTAAAGAAAAAAATTGTTGACAGCACCTGCGCCTGCCTGAGTGAATTGCCCGACATCAGCAAGAAATCGCAGGAAGAATTGCAAATGGCCATCGGACAGTGTATGATGAAAAAATCCCTGGAAGATTTTATGGCACTTGCGCAGGAACGGAATATCGAAATGACTGATGCCGAAGCCATGCAGAAACTGGGTGCAGAAATTGGCATGGACCTGATGAAAGCAGATTGTAAGGCAATGACCGAGATAATGATGAAAATGGCACAGACCCAGATGAAATCTCCCAGCCCCGAAAAATCGGAAGTAGTTAGAGATACCCGTATGGTAAGCGGAAAGGTTACCAATGTGGAAGTAAAAGACTTCATTTATATCACTGTATTGTCTGGTGCTAAATCAACCCAGCTGGTGTGGAGCGATTATGTAACCAATGGCAATAACTACGCAAAAAATCTTTTGTCTCTTAAAAACAAATCAGTTGAGTTTTCTTATATCGAAAAGGAAGTGTACAGCACAAAGGCAAAAGCTTATGTCAGCGTAAAAATGATCGCAGGGATAGAATAATTCTTCTTTTGAAACTAATAAAAAAATAGCCCGTTTAAAAAATGGGCTATTTTTATGATAGCTAAACCTACAATAATAATATTATGACAATAACCGGTAATAATTTAATCGGCAATACCTTATCTGCAACAGGTAGTGAAATATTTGCAGCCGTTAATCCTTCAACAGGTGCATTACTGCCCGGCCAGTTTCACTTGGTTACTGTAGCAGAAGCAACAGCAGTTACTGCAAAAGCAACGGCAGCATTTAAATTATACAATAAAAAATCTATAGAAGACAGAGCTGTTTTTTTAGAAACCATTGCTGAAGAGATTTTAGCTGCCGGGGACGAATTATTAGACCGTGCCATGGCCGAAAGTGGCCTGCCTGCAGCAAGACTAACAGGAGAGCGTGGCCGCACTATGATGCAGCTGAAAATGTTTGCACAACTATTAAGAGAAGGGTCGTGGGTAGATGCAAGAATTGATACAGCCATTCCCGACAGGCAGCCATTACCAAAACCGGATTTACGCAGCATGCTTACGCCGCTTGGCCCCGTGATGGTTTTTGGAGCCAGCAATTTTCCTTTTGCTTATTCTGCCGCCGGTGGCGATACGGCTTCTGCATTGGCTGCCGGTTGCCCGGTAATTGTAAAAGCACATCCTTTACATCCCGGCACCGATGAAATGGTAGGCCAGGCCATCATCAGTGCAGCAAAGAAAACCAATATGCCCGATGGTGTTTTTTCGCTGGTATTTAGTAATGAAACCACGGCAATACAATTAGTAAAAGATCCTGCCATTAAAGCAATTGGTTTTACAGGTTCAAGAAAAGGCGGTATGGCTATTTTTGATGCCGCTGTTAATCGTGCCGAACCTATTCCTGTGTATGCAGAAATGAGTGCGGTAAATCCTGTTATTTTATTGCCCGGTGCCGTGGCTGCCAATGCTGCCGGTATTGCACAAGGTTTTGCCGCTTCGGTATGTATGGGTGTAGGGCAGTTTTGTACCAACCCCGGCCTGGTGTTTATGGTAGATGACGATAATACAAAAATATTTTTACGATCCTTATCAGAAAATATTGAAAAGATCACTCCGGCAACAATGCTCAGCAAAGGAATTTACACCGCCTGCAATAACGGTGTGGAGCAATTAAAAGCAGCCGCTACTTTAGCAACAGAAAGCAAAGCAATACCTGATACAGGTAAGACAGAAGCTGTGCCACATATTTTCAGTGTTGCACAAAAAGATTTTATGGCCAATAAAAGTTTATCGCAGGAAGTATTTGGCCCGGTAAGCCTGGTGGTGTTATGCAAAAATACTGATGAAATATGCGAAGCATTGCAAGGCCTGGAAGGACAGTTAACAGCTACCGTTCATGCCAATGCTGATGATGAAGCTTATCTGTCACCTGTTATTGACCTGATGAAGGAAAAAGCAGGAAGAGTTTTATTCGGAGGTTTTCCTACAGGTGTGGAAGTGTGTGATGCGATGGTACACGGCGGGCCTTTTCCTGCCACTACCGATTCCCGGACTACATCAGTGGGAACGGCTGCTATATTACGTTTTGTAAGGCCTGTGGCTTACCAGAATTTTCCGCAACCATTATTGCCCGAGGCGTTGAAAGATAATAATCCGCTTAAGATATTACGCATTGTTAATGGTAGTTACTCAAGGGAAACAGTATAAAAATAGACCTGCCTTTCTCTTATCAAAAACAATAATTGATTATAATGATCGCAACGGTTTTAAAAGAATATGGTTTTGAAAGTGATGCCTGTATGGTGCAATCTTTTGGCAGCGGCCTGATCAATAGCACCTGGAAAATAATAAACGGGGATAAAGCGTATATCCTGCAACGTATCAACCACAAAATTTTTAAACAACCGGAACATATTGCGGAAAATATTAGCATGGTAGCTGAATTTTTACAGCAGTATTACCCGGATTATTTATTTGTAGCACCGCTTAAAACAGTAACAGCACAAGAAACACTGTTTTGTTTTGATGATGATTATTTCAGGATGTTTCCGTTTGTACAACAATCGCATACTATTGACGTGGTTACCAAACCGGGGCAGGCTTATGAAGCTGCCGTTCAATTCGGGGCTTTTACAAAAAAACTAGCTGGCTTTAATGCTGCCAATTTAAAAATTACATTGCCCGATTTTCATAATCTTACGTTGAGGTACCGGCAATTTGAAAATGTATTGGTTAATGGTAACGCACAAAGGATAAAAGACGCTGCCGGAGCTATAGCAACAATTAAAAGTTATAAAACAATTGTTGACGATTTTGAAAAGATAAAACTCGATAATGATTTTAAGATACGTGCCACACACCACGATACCAAGATCAGTAATGTATTGTTTGATGAGCAGGATAAAGGGTTGTGTGTAATTGACCTTGATACAATAATGCCCGGCTATTTTATAAGTGATGTGGGAGATATGTTGCGTACTTATTTATCACCAGCAAATGAGGAAGAAAAAGATTTTTCTAAAATTGACATACGGGACGACTATTTTACTGCTGTTAAAAAAGGTTATTTACTGGAAATGAATGATGAATTAACTGCAAAAGAAAAACAGTCTTTTGTTTATGCAGGTAAATTCATGATCTATATGCAAGCCCTTCGTTTTCTTACTGATTATTTTAATGACGATGCGTATTATGGCGAAAAATATGCCGGGCATAATTTAATAAGGGCAAAAAATCAGTTGGTGCTATTGGAAAAATTATCTGCAAAAGAAAGATCAGGTAACATATGATACGTTACCAGCGTTTTAATTCATTCTGATAAAACCAAAACTCCGGCGTTATAATTTTTTTCACCTCATTCACGGCATACCAGGGAGAAGTAGTTTCACTTAGCGGATTAACCAGGATATGAATATCCTGTGCAGGCATATAACTCTGCGCCAGCATAAAAATCTTTTTTCCTGTAGTGTTTTGGGCAACATCCATTACAATTACTGCATGGCCAGGAAAGCCACCCCGTATCAATACATCACCAGGCTGTATGGTTGAAAAATCAGTAACTGCATTTAATTGTTTGGCTAAAGATGCAGAGCCGCACATACCAAAAACCTTTTCCATATACGCCATAAAATTTGCTTTGGTATAGGGAGCATGAAAGTCATATGCAGTTAACTCATTGTCCGTAAAATGTATCGCATCATATTTTTTTTGTGCAAAAAGGTACTCCGCCCTTAACCGCATTACGGCGTCGGCACATTGCTGCAGGTCTTTAGTGGGAACAGAAATGTCAAGTACCGCAAACTGCGCCAGCTGATTCAGTTTAGGCCTGCCATCAAACAGGTACACTGTCTTATCTGCTTTTAGTGGCACATTTCTTAACCACCCTGCAAAAGAGTTGCTATCAGCATGTATTCTTGTAAAACTGTCGGGTAAAGGAATGGCATCAATTGTATGAAACGGATTTTTACTTGTTGTTTTTACTATCACCGGCTTATTTGTGCTTACTATATTGCCAGATGAACTCGCTGTATTATTACAGGACAGCGAAAGCAACAAACAAAAAAATAACAGCGGTTTAAAGGGCATAAAATGCTAATTTTGACGTTAACGGGTACAGATGCTAAAACGCATCAACTCCACATAAAAATTTTGTTAAAGCGTATGGCAACTATTTTAATTATTGATGATGAAAAGGCGATCAGGAAAACTTTAACCGAGATCCTCAGCTACGAAGGTTATAAAATTGATGAAGCCAGTGATGGCGAAGAAGGTTTAAAAAGGTTTAGTGAAAAAGCCTATGATATTGTTTTGTGCGATATCAAAATGCCCAAACTGGATGGTATTGAATTTTTAGAAAAAGCCAAAGAGATCAATGGTGATGTACCGGTGATTATGATCAGTGGCCATGGTAATATTGACACGGCTGTAGAAGCAGTAAAAAAAGGGGCATTTGATTATATCAGCAAACCACCGGATTTAAATCGCCTGTTGATCACCCTGCGTAATGCGGTAGATAAACAAAGCCTGGTTACGGAAACCAAAGTACTCAAGCGCAAAGTGAGCAGAGTGCAGGAGATGATCGGCGAAAGCGATCCCATTAAAAGAATAAAAGAAACCATTGAAAAAGTTGCGCCAACCGATGCCCGTGTTTTGATCACCGGTGAAAATGGTGTGGGTAAAGAATTAGTGGCCAGGTGGATTCATGAAAAAAGTAACCGCAATACCGGCCCGATGGTGGAAGTAAATTGTGCGGCTATTCCTTCTGAATTGATAGAAAGCGAATTATTCGGTCATGAGAAAGGGTCTTTTACATCTGCAGTAAAACAACGTATCGGTAAATTTGAAACTGCTAATGGAGGTACATTATTCCTGGATGAAATCGGGGATATGAGTTTAACAGCGCAGGCAAAAGTATTACGTGCCTTGCAGGAAGGGAAGATAACAAGAGTGGGTGCCGAAAAAGATATTAATGTAGATGTAAGGGTGATCACTGCTACCAATAAAGATCTGTTGAAAGAAGTGGATGATAAGAATTTCAGGCTGGATCTGTATCACCGACTTGGAGTGATCATTATACACGTACCATCACTTAACGAAAGAAGGGCAGATGTGCCTTTGCTGGTAGATTATTTCCTGGATATTATAGCCACAGAATATGGACAACCTAAAAAAGGTATCGACCAAAAAGCCATGGATGCGTTGCAACAGCACAACTGGACGGGCAATATAAGAGAACTGCGAAATGTGGTAGAGCGCCTGATCATTTTATCGGCCAAAACAATTTCTGTAGAAGACGTGGAGAATTATGTGTTACCTAAGAAGTAGTTTAAAGTTCCGGGTGTAAAAGTTTACGAGTTTCGGGTTACGAGGGCGAACCAGGGGCTCTGTTCTTAAACCCCAAACCCGTAAACCATAACTTTCCTGTTAACGATCTCCCAACAAATTATGAACGGTTTTAGCCTTTAAAATATATTATGGTAATTTTGGCACTCAAAAAATATAAAAAAGAACTATGGGTTGGATAATTTTTATTGTTGCTACATTAGGTTGGCATATTGGCTTATACGGGATGTTTAAAAAAGCAGGCATAGAAGGCTGGAAGGCCTTTATTCCTTTTTACAATACCTGGTGCATGTTACAAAAAATGGAATTGCCTAAATACTGGTTCTTCCTTCAGCTAATACCTATTGCAGGCCAGTTTATCACCATCTGGATAGCAATAAAATTTGTAGAACATTTTGGCCGTTTTGGTTTCTGGCATCATGCGGCTACAGTACTGTTACCCTTTATCTATTTTCCGTACCTGGGGTTTTCCAAAGGAGAAAGATATGCCGGTATACCTGTAGTGAAGAATTACAAAAAATCTGTTGCAAGAGAATGGATAGATGCAGCAGCTTTTGCAGTAGTAGCAGCTACCTTAATACGAACATTTGTTTTTGAAGCCTATGTTATTCCCACACCTTCAGAAGAAAAAACATTATTGGTAAATGATTACCTGTTTGTGAGTAAATGGGCTTATGGCCCACGCATTCCCAATACACCGGTTGCAATGCCTTTTGTTCATCATACCATTCCAGGCTTAAATGTAAAATCTTATGTAGAGTGGATTCATATTCCTTATACAAGATGGTTTCCATCTCCTGTAAAAAGAAATGATGCGATGGTGTTTAATTTTCCTGTTAATGATACCTTGATAAATGACCCTGAGCAAAGATTTGGTTCCCAAAGAACCTATTACGAAGAATGCAGGGCATCGGGCAGGGAAAAGGTTTGGGAAGAATATGGAAGTATGATCATTACCAGGCCGGTTGATAAAAGAGAAAATTTTATCAAACGTTGTGTTGGTATAGCAGGTGATACCATTGAAATTGTAAAGGGAAATCTATTGGTGAATGGTAAACCACAGGATTATTTTCCGAATGCGCAAAGACATTATAAAGTGGTTGATCCCCAAAAAACCCTTACTGATGCAGAGAGTTTAGCTAAGATTGGTATTCATATCAGGGAATCGCAGGACGATGTGCCACCAACAGGAGGACCGGATGTTTTAGTGAATATCACTAATGAAGAATGGAAAAATTTATCGCCTGAAAATGCGGCAAGGTTTGTTCATTATGATGAAGGGCCTGATGGAAGATTATTTCCTTACTATAATCATCCTGACTCTGCTCACATATGGAGTGCGGATAATTATGGTAAACTCTGGATACCTAAAAAAGGCGCTACCATACAATTAACTGCTGATAATATTATCCGTTACCGCCGTTGTATTGAAACCTATGAGGGGAATGAGTTTGAACAACGTGGTGAAAAGGTATTGCTGAATGGAAACGAAGCTACTACCTACACTTTTAAAATGGATTATTTCTGGTTGATGGGGGATAACCGCCACAACTCATTAGATAGCCGTTTCTGGGGTTTTGTACCCGAAGACCATGTTGTAGGTAAAGCATCATTGATCTGGTTTAGCTGGGAAGGTGGCCCGAGATGGAAACGTATTTTCACATGGATAAAATAATCGCCAGTTGTGAATGGCGAGTCGTGAGTTGATTCGTCTCAAAAATCATTGCACATTTAACAAATCAAGTCCTTACTACAGCAATGCAGTAAGGACTTTTTTTATGCAAGTAAAATTGCAATCACTGTTAATTTACGAACGGTCTTACTTATTGACATTTAATATGGTACTTTTGGCACTCAAGAAACTTTAAATATAAATATGGGTTGGATCATTTTTATCGTAGCAACTCTTGGCTGGCATATTGGTATGTACGGCATGTTTAAAAAGGCCGGCATAGAAGGCTGGAAAGCATTGGTACCTTTTTATAATACCTGGTGTATGGTGCAAAAGATGGAATTGCCGAAGTACTGGTTCTTCCTGCAATTAATACCTGTAGCAGGACAGTTTATTACCATATGGATAACTATAAAATTTGTAGAACATTTTGGCCGCTTTGGCTTCTGGCATCATGCTGCTACTGTATTGCTGCCATTCCTTTATTTTCCTTACTTAGGTTTTTCTAAAAGCGAACGCTATGCCGGTATACCCGTTGTAAAAAATTACAAAAAATCTGTTGCAAGAGAATGGATCGACGCAGCTGCATTTGCAGTAGTAGCTGCTACATTGATACGAACTTTTGTTTTTGAAGCCTACGTAATTCCCAGTAGCTCCATGGAAAAAACCTTACTGATAAACGATTACCTCTTTGTAAGTAAGTTTGCTTATGGCCCCCGCATTCCCAATACACCCATTGCCATGCCATTTGTACATCATACCATTCCCGGCATTGAAACAAAATCTTATGTAGAGTGGATCCATATTCCTTATACAAGGTGGTTTGCATCGCCTGTTAAAAGAAATGATGTTGTAGTATTCAACTTTCCTGCAGGTGATACACTTACCCGGGAATTTGATTCCAAAGATCCCTACTATGATATTGTACGAAGAGAAGGAAGAGATGTTGCATGGGAAAAATATACTATTGCCACACGCCCTGTTGATAAAAGAGAGAATTATGTAAAACGTTGTGTAGCTGTTGCAGGCGATGTAATTAAAGTGGTGGATGGTACTTTATTTGTAAATGGTAAACCTTCTGAGTTTACCAATATTTCTACTTTCTACATTGTTAAAACAAAAAATGTATTTCTCGACGAGGATATACTGAAAGAAAAAGGTATTCATATCAACATGGCTGAAGATGAAGGTGCCAGTGGTGATTATGCAGCATTGAACAACAGCAATTACCGTCTTAACCTGAGCAACAACGAATTGGAAAAACTGAAAACTATTCCTGGTGTTGATTCAATTGTAAGAGAAAAAAGTACTATCAGTGATGTGTACCCTTATTGTTACAATAATACGCCTTTTAAATGGACTGTAGATGATTTTGGCGGCGAAGGTTTGTGGGTGCCTAAAAAAGGAGTAAATATAAAACTGACAGAAGATAATAAAGTACTTTATAAAAGAGTGATCAGTGTGTATGAAGGCAACACATGGGAAGAGCATGATGGCAGAGTTTTTATCAATGGCAAAGAAACAGATAACTACACTTTTAAAATGGATTATTACTGGATGATGGGGGATAACCGTCATAAATCGCAGGACAGCCGTTTCTGGGGATTTGTTCCGGAAGATCATATCGTGGGTAAAGCTTCATTGGTATGGTTTAGCTGGGAAGGTGGCCCGAGATGGAAACGTATTTTTCGTTGGATAAAGTAAACGTTAGTCGTGAAGCGTGAGTGGTGAGTTATACTCCATTTTTTTCAGACTCTTCACCACTCACGCTTCACGACTGACGCTTCACGATTGGGCCAAATACAAAAAAATATCGTATATTTATTACATCAAGTCCTTACTGGCAGCAATGCAGTAAGGATTTTTTATCTGTAGTAAAATTTAAGATTATGAACCAGGAACAATATAATTTTTCATTTGAAGTGTACAATTCCATCGCTGAATTGTCGCCCGAAGATGCAAAGCTGGTAACCGAAGCCAGGAAGGTTACGGCCAATGCTTATGCACCATACTCTCATTTTAATGTGGGAGCTGTTGCACAATTAAAAAACGGGCAAACTGTAACCGGCACTAACCAGGAAAATGCTGCATACCCGGTTGGTATTTGTGCAGAAAGAGTGTTATTGTCTGCTGCCGCCACTTTATTTCCCGGTATTGCTATTGATACATTAGCCATCAGCTACGATAATAAAAACGGAAAAAGTGATCATCCCATTTCGCCTTGCGGTATTTGCCGTCAGACCTTAGCCGAATATGAAGAAAGGGTAAAACAACCTATACGCCTTGTCTTAAGCGGGCAGGAAGGGAAAATTTATATCATTAAAAAAGCAAGTCAGCTATTGCCATTGTCCTTTGGCGGAGAAGATATGAAGTAACAGGAGTGATTTTTTTAAGATATTCTCTTGAAAAAATACTCAATGCTCAATTTTCAATGTTCAATACTCAATATAAAATGCAGTTGTATTTTCATTGAACATTGTATGTTGAGCATTGAATATTGAACATTTCCCTTCGCTAATATCTCCGCTATTCAACATAAAACGCAGGTGTATTTTCATTGCACATTGTATGTTGAGCATTGAATATTGAACATTTCCCTTCGCAAAATATCTCCGCTATTCAACATAAAACGCAGGTGTATTTTCATTGCACATTGTATGTTGAGCATTGAATATTGAACATTTTCCTTCGCAAAATATCTCCGCTATTCAACATAAAACGCAGGTGTATCTTCATTGCACATTGTATGTTGAGCATTGAGTATGAACATTTCCCTTCGCAAAATATCTTTGCTATTCAACATAAAACGCAGGTGTATTTTCATTGCACATTGTATGTTGAGTATTGAGTATTGAACATTTCCCTTCGCAAAATATCTCCGCTATTCAACATAAAACGCAGGTGTATTTTCATTGCACATTGTATGTTGAGCATTAAATATTGAACATTTCCCTTCGCAAAATATCTCCGCTATTCAACATAAAACGCAGGTGTATTTTCATTGAACATTGTATGTTGAGCATTGAGTATTGAACATTTCCCTTCGCAAAATATCTCCGCTATTCAATATTAAAACGCAGGAGTATTTTCATTGCACATTGTATGTTGAGCATTGAGTATTGAACATTTCCCTTCGCTAATATCTCCGCATAGGTTCGCCCTTTAGGTGTAGAAGGGGCTCAAAAAAGTTTCTGCACTCCAAACGCATATTTCGCTTCATGCTCCAGCAGCCATTTCTTTCGCCACAGGTCTCCGCCATATCCAACAAGGCTACCATTACTGCCAATAACCCGATGGCAAGGCACAATAATCGACACATGATTAGTACCATTGGCAGTACCTACAGCCCTTATTGCTTTTACATTTCCTATACGTTTGCTCAATTCTAAATAACTGATCGTTTTACCATAAGGAATATTGCATAATTCCTTCCATACCGTTTGTTGAAATGCCGTCCCTTCCTGTACAATATCCATCGAAAATTCCATGCGCTTGCCGGCAAAATATTCATCCAATTGCGTGATACAATTTTGTATTGCAGTTGATGAAGGTACAGTAAAATTGATATCAGCCTCATTGATAGCATTGCCTTTCCAGCTATTGCAGAATAATAAATGCGACAGCGTATCGCCATTGCTTCTCAGCTCTAATACACCTACCGGCGATTGATAATATGCAATAGTGATACTCATTTGTAATTTTTAATTGTTTTATGGTGTCAGGACAGCTCTAAGCCGTCAGACCGCTAATGGTGTCAAGACGGTTGCAACCGTCAGACACCTAGAATAAAGTAGCTACATTAAGACAAAGGGTCTGACGGCCTGGAGCCGTCTTGACCCTAACCAATCTTACAACCATTCTTTACCTGTAACGATGGTTGCAACAACACCACATCATTGTTTTCGTTATATACACCCAGCACCAGGCATTCGCTGAAAAAATTAGCGATCTGCTTTACAGGAAAATTCACCACGGCAATTACCTGTTTGCCCGCAAGTTTTTCCTTTTCGTATAAGGCAGTTATTTGTGCCGATGATTTTTTAATACCCAGTTCACCAAAATCAATCGTTAATTGAAAAGACGGTTTCCTGGCAGTAGGAAAATCATGCACCTCCAGGATAGTGCCCACTCTTATATCTACTTTTTCAAAATCACTCCAGCTGATCATTGTATTTTTGTTATTATAAAGAAATGAAGTAGTATTGAAAACTAAATTAAGTAAAATGCCGGTAGTAATAAAAAAAGCAGGTCTTGAAGATGTTAAACTGGTAGCGCCATTATTTGATGCCTATCGTATATTTTACAAACAACCTTCCAATGAGGAAGCGGCCGCTGATTTTTTATGGCAAAGATTATTGAATAAAGAGTCTGTAATTTTTATTGCATTTGATGATGATATCGCTGTTGGCTTCTGCCAGTTGTTTCCCATTTTTTCTTCCGTAGGTTTAAAGCGTACCTGGTTGCTGAATGATTTGTATGTAAGTGAAACCGCAAGAGGCAAAGGTGTTGCAGCCGCTTTATTGCAACAGGCAAAGGAATTTGGTGTCGCAACGGACTCCAGGTGGTTGATGTTGCAAACCGGTGCCAATAATCTTACAGCACAATCAGTGTATGAAAAGAATGGCTGGAAGAGGGTGGAGGACTATTTTTATGAGTTGGCGTTAGAGTGAAATTATTTAGATAAAGGGGCTCTATTTAATTTGTAGTTTTAATAACCTCATATATTTTATCAAATCTACCAGCAAGTTCAAGATATTCATCCGACCAGCCATTTGCTATTGAATGTTCCTGGTATGCTGCGGTAGGAGCGAAGTGCATGTATATCTTATCTAAAAACATGGTACTGCCTTTTTCTAATTCCAAAATATACTTATCAATCTCACTACGCATTTGTTCGGGTGTTTCGTAATAAGTCCAAATGCAATCTGAATTATCCCTGATATTATTTTTTACTTTTACAAGAATTTGAATTACTTCTGTAACGAGTTGTTCATATGATTTCGTTAATAAATTCATTATAAAAATTACTCTTAAAATATTTTGAACTGTATTTATTCGTGGCTTGTTAAGAAATCAAGCTACGGTTAATACGAGCACATTATTTCAAATCAGTTAACATCTTTCGAATACGTAAAATGTTTTCAATACTTGCCAGGAATCTTTTCCGACTTCCTTCTAAATTCCAGTTCCCCTTGTCAGCAATAAATTCATCCCAGCTATTTAAAAATAGTTTTGCTTCATTCTTATCTATATATTCTAGTGCACAAAATGCTTCTGCTTGATCAAACCAAAGATCTTTTCTCGATAAATAATATTGCAAATATTGTTTTAAATAATCTTTAGATTTTGCTGTTCCAAAAATTGCCAGAGCAATACTATATCCTGTCCCTGCGTAACAAACTTCACTTTTTAGCAACAGTTTTCCTATTATATCTTCTAATTCCTGATGGTTGTTAATAGCAGCGAAGTAAGCGGCAGTTAATTTGGCTCTCCAGTCGAAATACCCCAAAAGTTTTTTGGTAATAGCTACTGTAAAGTCACCAGCTCCACTAACAAAAACATTTATGGTTTCTGGGTTCGATTTAAATATGTGCTTTAGATAATAAGGAGCAATCCATATTTCGGAAAATTCCCTTGTTAATTCATCTTCATTTCTAGGAACAACTAAATCTTCAAATGGGTTTCTATGCCTGACCGTTGCCCCTGCTACATGTAGCGCCAATGCCTCAGCTTGAGTCTTTGGAAAAAAAAGCTTATTCCAGATTTTCTTAAATTCCATGATACAAATTTTATGTAACTCACCACTTTGTTACATCCACCACCGCATCCAGGTTAATCCTGCCATAAATATGCGGAAACTCTTCATTTATGGATGGTGCCAGTTCAAAAATATGTGGCGACTCTAATTTGCCTTCATCAATATGTAAAATTAAAAGATCGTCCTGTCCCGCATAATATCTTTCAATTACGCCCTGCACCTGTTCTTTCATGCTGGCATGTATAAAACCTTCTTTAGCTAAGGAAGGATGCTCGTAAAAGCCCTGTGCAACAGCTTCCTGCCATTGCGGGTAATTAACTACGTGGTATATCATTATCTAATAAATAAGCCAGTGAAAGCAGTTCATCCATTTTGTAACGATTGCGGTCGTTGTCAAAGCATTTACTCAGTTCCTCTAATAAAAACTGGATAATTCTTTTATTGCTCAGTTGACGGAAATAAGAGTTGGTTGGCGGTACAGAAATGCGTTTAAAATAATTCTCTACATCTTTATGGCTGTACATTTGTCCGTTCAACGGATCAATATAAAAATTTATTTTTTCAGAAGAATGGCCAACAGGGTTTAACAGGTCATGCTGCTGATCAAAATACGCCATAATAAATTGCCTGGGAATATTGATAGCTTTTACCGGTACATCCAGCATTTCGCAAAGCACTAAATAAATAATGCCATTGTTTACGGCATTCCCTTTTTTACTTTCCAGTCCTTTGTTAATTAAATAATCATCAGGATTATTATAAGCAAATTCAACACCTTTTTGTTTGTAATAATTGTACAGAATACTGGTGATAACGTTGATCTGTTCTAATGGTGTCAGGTAACTGTTCAGTTCCAACCAGATATTACGCTTCAGTTTTTCTATTTCCTGGTAAACCGTATTATTATTTAAATCGGGATAATGATATTTTGCAACGAGTAAAGCGCCCTGCAACAGATCTGCATCACCTTCAGCCCAGGCAGTAAAATCATTGGTAAGATCACGAAAATGTAAACGGTGAATCAGTAATTCAATCCTTTCCTGTAATTCTTCGTTAGTAGTATTCTCCCAAAGGTTTTCCAGGTTGGGGATAATAGCTTTGCCAAATGAAATAATTTTATCGCTTACGGTGCTGTAAACAAATTCATCCGGGTCATCAATCAAATGGAGTAAGGCTGATATTTCTTTGTTTTCCTTCATTGGTAATTGAAATTCGGAAAAGGAAACTAAATAAAGAAGTTAAAATTTTCCACAACCGTTATTAACTTTTATAGAACACGGATTGAACGGGTGAAACGGATGATAACGGATTTTTTCTGCTATACAGAAAAAAATCTATTATGATCCTTTTGAAAGTGCTGTGAGTTTAAGCAAAGGGTTTTAAGAAAATCATTTTTTATCCATCCAATCTGTGTCATCCGTATTCCCTCAAAAAAAAATTCCCCCCGAAGAATCGGCGGGAATTTCTTTAACCCTTAAAACAACCAACATGAAACATGCTGATAATTGTAAAACATCAGATACGAGGTTTTGTTTACAAGGGTTTTATATTTTAAAAAATACTTTGTTAATGTAATAAATGTTTAATGTTACAACATTATACCAGTGCCAGTTCCAGTACCTGCTGCATAGTTTTTACATAATGAAATTTAATGCCCTTAATATACTGGCTGTTAATTTCTTCCACATCCTTTTCATTTTGCCAGCACATGATAATTTCTTTTAATCCTGCACGCTTTGCTGCCAGTACTTTTTCTTTAATGCCACCCACAGGCAATACCTGGCCACGTAAAGTAATTTCACCCGTCATGGCTAAATACGGTTTAATCTTACGTCCTGTAAATGCGCTTGCCAATGCAGATAGCATGGTGATACCTGCGCTGGGCCCGTCTTTAGGCACTGCACCTTCGGGTACATGTATATGAATATCTTTTTTATTGAATGTCGCAGGATCGATATTTACCTTTTTGCAATTTGCTTCAAGGTAAGTTAATGCGGTGCTGGCACTTTCCTTCATTACATTACCCAGGTTACCGGTTAATTTTAATTCGCCTTTGCCCTCGCTTAATTGTGTTTCAATAAAAAGAATATCACCGCCAACATAGGTCCATGCCAGCCCTACAGCTACACCGGGCATGTTAGCAATTTTATACAGGTCATTGCTGTATCTTGGCTTACCCAATATCTTTTCAATATCGTTATTAGTAATGGTAGCTTTTAGTTTTCCTTTTATCACCAGTTCTTTTGCCTGGTAACGCATTACGCTGGCTAACTGGCGATCAAGTTCTCTTACACCACTTTCTCTTGTGTAATCTTCTATAATTTTCTGCAGTACGCTATCGCTTAATTTAAAACTGCTTTCAGTTAAGCCGTGCATTTCTTTTTGCTTGGGCATTAAATGCCTTTTAGCAATTTCAATTTTTTCTTCTACAGCATAACCGCTCAGGTCAATAATTTCCAAACGGTCTCTTAATGCCGGCTGAATATTGCTGATATTATTTGCCGTAGCAATAAACAATACTTTGCTCAGATCATATTCTAATTCTAAATAGTTATCGTAAAAACTATTGTTTTGTTCAGGGTCTAAAACTTCCAGCAATGCAGAAGAAGGATCACCATGAACAGTGTTGCCTACTTTATCAATTTCATCCAGTATCATTACCGGGTTACTTGATTTTATTTTGCGTATCGATTGAATGATCCTGCCGGGCATAGCACCAATATAAGTTTTTCGATGGCCACGTATTTCGCTTTCATCATGCAAACCTCCTAAACTTACCCTTACATATTTTCTGTTGATAGCCGCTGCAATACTTTTTCCCAAACTGGTTTTCCCAATACCGGGAGGGCCTAAAAAACAAAGTATCGGCGATTTCATATCACCTTTTAATTTCAGTACAGCTAAATATTCTAAAATCCTTTCTTTAATTTTTTGCATGCCATAATGATCATGATCCAGGATCTTTTTTGATTTCTTAAGATCATACTGGTCTTCTGTATATTCTGCCCAGGGCAGATCAAGCATTAAATCAAGATGATTATAAGTAACCGAATAATCAGGCGTAGATGGATGCATGCGCTCCAGTTTTTCTACACCCTTGGTAAACATTTCTTTTGCAGCTTTAGGCCATTTTTTTGTTTCCGCTTTCTTTTGCATATCTTTTACTTCAGCTACATTATCGCCACCCAATTCTTCTTTGATGGCTTTCATCTGTTGTTGTAAAAAATATTCACGCTGCTGTTTATCTAACTCGTTCCTTGTTTTATTGGTTACTTTATTTTTTAATTCTGCATACTGCAATTCAGTCTGCATTAAGTTCATCAGCAATTCAGCCCTTGCTTTTATATTACTGATCTCTAAAAGTTTTTGCTTTTCTTTTATATCACTGTTTAAATTGCTGCTTACAAAGTGAATTAAAAAAGAAGGATTTTCTATATTCTTTAAAATGATAGCTGCTTCGCTGGGCAGGTTAGGGGAGAGGCCTACAATTTGCCCGGCAAGGTCCTTAATACTGCCTACCATCGCTTCAAAATCAGCATCTCCTTTCAGGTTCTCTTCTGGTAATACTTTTATTTTGGCTTTGAAATAGGGGTCGTCGGTAGTTATTTCCTCAATCTTAAAACGTTTGCGGCCTTGTATAATAATGGTAGTGCCGCCATCAGGCATTTTTATCAGTTTTACAATTTTCGCCACGGTGCCAATATCTTCCAGGTCGCTAACCACAGGTTCTTCCACATTACTGTCTTTTTGCGCTACCACACCTATCAATTTGTCAGCCTTATAAGCATCATTTACCGCCTTTATGCTTTTATCTCTGCCTACTGTTATAGGTATAACCACGCCGGGAAAAAGTACGGTATTTCTTAAAGGAAGAATGGGTAATTCCGCTGGAATAGCCTGTTCATCAGCATTTGCCTCTTCTTCTTCATTCAGGGGAATGATCGGCATAAACTCCATTTCATCTTCCGGCCCCTGTAAATAAAATTTCTTATCCATAATTAATTAAATATAAAGTCAATTTGTCAAACCACACAGTTAAATACTTGTTTTTTGTGCGGACGTGTATATAGTCAATATTGATGCCAAGCCCCAAACTCCAGAGGGGTTTACTACAACTAAACGAATTTGCGGGACATTTTAATTTTTGAAGATTATAAAAAATATTGCGCTAATAAGATTGATAGCATAAAAGAATAAAGTAACTGTTTAAGTTCCCCTTTAGGGGACAGGGGTTTATCTTTGCACTCCATGTATATCAACTGCACAGATAAAGAACTTATAATTTTAGAAAAAATTGCGGCTGCCGCAAAAACAATGCAGGTGCCTTGCTATTTAATTGGTGGTTTTGTAAGAGATAAAATCTTAGGCAGAAATACCAAAGATATGGATGTGGTTTGTGTAGGTGATGGCATTGAACTGGCAAGTAAAGTGGCGGATCAGTTTAAACCCACTCCTGAAGTACATTTCTTTAGAAACTTTGGCACCGCACAAATAAAAATTGACGGGCTGGAAATTGAATTTGTGGGAGCAAGAAAAGAAAGCTACCGTAGCGATAGCCGCAAACCGGAAGTTGAAAAAGGCACGATTGAAGATGATCAGAACAGGCGTGATTTTACTATCAATGCAATGGCAATAAGTTTAAACAAAAACGACTATGGCCAATTGGTAGACCCTTTCAATGGCATTGCGGATTTAGAAGCAAAAAATATTCAAACACCATTAGCTCCGGGTATCACTTTTAGTGATGATCCTTTGCGTATGATGAGGGCTATCCGTTTTGCTACCCAATTAAATTTTACTATTGAAGAAAAAACTTTTGCAGCCATTGGTGAAAATGCAGAACGTATAAAAATTGTAAGCGGCGAAAGAATTGCTGATGAACTGAATAAGATTGTATTGGCATCAAAGCCTTCTGTTGGTTTTGATCTGCTGTACAAAAGCGGGTTGCTTAAGATCATTTTTCCGCAAATGGTAGCTTTGGCAGGTGCGGAATATGTGGATGGCATGGGGCACAAGGATAATTTTTACCACACTTTACAGGTGCTGGATAATATATCCGAAAATACAAATGACCTGTGGTTGCGATGGGCTGCTATATTGCACGATATTGCCAAGCCGGCTACAAAACGATTTGAAGAGGGCCACGGCTGGACCTTTCACGGGCACGAAGCATTGGGTGGCAAATGGGTGCCTAAGATATTTGCCCAGTTAAAACTGCCTCAAAATGAAAAGATGAAGTTTGTGCGTAAACTGGTGGAAATGCATTTAAGGCCTATCAGCCTTACCAAAGAAAATATTACCGATAGCGCTATAAGAAGATTGCTGGTGGATGCAGGTGAAGATTTTGAGGCATTAATGACTTTATGTGCAGCTGATATCACTTCTAAAAACAAACAAAAAGTACAGCGCTACCTGAATAATTTCGACATGGTACGTAAGCGCTGTGCCGAAGTGGAAGAAAGTGATCACCTCCGCAACTGGCAGCCGCCCATTACCGGCGAAATTATTATGGCTACTTTTAATTTACCTCCATCCCGCCGGGTAGGTGATATTAAAACTGCTATAAGAGAAGCAATTTTAGATGGTATTATTCCAAACGAATATGATGCTGCTTTTGCTTATATGTTGCAGAAGGCGCAGGAATTTGGAATTATTAAGTCTTAATTATTAATTATTAATTATTTTTACAGCATGGCTATTTTACGTTTCAGAGTTTATTGGGAAGATGACGACAGTATTTACCGTGATATTGCGATCCGTCATACACAAAATTTTTCGGACCTGCATGGTTGTATTTTAAAAAGCTACGAGTTCGACAGCAAACATAAAGCAACTTTTTACCGCAGTAATGATAACTGGCTTCGTGGCCGGGAAATTTCATTGGAGAAATATGATAAAGCCTATAAGGCAGAGCCTTTGATCATGTCGGAAACGCCAATCAGCTCTGAGATCAGCAATCCCAATCAGAAATTTATTTACGAATACGATTTTAACAAGTTCTGGCATTTTATGGTGGAACTGATCAATGTTGATAAGGAAGAAAATAAAAAATTGACTTATCCTGTTTGTGTAAGAACAGAAGGTATTGCACCTTCGCAATATGGCACCAAAGGTTTGGTGGATAGCCGCCTGGCTGAAATGGAAGAAAAATACGACCTGCAACCGGATGCATTAAGAGAAGGCTTTAGTGAGGAAGGCGACGATGATGGTATTGAAGGAGGAGAGGAGGAAGAAACAGCAAGTGCAGATGAAGGTAACGACGGATTTTAATTGCAATTGATCTTTTGCTGGCGTTAGCGTTTAAAATGGCTCAACTATAATATGAAGCAATTTTTCTTTACATCGCTGTTTATTGCTGTGGGTAGTATTTCATTTGCACAATATGTGATACCTGAAAAAAAGGTAACCCCTAAAAAAATAACTGTAAAGAAAAAAGAACCTTCAAAAACAGTAAATGCAGAGAGTTATATTATCATTTTCAGGGGCAGCCAGTTTGCAGCTTCACTCAGCAATTACAATATTTTTATAGATGGCAGGCAGGTTTGCAAATTAAGCAATGGCAGGTACCTGAAATATCCTGTAAGCCCGGGCAAGCATGAAATTGAAGCTAAAAAATCAGGTGTGGATATTGGAAAGAAAGAAACTTTTGCCAGCGTAATTACAAAAGCAGGTAAAAATAATTATGTTGCCTGCAATATTAAAACAGGGTTGCTTAAAGAAAAATTAGAAATGATGGAAGTAGTGGAAAGTGCCGGCAAGCAATCTGTAAATGATTTAAAAGTAGATAATTGCCAGGGCGATATACAAGAGAAGAAAGGCAAAAACTAACTATACTTACCAGCTATATTTTAAAAGAGTTCTTTACAAACTCAATTATTTAAAATGACCAAGACTTGCATTGTTATTGCAGGGCCAACAGCGGTTGGCAAAACTGCCTTTGCCATTCAACTGGCGCAACATTTACACACATCAATAATTTCTGCCGATAGCCGCCAATGTTTTAAGGAGTTAAACATCGGGGTTGCCAAACCTGCTGCAGAAGAATTACAATTAGTACCGCATTATTTTATTAATTCTCATTCCATACAGGAAGATGTAAATGCAGTGGTGTTTGAACAATATGCTTTACAAAAGATCGATGACATTTTTAAGGAACATGATACTGCTATAATGGTTGGAGGTACAGGTTTGTATATCAAAGCATTTTGCGAAGGCATTGATGAAGTTCCTGTTGTTAATGCAGCAATCAGGGAAAGTATGATTACTAACTACGAACAGAATGGATTGATATGGCTACAAAATGAAGTGAAAAAAAATGATCCGGCCTATTTTTCACAGGGCGAAATAAAAAATCCGCAACGCCTGATGAGAGCACTTGAAGTAAAATTATCGAGCGGCAGGTCAATTCTTGATTTTCAGACTAAACAGAAAAAGCAACGTGAGTTTAATATTGTAAAAATTGGCCTTGAGTTACCTAAAGAACAGTTGGTACAAAATATTAACAGCCGTGTAGAGATAATGATGCAGCAAGGTTTGCTGGATGAAGTTAAACTACTGGAGCCATATAAAAACCTGAATGCACTACAAACCGTAGGGTACAGGGAACTCTTCGATTATTTTAACGGTGACTTATCGTTGAATAATGCAGTAGAAAGAATTAAGATCAACACCCGCCAATATGCAAAACGGCAAATGACATGGTTTAAAAAAGACCAGGAAATAAAATGGTTTAGTCCCCATCACCTTCCAGCATTGCCGGCAGATTTTTTATCGGGAATGTAGATTTATAAACAGGTGATACATCAATATCTGTATCTTTTTCTTCCTTGTTGCCTTCAATTGAAATATTCTGAACAGCAAACTTAATTCCTGTTATTTTCTTTCCTTCATTCCTTAAAAAAGTTACGGTGCCGCTGTTAGCCGGCATATAAAATTTATCATCACCGGTTGTTTCTAAAGAAGTAGTCCCCAGCGAAGAATTCAGGTGTAATACACCATTTTCAAAAACAACATTCACTTCACTGATAGCACTTCCTTGCGGAAATTTATATTTAGCAGCGTATTGTCCTAAAGATTCTTCTGCTTTTATAGTTAAGCAGGAAGCAATAAAAACGGTAAATAAAATGGTGAATTTTTTCATGGCAGGTGAGTTTACTATAAAAATACGCCATACTTGGCAAAATAGTTACACATGTCAAAAAAAAATATTTTAGAATTTAAATCCTAATGTAGCCACTACATTACCTCGCTGCTGTTTAAGGCTGGCAAAAGTATTGGCCCTGTCTTCCAGGCGGTAAGGCAGGTCAATGTCTTTGGCAATATTATGTACATAGGTAAGATCGAAGAACATACCCTTGTTCCTGTAACCCAGGCCGCCACTCAATAACATCTTATTCACCTTGGCAGGAGCATCTTTATAAGGATTGCTGTAATAAGCAAAGCCTAATCTTCCCATGATGGTATTGAATTTTAATTCGCCACCCACCCTGAAATTGAAGTTGCCTTTATACTCACTTTTTACTACTGAATTCAGTTGTTTGTAATACAATTTTTCATCATCAGTAGGGCTTTCATTATTACTGCCAAATCTTGACCCGCTGTAACTAACGTACTCAATATCTGCACTTATAAAAGCTCTCTGTTTTTTTACATTGCTCACTTCACGAAAAACATAAGAGGCGCTTAAAATAGCTTTAAAAGGAGTGGTTTGTGTGTATTTACTTTCACCGGGCTGGCTGTTGGTAAAGGTTTTTGAAGTTTCAATTACAGTAGTATCCAGGCTGTAATTACTTCTCCAGAAAGGGCTTTCTGTTTGTGTATTTAAACTGGTTACCCTGGTATCGGTAAGTAACATATAAGTTGGGGTATGAATTGCTAAACCAATGCGGACATACTCCTGTGGTTTGTAAATGGCGCCCAGTTTAAGATTAAAACCCACTCCTTTAGTGGTAAAGTCGTCGGTATATTCAAATTGCTTAAATCCATTCCTGTTATTGGCCGATGTATCAAATTCTTTAAAGTTGGTATAACTTTTATAATTTACCAGGGGTATTCCAAACGTGCCACCGAAAAACCATTTGTCTTCATGATTATGTGCAAAGCCTAATGCCAGTTCTGTAATACCACCGCTTGTGGTATGCAGCATTTCCTGCCTTATTGCATTACCTGCATCTAAAATAAATTCCGGCGCTGCTTTTACCTTGTATACTCTTTGTCCGTTTACAACAGTAGAAAAAGTATCGATCAGGTAGGTATTCAATGCAATTGCTGAACCATAAGGCAGGGGTGAATTAGTGGTGAGCACTTCATTAATTGTACGGCCACTTTTTGCAAATTCTTCTGCAAATTGTTCTCCAAAGGAACTATAATTATTCAATCCTTTATATTGAATGCTGTTGTTGAAATTAGCAGTTTGTGTTACTACTAAACTAATGGCATTACTCACTTTGGGTTTGTACCTATCGCCAAAACCCCAAACCCATCCACTGGTACCAAATCCAAAACTGTTTTTTTTACTTTGATTAGCTGTTTCCCTGAAATTGATTTTGTTATTATTTAATACAAAGCCCGGCGTTAAAACAAATTCTCCGGTTTTATAAAAACCAAGACCGGCAGGATTGACAAAAGTAGCGTTGATATCCCCACCTAAAGATCCCATGGCACCACCAATAGCGATATTGCGTGCCGTACCATTTTGAGGATAATAAGAATAGCGCAAAGCATCTTCGGGTGTTTGTGCAAAAATTGCTGAGCTGATACAAAGATTTATGAGGAGTAAATATTTTTTCATGGCGTATGAGTTTTACAGTCCAATAATTTAGTTTGGATAATTAAGTGGTACAATTGCTCTTGCTGAACAATTGTGTTGTTATAGTCAATAGTTACTATCAACCTCTTCCCGGCCTTGGAACACTGGTTCCGGAACTGCTGCCACCTGATGAAGAGCCGCTGCTACTGCTGCTGGAACTGTTGTTGGTAGATGGGGTGTAGGTTCTGGTATTGTTATTATTAGATGAGGAATTGCTATTACTATTATTGCCACTTGGTGTAAATACTTCTCTTATAATATTACCAAATTTACTACCTCCATTATTGCTGTTGTTATATTGCCTTGATGAAGATTGAGTAGTAGTAGCGCCGGTTTTAGGATTGGTTACAATAGCGCTGGAATAATTTTTATAAGTATTTAAATTCACCATTCTTGGTGTGCTGTTAACAGCAACAGCGGGTACTACTCTGGGATAGTACAATGGTTTTGAATAATAGTAAGGGTTGTAATAGTAACCATAATTATTGCAATTACAATTACAGTAATGGTAAGGGCTATTGTTATAACTGTAATCGTAATCGTTATCCAGCTCTCTCCACCTGCGGTCACGTATGGTCATTCTTATCCTGTTATTATCAGCCGTATTTTCAGCAGGTTTTGCTTCTTCTCTGTTACGGTCATTATCTTTTCTTTCTTCTGCAGGTCTTACCGGGCTATAATAAACATCATCGGGTGTTTGGCCACTTTTATAGGCAGTGCTGCAACTGGTAAAAGCTGCTGCAGATAAGGCAATGAGTAAAATTTTAGCATTCATGGCAATAGTTTTAATGATTTAAAAATGAAGTTACTACTTTTGTGCTGGTTTTAAAAGCACTTTATGGTTAATATGTATCAAACTGTTTGCCATAAGACAGCCGGGTTTAATGTTTTGCTGTTAAAGATGTGCTAAATGGTTTTGCAATAATGATTTATAATTACTGAACATAAAAATAACTGCCACAAGGCAGTATGAAGGAAAATGGCAAAAGAACTAACATCAAGGGCAGAAGATTATTCGCAATGGTATAACGACCTGGTTATAAAAAGTGGCCTGGCCGATCATTCGGCCGTACGTGGTTGTATGGTGATAAAACCTTATGGTTTTGCCCTTTGGGAAAACATGCGGGACCAGTTGGACAGAATGTTTAAAGACACCGGGCATGTAAACGCCTACTTTCCGTTATTTGTACCCAAAAGTTTATTTGAAGCGGAGGAAAAAAATGCAGAAGGGTTTGCAAAGGAATGTGCTATTGTAACACATTACCGTTTAAAAAATGATCCTGATAATAAAGGAAAATTAATGGTTGATCCCGAAGCAAAATTAGAAGAGGAACTGATCATTCGCCCAACAAGTGAAGCCATCATCTGGAATACCTATAAAGGCTGGATACAATCTTATCGTGACCTGCCTTTGCTCATTAACCAATGGGCAAACGTGGTGCGTTGGGAAATGCGTACCCGTTTATTTTTACGCACAGCCGAATTTTTATGGCAGGAAGGCCATACTGCTCACGCCACAAAAGAAGAAGCGATAGAAGAAACTACAAAGATGCTGGATGTATACGCCGATTTTGTAGAGCAATATATGGCGGTGCCGGTTATTAAAGGAGTGAAAACGCCTAACGAACGTTTTGCTGGTGCAGAAGACACTTATTGCATAGAAGCATTAATGCAGGATGGTAAAGCGTTGCAGGCAGGTACATCTCACTTTTTAGGACAAAATTTTGCCAAAGCATTTGATGTAAAGTTCAGTGATAAGAATAACAAGCTGGACTATGTATGGGCAACATCATGGGGTGTTTCTACAAGGTTGATTGGTGCTTTAATAATGGCACATAGTGATGACCAGGGATTAATAATGCCACCACGAATTGCGCCTACTCAAGTGGTGATTGTGCCTGTATACAAGGGCGAAGAAAGTAAAGCCGTAATTGATGCCAGGGCAAATACAATAGTAAGTCAGTTAAAGGCATTAGGCATAAGAGTAAAGTTTGATAACAATGATAACAGCCGCCCGGGTTGGAAATTTGCAGAGTACGAATTAAAAGGTGTGCCTGTAAGAATTGCTATGGGGTTACGTGATATTGAAAATAATGTGGTGGAATTAGCAAGAAGAGATACAAAAGAAAAAAGCAGTGTTAGTATTGATGGAATTGCTGATTATGTATTGCAATTGCTGGATACCATTCAGCAGAATATTTACGACAGAGCACTTGCTTTCAGAGACGAACACATCACTAAAGCCAATACATGGGATGAATTTGTAAAATTACTGGATGAGAAAGGTGGTTTTATAGCTGCACACTGGGATGGTACCGGGGAGACAGAAGATAAAATTAAAGAACAAGCAAAGGCAACTATCCGTTGTATTCCATTGAATAATGAACAGGAAGCCGGTGTTTGTATTTTAACAGGTAAACCAAGTACGCAAAGGGTATTATTTGCAAGAGCATACTAAAGTTGTTTATTCAATTAATTTTAAAGGCATTGAAAATTCGGCTATAACAACTAAAGAGGTACAGGAATTTAAGGGTGAAGCGGCGTCGTTTTGTCCTTTTTTATTTTCTGTACCTTTTATTGTCCTCATAATTTTCTTCATCAATAATTACAACATCGGTATTGGGGAATATATTTATTGCTGCTCTTATTTCACAATATGCAACTTTATTTGTAATAAGATTTATGTACGTAATCTTTTCAAACACAGCAGCAACATAAGTTCCATTTCTTACCTTATTAATATCATCCGAGGGAATCTTTTCCTGCAAATCCGAATTAAATTTTCTGAAAGATTGAGAAGCTACATAAGCCTTCAAAGGGCCTGGAACAGATTTTCTTGTGAAACGAATATTCCTTATAATACTATCTGTTACAAAAGGGTCTTTTGGCTCGGTAAATATAGAAATAACAGCATTGTGTTCTATCAATTTTATAGGCTGTTTGCCTACATTAAATGCTTCCTGAACAAGAGAACAGTTCCCAATACTATCAACCTCTATACTGATATGCAGCATATCCAAGTATGGTTTATTTTCTTTTTCAAATTGGGTTTGGCTTTGTTGAAGCGAATTAATTTGCGCTTCAACAGATTGTCTTGTCAAATCAAGATTATCATCATCTCTTTTGCTCCTTTCCTCAATATCTCTTTTATTCAAATTATAAGTAGCGGTATCTCTTTCATAAGAAATACTATCTTTTCTTCTGTTAAGAGAATCAAGGAATCTTTCTCTTTCGGATTGGGCAATATCTTTTTTTCTTGCGTCTATCAATCCCCACCAAGTAAAACCCAAAGCTCCCAACGTACACAACAAAAGAAAAGCATTTACAAACAATCCTATTTTACTAAACTTATTTGCCCTTCTCGCCTCTATAATTGGTCTATCATCGTTATCTCTCTCAACCTTACAAGTGATGATTGGATGGGTATGGCAACCTTTCTTCTCATCTTTTTTAGTTTCGGTTTTGGAATCATCGCTTTGGCTTTTGGAATGGAGCAACTCACCTCCAAAACTGGCATTATCAGAGCTATCGGGGAAATCGTTACTGGTATCGGGTTGTTGTGGTTCAGCCATTTTTTATTCAAGTTTTCAGTAACCTATTTTTTTCATTACTAAGTTGTTTTGACTTTACTAAAATACTAAATATATGTTTAAGAATCTTAGAGAATTAATTACTTCAATGCCTGACGAAACTACTTGCAGGAACTACTTAATTAAAGAACGTTGGGATGGGGTTATAGTATGCCCTTATTGCTCTTGTGAGAGGGTAACTGTTATAGAAGGTGGTAAACGTTTTAAATGTAACCATAAAGACTGTAGAAAGAACTTTAGTGTACAGGTAGGAACTATCATGGAAGCATCTAAAATACCCTTGTGCAAATGGCTTACAGCTATCTATTTAGTTACTGCACATAAAAAAGGGATTAGTTCTTATCAGTTGGGAAGGGATTTAGGGATAAGCCAAAAGACAAGTTGGTTTATGTTACACCGTATAAGAGAAATGTTAAGGATAAAGGACAATGTTAAGTTAGATAACATTGTAGAAGTGGACGAGGTTTACATTGGTGGAAAAGTTCGCAATATGAGCAAAACAAAACGTGCCAAATTAAGAGAAGAAGGCAATACTTATAATACCAAAACAATGGTAATGGGATTGCTTGAAAGAGGCGGCAACTTAAAACTAATAACTATTGGTAATTCAAATAATTCAATGGCTATACAGCCTACAGTAAAAGACAATGTAAATACCGATGCAGTTGTAATTACTGACAGCTTAGGAAGCTATACCGGATTAAATAAGAGTTTTGCAGCCCATGAGATTGTAAACCATTCCGAACAGGAATATGTAAGGGAAGGGAATATACACACCAACTCCATTGAAGGGGCTTTTAGCCTGCTTAAAAGGTCTATAATTGGTATTTACCATCAAGTAACTCCAAAGCATTTAAGTCGTTATTGCGATGAAACCATGTTTCGATATAACCTTAGAAAAATGAAAGATGCTGACAGGTTCACATTTTCACTAAATTACATGACTGGGAGATTAACCTACAAAGATTTAATACAAGAAGGTAAAAAAGCTGAAAAAACTGAATACGTGCCCTTAAATACCCCTTTGAATATAAGAGGTAAAAAACAGTCTGTTGTTCAAATTAAAGATGGGGAAGTTATTGCTACCTATAAGAGTATTGCGGCAGCAGCTAAGATTAACGGATTAAGCCCTAAAAACATTAGGAGAGTATTATTAGGAGTGCAAGTAACCTGTGGTGGATGCCATTGGAATTATGCCTAAATTTGGTACATGGCAAAAGCTACAAAACCAAAAAAGAAAGCAGTTCCCAACATTACAGTTAAGACAAACTTAACGGCAGACCAATTACTAAAACTGGCTTTAAATACTCCAATTAAGAAAGCTAAAAAGAAGTAGTTGTTTTGACAAAACTTTGTTAGTTTAGGCTAATGAATGAACAATTAGCTTTAGAAATACTCAAAACTATACAAAAAGGCGAGAGTAATGGTTACCAAACCATTAAGAATGATGTGCTTAATATGCCATCTTTTCACGAATTAACAGAAAATGACTTCAAGGTAGTTTTTGATAAATTACTGGAAAATCAATGTATTGTTACATTCAGAGATATAAACACAAATAATTTAAGAAGTTTTAAACTTAATAATACAAAAGATTGTATCTCAATTTATCAAAATAAAGCTACAGCCGCCTTAAATGAATTAGAAAAAACAAAAGAAAAGGATAATCTTACTGTACAGCAATTACGAACGCAGGTAATGCTACTAACTGAGCAATTAGCTGATTTTCCCCGAATGAAAAGACAAAGAAGAAATGCAATTATTGTTGCAATTTTTGCCATATCAGCAACAATAATATTAGGAGTATTAAACTATTCAAAAAAGTAATCAACCTCCAATAAAATATTTCTTTTTTCATTTACAATATTCTGTTACACAAAAGTAGTAAAGATATTAGTTGCTTTGACGATACTTTTAAAATGCATTAAAGAATGGATATAAAATTATTTAAGGATTTACCACAAGAGGAACAAGACAGATGGGAACTTGATTATATGCAATCTACAGTAATTGTCAGAGGGAATATATTAAATGCTGTTACATCTTTAGAAATGGTAATAGACCTGTATATTACTAGCTATTTTACTGATGATGTAGATAAAAGTGAGGAGTTAATGAACTTGATAATAGCCCCTAGAATGAGCTTCGAAAATAAAGTGCAGGTATTAATGGTTTTAATTGAAAAATATAGACCTGAAATATTAGCAAGCAATAAGACAATGACAAGCGATTTAATTGCTATAATTCAAGAGAGGAATATATTAGCCCATTATCCATTAGATACAACACCTTGGGGATTACAAACTTATTACGAAACACACGACCTTACATTTTTTAAGTTTAAAAACGTAAGAGAAGGAGATGGTAAGGGAGCAAAAAAGGAGATAAAACTAACTACAAACGTGCTTTATAATGTAAAGAAATCGGAAAACCTCCTTACCCTTATAAATAAATACCATTTGCTTATTGCTACAACGATAAAAACTGCGCCGCCCCCTACAAATTAGCAATTTGCGCAAACTGGTAAAATGGTAATAACGGGGGAGGAACTATTTAAGAGAAGTTTTTGCCTAAAAGTAACTAACCTGTCTTATCCTGTACCTTTATGTTAGTTGAGACCGAAAATTCAATGCCTTTTCTTTTGTACTTTAAAGAAAGTTATACATATTCGCAATGCTTAAATATTATTTATGGATCAACTACAGGAAGATTTCCTTTCTTCAGAAGCAGAACTTACAATCGATAATGAAGCTTCGGGTTACTTAATTGAAACCTCAGGCTGGGCAAAATTTATTGCGATCACTTTTTTCAGCATTGTTGGCCTGATCATTTTGTTTTTTGTGTTTTACAGCAATGACTTAATTAAAAGCTATACCGGTCGTTACGAAAATCCTGATGATTTTAAAACGGCTTTTATTGTAGGGCTTGTAGTAGCATTGGTTGTTATTACAGCTGTGGTAGGCGTAATGTATTATTTTCTTTTAGCCTTTGCCAATTACACACGTAAGGGGCTTGCAACTGAAAATATAAATACAGTCAACAATGGGCTGAAAGCATTAAAAGTACATTTTATTATTGTAGCAATTGTTAGCATGATCAGTATCCTCATCAGTATTTATAATCTTTTTTAAAATCATTTTCAATGACAGAAGAAGTACAACAACAAACGATATTCAGCTTTAATTTTGATGATAAAAGTAAAGAACATATTAAAAGCATTGGCCAGTGGGCTGTTTATAACGCAATTCTTTCTTTTATTGCTTTAGGCATAAGTATATTTCAATTTATGATGGCCTCATCTGAAGTATACAACAGTCCTGCATTTACCATGGGCATTAAAGCAAATAACGGGCTCACACTTTTTTTCCAGGTTGTATTTTCTGTATTGCTCAATGTTTATTTATACAATACATCAGTAAAATTAAAAAAGGGCATTGATGCAATGGATAGCCGTACGTTAACAAAGGGCTTTGGCCTTTTACGCACTTATTATAAAATTTACGGCATATTGCTCATCATTGTTTTAATAATTTGTAGTCTTGGTCTTGTTTACCTGTATTCGATGAGGGGAGCAGGATTTTAATAATGGATAGAAAATTAGCCTTTATTCTTTTGTAGCTAAATAATTGTAATCTTCTAAAAGTTTTTCTAAGAACATATCGGGGTGCATTTCGGTATTTATTTTTAAAACGTCTTTTACCTTCATGGCCACCCGGTTGCACATATCGTAATTGCCGGTTTTATTGGCTTGCGTTACCACGCCTTTAATAGTATTGATATCCCTGTCGCTGAGCCGCATTACATCAGGAAAAGTTACTTTATAATCCGTTTTATTGATCTCCATAAAAATGGTATCATCAACCGATAATTTTGTTTTGGTATTCACCACCACAGTTTCGGCAGCAAGGTCGCCAAGGCGCTGCCCTTTAGCTGTAACCGCTATTACAATCACACAAACAATACCGCCAATGAATAATACCATTAAACCGGCACCACTGCGCCAAAATACTACCAGGATGATAGAACCCCATTCGTAAAAGCGTATAAATGCCCTCAACAGGTATTGCCCCAGGGTAGGTTCTCCACCGTCTAAACTCACCACTTTTATCTTTAAGATCTTCTTCCCCAATGTTTGGCCATTAAAGAAAAGTTCTGTGAGGAGTGTATACAAGAGCATAGGTAATAGTATAACAACGTACGCAAATCCAACTTCGCCGTAACCAATCTCAATACCGTCTAAAAAAAGCGACCTCATACTTAAATAGTAAATACCCAGGATGGCGAAGTCTATCATATACGCCAATAGCCGTTTGTGGAATTCGGCTTGCTCAAATTCAATATCAATATTAAACGGAGTGGCTATTTGAATGATTGACATAAGTATTTCAAATATCGGAATAAAATAACAGAGTTTTTTACGGATACAATTTTTTTATTCAAATAAAAAGTGAGAATTTCAATAATTATAAATAAAGTTTATTTTTAGCCCATGAGAGAGGCGATGTTTATTAAGAAGAATGCGGCAAAATGGAAAGAATACCAGCATTCTGAAACCGATAACCCTGATGAAACTGCTGAACGCTTTATCACACTTATCGACGATCTTTCTTATGCCAAGACTTTTTACCCTAAAAGTAAGGTTACCCGTTGGATCAATGGGATAGCGGCAGGTATCTATCAAAGTATTTATAAAAACAAAAAAGAAAAATATACCAGGATATTCACTTTCTGGAAATTTGAACTACCCTTATTATTCAAAAGATACCATCGCATTTTATTATTCACCTTTTTACTGGAAGTATTTATTGTATGTATAGGATGGTGGGGATCGGCTACCAACGACGAATTTATGCGAAATGCATTACCACCCGGATATGTGGATATGACGGAAGAAAATATTGCCAAAGGAGATCCGTTTGGCGTTTATAAGGACGATAATATGTTTACCACTTTTGTACGCATTGCTATGAACAATACGTTTGTGGCACTGTTAATGGTTATCGGTGGTGTTGCGCTGGGAATATGGACGCTCATTTCGGTATGGCAAAACGATATTATGCTCGGTGCTTTTCAGTATATGTTCTTTAAAAATAACCTGGGCTGGCAATCTATTTTAGTGATTTGGATACACGGTACGTTGGAAATATTATCGTTTATCATTGCTGCAACAGCGGGTCTTATCATTACCCAGTCCATACTTTTTCCCGGTACTTATTCAAGAATGCTGAGTTTTAAAAGAGGTATTAAAGATGCAATGAAAATAATGATCGTACTGGTACCGCTTTTTATTTTGGCCTCTTTTTTAGAAACCTATGTTACACACCTGATGAGCCAGTCATTCGACAAGGAAAAAAACTTTGGCTTACCAATCTGGGCAGGTGTTTTAATTTTGGCGGCTTCCCTCAGTTTTTTAGTGTGGTATTTTGTTATCCTTCCTATACGTTTACATAAAAAAGGTTATTATCTTCAGTCCGATGGTATCATTGGCAGGCTGAAACAACAAAATGCGTAAACATATTTTCATATCATTTTTCATGTTGTTATTTTTTGCTGCAGCCGATGCCCAGCAAAACAAGGGCGATGAAGATTCTGTTGTGGAAGCACCGGTGACAGATGACCAGGTAATGGAAGAGAAAGCCAGTGATACGCTATTTGTAGATACAACATTGAATTATAATAAACCTTTTGTTGCTGCTGACTCCGTAAAAGCATGGAAAGAATTAAAAGAGTTTGCGTATGTAAAGAATATGGACAGTTTACTGGCCGCTGCAAAAAGAAATAAACCGCAAAAACAAGAAACCACAGAGCAGCCAAGGGATACCAGCGGCAACTGGTTAGAAAGATTGTTCTCTTCCAAAGGCCTCCAGTTTTTTTTCTGGGCATTAGCCATACTTTTTGTACTCTTCATTCTGTATAAATTGTTTTTAACAGAAGGCGTATTTAGAAAAAAATCTACTTCAGTAAAACCTAATACACCGGAAGCTGAAGAAGAAATTATAAGTAATGAAAGCGACCTTGCTATAATGATAAGGCAGGCTGTGCAAAGTGGCAATTACAGGTTAGCTATTCGCTACCAGTATTTGCAAACCCTGTTTAAACTGTCTGCAAAAAATCTTATTGAAATGGCAGCGGATAAAACCAACAACCAATATGTAAGAGAAATTACCAATGCTAATTACCAAAATGATTTTGCAGCACTCACTTTAAATTACGAGTATGTATGGTATGGCGAATTTGCCATTGACGAAAATGTTTACAGGCGATTGGAGGCGGGGTTTTCACAATTCAACAATAAATTATAACTTTTAATTTGAGTAATAAGTTCCTACATATTTTTTTAATGCTGGTTATTGCAGGCTGGCTGACAGGTTGTAGCCGGGATGACGGTGGCAAAAGATTGCCCAGCCTGGAAGAGACGTATTCAAGAACCGACAAAAATCCTTTTGGTACTTATGTCGCTTACCAGCAGATGGAAAATATGTTCAGCCGTAATACAATAAGGGAAAAAAGACAACCATTTGATAAAACATGGGCAGCGATATCTGACACAGGTTCATTATATATCAGCTTTTCCAAATTCTTATTTGTAAATGAAGATGAAGCCAAAGCAATGATGGATTATGTATATGCAGGCAATACGCTTTTCATTGCAGCCAATTATTTTGATACCGTATTGCTGAGCAAAATAAAATGTAAAGAAAATTACTCGGCGCTCCCTTATTTACAATACGATTTTTTTGATTCAGTACGCACTACTAATACTTCCTCCAATGACAGTGCGTTTTCTTATTACTACCATCCTTTTAAAAGTAATTTTGAATATAGGGATAGTGTTTTTACAAAAGTGCTTGGCGTAAATGACGAAAATAAACCTAATTATATCCTGTATTTTCATGGAAAAGGAAAACTTTTTTTGCATTGCGACCCTAAAGCATTCAGCAATTATTTTTTGCTGAAGAATGATAATTACAAATACCTGCAAAACAGTTTTGCATACACGGCTAATTATCCCGATCATTTATACTGGGATGATTATTACAGGAAGATAGGCTCACGCAGAAGCAGCGAAAGTTCATTATCCGCTATATTAAATAATCCGCCATTGGCCTGGGCATTCTGGCTGATATTGCTTTTAGGATTGCTCTACGTTTTATTTGGCGGTAAACGCAGGCAGCGGATCATTGATAAAATCAAGCCCAACGAAAACACCACTGTTACCTTTACTGAAACTATTGGCCGCCTGTACCTGCAACAAAAGGACAATAAGAATATTGCAGAAAAAATGAGTACTTATTTTAACGAGTATGTTCGCAATAATTACTTTTTAAATACTAATCTTGTGAATGATGATTTTATAACTTCTTTGAGCAGGAAAAGCGGGGTGGACAGGAATAAAGTAGAATCGCTGTACCGTGCCATACATCATGTGCAGAGTAATGCTGCGGTGGATGACTATCAATTATTATCTTTAAATGAGCAAATACAAAACTTTTATAAACAGAAGTAATTATGGAAGAAAATATTTTTGAACAAAGGATTGATCTTAGTGGACTGAGCAGGTCGGTATACGAAATAAGAAATGAGATTGGCCGAGTAATTATTGGTCAGCATAAAATGGTGGACCTGTTGCTCATCGGTTTACTTTGCGATGGCCATATCTTAATTGAAGGTGTACCCGGCGTGGCAAAAACATTAACCGCAAAATTGATCGCCAAGATCATTGATGTGGATTTTTCCCGCCTTCAGTTTACGCCCGATCTGATGCCCAGTGATGTGGTGGGTACTTCTGTATTCAATCCTAAAGAAGGTGACTTCCGTTTTAAATCGGGCCCCATCTTCAGCAATATTGTTTTGATAGATGAGATCAACAGGGCACCTGCAAAAACGCAGGCCGCTTTATTTGAGGTAATGGAAGAGCGCCAGGTTACCGTTGACGGATATACGCATATTATGCAAACGCCGTTTATTGTATTGGCAACACAAAATCCCATTGAACAGGAAGGAACCTATCGTTTGCCTGAAGCACAGTTAGATCGTTTTCTTTTTAAAATAGAGGTAGAGTACCCAACGCTGGCAGAAGAAATAAGCATACTTACAAAGCAACAGGGAAAAACACAGGGGCAGATGCTGGAAGATGTAAGAAAGATATTATCGCCGGTGGATATTCAGCATTACCGCAACCAGATACAATCAATAATTATTGAGCCTAAGCTGATAGAATTTATTGCCCGTATTGTAAATGAAACCAGGAACAATCCTGCATTGTACTTAGGCGCATCACCAAGGGCATCGCTGGCAATCTTAAAATCTGCTAAAGCAAATGCGGCTGTAAAAGGAAGAGATTTTGTAACCCCGGAAGATATTGTGGAAATGGCGCCTCATGTGTTGCGCCACCGCATTATACTTACACCCGAAAAAGAAATGGAAGGTATTACAGCGGATGACCTGATTGAAATTATTTTAAAAGCGATTGAAGTACCACGTTAATAAAACGGAATTATCAATCAATATAATAATTTACAGTAATTGAGTTTCATAAAAAAATATATCGGCAATTTATACCTTACCACCAGGTTTTACCTGGCTACAGGTTTATGTATAGTATTGTTTATTGTTTCGTTTTTTTATAAACCTATTGCACAGTTTCCAAAAATATTTTTAGCAATTACTGCTGCGTTGGTTTTAATTGATTACGTATTTTTATTCGTTATCAGCAAAAGCCCTGCAGCAAAACGCTTAATGGCCGATCGGTTAAGTAATGGTGATGAGAATAAAATTGAATTGCAGGTAACTAACCGTATGCCATTTACAGTGGTAATGGAAATTATTGATGAATTGCCGGTACAGTTTCAAAAAAGAGATTGGATAATTACCCATCGTTTTGCTGCCAACGAACAAAAAAATATCATCTACAAATTAAGACCGGTAAACAGAGGCGAATATAATTTTGGCAATATCATTTTATATGTGCAATCGCAATTAGGATTAATAATGCGCCGCCATGATATGGATGCAACTGTAACGGTGCCGGTGTATCCTTCTTTTTTGCAATTGCGTAAATATGAACTGCTTTCTCAAACCACTATACAAACCGAACATGGCAATAAGCGCATGCGCAAGATCGGTCATAGCATGGAGTTTGAGCAAATAAAAGAATATGTTCGTGGGGATGATATCAGAACAATTAACTGGAAAGCTACTGCACGTAAAGGCAGTATCATGGTTAATAATTATACTGATGAAAAATCGCAGCAGGTATATTGTATCATAGATAAAGGCCGTTTAATGAAAATGCCTTTTAATGAACTTACATTGCTTGATTATGCTATCAACAGTACATTGGTATTAAGCAATGTGTGCCTGCAAAAACAAGACAGGGTGGGAGTATTAACCTTCTCCAATAAAATGGGCTCTTTAATTGCTGCTGATAAAAAGCCCGTGCAGCGGGAAAATATTTTACAATTACTCTATAACCAGGATACTGCCTTTTTAGAAAGCGATTACGAAATGCTGTACCTGCAGATACGCAGCCGAATTAAGCACCGGAGCCTGCTGGTGTTGTATACCAATTTCGAATCGCTTTCGGGTTTGCGCAGGCAATTGAATTATTTGCGCAGCATTGCACGTCATCATTTACTGATGGTAGTATTTTTTGAGAATACAGAGTTGAAACAGCTAACGCATTTGGATGCCAATAATGTGGAAGAGGTTTATATCAAAACTATTGCTGAAAAATTTGAGTTTGAAAAAAGACTGATTGTAAAAGAATTGCAAAATCACGGGATATTAGCTGTACTAACTTCTCCGGAGCAGCTTACAGTAAATGCGGTAAATAAATACCTGGAACTTAAAGCCAGGCAGGCAATTTAAATTGTATTCATTACTTTTAAAGCTCCATTTAAATGACATCTTTGGTGTATACTGCGGCCAATTCTCACAACGACCTGGCGGGCATCATTGCACTGCAAAAAAATAATCTCCAGCTCAATTTAACCAGGGAAGAAATAATGGAACAGGGTTTTGTAACCGTGGTGCACAGTTACGAAGCATTGAAAAAAATGAACGATATGGAACAACATATTGTTTGTAAAGATGGAGATACAGTAGTGGCTTATTTGCTGGCGATGACGGCAGCATCTGAAAATGACATCCCTGTATTGAAGCCCATGTTTGAAATATTTGATTCAATTGAATATCGTGGCAAACCAGTTTCGGCGTATAAATATATTGTAGTGGGACAGGTTTGTGTTGATAAAAACTACAGGGGCAAGGGCATATTGGATAAATGTTATGCGGCCTACAGAGAATCCTTTCATAAAAAATATGATTTTGCTATTACTGAAATTGCCACCAGGAATCTACGATCGGTAAGGGCACATCAGAGAATAGGGTTTATAGAAATTCATCAGTACACATCGCCTGACGAAGAAGAATGGAGTATTGTTGCCTGGCAATGGTAAAATTGAATTGTAGTATAAGAGTAGTTTATGCTTTAAGTTTGCAGAAAAATAACCATACATTTTGGCGAGAAAAAAAACATACCGGTTAAGATATACCAATCAACTTATTGAAGCAGGAGAGGCACCGGTTAAAACGGAACGTGTAAAAAGGCCACCCATCAACCCCGCAATACAGGAACCCTACCTTGAAGGGAAAGTTATATTAATTGATAAACCTGTTCACTGGACGTCTTTTGATATTATAAGAAAACTGAGGAGTATTTTACAGATAAAAAAAATAGGACATGCCGGCACACTCGATCCTTTAGCCACTGGTTTATTAATTGTGTGTACCGGAAAGTTTACCAAAAAAATAAACGATTATATGGCAGCCGAAAAAGAATATACCGGCTCCATAACACTAGGCGCTGTAACGCCCACATACGATATGGAGAGTACACCTGAGCAGCAAAAGGATTATTTGTTTGTAACCAACGAAATGATGCAGGAAGCCACCCAAAAATTCATTGGCGATATTGAACAAATGCCGCCCATTTATTCTGCTATAAAAAAAGATGGTGTGGCTTTATATGAGCTGGCAAGAAGAGGTGTGGATGTGGAATTAAAGGCGAGGCTGATCAACATTACTTCATTTGAATTAACCGCAATTGAATTGCCTGTGGTGCATTTTAAAGTGGTATGTTCTACCGGTACTTATATCCGCAGCCTGGCACATGATTTTGGTGCAGCATTGGGGTGTGGTGCTTATCTCAGCAGCTTGCGCCGCACAAAAATTGGTGAATTTAAGGTAGAAGATGCGGTTACTATGGAAGCGTTTGATCAATTAATTGAACCAACAATAAACACTCAAAATTCTAAAACTGAAAAGGATAATTAATACCAATAGTAAAATTAAAATTCTCGTAGCGCCATCTCCTGTATTCCTCATTTGGCCCTTTGGCAAAAATTTTTGGCAATACATCACTAAAGCTTAATGCAGGTATTTTCCACCCATCATTAACATAGCTTATTTCAGGCCGTTTAAACCTGAAACCAAAATCAAGACGCACTACAAAATAATTAAAATCAAGTCTTAACCCTGTGCCGGCATTAATGCCCATTTCTCTCCAGAAATTTTTAAATTTAAACTGTGCACTATCCGTTCCACCGCCAGGTTTGGAATTACGAAGGTTCCATACATTGCCTGCGTCAATAAATAATGCTCCTTTAAGCACCAGCGTATTGGGAATTATCTGGGCAATATTAAAACGGTATTCCGGGTTTACTTCAAATTGAATGTCACCGGTTCGGTCATTAAATTTATTAGTGCCGTAAGGTGCCAATGGTTGTGAGCCACGGCCAATGCCCCGTATTGGCCAGCCTCTCATACTATTACTTCCTCCGCCATAGTATTGTTTAAAAAAGGGTAGTGTGGTGTCTTGTCTGGAAGCAAGGCCAACACCACCGAATACACGAAAAATGAATGCGGATTTCGGCCTGCTTTTAGAATAAATATATTCAACATCCAGCTTTGCATATTGGCGGAGATATTTGCTAAGTACATTCATCGATCTTAAAGGAACAGGTATAGGCAAAACTGAAATAAACGGAACCGGAATTGGTAACAGTGGCACTCCTGATTCCTCAAAATCTATTTTAAAGTTATGCTGCCTGTTTGGATGCTTAACATTAACATGCGAAATAGAGTAAATGGTAGATACCCCTGCAACCAAAGCCGTATTAAAAGAATATCTTAAGAATGGATTATCCATTAAGGTAGTATCAAAAGTCTTACTTTGGTTATACAATTTGGTAAACTCAATATTTAATGGTTTAACTATTACCTGCCCACCTTTCCTGGTATGCCAGCTATACCCAATGCTAAGGTTAGTAGATTGCAGATCGAACAAATTAATACGGTTGATATAAGAAAGGTTGGTATTGATAAAGGTTTCAGGAGCAATGAATCTTTTATCGGTATTCCATTTTTTTAAAGGAAAAATAAACCGTGGAAATAATATGCTGTTAGACAGACTGAGTTCATTAGAGTTGATGATGTTCCTGGTGTTACTACTATCAGGTTTAATATTTAATTCAACACCTGCTCTTACAGCTGTGGTCATCTTAATACCTTCTTTCAACCAGTTTCTGTTGGTAAATGATACATTGCCTGAAAGCCCCAGCAGGTTACCTGCATTGGCTGCTGTAACACTGTTGGTATTACTTGTTGCTGAATAACTGGCTTCAATAGATGTTTCAAAAGCATATTGTTTTGCAGGCAATAACTGCACCACAAGATTGATCTTATTAACGCTGTCTTTTTCTTTAACTTCCACCACTTCAATATTGGTATTTTGCCATACCCCTGCCCTGGAAAAATTATTTAAAGTTTTGTAAAATTCGTTCTGGCTGTATAGATCTCCTTTTTTAAGCGTCATTTTACGCACCAAAAATCCGGTGCGGAACAATCTTTTATGATAACGGATAGTGTAGTGGCTTCTGGTAACCCGTTCAGTAAGTGAAGGGTCATTTAATGTATCCAATGGAATATAATCGGGAAGAATATAAATATTATTGATATAGTATTGTTTCAGCCGGTTGCTATCTGCAGGTGGATTTAATACCAGGGCTAATTTTATCTTGGGGGAATCCTTTTTTTGCTGAGCTTCTGCAAGTAAGCGTAATTGTTCAAAAGGGTCATCATTGATATTGGTTAATACATCCAACGTTGTATCGCCTCTCATTTTTAATTCTTCACTGCTGAATTTATAATAGCCGTTGTTCCTGTAAATATCAACCAGGCGGCTTATCTCACCCAGAACAGCGGCTTTGGTTACGGGCTTATTTTCTTCTACCAGGCTTTTATCAATGTTTACCTGGGCTATTTGCTGCAGGTCGGGCTTTTTAAGACTATAGCTGAAAGTATCTATCAGTGTGGGTTTGCCCGGTTCAACAACGTATTGCACATGTATCCGCTGCTGGCTGCCTGCATGTATAGTGTCCACTTTATAGCTGGCTTGCGCCCTGTAATAACCAAGGTGCAACATAGAGGCCTGCATGTTTTTAGCCGATTTTGAAGCATAGCTGGTATCAAATGCAGGAGGGTTAGTATAAAAATGCCAGAAAAAAAGCTTGTCCACCACATTTATTTTTGAGCTGTCATCCAATTGTGCATTCAACCGGGATTTTAAAGCAATCAGTTCATCTTTAGTAAATTTTCCTCCCTTAACTTCGATGCTGTTTTTAGTAACAAAAGGTTTACCTTTTTGATGCTTTTTTAAGATAGTGCAGGAAGACAGCACCAATGAAAGAAAAAATATATTCCTTAACTGCTGGAAAAACCTTGTTTTAAGAGGGGTGCTTATCGGCATAAATTGTATTAGTCTGTGATGTTAAACAAAACACATACCAAATATATCCAAACTTTACACCATAAAAAATTCAGGGATGAAAATGGAGTGTTTATTGCTGAAGGGCCAAAGGTGGTACTGGAACTTTTAGACAGCCGTGAATTTGTGTGCCTGCAATTATTTGCTGTTGAGGAATGGCTGATCAGTAATGCAAAAACATTGCAACAATATTCCGGTACAGAAATTTTTACAGTCAAAGATTTTGAACTTGAAAAAATTTCACTGCTCACCACCGCCAATAATGTACTGGCCATCTTTAAAAAGAAAGAGCAGCGCCGCCCCGCTCAGTTAAAAGAAAAAATTACACTGGTACTGGATACCATACAGGATCCGGGAAATTTAGGCACTATCATCCGTACTGCCGATTGGTTTGGTGTTGAAAATATCATCTGTTCTCCGGCCTGTGCCGATATGTACAATCCTAAAGTGGTACAAAGCACCATGGGCAGTTTAGCAAGGGTAAATATTTTTTATACCAATCTGCAGGAATGGTTACAGGAAAATGAAACGATCAAAAAATATGCTGCCGCTTTAGAGGGAAAGAATATCAAAACCTTAAAAGATACCAGAGAAGCAATAATAATAATCGGCAATGAAGGAAAAGGTATCAGCGATGCAGTGATGAGTACAGTGGATGAAAAAATTACCATTCCCAAAACCGGGGAGGCGGAATCTTTAAATGCTGCTGTGGCAACCGGGATAATTTTGGCGGCGTTCAGTTAACACCCGGATACTGATGTTTATATACAGTTATTTTAAGAGTATTCGGGCAATTTCATAATTTCTTCTGTACAATTGATTGTCCGGATTATGCTCGAAATATGACCATGGGCTTGTCATATGAACGGAATTATATATTGTGTCAACTTTGTATTGCAATCTAAAAACCGCACCGTCGGCAACATCGCCTATGTGAGTAGCGCCTTTTAAACCTTTTTTGGTTAAACTTTTAATCTCTTTAAAATATTCAGATATGTTATTGCTTTCCGTTAAGCTAAAAACCCCATTTTCAATAAGCTTACTAAATATTGAGTCGGCGTTATAATTTATTGGGATATCGAAATTATTTTTTGATGTGTCATTTTTATGACCGACCCGTCTAATTGTAAATAAGGAATCCCATGTAAGAATTGTACAATAAACTGTGTCTGACCAAGATAAAGTAGGATAGAACCTAATTTCAAGTAAATGATTTGAATTTATTATAGGCGGCAGGCTAAAACTTGAATCAACTTCTGATGTATTTTCCTTTATGAATTGTTCCGGGCTTTTTCCTATAACTCTCCCTAAATATAAACTTGAATCAAAATCATAATGGACATAATGAGGTTTGTTGTATTTAGAGCTGTTTTCTTTTTCTTGCTTTTGATTTCTGCAAGAAAAGAAAAGAACTAAAAGAATTGTCGGTATATATACTTTAGGGTTTAGCATTTTATGAAGTGCTTAATTGCATATAACAAAATGGTTGATTGGTTAACTAATAAACCATTTAACGAAACTGTATGGCTTTTACCGGTTTTATTTTATTGATCAAAAATGTTGGGATCAATAAAGTGGCAAAACAAATCAGCAATGTTCCTCCGCAGATAAGTAATACCTGCCACCACACTACATCAGCATGTGCCTGGCTCATGTAGTACGCATCTTCATCCAATTTTATAAAACCATACTTTTCCTGCAGCCAGCAAATAGCCAGGCCAAATGCGGCGCCAATGATAATGCCAGCAACAGCTATAAAGGAAGTGTTGAATAAAAATATCTGTTGCAGACTCCAGTTGCTGGCTCCAACAGCTTTTAAAACACCGGTCATTCTTGTTCTTTCTAAAACTAAAATAAGCAGGCAGGTAATCAGGTTTACAACGGCAATCACTACCATTATCACCAGTAATACATTTTTGTTTTTTTGTTGCAGGTCTAACCAGTCGAATATATTAGGATTGATTTCTTTGATGGTTTTACTATACCAGGTTTGTGGTAATATATCGGGCCCTTTATCATGAATAAATTTATTAACCGCATCGGTTTCACTGTAATCTTTTAAAAATATTTCATAGCCGCCAATTTGGTCTGGCCCCCAGTCATTCAACCGCCTTATCAGGTTAATATCACAAATACCAAAATGCTTATCATAATCTTCTATTGATGTTTTAAAAATACCCGAGACTCTGAGCTTTCTTTTCCTTGCTTTTTCAATCCCTCTGCTGTCAATAAATACCACAAATATGGTATCGCTTATTGTAAGCCCCAATTGGTTGGCAGTATAGGCAGACAACACCACTTCGTTACTATAACTGCTGTCGTTGGTGTTCATCCACCGGCCTTGTTTTAAAAGGCTGTTCATCCTGCTGAAATCAAAAGAAGAATCAATACCTTTTAAAAGCACGCTTTCAATTTCGCCTTTGTATTTTAAAATGGCCGATTTGGTGGCAAATCGTTCTACCGTTTTTACCTGTGGTAATTTTTTAAGGTTATATTCTACTGTATCATTTTTTGAAATGGGAAATTCCTCTGCTGTGCTCACTTTATTTTCAAGGTCCTGCTGCACCCGGATGTGCCCCCAAAAGCTGAATACTTTATCACTGATCACATGCTGAAAACCGTTTACAAAACTCATAGCCACAATCATTACCGCAACACTTATTGCAGTAGCGGCAACAGCAAGCCGTATGATGAAACGGGAAAATGTTTTTTGCCTGTTAAAAGCTATTCTTTTTGCTATGAAAACGGATATGTTCAAATGGCATACTTTTGGTATCTTACAAATGTATTTTATTTAAACGTAAAGATTACCAATAACATGATAAAAGTTCGGTCTTGCTATCCGTTACTTCACAGTAACAAAAAAAATACCACCATTGCGAAAATGCTAATTATAAAAAAATACCTGCTGCTTACCTTATTTGCTTTATTTACCTTGTCTTCTTTTGCCCAGCTACCCGACATGGTGTACAAACCCAACATACAGTGTGTGCGTTTTCACATGTATGGTGATCAGTTGTCATTACCCATTTTTAATCTCAACAGCAGTGATCAGCTCGAATTAAATTTTGATGATCTTGACGGGAATGTAAAAAGTTATTACTACAGTTTTCAATTATGCGATTATAACTGGAAGCCGGTTGATATCAGCCCGTTCATGTACATCAAAGGATTTACCCAACAGCGCATCACTACCAACCGTTATTCGTCCATTGCTTTTACTAGATATACACACTACCAGGCGATGGTACCCGATAGAAATACCACCATCACCTTATCCGGAAATTATTTGCTGAAAGTTTTTTTAGATGGCGACACTTCCAAGCTTGCATTCACACGCAGGTTACTGGTACTGGATGCCAAAGCTGCTATTACTGCAAAAGTGATCCAGCCATTTACCCCGCAGTTTTTTAGTACACACCAGAAAGTGCAGTTCAATGCCAATATTACCGGGGTAAATACTTTTAGCGCTGCACAACAGGTTAAAGTGGTAATACTGCAAAACAACCGCTGGGATAATTCATTAAAAGATATTACACCCACATTTGTACGTGGCAATACCTTAGAATACAGTTCAGAAAACAATTGCATTTTTCCCGGTGGTAAAGAATGGCGCTGGCTTGATCTGAGGAGTTTTCGTTTACAAAGTGATAGGGTAGACAGTGCACATTATACCAAAACCACCACAGCTATTTTTGTAAAACCAGATAAAGACAGATCAGGGGAGCGGTACACCTACTTCCGGGATCTTGATGGTATGTTTTCTGTAGAAACCTACGAAACCATAAATCCGTATTGGCAAGGTGATTTTGCAACGGTGCATTTTACATTGGCCACACCCAATGCACAACCCATTGCTGGTAAAGACATTTATCTTGGCGGACAATTAACTGATTATGCTATTAACGATAAAACAAAAATGATCTTCAATAGCGAAAGAGGAGCGTATGAAGTAACTGCTTTTTTAAAGCAAGGGTATTATAATTATACTTACATAGCAGTTGACAAAACTAATCCCCAACAAAAAACTGATTTAGAAGGCAATTACTGGGAAACAGAAAATACTTATACTATCCTGATGTATTACAAAGGTTTTACCGACCGTGCCGATCAATTGATTGGTGTTGGAAAAATTAATTCCCGTACAGACAGGCCGGGAGTGAGTTTTTAGATGCAGGAAGCTTGTAGCTTAAAAAAGCTGCAAGGGGAATAGCTTCAAGGGAGAAGTAAGCTGCATCAAACATAATGTTTATCCCTTGTAGGTTGTGGCTAAAAAAGCTGCAAGGGCAATAGTTGCAAGGGACAAGCAGGCTGCATTAACAGCGTGCTTGTCCCTTGAAGCTTGTAGCTAAAAAAGCTGTAAGAAGACAAGCAGGTTACATCAAACAGCATGCTTATCCCTTGAAGCTTGTAGCTTGAAGCTTAATTTCATCTTGCGGCTTGCAACTTAAATACGCTATATTATCAGCTTTGTATGTTATCTGTTATTCATTCTCCACTTTTGATATTTTATATTAAAAAATGGATAAGATATTTGTCAGTAAGCTGTATATTTGCGGCGGCAAGTCTTATACGGCCAGCTCCTGTTGAACTCCCCCAGGGCTGGAAGGCAGCAAGGGTAGATGGTTGAGCGGTGCGATGTAAGTAACTTGCCATTTTTTATTTATACTCTTACTTAAATATACTGATTGCAATGAAATTTTTTATCGACACAGCCAACCTGGCTCAGATTAAAGAAGCCAATGATTTAGGAATTTTAGATGGTGTTACCACCAATCCTTCATTAATGGCTAAAGAAGGTATTAAAGGTACTGAAGCCGTAATGGCACATTACAAAGCCATTTGCGAAATGGTTGATGGTGATATCAGTGCCGAAGTAGTGTCTACCGATTTTGACGGCATTGTGGAAGAAGGTAAAAAACTGGCTGCTATTCATCCTAATATTGTGGTGAAAGTACCCATGATAAAAGAAGGCATCAAAGCTATTAAATGGTTTACTGATAATGGTATCAGAACCAATTGCACTTTGATCTTCTCTGCCGGCCAGGCTATACTTGCTGCAAAAGCAGGAGCTACTTATGTTTCTCCATTTATCGGCAGGATAGATGACACTGGATGGGATGGGATGGACCTGATCCACCAGTTGCGCCAGATATTTTCTATACAAGGTTATAAAACAGAAATTTTAGCCGCATCAATACGCAACCCTAATCACATCATCAAATGTGCAGAAGCCGGAGCTGATGTGTGCACCTGTCCTTTGGCATCAATTTTAGGTTTATTAAAACATCCATTAACAGATAGCGGATTAGCAACTTTTTTAGAAGATGCTAAGAAGTTTGCATAATTATTTTCAGGGTGAGTCACCTTCTTGAGGTGACTCACCCTGAAAATAATTAAAAATGCCCGGTAAATCTTTTTGAAGAGCCGGGCATTTTTACGTTTAAGATAAATGTACAGGCGGATAGAACCGCAAACACTTAGCCTTTTTTGCGTTTTGATCTGGGAGACTGCATATCATTCATCAGCTCATCCACCGTTTTTAAGTTTTCGTCATCGGGTTTTTTCTTTATGTACAATACAAATTCTTTATGCAAAGCAGGGTTGCTTTTCAGTACCACTTTAATAGCAATTTTTTCTTCTTTTGTATCCTTATCAACTAATAAGGTATTACCATAAAATTTACCTGCAGATGCGGTAAAAATAATATCGTTGCTATCCAACGGTAAATACCTGCCATTACTTAAAAGCCCGTCGATATTAATATAGTTGTAAGTGCCTTTTTTAAGGCTGTCGGTGTATAAATGCACGTAAATACTATCTATTTTTTGTGCAGTTGCTTTGCAGGAGAGAAACAATAAAAAAGCTGGTAAAAATCTTTTCAATCTTTTTGGTTTTATACAAAGATTGAAAAAATTATGCCAGCGTTGCAAAAAACGGAAATATTAAATGTTAAAATATCTCATTCTCTGTTTAACAACGAGATGCTTCAGGTCATTTTTTAACCTAAGCAACTATTACGTAGAAGGTGAATTTTTCTGAAAAATAGATTTTATAGTTTCCAGATGTTCTTCTGTAAGACCTATATACGAACTGGTTTGTATGAAGTTTCTCTTTATGAAATCGGGGAGCTCATTTAAGGATTTGTCATCGTCAATAATAATGAAATTTTCTCTGATATTATTTACATTAAACCAATTGACAATCTCATCCTTACGACTAAGATTATTAGAATTCTCTGGCAGCAATTTTACCTTTTCAATGTTAACACCTCTATTCTTAAAAATAGTTTTCCATTCTTCAATACTAAAGTTTGACTTATGAGATGTTGTAAGTATAATCGTAACCTCTTCAGAAATTAAACTTTGAAGTATGCTGGTTGCCTTACTACTAAATGCAGGAAATCCATCATTCAAGAATTCAGGGCTTTTCCAGCTTTTGGCAAGAACCATAACACCATCTATGTCTAAAAATAATAGCATAAGACGCAAATTTATACCTTATTCCAACATCGAAACTATTCCGCCCGAGGTACATCTTCAATGTGATAATAAATCTTTAACCCTCTTTCTGTAGCGATGCGTACATCTTCATCAGCGCCTTTGGAAGCACCTTCCAGCCTTAATACAGCATCGCATTTTAATAATAAACGGTGAGCAACGGGATATAATATTTCTTCATAAGCTGCATCACCGGGTTTGGTAGAGCCGGCAAGATGCAAAAGTGGTAAAGCCACCCATTCGCCAATCATTGGGATGTGGCCCAGGCGAAACAGCGGCAATGCTGCTGCTTCTAAACGGTTTAGGTTTTCCTGCATCAGCTTGGGATCGTCGTTAGTGCCGCTGCGGTAAGGGCCTGCAATAAGTATGAGCATAATTTTTTGTTTTCACAAAGAAAAACAATCGCAGGGAGTATAAAATTAAGGTAGCTTAAGAAATTATTTCTTCGCTTTATTGGCCCTGATGGCGCTTAAAAACTCCGGCGTAATACCTAAATAAGACGCAATTTGTTTTTGCGTAACCTGTTGTACCACCTGCGGATACTTATTAATAAAACTGTGGTAACGCTCTTCTGCAGATAGCGACAGATTTTGTATTACTCTCAATTGTTCCCTGGTATAAGCGTTCTGCATAATGATCCTGAAAAAGCGTTCAAATTTGGGCACTTCATTACAAAGGGTATCAAAATTATTTTTTGATAATTGGAGAATACTGCTGTTTTCAATAGCTTCAATATACAACATGGCGGGTTGCTGATTGATAAAACAAAACATATCTGTTACCCACCAATCTGCAATAGCAAACATAATAGTAGATTCTTTTCCTTCTTTATCCAGGTAGTAAGCCCTTAAGGTTCCGGAATGAACATAATTAAAATTTTTACATAACTGTCCTTCCTTTAAAATAAATTCTTTTTTAGCTACATCCTGTTGTTGTAACAATGAAACAAAAAAAGCATTTTCTACGTCTGTAAGAGTAATGTGTTTAGCAATATTTTTTAAAATAAGCTCATACGGCATTGCAATTGTATTTGATTGAAATGGTAAGGTATAAAATTTTTAACAGTGAAAGCTTGTCAACATAGACTACCTTTAGTGCTTAATTTTTTTTTAACAGCAAACATCCTATGGAAACAGACGATAGAAATGAAGTAGCAAAGAACATGGAAGTAATTGGAATGTTACAGGGTTTTGTTGGTGAAACCGTTGACCACTCACTCTTAGATCCTGATGATTGCTGGCAGCCTACCGATTTTTTACCAGACCTTACACAGAAAGATGCAATGGACGAAGTGGTACTGTTAAGAGAACGTTGTTCAACTATTCCTGACAGTGTGATCAGTTCTTTAGTGGGTAACATGATCACTGAAGAAGCATTGCCAAGTTACCAGACTTATTTTAACCTGATAGTAAATGAAGAAAAAGATCTTACCAGTACAAATGGCTGGGTAAGATGGTCGAGGGCATGGACTGCAGAAGAAAACAGGCACGGAGACTTATTGAATAAGTATTTGTATTTATCCGGAAGGTGCGACATGAAAAAAGTAGAGGAAACTATCCATCGTTTAATTTACAATGGCTTTAACCCAAATACTAATCATGATCCTTACCAGGCAATTGTGTACACTTCCTTCCAGGAAAGAGCAACAAAAATTTCTCACGTAAATACAGGTAAGCTTGCAGGTAAAGCAGGAGATGAGACGTTATCAAAAATTTGTAAAACTATTGCAGGTGATGAAGCAAGGCATGAAAAAGCCTACAAATCTTTCATGACAAAAATATTAGAAATTGATCCTAACGGCGGATTAAAATCATTTGAACAAATGATGCGTAAACAAATTGCGATGCCGGCTGTATTGATGGTAGATGGAGGTAAAGACCCCAATATTTTCTCTGATTTTTCTGCTATCACACAAAAGATAGGTGTGTATACTACATGGGATTATGCCAATATTATTGAGCACCTGGTATCACTCTGGAAAATTGAAACTTTAACCGGTTTAAAAGATGGCGTTGCAAAAGCACAGGATTATTTATGTACATTGGCTGACCGGTACAGAAGAATTGCAGAGCGCATGAAAATTCCTGAGGATATTAATTTAAACTGGTTGAGTAATAAAAAACTGGCTTTTTAAAATAAGATTTATTTTCTTAAAGGCTTTTTAAATTGATTGTCTAACTGTACAGCTTCTTTCAGCAATTTTACAATGGCTTTGTCATCGATCTCATCTGCGGAATAATATATTTTATAAAAGATCTGTTTATTAGTACCATGAATAAGATAGTGATCAGCATCTTTTAATTTATTACCGTACCAGAATCCCAGCAGCACCCCTTTTTTTATTCCTCCCCGTGGAATTGTGGATGGCCACACAATACAAATTCCTTTATTACCATAGAAGAAAGGCACATTATAAGCAATTTTTTCTTTGCCATTAGCAGGTAAATGCACAATAATTATTTGTCTTAAAACATCAACAATTATTCTTTCTTCATCGGGAAGTACTTCATACAAGTGAAGTAATGATTTTATTTTTAATGGAGAAGAAAGTTTCATCTTGCAAAAGAAATGTAATGCAGTTTACTTTCTTTTAAGCAGGGTACAAAATTTATGAGGGTTGATTTACAGAAGCAGATACAAAAAGAGAATGAGTGATAGTACTTACCGGGCATACCGCTTCGCAAAACATGCAGGCGATATCACAAGCAGTGTTTACTGCAATGGTATCAAAATCACTTGTAAAGCCGGCTTCCTGCGGACAAACTGCTACACAGGCACCGCATTTAATGCAGGCATTCCAGCCTATTTCAAAAACCACCGCTTGTTTTGTCTTCATGCTTATATTTTTTTATACTCCGAATCCGGGCTGAAATAATTTGACATGGTTGCGTACAGTTGTTCATCTCTTTGCAATACATCTGCTGTGTCAAATATTTTACGTTTAACCCGGTACAATTTCCACATATTATTGCCCATTGCTTTTAACCAGTTATCATGGTATCCCTTAAGGTTATCAGCAGTAGGGGCGTCGCCATTTAAAATTAATGCGGATAAAAATTCGCCTGCAATTTTTCCACCGCTTAATGCAGTATGTATGCCACCGCCGGTAATAGAATTTACATGCCTTGCTGCATCACCCACCAATATTAAATTATCGGCATACTGTGTTTTTAATGGTGCCGCAAGAGGAACACCACCGCCCTGAATTTCCAGTATTTTACAATTTTTAAAACGGTCTTTAAAAAAAGAATCTTTCAAAAAATGATCCAGGTATTGCTGTGCGTTATTGGTACACATGGTTTTGGTAATACCTAAACCTATCTCTGCATAACCATGCCCTTTTGGAAAAACCCAGGCATAACCACCAGGCGCCCATTCGTGGCCGGTAACAATTTCTAAAAGTCCGCTGGTTTCTACACCATCCACTACAAATTGTAAACAACTGGCTAGTTCACTCAGTTTTATATGCGTTTTTATACCTGCCCATTTACCCACCTGCGATTGCACCCCATCTGCACCCACTACAACTTTTGCTTTAACTGTGATTGGCTCATTAAATTTAATAAGGTCAACTTCGCAACTACCGTTTTCCAATACACGATACCCGGAGGCTTCAGTTTTTAACCAGATAGTTACTCCGGCACGCTCTGCCTGTGTGGCCAGGTAGCGGTCGAAGCGGCGCCTGTCTACCACATAGCCTAAAGGTTTACACCCTTCAGCACTACCGTATTCATCAGGTTTTATTTTTCTGTAATCAATTACTTTTTTTTCACCGGTGGCATTATAAATAGCAAAGCCATAGATCGCTTCCTGAATAAATTCCGGAGAAGGAAATACATCCGCATTTTCTAATGCATTATGGCTTACTGCTCCTGAACACTGAATGGGGGCACCCAGTTCCTGTTTTTTATCTGCCAATAAAACTTTCAGGCCATTCTTTGCTGCAAACAAAGCTGTAGTTGCACCTGCCGGGCCTGAGCCAATTACTACAATATCATATTCCTGTATTATTCCTGAACCGGTATTATCGGGCATATTTTATCTATTCATTTTAAACAGTGGTATAATAAGTATATACGAAAGCTTTTACTACTTAGTTGCCCATATCAGCAATAAGGTAACAGTAAACACCTGTAAATGTTTAAATAATTGTCTTTGACGAGCTGTTTTACTAAAGATACAGCTTCTGCGGCCTGCAGAGGAGGAGGAGCCGGGTAGAAATTATACAACACGGATGCTGTGTAATGAATTTGTTATGCACATTTTTACAGACTGGCACTTTTTTTGGACTCTCATTTCAAATCCATAGTATACGATTTATAACTCTACTCGTTTTTCTTACGGTTCATTTAATTAAACAAATTTTAAAAAGAAGACTTATGAAATCTACTACATCCCGTCTATGGGTTGCTGGCATTGCCATGCTTACACTCAGTTTATTTTTTTATTCCTGTCAAAAAGAAACATCTGATAGCGGAGGTAATATCCCTCCCGGCAGTACAAAGTATTCCATTTACCTTACAGATGGGCCTACAGATTATCAAAAAGTATTGATCGATATAAAAAGTATAGCCATTAAAATTGATACCTGCCATCGTAATCATGATGATGATCATAATGGGCCGGGTTGCGATGATGACCATGATCAGATCAACAGCCATTGCGAAATCTGGGATACGTTAAGCATAAGGCCGGGTGTATATGACCTGCTTACTTTAAGAAATGGTTTGGATACCTTGCTGGCTACAGGTTTTGTATTGAACGGAAAAGTGGAAAGAATAAAATTTACATTGGGTGACAGCAACAGTGTAATGGTAGACAGCATCTATCATCCTTTACAATTGGTGGGCAACCAGCATTATGTTTTTGTAAATGTGGGAAGAGAACATCTGGATTCTATTTCTTCTAATAATTTTCAACTTTATCTCGATTTTAACCTGTCCCGTTCAATCTGGTATCTTGGCGGAAAATACTGGTTGAAACCTTTCTTAAAACCATTCGGCCGTCATAGCAGTGGAGAAATAGAAGGTAAGGTTAGGCCACCACATTCATTTGGATTAATAAAAGCCTATAATGCAACAGACACAGCTTATGCAATGCCATGGAGCGAAGGTGAATTTAAAATACGTGGATTGAAAGAAGGCACTTACAGTCTTTTCATAGATGGCATTAATGGTTACCAGGATTCCACAATAACCAATATAAATGTGATACGGAATAAAGAGACTGATGTGAACACCATCGTACTACATAAATAAATACAGATAAAAACCAAAAAAGCTATCTTCCAAATGGGGGTAGCTTTTTTATTTGATAAAAGTATGCAGTTGATAGTGCGATAATTAGTTTTTGCAGCATAAATTTGCCGCTCACTACTTATCCATTTTAAAAGCAACCAATGATCAGTCAATTCAGGCCACTGCAAAAAAAATATCTCCTCCTTTCTTTTTTAGTGCTCTCATTACAGGCTGAAAGCCAATCTCAACCTGATCTGATACAATATGCCAAACCAATTATCGGTACCGAAAAAATGGGCCATACCTTCCCCGGTGCAACGGTTCCTTTTGGTGCAGTGCAACTAAGTCCTGATACGGATACCATTCCTTACGAATCCAATAATAAATACAATCCTGATGTATATAAATATTGTGCAGGTTATCAATATACCGATAAAACGATTGTTGGTTTCAGTCACACCCATTTCAGTGGTACGGGCCATTCTGATTTAGGCGATTTTTTAATTATGCCAAGCACGGGTGTGTTGCAATTAAACCCGGGTACAGCCGATCATCCTGAAAATGGCTACCGCTCTGCTTTTTCTCATGATAATGAAATTGCTGAACCGGGTTATTACAAAGTAAAACTGGATGATAATAATATTACTGCAGAATTAACAACAACTGCACGTACAGGTTTTCATCAATATACTTTTCCAAAATCAGATCAGTCGCATATCATACTCGATCTTATTGCCGGCATTTATAATTATGAAGATAAAGATGTGTGGACCTTTGTTCGGATTGAAAACGATACATTGGTTACAGGTTATCGCCAGACCAATGGGTGGGGGCGAACAAGAACGGTATATTTTGCTATGTCGTTTTCAAAGCCAATGTTGAGTTATGGCTGTAAAGATTATTCGAAGAAACAACCTTACAGAGGTTTTTGGGGCAAGTTCAATCAAAGCAAAAACTTTCCCGACCTGGCAGGAAAACAACTGCGTTTGTACTTTGATTTTAAAACAGAAGAGAACGAAAAGATAAAAATAAAATTTGCGCTATCGCCGGTAAGTACAAAAAATGCATTGGAAAATATGCAGGCAGAAATTCCGCATTGGGATTTTGAAAAAACAAAACAGGAAGCACAGCAGGCATGGAATAAAGAGTTGAATAAAATTACAATCACTGCAGATAATAAAGAAGAGCTCATCAATTTTTATACTGCCATGTATCATGCCGCATTAATGCCAACGGTTTATATGGATGTTAATGGCGAATACAAGGGGCTTGATCAGAACGTACATAAGGCGGACGGTTTTACTAATTACACTTCTTTTTCTTTATGGGATACGTACCGTGCTTTTCATCCATACCAGAATATTATTAACCCAAAAAGGAATGGAGATATAGTGCAATCCATGATGGCACACTACAATCAGAGTGCATTGCATATGTTGCCGATATGGTCACATTATGCCAATGATAACTGGTGTATGAGTGGTTATCATAGTGTTTCAGTTGTTGCAGAAGCTTATTTAAAAGGGACGCTAGTTACCGGGGCAGACAAAGCATTGGATGCCTGTGTAACTACTGCACGCCAACGCAATTACGAAGGCATTGGATTGTATATTGATAAAGGCTATATACCACAGGATAAAAATGGCGTATCCGTTTCTACAACTTTAGAATATGCTTATGATGATTGGGCTATTGCACAACTGGCAAAAAAATTAAACCGGCAGGATATTTATGAAGAGTTTAGTAAACGTTCGCAAAACTGGAGCAATGTATACGATGCATCCATTGGTTTTATGCGGCCACGTTTAAGCGATGGCAGTTTTAAAAAAGACTTTGATGTGTTGAAAACAGATGGGCAGGGATTTATTGAAGGTAATGCATGGAACTTTAGTTTATATGTGCCGCAGGATCCTGCAGCAATGATAGCAGCAATGGGAGGTAAGAAAAAATTCACCACACATCTGGATTCTTTATTCACCATGCATTTGCCCGATGCTTTTTTTGCAGAAACAGAAGATATTACCCGTGATGGTATCATCGGTAATTACATTCACGGTAACGAACCTGCACACCATGTTGCCTATTTATACAACTGGACAGATGCTGCCTGGAAAACACAGGAGAGAGTGCGAATGATATTAAAAAATCAATACCACAATGGTGCTGCAGGTTTAGGTGGCAACGACGATTGCGGGCAAATGAGTGCCTGGTACATTTTCAGTGCATTGGGTTTTTATCCTGTTGCACCTGCATCTGATCAATATTGGTTTGGCAGCCCTGCAATAAAAACTGCCACTATAAATTTAGAAAGCGGAAAAACTTTTTCTGTAGAAGCCATTGACCAAAGTGATAAAAATGTGTACGTAAAAAAAGTGATGCTGAACGGACAGTTATTAAACAGAAGGTACATTACACATGATGAAATTATGAATGGAGGGAAGCTGGTTTTTTATATGTCGGCAAAACCTGCTAAATAAAATATGATAGTCAACAGATCAATAGTATTAAGATGCTTTGTTGCGATGACATTCTTCTTGTGTTGTTTTTTTGTAACGGCTCAAAAAAATAAAGTATCATTTAAAGTAATTGGATTTTACACTGCTAAAAACGACCTGGCACATATCAGTTTTGTACACGAGGCTAATCAATGGTTTAGTAAAATGGGAGCGGAGTATCATTTTACATACGACTCTACCAACAACTGGAATAATCTTAATGCTGCATTTCTTGCTGATTATAAACTCGTGATATTCTTAGATACAAGGCCCGATTCTTTACCACAACGACAGGCTTTTGAAAACTATATGAAGAATGGTGGTGCATGGATGGGATTTCATTTTTCAGCATTTGCATTGACGCCTTCTGCCTTTCCACAAAACTGGGATTGGTACCACAATGAATTTTTAGGTTCGGGTGAATATGGCAGTAATACCTGGAGGCCGACCAAAGCCATTCTTCGGGTGGAAAGTAAAAAACACCCCGTTACAAAACATTTACCAAAAACTTTTACCGCAGCCCTCAATGAATGGTATCGCTGGCAAAATGATCTGCAAAAAAATCCTGCAATAAAAATCTTAGCAGCAATTGATACCAGCAGTTTTCCTTTAGGTACCGGCCCCAAACCAAATGAAATATGGCATAGTGGTTATTATCCTGTGGTATGGACAAATACCCAATACAAGATGGTGTATTTTAACATGGGCCATAATGATATGGATTACGAAGGAAGAACTAATGCAACATTGTCTTCAACATTCAGTGAGCCGGAACAAAATAAAATGATCATTAATGCACTGCTTTGGTTAGGCAGCAAAAAATAATTTTACATTCCCAAAGAAAAAATAAAGAAATGCTGACCTTCCCATGTTTTCAGCGCTACATTATTTTTACCCTGCACCTCACTGAAATTGTTTAAGCCTTTTGTTTTTAAGTCTTGTATTCTTTTATTGGTGTTCAATCCAAAATAGGTTACTGCAGGATAGTCAAAATGTTTGGTCTGGTGCAGGCCAATGATCATTAAGCCATCAGAAAGTATAGTATAAGGATAGGGTTCTTTCATCACCATCTTTGTTGTAAATCCTAATTTTTTCCAAAACGCAACTGACACATTGATATCAGTTACCGGTTGTGCAAATTCTCCAAAAGCACCGCATTGTTTATTAGGGAATTTATCTGCATTGGTATAATCAGCTTGCGGCATAGTAAGTAGTGTAAGGCCAGCAGGTTGTTTAAAACCTCCGAGGTTAGAGGCCAGCATAATATTAAATCCATCAGGGCTTTTAAAATAATATCGTTTTATCAGGTCGCCGGCTTTGGGTTTTTGAGTAAATACGATGCTGTCTTTTTCTAATTCCGCCACCAGTTTTTCCACGTCTGCAGCATAGTAGGTGAGACCGATGTATGGTGTGGCATCTTTACGCATCATAATCAACAGGCTGCCATCACTTAACTGCATCCATGGAGTTGGAAAATCGTTAGCACCGGTTTTTGCAAATCCTAATTTTTCATACACGGCGAAAGATGAATCAAGATTTGGAGTGGTGACATATACACAGGCAACATCTCCCAGCCTGGATTGCGCATGCACGTGCAGAGAAAACAAAAAAGCAATCGCAAATAATAATGGTGAACGTTTCATAAAAAAAATTTACAAGTACATATAATAAAAATTCAATGGTGCAGCTTTGAAGTTTGAACATTAATTAAGCTGCCGGTATTAAATTGCAATTAAAATTATAAAAAATAAAGCATCCTCTTTAAAATAATTGATACATTTGCATCCATCAATGTATTTTAGGTGAATTTAAAACAATTAGAAAAAATTTCGAAGGCATTGGCCGACACTACACGGTTGCAGATTTTACTGGATATGTCCAAGCGCAAAGGCTGCATACAATGTTCGGAGATCATGAACATTACCAAACTGGCACAACCCTCTGTAAGCCATCACATAAAAACATTAACTGAAGCAGGATTGATTGAGGCCGAAAAAGAAGGCCGCAACCACTCTTACAATCTTAACCAGGAATTGCTGCAGCAGTATGCAGGCTGGATTGGTAAAGTTGCCGGATAATTCCTGCACTGCTCATTACGATTCTTGCCGATTTATCACCAGGGTTTATTGCATTTTTTATGCAGTAAGCGTATTTTTAGTACAGGAACAAACCAACAATATGACCGATTTTATTAAGCAAGGCAGGCCAGGCATAACAATAGTTATTTTATTACTGCTTGCTCCGTTTTTTACTACAGCACAAACAGCTGTACAGGATACATTACTCAAAGAAGTGACATTAAAAGCTGCTATTGATTATGCCATCAGGCATCAGCCAAAAATTCAGCAGGCTTTGATTGATGAACAGATCACATCATCAACAATTAAAAGTAAATTGGCAGATTGGTATCCGCAGGTGAATTTTAATTATAACCTGCAGCATAATTTTCTTTTACAATCTACCGTAATAGGTGGCAATACTATTAAGTTAGGTGTGGATAATACTTCGGCTGGTCAATTCACGGTTTCGCAAACTATATTTAATAAAGATGTATTGCTGGCAAGGCGTAGCAAAGATGATGTGTTACAACAAACCAAACAAACCACATCAAGTAATAAAATTGATCTTGCTGCAAATGTGTCAAAAGCCTTTTATGATGTGCTTACAACATTACAACAAATTAAAGTAGCTGCAGAAAATATTGTACGTACAGAAAGAAGTCTGAAAGATGCAACCAGTCAATATAAAGCTGGTGTTGCAGACAAGATAGATTATAAAAGAGCTACCATCAGCCTCAACAATATTAAAGCTGCAAAAAGAAGCAATGAAGAATTGGTAAAGGCAAAAGTCGAATACCTGAAATCGTTGATGGGTTATCCTGATTCTTTGAGTTTGAATATTGTGTATGACAGCACTGCAATGGAAAACGAAATTTTTATTGATACCACCCAGCGCCCGGATTATAAAACAAGGATTGAATATAAATTATTAGAAACTCAAAGGAATTTATTACAGTCAAATGTATTATACAACAGGTGGAGTTACCTGCCTTCGGTTGCTGCCAATGGTGCTTATAATCTTAATTTTCAAAATAACCAGTTTAGTAAATTATATGCCACAAATTATCCTAACTCATTTGCGGCGCTTACTTTATCATTACCCATTTTCCAGGGGGGCAAAAGAAAGGCTAATCTGTATACAGCAGAGTTGCAGTTAAAAAGAAGTGAGCAGGATATTGTTACTTTAAAAAATGCAGTGAATGCCCAGTACGCACAGGCATTGGCCAACTACAAAAGCAGTATGGAAAATTATTTAGCATTAAAAGATAATGTAACCATTGCTAAGGAAGTGTATGATGTAATACAATTACAATATCGCTCCGGTATTAAAACTTACCTGGAAGTGATCACATCAGAAACCGATCTCCGCACTTCGCAGATCAATTATTTTAATGCATTAAACCAGGTACTGTCAGCCAAAGTAGATGTACAAAAGGCATTGGGGCAGATCATTTATTAAAACAAATTCATTTACATTTTATATCAGTATTATAACCAACCAATATGTACAGCGCATTTAAAAAACAAATCACAAAATATACAAGCATTACTGCAATAGTATTGTTGGCAGCATGCAATAATAAGCAGTCAGCGCCCCCGCCACCCCCGCCACCAAAAGTTACAGTGCAGGAAGTAACCGTTACAGATGCAGTTTACTTTGATGAATATCCTGCAACAGTAACCGCATTAAACCAGGTGGAGCTAAGGCCGCAGGTAAGTGGTTTTATCACCGGGGTACATTTTGCTGATGGTGCAAGAGTAAGAAAAGGCCAGTTGTTGTATTCAATAGACCAGCAATTGTATGCGGCTAATTATGAACAGGCAGTTGCCAATTTAAGAGTACAGGAAGCTAACTTAAACAAAGCACAAAAAGATGCTAACCGTTATCATGAGTTGGATAAGAATGATGCGATTGCCAAACAGTTAGTGGATAATGCAGATGCTGCAGTTGAAGTAACCAAAAAACAAGCTGATGCAGCAAGGGCAAATATACAGGCGGTACAAACAAGCGTACGGTACACCAAAGTGTTTGCGCCCTTTGATGGGGTGATTGGTATTTCAGCAGTAAAAACAGGCGCTGCTGTAACTGCCGGACAAACCATTTTAAATACGGTATCAACTGATGGTGACCTTGCTGTAGATATTAATATTGAGCAAAAAGATATCTTTCGTTTTTCAACATTATTAAATGAAAAAGCAAAGCCGGCAGATTCAACTTTTACTTTAGCTTTTGGTTCTGATATCTATCCTTATCCCGGTAGAATTGTTTTATTAGACAGGGCTGTAAATCCACAAACCGGTACGCTTAAAGCAAGGCTTAGTTTTCCTAATAAAAACAGTTTATTAAAAGCAGGAATGAACGGAACCATACGCATAAAAAACGGATCAGCGGCACAAGCTGTTGTTATTCCTAATAAAGCAGTGGTGGAACAACTGGGTGAATTCTTTGTATACATTCCGGGTGATAGCAATAAAGTATCCCAACGTAAAGTAACCTTAGGTACTGTATTGGGTAAAAATATCATTGTAAAAAATGGTTTACAGCAAGGTGATAAAATTGTAACCGAAGGGGTACAGAATTTAAGAGAAGGCGTTAAAGTTACTATTGTAACGCCAGGTGCTGCACCAGAAAAAAAATAGCTTAATAAATTATTGCTGTATTCAATTGCAGCATAAAGTGATCAAATAATGATAGCAGAAACTTTTATAAAAAAACCGGTAACGGCAATTGTAATATCGGTGGTGATAGTGCTGGTGGGTATTATTGCCATGTTAACTTTACCTGTTGCACAATACCCGAATATTACACCACCTACTGTAACAGTGAGCGGAAATTTTATTGGTGCCGATGCACAAACGGTAGAACAAACTACTACTACGGCTATTGAAACACAGATCAATGGTACACCTGGTATGACTTACATGTCCAGCAATAGTACAGGTAGTGGTCAAAGTTCTATCAACGTGAATTTTGATATTGGTACCGATGTTAATATTGCTGCGCTTGACGTACAGAACCGGGTAAGTGTGGCACAGCCGACATTGCCGGATGCGGTAAAGCGTTTAGGCCTTACTGTACGTAAACGCAACCCCAGCATCATGGTGGCGCTGGCATTGTATTCACCCAACGGAACGCATGATGCAACTTTTATAGGCAACTATGCTAATATCTATTTGAAAGATGCTTTGCAGCGTGTAAAAGGGGTAGGGGATATTGTTTCCCGTGCCGACGATTTTGGTATGCGTATCTGGCTCAATCCTTCTAAATTAGCTGCCCTTGAAATGACTACATCAGATGTGCTGGCAGCACTTACAGAACAAAACCTGCAGGTAGCAGCGGGTACGATCGGTGGTAATCCACAACCCAATACACAGAGCTTTGAGTATAGTGTATTAACCAACAGCCGCATTAATACAAAAGACCAGTTTGAAAATATTATAGTGCGTACACAACCTTCAACAGGAACGATAGTGTATTTAAAAGATATCGCAAGAGTAGAGTTGGGGAAATTTGACTACGGTAGTAATGCTTATGTAAATGGCAAGCCTGCTGCTTTTATTTTAATCTACCAGGCACCCGGTGCAAATGCATTGGAAACTTTTGATGGCCTGAATGTTGCATTAGCTGAATTAAAAAAATCATTTCCTAAAGATATTGATTACTTAATGCCTTTAGAAACGGTGACCGTTGTAAAAGTATCTATCAGGGAAGTAATACATACATTGATAGAAGCATTGTTACTGGTTGTATTGGTGGTATTTTTATTTTTACAGAACTGGAGGGCCACATTAATACCGGTTCTTGCAATTCCGGTTTCATTGATCGGTACCTTCATCTTATTTATTCCTTTTGGCTTTACTATTAATACGCTCACCTTGTTTGCATTTGTATTAGCTATAGGAATTGTGGTGGATGATGCGATTGTGGTTGTGGAAGCAGTGCAGCATTATATTGATCATGGAAAATTATCTCCCAAAGAAGCTACTAAAAAAGCAATGAGAGATATCTCCGGGCCTGTAATAGCTATTGCATTGATATTGGCGGCAGTATTTGTTCCCGTTGGTTTTATACCCGGTATTGTAGGGCGTTTGTATCAACAGTTTGCTATCACAATTGCAGTGTCTGTGATCATCTCTGCGTTTGTTGCCTTATCACTTACACCTGCATTGTGCAGTATCATGCTTAAACCCTCTAAGGATGCATCAGCAAAGAAAAACTTATTGGAAAAATTCTTTGCCTGGTTTAATAAAGGGTTTGGAAAACTCAACCGTTCTTATACCAGTGGTGTGGCTAAATGGATAAAAGCAACGCCGGTTGTATTGGTAATGCTGGTTTGTTTATTTGTGGGATTGATATTCATGTTTAAAGCTAAACCATCAGGTTTTATTCCTTCAGAAGACGAAGGCCGTTTATATGTTACTTACGAAATGCCTGAAGCAACATCAACCGCAAGGAGTAAAGAGATGCTGGTGAATATTATGCAGCGTGTGCAATCTGTACCCGGTGTAAAAACGGTGGGAGGATTAGCAGGTCTGAATATCATTACGTTCTCCAATAAATCCAATGCAGGCACCATGTTTGTTCAGTTAAAACCATGGGATGACAGGGAAACTAAAGAAACACAATTGCAAAATATTATTGCCGAAGTACAGAAAAGAACAAGCGATATAAAAGAAGCCAGGATATTAGCTATTGGCCCGCCGGCAATACCGGGCCTGGGTGCAACGGCGGGTTTTACTTTTGAACTGCAGCAAACTACCAGTACTGATAACATACAACAGTTTGAAGCCGTAACAAGAAAGTTTTTGGCGGAAGTAAACCAACGGCGTGAAATTGCGATGGCCTATACTTTTTTTAGCTCTCATACTCCCAGTTACCAGGTAGATGTTGATAAAGAGAAAGCAAAAAAACTGGGTGTGTCTGTTGCAGATGTGTACAGCACGATGTCTACTTTATTGGGTAGTAGTTATATCAATGATTTTAATTTATACGGCAGAAACTTCCGTGTAATGGCACAGGCTGATAGCAATTTCCGTTCTTCTATAGCAGAGCTGGGTAAATATTATGTACGCAACAGCCAGGGTAGTATGGTGCCGCTGAGTTCGTTGGTTACTTCTAAATTAGTGGAAAGCCCTTCACTGATTTCGCATTACAATATTTACCGCTCAATAGAAATTAACGGTTCACCTAAACCGGGCTTCAGTAGCGGACAAGCCATCGATGCATTAAAAGAAGTAGCGGCAAAATTGCCTGTTGGTTATGGCTATGAATTCTCTGGCCTTAGCCGGGAAGAAATTTCAGCCGGCAGCAGCTCAACGATCATATTTGGTATCTCTATTGTGTTTGTATTTTTATTCCTGGCTGCATTATACGAAAGCTGGTCCATACCATTTTCTGTATTGTTTGCAGTGCCTATTGGTGCATTCGGATCTATCCTTACTCTGTTACTATTGCCTAACATCACTAATAATATCTATGCACAGATCGGTTTAATTACATTGATAGGCCTGGCTGCAAAAAATGCCATACTTATTGTAGAGTTTGCCAAAGAACGTGTGGATCATGGTGTTGAGATTATAACTGCCACACTGGAAGCTGTGAATCTTCGTTTACGCCCTATTGTGATGACTTCGCTGGCATTTATTTTAGGTGTATTGCCATTGGCATTTGCAGCAGGTGCAGCAGCAGAATCACGTAAAACAATCGGCTGGACGGTATTTGGAGGTATGTTAGCCGCTACCACGCTGGCCATATTTGTGGTGCCGGTGTTGTTTGTACTCATCACCAAAATATCTTACGGTAAAAAAATAAAACGCCTGAAAGAGGAGCATCAGCAAATTGAAGCTGTTGACAAAGCTATAATTGACGAAGGAAGAGAATAAAACTTTGATCGCTGCAGCATACGGTTGCTGCGGCGATTAAAATACAACGGTATTCAGCTAAAATATTATCGCTGTGCTGAGTGAAAAAGTGATAAATTTGTTGTTCAATAATGCTTGCCGTTGCTTATGAACAGAGCTTTTTATTTCAGGACGATATGTATTGTTGCTGTTTTATGCATGGCATTTAATGTACAGGCACAATTATGCAATGGCAGCTTAGGCGACCCTGTTGTAAATATTACTTTCGGCTCGGGCGGCGGCAGCACAGGTTTTACGCCTACCAACGCTTACACCTACACCAGTTCTCAATGCCCCAATGACGGTTATTATACCATAACCAATTCTACAGCCAGTTGTTTTGGTAATTCCTGGCACACGGTTATGGCAGATCATACAGGTAATGGTGCATTTATGTTAGTGAATGCATCTGTGGAACCGGGAGATTTTTTTCTTACTACTGTAACCGATCTTTGTCCTAACACTACCTATGAGTTTGCGGCCTGGATCATGAATGTGTTGAACAAAAGCGGTATCAGGCCCAATATTACTTTTACCATCGAAACTGTTGGCGGAACGATATTACAACAATATTCCACCGGCGATATTCCCGAAACTTTTCAACCCACATGGAAGCAGTACGGATTCTTTTTCAGCACACCTGTAAATAATGCGGTGATTGTTTTGCGTATGCGCAACAATGCACCCGGTGGTTTAGGTAACGACCTTGCGATGGATGATATCACATTCAGGCCGTGCGGCGCTGCAAAGATCAGTTCGGCCATACAGGGAAACAGCAACGATACCGTTAATGTGTGCGAAGGCAATACTACCAACTATACATTTGCTGCAACAGTTACAACGGGTTACATTTCTCCTGTGTACCAATGGCAGGTAAGTACAGATTCAGGAACTAAATGGAAAGATATTGCAGGTGCTACTTCGCTTAGCTACCTGCGCAAGCCCACTGTTGCCGGAGCATTTTGGTACAGAATGACAATAACGGAAGCCAGCGCTGCTGCTAACCTGGCCTGCAGGATTGCTTCCAACTATGTGGTGATTAATGTACATGCAAAGCCACTGGTAAATGCAGGGCCTGACCTGGTGATGCTTTCAGGAAATAATGTCACCATTAATGGAGTAGTGGATGGAGAAAGCCCTGTTTTTTATTGGGACCCGCCGGATCATCTGAGTGATATAAAAATAATGACACCCGTTGCATCGCCCACTGCAGATATCACTTATACCCTTTATGCAGCTTCTTCATTTGGATGTACCAACCAGGATGCGATGGCAGTAAAAGTAGTGGCAGGTATTTTTGTTCCCAATGCGTTTACTCCTAATAATGATGGTTTTAATGATCATTGGCGGATACCTTTTCTTGACCCGTTATTCGGCGCTACGGTAAGTGTTTATAACCGGTTGGGGCAACAGGTTTATTATACTTCTGCAGCCACAGTAGACTGGGATGGAAATTTTAAAGGATTGCCGCAGCCTTCAGGAGCTTATGTTTATTATATCCGTTTTAAAAGCGGCTACCACGATATTAAAGGCAGTATTTTACTGATAAGATAAAATTGTTTTTAGCAGATCTCAATATCGTATTTACTTAATAGTCCTGCAATTCCTGACGAGGAAAATTTAGCTTTCTTAATTCTGTTTAATTCAGGATCGATAGTATAATTATATGCAGTGCTAAGGTCAGCCTTCTCTAAAATTGTTCTGTCGAAAATGGCACCAGCCAAATTGCAATTATCAAAAACGCAGGCGGTCAGATCAGCTTCTGTAAAATCAGTTTCCGTAAGTGTGGAATTTTTGAAGCTGGTATTTTTTAGTTTGAGCTGATAAAAAGAAGCCATATCCAGGATACAATGGTCAAAATGAACAGTAAGGCCAATAGGGTTGCAATGTTCAAAATGCAGGCCCAGTAATTTGCAACCTGCAAACCTGCAATCCCTGAATGCTGTTTTTCCCAGCGCTGCCATACCTAGGTTGGAGCCGGTAAATGTGCAATCACTAAAATTCTGTCCGCTTAAATTAATGCCGGAAAAATCACAGTTAATAAAGCTACAGTTTTCATAATCACCTTTGGCAAGAGCAGTAACTGAAAAATTAATTCCTTCAAATTTTTTGTCTTCAATAAAAACTTTTTCCATCTTTGAACTGTGCATTTTTTTAATTTACCGGTAGCAATTTAGCTGAAATAATAATAGCATTAACCGGTATTGTAATAATAAATGAGATGGGCTTTACACTTAAAATACCAATTCTGTATTGTCAAGCAATAAAGTGTTGCCTAAAAAATATCGTTTGCCGGTTGCTCCATAACTGTATCCGCCATAGCTTACAATTTTTACCTGCTTAATTCTTCTCCTTGTAAACTTATTAAAAGCATAGCATTGCCCTGCATTCAGAATATCTCCTACCAGATAGTTGTATCGCTCCATTAGCCCGGCTTCAATAAATATATCACTGACTCTGGTAGTAAGTGAGTCTGCATGCATCCTTTTTAGCTGGACAGTATAGAGTAAAGCAAAAGAAGTATCTTGTTTAATACGGGATTTTATTTTGTGCAATAAATAAGCGGAGGTTGTTAAAACTGTAATGCTGTCTGTGTCAATCAGAATTACCAGCTTTTGCCGTTGTATTGCAGAAGAGTCAAGCAGATTTTTTCTGACGACATTCGTTATATTCTGAGCATTGCCTTGTAAGCAGCAATATAATAATATACAATTGAAAAACAATTTCATTTGGTCAGCCAGGTTAGTTGTAATTAAGATGCATTACACATGGTATTTCACAATAGCGCAATAACATCATTACACCCGGGCTAATTATAATCCTTCACCTCCATAAAAATATAGGGGTTGATAGAAAATTCATTTTCACTTGGTGCTTCGCCGTCCCAGAAATCCAGGTCGATAAAAGCTACAGTATCTGTAACTTCCCAAAGTGCCAATTCATTGTCGGTGCTGTTGTTAAAACATTCCGGCAACATTTGTGGTGCCAGGCCATTCCAGCAGGCATCAATTAATTTTTCTTTTTGGGTAAAACGTTTATCTGCTTCAGATTCATTTCTTTTTACCCAATGTTGGGAGAAAAAACCGGCATTGGTTACCAGTAAAATTTCCTTTTGATGAGTAGAGGTGTTCATATAATTTGCTTTGTAAGTTAGACGGTGGGTGAGAAGGGAATTCATATCTCATCCTTGTAAAGTAAAGTTAAATGTAGCCCCCTGGCAGACTTGTAGTAGGCAGATTTTAAACCTTGTAGGAATATTACGATTTTTACTATTTAGCATATGGAATTGTAAGCTACAGGGCCCTTTGTAATTAAAAGTTATCTTCGCCGGATAATTGTGCATTATGTTATTTACCGATTTAAATTTAAATACGCCGCTACAGAACGTTTTAAACGACCTGGGATTCACTATTCCCACTACAATACAACACCGTGTGTTTCCTGTTGTTATGTCGGGCAGAGATGTATGCGGCATTGCGCAAACCGGAACCGGTAAAACATTTGCTTACCTGTTGCCTTTATTGCGATTATGGAAATTCAGTAAAGAAAAAGTACCTACTATTTTAGTGCTGGTACCCACAAGAGAATTAGTGGCACAGGTAGTGCAGGCGGTAAAAGACCTTACGCCTTATATGAGTGTGGATGCAGTGGGTGTGTACGGCGGTGTAAACATTAAAACACAAATTGCAGAATTAGCCAATGGAGCAGATGTAGTAGTGGCAACTCCCGGCAGGTTATACGACCTGATGCTGAATGGCGCTTTTAAAACAAGAGCAGTAAAAAAATTAGTGATTGATGAAGTAGATGAAATGCTGAACCTTGGCTTTAGAACACAATTAAAAAATATATTGGACCTGCTGCCACCAAAAAGGCAAAACCTTTTATTTTCTGCCACCATTACAGAAGAAGTGGAAACATTGATCGATACTTATTTTAATGATCCCGTAAGAGTAGAAGCTGCACCCACCGGAACCCCATTGGAAAATATTGTACAAACGGGATATGAAGTGCCTAATTTTTATACCAAGGTAAACCTGCTGCATTTATTATTAACAGAAGATGAAAGCATGACCAAAGTGTTGGTATTTGCGGCCACTAAAAAATTAGCGGATGATCTGTATGAACAATTAGAAGCAAAATTTCCTGGCACTGCGGGGGTGATACATAGCAATAAAGAACAGAACCATCGCTTTAATACTGTTGAGCAATTTAAAAATGGTACATACCGCTTTATTATTGCTACTGATATTGTTGCCCGTGGTATTGATATTGCCGAAGTAACACACGTAATAAATTTTGATACACCCGAAGTGCCGGAAAATTATATACACCGCATTGGCCGTACCGGCAGGGCCGATAAAAAAGGTATTGCTATTACTTTTATTACCGAAAAAGAAAAACCACTTTTAGCAGCAATAGAAACTTTAATGAATTACAAGGTGTCTGTTACGGTACTGCCCGGCAATTTAGAAATCTCTGATGTATTAACTGAAGACGAGAAACCTAAAGTGTACATGAAAACGATCCAGTTGAAAGTTCCATCACGTGAAGGAAGGGGTGCTGCGTTTCACGAAAAATCTGCCAAGAACAGCAAGGTGAATTTTATTGTAAGAAAAAAAGACCGGATGATGGCAAAGTATGGTAAGCCAAAAACGAGAGGGCAGAAGAAGAAATAATGTTTCCGGCAATAATTAAAAACTATTCTTTTTTCAAAAACAACTTTGCTTTTTCAAGCTCTGGTCTTTTTGCTGTTGCTGAATTTGAAACTACTGTTAATTGCTGGTAATAGTATTTTGCTTTCTCCGCATTATTTATTTTCTCGCTGGCCAATCCTGCTCCATATAAACCATTAAACCGGTTAGGGTGTATTTTTAAATTGTCTTCATAAGCAGCTAACGCTTCTGCAGGTTTATTTAGTTCCATCAGCATATCAGCTAACAATTCTTTTGCCGGAATTACTTCACCCGGTGTTACAGGGCTTTTTTCTGTTTTATCTTCCATAGCTGCAGCCTGCTGCATCAGCTGTAAAGCTTCACTTGTTTTTCGTTCTGCAAGAGATATCCATGCTTCACCGGTCCTGATTTGTATCAGCACCTGGTTGGCTTTATACATATCTTTTTGTGCAGTTAAAGTATCATAACTGTTGTTCAGATTTTTTAATTCGGCCTTTGCCAGGTTAATATTGCCGGTATGTGCAGCCCCTAATAATTTTGCAAAATGCAGTATAGCTTTTTGCCAGGGAAATTTTTGCCAATCAAAATTAGCGGACGACATTTCAAGATTGGCTGCTGCTGCCCACATTTTATTTTCTAAATAATATCTTGCGGGAATAGCCGCAAATGCATACGCCACTTTAAAATTTGCCGGTTGAACAACTGTAATGGTTTTAAGATAATCATATTGTTTTTTTGCAAGATCATTTTCCCCTTTTTGCAGGTAAGCATATACAAGATAATCCATGCCATGCAGTTCCTCATCCCAATGCCCTTTAATGCCGGCATTTTCTGCATAACATTTTGCAGAAGCTGTGGAAACAAGGTTAGACTGAATACATTCATCCCATAATCCCAGCCTTGTAAAAATATGCGAAGGCATGTGTTGTGCATGCGCCGAGGCCGGAGCTATTGAAGCATATTTTCTTGCCGCAGGCAGTGCCAATGCAGCAAGCTCCGGATAATCGTAGCTGTGAATAATATAATGTACAATGCCGGGATGGTCAGGCTCCCCGGGATATAAGCTGGTTAAAATAGCACCAGCTTTTTTTTGATTGCGGTAAGATTTGTCGGCAGGGTCTGCAGTACCATCAAGCGTTAATGCATAAAATATTGCCGCTTCTTTATCATCAGGATATTGCTGGTAAAGTTTTTCCATAGCGCTTTCAAATTTAAGCGAACGGGTGCGGTGGTCGATTGTTTTCCAGTCCTTATAAAAAGCAGCAATTGCATTGATATAGTCAGTTTCCCTTTGCGATTTTTGTTTAATGGATTGTGCTATGGCAATAGCTTTATTTCCTTTGTCCAGATCGGATGGAGAAGGCGGCGAGGGCCATACCTGGTGGTAGTTGCACATGGCCACGCCCCAGTAAGCCATTGCGCATGCAGGATAACTATCAATAACTTTTGCAAAAACCTTCTCAGCTTCGTCGTATTCAAATGAATGTAGTAAAGCTATAGCAAGGTCAAAATCTTTTTTTGCATTTTCTCCACAGGACGTTTCAAATGCCACTGTGCCAAATTGTTTACCCGGCGGCTGCACAATACCACCTGGCCCCGTTTTAAATTCATGGCATTGATAAGATCAATTTGAGGTGCCGCATTTTTTCTTTTGCAGGTAATAAAAACCACCACCAGTAAAATGCCTGAAATAAAAACAATCGCAGCTATTATTTTTTTCATTGTACCGGTATGAATTTTACAAGAAATAGTATTGTTGCAGTTACAGCAAATTGCAGTTAAGAAAGATAAAAAAAAATAATGACAGCGCAAAGTACCAAACCCTGAATACTTATGCACCTTATCCACGACACGGTTTATATGCTGAAAAAAATATTATAAAGTTTACTAAGTAAATTGTATTTTTTACTTACAAAACCTTCAACTATGCTGCGTAATTTAATCCTGATAGCCATTTTAGCATTTGCTACTGCGTTTATTGCTTCTAAAATAATAAAAGCAGGAAGCAATGATAATGGTGCAACTATTCTTCTACACAACAAAACAAAAAAACTTACCGCCATATCATGTGGCCCCGATTGGGCAGCGATCAATACTCTTACAGAAGAAGCCGAAATACCCATTATTCCAGGCACAGGAAAATACAGCTGGAAAATTTCTACACAAAATGACAGCGCCCAGGTTTATTTTAACCAGGGTATCAATATGTATTACAGCTTTCATATTATTGAAGCTATGGCTTCATTTAAAAAAGCGGCAAAATTTGATTCGGGTTGTGCCATATTATATTGGGCGCAGGCATTAACTTATGGGCCCAACATCAACGATCTTGGTTATGTTGCTTCGCCTGCGGCTTTGCAAGCTACAGCAATGGCCGAAAAATTATCAGGCAAAGGAAGTGCACTGGAAAAGGCGTTGATCAATGCGATGTCAGTAAGATATACAGCCGATTCTGCTGATGCCACCCGTGCAAAATTAAATGTGCAATACACTGCTATGATGAAAAAAGTGTATGATGATTTTTCACGTAATGCGGATGCACAGGCTTTATATGCCGATGCGATGATGCTGGAACATCCCTGGGACCTGTGGAATATTGATGGCACGCCAAAACCTTGGACACCATTAATTGAAACCGTACTGGAAAAATTACTGGCAACAACTCCTGATCATCCGGGTGCCAATCATTATTATATTCATGTAATGGAGCCATCGCCTTTTGCCGCAAAAGCCTTGCCCAGCGCAAACCGTATGGGACGGCTTACACCCGGGCTATCGCATACGGTGCATATGCCTTCGCATATTTACCTGCGTACGGGCCAGTATAACACAGGTGCCACAGTAAATGAAAATGCATTGAAGGATTATAAAAAAGTGTTTGCGTTATACAATCCTGTTGCAGCCAGCGATTTTTTATACGTGATACATAATATTCACATGCAGACTACCGTGGGCATGCTGGCAGGGCGCAGAACCTACAGTATGCAATCTGCACAGGAAACTGCTGCCAGTGTTCCCGAAACCTATTCGCTTGCACCGGCTCCTTTTGGCTCAGGCGCCCAATATGTGCTGATGATACCAACGTTAGTGAATATACGCTTTGGTAACTGGAATGAATTACTTACGGGTAAACAACCCAACCCTAAAATGATCTATGCCACAATACTGTATCATTTTGGCCGGGGTATGGCACTGGCGCATGAATCAAAAATTGCTGATGCCAATAATGAGTTACTGCAAATGCGGATCGCTATGAAAGATTCCGGATTGTATTTGCCATTTGGTGTTTTTTCTCCGGCTATTGATGGAGCAACTGTTGCTGAAAATATTTTGTTGGGTAGTATTGCCATGGAAGAAAAAAACTATGCAGCTGCTATTACAGCATTTGAAACAGCCGCCACTACTGAAGAGCATATGGTATACCAAGAACCAAGAGACTGGTTATTGAATCCCAAGCATTACCTGGGTAATGCTTACCTAAAAGCTGGCCGCCCTGCAGATGCAGAAAAAGTTTTTAGAAAAGACCTGTTGAATAATAATGAAAATGGCTGGGCTTTATTTGGTGTTTACCAGGCCTTGCAGGCACAACATAAAAATGCGGCAGCAGCGGTGATGCTGGTAAGGTATAAAAAAGCTTTTGCCATGGCAGATGTAAAATTGGATGCAGCTGTATTTTGATGATTGCAAATGCTGGCAGCAAAACTAATTGCTGTCTTTTTCTTTTACTTCATTTCTTATGTCATTGTCATAAGGTTCATGAGGTTTATATCTCCTGATGTTTACAATGTATTTGTAAGGCTTTTCTTTTGGGCCCATCACCATTAAGGAGTAGCTGTATATTTTATTTTCTAAAAATATCTGGCGGATAGAGCCATCGCTTTTATCAAGTAATATTTTGTTACCGGCACTTTTTTTAATGGCCTCAAATAATGTATTAAAATGTGTTGCATTGCTGAATTGGTAATTTACCAATGTATCATACGACGAACTTGTTCTTGAGACTACTTCAAATACTTCAGCGGTTTCTTTTTTCCAGGTGATATTTCCGCCCGGCTCAATACTTTCTTTATTAAAATCCGTCAGCATTTTTTTTACTTTGACCGGATTTGCCGTAACTATTTTTTCCAGCACTTTTAATGATACCTGGCTAAATAAGGTATTTGAAAAAATAAAACCTGCAAATAAAAAAATAACTCGTTTCATGATACATTATAATAAAGTAAAACGAATATAGATAAATTTTTACAGACGATTCCGCAATTTCCTGAAACTCACGGAAGATGAGTAGCTGTAGTGTTTTTATTATTCCGGCAATTATTTTTATTGTAATTGTTAAAGCCGCAAGTAGAATTTCTACTACTAAAAAAACCTGATTTCATTTTGTATTTTCCTTAACGAATTATGGCTTGGTATATGCAAATGTGAATCCAATTATGAAAAACCGTTACGTTGAACATTGCTTCTTAACAATATAAAAACTTTACAGTTTTTAATCCGGGAAATACATATTTCCATCGCAATAATCTTCCAGCCGGTAACACCATTTCAATACACTCCAACTGTAATAATTCTTTTTTCGGGAAACTGATCTTAGGAATCTATTATTTATTAATTAAAAAACAAACACACACCTATGAAAAGTGTAACATTAAAAAAAAGAGTGGCTATTTTTGCCCTTGCAGTTACCAGTTTTACTGCATGTAAAAAAGGCGACGTGATTCAGCCTGATGCAGCAGCAGCTACTGATTCTGCTATTACCGATCGCAGGATCAGAACAGGCGGAACAGGAACCGGCGCAGCCAATACTTTTTACATCAGTACTTCCGGTAATGATGCAACTGGTACCGGTGCTATTGGTGCCCCATGGAAAACCTTATACAAAGCCACTTCTACCGTATCCGCAAGTGGTGCTATCATTCATGTGAATGCAGGTACTTATGTAGAAACACAACAATCTGCTTTAAAACCCGGTGTAAGTATTGAAGGGGATGGAGTTACTTCAATATTAAAATCTACACTTACTGCAGATTGGACAGAACTTTTATCATTGCGTTCTCCCGAAGGTACAAATGGTAATCAGCATGTATCAAATTTAAAATTCGACGGACAGAATTTATCCACCTTCTGGGGAATTTATGTAGGAGGCAGAAGCAATGTAAGTATTCATGATATTACATTGGTGGATTTTAAAGACCGTGGTGTTTTATTTGGTGGCAGAAACGATGGCAATGGTGCACCACCATCTGTTTATGCAACAGGAAATACTTTTTATAACAACACTGTAAGCAACTCCGCTGCGTATAATTTGTCTACGGGTACTTATGGCCGTGGTTGTTTAAATATTGGCGGCCAGGATGGTATGCTGATCTACAACAATACCATTTCTCAAACCAGCAGGCCGGAGGGATACAATGGCTGGCCCATTAAAGGCTGGAACGAAGGGTATCTTAAAGGTTGTAAAATTTATAACAACACCCTTAATAAAATTCCAATGGGTAACTCTACCGGAAATACAGGATGGAATTTTGCTATTGAATTGTTTAACGAATCAGGATTGGAAATTTATGGTAACACCATCATTGGTGGTTCTATCGACCTGAATTATCAGACAAAGGGTTCCTATACGTATAGCGTGTATATACATGATAACGTGATAAAACAAACTAATTTAAACAGCTGGATAGAAAGCGGTATTGTTTTGGAGTACAATACTGATGGTGCTATTATTGAAAACAATACGATTGATAAAAAGGCACACGGTATTGAGTTTAACCCCCGTTCAGGTAATGCAGTGCAAAATATAACCATTCAAAAAAACCTGATCACCAATATTACAATGGCACAGAATACCGGTGGCTTGATTGGCATCTTTAATAATGATGCAAATTTTAGTGTCAATAATTTTAATGTTTTTAACAACACACTGGTAGCTTCAGCTACTGATGCACCATGGTGGGGTATTAATTTAGGAGGATTGAATACAGGCTTTGCTAAAAACATCAATATTAAAAACAACATCATCGGTAATATTAAAAGCGGCTGGCTGGTGCAGGGCGGTACAGTTGGTATGGATATGTTGTCTATTCAAAACAACGATATTTATAACAATGGTAATGGTAACAATCCAAAGTATAACGGGTTAACACCAACCAACTACAGCTATACCGGTAATTTAAATGTACTACCCACTTTTGGTACCAACTATGCTTTAACAAGCGGTAGTCCGCTTATTGATGCAGGTATTAATGTAGGCTTGCCTTTCTTAGGTACTAAACCGGATATTGGGTATAAAGAATTTTAATTTAGTAAACGGATCGTAACAGTGTAGTTTGATAAAACAATTGTCACATCAATTGCTATTGCAAAGAGCCCCTCACCGGGTCTCTTTGTTTTTCATCACCAGGTTTACCAATGATCTTAATCATGCCGGTGGCTGCGAATGATTAGTGAATTCCGGAGTACAGGCTGTTTAAAAAATCGTATCTTGAAAATAAAAATTATGCCTCAATCTAAAAACCGACATCCGCACAAGCATATACAGCATCACGACACTCCTGCAACTGCTCATCCAAAGCATAAAAAAACAAATCAATCTATAATAATCGGTGTTTTATTTTTCGCATTGATTGGTTTGGGTATTAGTTATTTTACAGGAGCCTCCAGTGTAACCGGATTATTGACAGGATTATTGATAGGTGGTATTGTGGGATATATTTTTGCCTGGCAGGTGAATAAGAGTTTGACGAAGAAGTAATTTTAATAAAATGGCCGGTAACAGACCGGCCATAAAATATTTAAGCATTTCTATTTAAGCTACTCAGTTAATTCTTTAATGAAATTGGATAAACATCCATGGTTATCTGGTGTTAATTTACGTTCGTAATAACCGTATACAATTGGATCAGGATTACCATCAGCTTTAAAATACCAAAACATATATCCCTGGTGCATCATAAAAACAATATCATCTTCAGCTAAAAAAATATCAACGTTATCCTCGGTTAAAAGTTCATAAGCAAATTTATTTAAATCAGGATTTGTATTCAGAAGGTCTGTACCGATTAATTTCTGCGGAATAGAAGATGAACAATTCTCAAAGAATCTTTTATAAATTACTGGGAACTTAATTCCTTTTTGTATTTCAATTACTGATAAACTGGTTTTCATTATTTGCCTTCTTATCCAATTTAATAAAATGTTCTCACTGCAATAAAGACGCCTCACAACATCTAAATAATAATTTAGATGTATTACTTCACATATTTTCCTCCATGCTTCACATATTTCTCCAGCCACTGGTGTTGTTCCCACAACATGTGTAAAATATTTTCTTTAGCGGCATAGCCATGGGCTTCAAATGGCAGTTGTACAAAACGTACGGTACCGCCGTGGCCTTTAATAGCATTGTACAGGCGTTCGCTTTGTATAGGGAAAGTGCCAGGGTTATTATCGGCTTCGCCATGTATCATCAGCAAAGGCGTTTTAATTTTATCTGCAAAAGCAAATGGGCTCATGTTAAAATATACTTCAGGTGCCTGCCAGTAAGTGCGTTCTTCATTTTGAAAACCGAAAGGAGTGAGGGTGCGGTTGTAAGCACCACTGCGTGCAATGCCTGCCTTAAACAGGTTCGTGTGTGCAAGCAAGTTAGCCGTCATAAATGCGCCGTAACTGTGGCCGCCTACTGCAACACGGCTGCTGTCGCCAACACCCATTTCTGCAATTTTGTTGATAGCGGCTTCTGCACTCCAGGTAAGCTGGTCTACAAAATTGTCATTGGGTTGTTTATCGCCTTCACCTACAATGGGGAATTCTGTATTGTCCATAATGGCATAACCCTGTGTTGCCCAAAAAACAATGGAGCCATAACCAACACGTGTGAAAGTATATTTGCTGCCACGCAATTGTGCCGCATCTGCAGCGCTTTTAAATTCACGGGGATAAGCCCACATCATCACCGGCAAAGGGCCGTCTTTTGCTTTATCATAACCTTTAGGTAAATACAGGTCTGCTGCAAGATCGACACCATCTTTACGTTTGTAAGTAATTTTTTGTTTAGTAATACCACGTAATCCCGGCTGCGGATCGGCAAATGCAGTGATAGCTTTAGCTGTACCGGTACTTAAATTACGTACATAATAATTAGGCGGCTCGGTTTGACTTTGCTTATTGGTAATAATGATAAGTTTATCAAAATCCAATACATCAGTGAGGGTTTCGTAATAAGGTTCTTCACAACGCCATAGTTGTTTGGTTTCTTTGGTATTGATGTTGAAGCTATTTAAAAAAGGCAAATCACCTTTTGATGATGCACCAATGCCTCTCATAAATAATTGGGTGCCGTTTACCAGTTTTATTGTATTTCTACCGTATTTATTTTTTTCTGTCAGTGGAGTTCCGGGATCGTTGTACGCATCGTCTGTACTGCGGTCTATCAGTACTTCCATTTTACCATCAGCAGTAAGCTTGCTCATTTTCTGGCGGTGCTTTGCTCTTGAACCTTCAGTTACAAAAAACAGATCAGTGGTAACATCGGTAACATTGTACATACGCTGTGCCGTTTTTACCAGTTCTTTTGGTGTACCGGTAAATGGCGCCGCCAATATATAAGCAGCATCATGAAAATCCATTTTCTTTTTAATGAGGCCGCTGTCCAATGGTTCAATCCATTGCACAGTGGCAGGGGAGTTGTCTAACCAATTATAGCCACGTGGTGCATTCAATACATTATCATTTCCTGTTGGTGCCAGTTCGCTGCTGGGTAATTTAGCTAATTGTTTTAGAGTGTTTCCATTCATATCAGTGATCAGCATGGTAGAATTGAAACCACCGGCAGTTACCAGGTAAGAAAATGGTTTATCAATTCTTTCCACCAGTAAATACTTTTTATCAGGAGAAGTGTTCACGCTGCTGTAAATAGCAGGTATGCCAATTTTTGTTTCGGTACCATTGTTATTTTTTATTAATTGTGTGGTAGCATAAAATTCAAACTGGCTTTCATCAAAAGGATTTTTTATCAAGTCCTGGTAAGTTACACTGGCAGCAACCTTGCCAAGATTTTCCTGTACCGTAGGGCCTTTAGGAGCCAAAGGTTTTTTAGGTGCCATGGATAAAGGTTTGTTTACCGCAGTGTACAATAAACTGTTGTTATCTATCCAGTCGAACGCAGCGCCTAAAACCAGGTTTACAGCAGCTTTATTTACTTTGGTGGCTTTATGTGTTTTAATATCGATCACATAAATATCAACTGTAGTGTTGGTAGTATTGGTAAAGGCGGCTTTATCTTCATTGGGGCTCCATTGCAGATTGCCGGCTTTTAAATTGGCGGGTAAACCTGTAACGGCAAATTCTTTTCCGCTGTTTACTTCTTTAATTGTTATGCTGGTAAAATAGGCAGTTCTGCTGGGTGAAAAATTATTGGGGTTGATGCGTAACCCTGCAATGCGTAGTTCAGGCTGCGCCAGATCTTCTACAGACGGCATACTGCTGCGATCGAGTACCAGCATGTATTGTCCCTTACTGTTGAAATTTACACCCGGTGTGGGTTTCGCCATAACAAGATCATAAATTTCTTTAGGTGGGGTTTGGTATTCAATGGCATCCTGTGCAGATAATTTGCAGGTTGCAAAAAACAGTGCAACAAAGAAGATCTTTTTCATAACAGTTTAATTAGTGATGTAAATTAAGAAAACTCCGTTGTTTTGGGAATTAAAAATATAGGTCCGTGGTAACCCTGCCGTTTGAGTTTTATGATTTAAGGCATATAAGACATTTAAGTTTGACCCAGCGGCTTTACCTTTTCTCATATACTTTAAATGGTGAGATAATATAACGTGTTTGTTAATGAAGTTTTTAACCGCCCCTTTTAGTAGTATCTTTTTTACCGGTTTTTATTTTATAATCATCATCGTTAATACCTTTTACCCCTTTGGGTTTGTTTATTGGCGGAAGGGTAAGGGAATCCAGGGAAGGAGGTGCTATTTTATTTTTTAATAACGGTTGTGATGAATCAGGTTGTGCCTGGGGAATTGCCTGGTGTGCAAGTGAATCGAAAATAATTCTATTGCCGGGATTAAATGGATTTGCCGTAGTATCTTTTATGTTACTGCTTTGAGGTATAGCGGTACTGTTTTTTTGAACAGGATCTTTTATAGACTGACTGCTATCTGCTACCGGAACTACTGTTTCAGTTTTGGGGATTACCGGTAATATGTTGTTCTTATTTTTTGTTTTTTTATTTTCTTTATAAATAATGACCAATGCAATAATGATGGCAGAAAGAATAGAAAAATAAAATCCTTTACCCATACCAGGTTTTACAGAACCTGGATTATCTGACGGTTTGTTATCATCAATATCCAGGTCGGCATCTAACTGCATTTCAATATTGGCCCAGATGCTGTCGGCCATGTCAGGCACAGGAATCTGATCCAGCTTTGCTGCAATTAAATTTTCGTATGGTGTGGGTGTGTTCACTAAGTTTTTATCGATGTTAATTTTTGTTGTAAAATTTTTCTTGCTTCACTCAAATGCCATTTGCTGGTGCCCTCACTGATATTTAATTGCGCTGCAATTTCTTTGTGGGCAAATCCATCAATGGCAAACAAAACAAAAACGGCATGAGTGGCTGGTGGCAATTGTTTGATGAGCTGCATAATTTCGGCTGCATCTGTTTTTTCAATCACGGCATTATTGATCGCAGGTTCGTCGGTGGTATCTATTTCCTGTGTGGTGAAGCGGCTGCGTTGTTTGATGTGGTCTAATGATTCGTTGATGACAATTCTTTTGAGCCAGCCATGAAAGTTGCCTTTGGTTTCATCGAAAGTGCTGATACTGCGGAACATTTTTACAAAAGCATGACTCATAATATCTGCTGCTTCTTGTTCATCAATGGCATAGCGCATAGCAATGGCCATGGCGAAGCCATACAGCTGCCGGTACAATTGTTCCTGCGCTTTCCTGTTGCCATTGCGGCATTCATTGATGATATTATGTAGGTGCTGTTCCAGTAAAATTAAAGTCTGCTGTGTAGCAACTAACCTCGTCAGCGGTTAGTTGTTACCATTTAGTATCATTCACTTTTCTTGCAAAGATGGCTGTTGAAATTCCGGCTACCAGTAATTTATCAGCATCACTCAACTCGTTGTAAAACCAGATATTTCTGTCAATAGCATCTATTACTGCAATCACACCATCTCTTGTACTCAGTTCGTAACCGGATAACATTTTTACCAGCAATCTTCCCTGTTTGCCATTGGCAGATTCTGTGTTTTTTAAACTGATAGGTTTTATGAAAATGCTATCCTTGCCATTCGTGGCCATGCCATCATCGTCGGGCCTTATTACAGTGAATAAACTTTTTGAAGTATCTTTTTTTCTGTCGTACACATTACTCATGATCAGTTCCCAGGTTTTTTCATTTTGTGCCGCATCCGTTTGTATCACTGCAGAAAAAATGTACTGATGATCCTGCACCCGTTCGAAACTGTTTAATATGCCCGGAGCACCTAAAAGCTTATACTCCAGGCTTCTCGTCAATTCTCTTTCCTTGCCAAAAATATCCACGTTATTTTTTCCATCGCTTAATGAATAACGGAATTGCGCTTTTTCTTTTTGTACATGCTCCGATTTTTGCAGGCCGATATTATTGAGCAACAAATTCTCCAGGAAAAAACCGCGGCCCCAACCGGGATAGGTTAAATGCATGCCTCTTTTTATTTTGGAACTTTTATAATTTCCAAAAGACATTTTATTACCTCTTGCACCACTTACATGCAACATGGTAGCCTGCTCTTTAAAAACGGTGGGCACCGCTAACTTAATAGAATTACCGCAGGATGCCAGTAGTATTATACACAATAAGATGAAGGTATTTTTCATGGCTATACTTTTATACTTACGCATTGCAATTTATTTATTTTCCTTTGTATGAAGAATCGTATTGTACTACTGTTACCCTCACTGGTCGCAGCAGGCTGTCATTTACGGATGTGGCAATAATATTGGCAAATTTGTAGCCGCCTGTATTATTATCCTTTGCAGCAAACACTATTAATGAATCATTATTGGTGCCCGCCATTTTATTTACCGTCATCCAATCGGGTGCCGGAGCTTCTATACTCAGCTTCCAGCCGGTATTGGATTGCACCTGCACTGCACCTCTTGCACCTTTTGTGTTCTTTAGTGCTAAAGTGGCATTGCTGAATTTTAAATAATTTCCGTTGCTGCCTGCAACAGGATCTTTAAAGCAACTGGTGGTAACTATTGTAGTTGCTGCCAGTAAAATTGCAATTGTTTTTTTACTTGTCATGGTTATACTGTTTTAATTGTTGATAATATGGTTTGAAAGCTGCTGATTGCTGTATCAGCTGTCGTTCTTTAGCAATACCCCTGCTTTTTGGTAAAGGTTGGGTAAAAGAAAAAAAAATATTTTTTTGCCTGTACCCAACCTCCGGTAAACTTTTAAGGTATTACCATCAAACAAAAAGTATAACCATTAAAAACAAAAATGTATGAACACAGTAAAAATGAAATGGGCTTTAACAGCCATTGTATGTAGCACCCTGTTTTTCTCTTGCAAAAAAGATCCTGTTACGCCACCGGTACCGGACTGCAGTATTAACATGACAAATCTTTCCGGTGCTTACAAACTAACCGCATTACAGTACAAGCGTGATGCCGCTGCACCAGTTGTAAATTACCTGGATTTTATGGACGCTTGTGAAAAGGATGATATTGTTACTTTAAAAAGTAATGGCACCTATCATTACAATGATGCAGGTACGGTGTGTACTCCAAACGGAAGCAATGACGGCACTTGGTCTGTAAACGGCAATACTATCAACAGCGATGGTACCGTTAATGGTACCATAAGCAGCTATGATTGCAAAACATTAGTGTATTATGCAGAAAATGTTAACCTGCCGGGAGATAAGTTCACTTTTACAATGGTGAAACAATAATTACCGGCAGTAAAAAAACAGGGCGCAGTGTCTGCCTGCGCCCTGTTTTTTATTTAAACCAATCAATTTGAAATACCTACTCTCTTTTTTACATATTCATTCTTCTCCAACTCGTTTAGCATGAACAGAGCCAGATCGCCTGAGTTGATAATGTTATTGTTAGGCTCGGGTAAATAATCAGCATTGGTAGTAAATGCACCGGTTGCTTCATGATCTTTAATAGCAGGCGGACAAACAAATGTAAAATCCACACCACTTTCTTTTAAATATTGATAAGCCTGCTGGTGTTCTTTACCAACAGGGATCATTTCTTTAGGATAATTTTCTGTATCCAGAATTAAAGTGTCTTCATCGGCATTTAACACACCCATACCGCCGATAGCCACAATTCTTTGCACACCATTTTTTTTCATTTGCGCAATGATATTTTTAATACCCAATGTCCTGGTTTTATCATTGCCATCAAAGCCACCGCCTAAAGCAGATAAAACTGCATCACAACCTTTGATAGCGTCCTGCACTTCGCCCTCATCAAACAAGGCCCCTTTAATTAGTTCCAGGTTTTTGGTGTCAGTATCAAATTCGCTGAATACATTTCTGCCAAATGCTTTTACGCTATACCCCTTAAATAAAGCCTGTTGTACCAATTGTTTGCCCACCATTCCGGTTGCACCAAATACAATAATAGTCATGGTTGAATTTTTATTTAAAGGTACGTGGTAAAAAAATTTGCCCAATTAAAATTTTGCCCTCATATTTGCACTGTAAATGAAAAATATCAACACAAATAACAATAGCTGGTGGTGGAGCATAGTCAACTGATTGTGCCTTTTTTGCTATTGATATCTGTATAAAATAGTTTAAGCCCGGCACAAGTGCCGGGCTTTTTAATTGCATATTATGAAGAAGATCGAGATCAGAACGGAATTCAAAAAACTCCTGGCCGATGTATACACACCGGTGGGTATTTACCTGCGTTTGCGTGACAGGTTCCGGGATACCATTTTACTGGAAAGTACCGACTTTCATGCAGGAGAAAACAGTTACTCATTTATTGGTATCAATGCCATTGCCGGAATTGAAATCAGCAACACGGCATTTATTGAGTATAAATTGCCGGGGCATAAAGCAGAAAAGATTGCCATTGCAAAACCTACTGATGTTCCCGGGCATTTGTGGGATTTTATGAACCGTTTTGATATTCAACCTACAGCACAAAAGCAGGTGAATATAGCGCAAGGTTTATTTGGTTACACTACTTATGATGCTGTACAATTCTTTGATTCTGTTAAACTCACGTCTCATAACTCACCCATCACGCCTGGCATTCCGCTGATGCGTTATCGCCTGTATCAATACATTATCGTCATCAATCATTTTAAAGATGAATTGTTCATCTGCGAAAATGTAATTAAAGGAATGGATAGCGAAGTAGCTGTGGTGGAAAGTTTAATCAAGAGTAAAGACGTTCCTACATTTCCTTTTAAAACCGCTAGTGAAGAAACTTCTAATCTTACCAATGAAGCATATATTGACATTGTAAAAAAAGGAATTGCCAGTTGCCACAGGGGCGATGTGTTCCAGATAGTATTGAGCAGAAAATTTGAACAACAGTTTACCGGCGATGAATTTAATGTGTACAGGGCATTACGCAGTATCAACCCTTCTCCGTACTTATTTTATTTTGATTACGGCGATTATAAACTGATTGGCTCATCACCCGAAAGCCAGTTGATCGTTCAGAATGGAAAAGCAATTGTACATCCCATTGCAGGAACTTTTAAAAGAACCGGTGATGATGAAACAGATAAGGCATTAGCCGTTGCATTGGAAGCTGATGAAAAAGAAAATGCAGAACACGTAATGCTGGTTGACCTTGCAAGAAATGATCTCAGCCGCATGTGCAATAAAGTAGAAGTTACGCAATACAAAAAGATCAATTACTATAGTCATGTGATTCACTTGGTAAGTGAAGTAATGGGGGCTGTTGGCCCGGAAGCCAATCCGTTTAAATTGATCGCCACCACTTTTCCTGCAGGTACATTGAGTGGCGCTCCTAAGTTTAAAGCGATGCAACTCATCAATGAATTTGAACCCACACCAAGAAGTTATTATGGTGGTGCCATTGGTATCGTTGGTTTTAACGGAACGATCAATCATGCTATAATGATCAGGACATTTTTAAGCCGTAATAACACACTGGTGTACCAGGCTGGTGCAGGTGTGGTAGCTGCAAGTAAACCAGAAAGTGAATTGCAGGAAGTAAATAATAAATTAAACGCATTGAAACAAGCTATCGTTTTAGCACAAAATATTTAAGATGAAAATTCTGGTGTTTGACAATTACGATTCTTTTACTTACAACCTTGTTCATTTGGTGGAAAAGATCACTAATGAAAAAGTAGATGTATATCGTAATGATGAAATTAGTCTGGAAGAAGTGAATGCTTATGATAAAATTATTTTATCACCCGGCCCCGGCATTCCATCCGAAGCAGGATTGTTATTGCCGTTGATAAAACAATATGCAGCAACAAAATCTATTTTAGGTGTTTGTCTGGGGCACCAGGCAATAGGCGAAGCATTTGGCGGAACACTTACAAACCTTAGTAAAGTGTATCATGGAGTAGCTACACCGATAAAAATTCTAAATACAAAATCTGAAATTCTAAAAGGATTAGGAGATTCAATTGAAGTGGGGAGATACCACAGCTGGATCATCAGTAACGAAAACTTTCCAAAAGAATTAGAAGTAACAGCAATAGATGACAACGGTTATATTATGGCATTGCAGCATAAAACTTATGATGTGCAAGGCGTACAGTTTCACCCGGAGAGTGTGTTAACGCCTGATGGGGAAAAAATACTCAAAAATTGGCTGGCGCTATAAAACAATTAGTGTAATTAGTAATAATTCGTGAAATAAAAATGAAAAAGATTCTTAATTATTTATTCGAACATAAAACGCTTTCCCGGGAACAAGCTAAAGAAGTGTTGCTCAACATTTCTAAAAACATGTACAACGAAAGTGAGATCGCCTCATTCATTACCGTGTTTTTAATGCGGAGTATTACCATTGATGAATTGCAGGGTTTTAGAGATGCGTTGCTGGAACTTTGTGTAAGAGTAGATCTGAATGGCCATGATGTAATTGATATTGTGGGTACAGGTGGTGATGGAAAAAATACCTTCAATATTTCAACACTCAGTTGTTTTATTGTGGCGGGTACAGGAAATAAAGTAGCCAAGCATGGTAACTATGGTGCAACATCAATAAGTGGCAGTAGTAATGTAATGGAGCAGTTAGGGTATATATTTAAAAATGACGCAGGTGCTTTGCAAAAAGAAATTGAAACAGCGAATATTTGTTTCCTGCATGCACCTATGTTTCACCCGGCATTAAAAGCTGTTGGACCAATAAGAAAAAATTTAGGCGTCCGCACATTTTTTAATATGCTGGGCCCAATGGTAAATCCTGCATTTCCAAAGTATCAGTTAGTGGGTGTTTACAATTTAGAAATGGCCAGGATCTACAATTATTTATTACAACAGGGTGGAGGCAAGTTTACGATCATACATTCATTAGATGGCTACGATGAAATTTCTTTAACAGGAGATACGAAAGTGATCACCAATGAAGGAGAAAAAATTGTAACAGCCGAAGTATTAGGCAAACGAATGGTGAACCCCGAAGATATTTATGGCGGTAATACCGTAGAAGAAGCAGCAAAAATATTTTTGAAAATTTTAAAAGGCGAAGGCACCTGGGCACAAAATGCAGTGGTGTTTGCTAATTCAGCAATGGCATTGCAAAGCACCGGCCAGTATGCTACCTATGAAGATGCTTATCATGCCGCAGTGGAAAGTTTGGAAAGCGGGAAGGCTTACGAATCTTTACAAAAAATAATCAGTTTGCAATAATGAATATTTTAGACACAATAATAGCACATAAAGAGATTGAGGTAGCAGCAGCTAAAGAAAAGGCAAGTATTGCTGACTTGCAACAAAATGAATTGTATTCAAGAAAAACTTTTTCTTTAAAACAATTCTTATTGGATGAAAACAAAACCGGCATCATCGCAGAATTCAAAAGAAAATCTCCTTCAAAAGGAATTATCAATGATACCGCAGATGTGGTAGAAGTAACTAAGGCTTATGCTACTAATGGTGCCAGCTGTTTATCGGTATTAACGGATGAACATTTTTTTGGCGGTACAGCTGCTGACCTGCAAAAAGCAAGGGTGCATGATATTCCTATTTTGAGAAAAGATTTTATTATTGATGAATACCAGGTTGTGGAAGCCAGGGCAATGGGGGCAGATGTGATCTTATTGATTGCCGCCTGCTTATCTCCTGCAAGAGTAAAGGAACTGGCTGAATTTGCAAACCGCCTGCAACTGGAAGTGCTGCTGGAAATACATACCGAAGAAGAACTGCAGCACATCTGCGATGCCACGGCCATTATAGGCATCAACAACCGTGACTTAAAAACATTTACCGTAGATATTAACAGATCTATAGAATTGGGGAAAAAAATACCTGCAGATAAGATAAAAATCGCTGAAAGTGGCATCAACAATATTGAGACAATTTGTACCTTCAAAGATGCAGGTTTCAAAGGCTTTTTAATTGGTGAAAACTTTATGAAGCAGCCTGATCCAACGATTGCTTTTGCTGAATTTGTACAACAACTAAAAGCAAAAGATAAATGAGAGTAAAAGTTTGTGGTATTACACAGGAAGAGCAGTTGTTGCAATTGCCCGATGCCGGTGTATCCTTTGCTGGTTTTATTTTTTATCCTAAATCGCCAAGGTATGTGTTAAGGCACATGACCACCAGCCAGATAAAGAAAGAAAATAAACTGAACAAAGTGGGTGTTTTTGTAAATGCATCAGTGGATGAAGTATTACAGATGGTGGATGAATGCCGCTTACACATGGTACAATTGCATGGCGATGAAACACCGAAGTTCTGTGAAAAAATTGCGGATTATATTTCTGTGGTAAAAGCATTCCGCTTTAGCGAAACAGATAATATTGGTTACCGGGTACAGGAATACATGGACTATTGCGATATGTTTATGATTGATACCGAAGGTGTGGGTTATGGTGGTACTGGCAAAAAAATCAATCTTGAAAAATTACATGGTGTACAAGTAGGCAAACCTTATTTTTTAAGTGGTATGATTGAGCCCGGTGATGCAAAACAATTAAATGAATTTGCACAATTACCTGAAGCAAAAGCATTATTTGCCATTGACATCAGCACTAAATTTGAAGTATTGCCGGGGATAAAAGATATTAACCTCATTAAAAACTTTACGCAACAGTTAAAGTAGCCACGGATTACACAGATTTACACGGATAAATACAATTTGTCTTTTTCCTAATCCGTGTTAATTCGTGTAATCCGTGGCAGAAAATTTTTTACGCAGTAAAAAGAAAAAACAATATATAGATTATGAACATTAAAGTTTGTGGCATTACACAGTTAAAACAATTGCAGCAGTTAGACGGGTTAAACATTGAATTTGCCGGGTTAATTTTTGTAAAAGATTCTCCAAGATACGTGGGAGATAAATTGGATAAGGAAGCAGTAAAAAATGCAGACTTTGATCTGAAAAAAGTAGGCGTATTTAAAAACCCGGAAATGATCGATGTGCTGGATGCTATTGATGAATACGGTTTGGATGTGGTACAGCTGCATGGAGAAGAGAGTCCGGAAATGTGCGAAGACCTGAGCGATGAAGTGGAAGTGATAAAAGTATTTAACATTGACGAGACCACAACAGACATTGATGCCCTGGTGGCAGATTATGATGCGGTTTGCGATTATTATTTGTTTGACACCAAAGCTGATGGCGAGACCGGTGGTACAGGAAAACAATTTGACTGGAAGATATTATCTAAAGCCAAAATTGAAAAACCATTTTTCTTAAGCGGGGGTATTAGTGTGGATGATATCGCTAAAATAAAAAAGTTTAAACATCCTGATTACTTTGGTGTTGATATTAACAGCCGTTTTGAAAAAGAACCAGGTGTGAAAGATATGGGACAGGTTTTATTGTTTAAGAAAAGTCTTTAATTGTACGGTTATGTATTTCGATAAAGATGATTACGTGCTGATCACTTTTAAAAGGATGATAGAAGCCAAAGGCTTTGTGGTAGATGATATTGACGAAGCGGAACTGATCTATCTCTCCAAAGGCGATTATGAAGTAAGAGTGAGCCTGGATAATTTAAGAAAGGATTACGAACAAACACCGGAGGATATCATTATTGAAGAATTTGTAGAAGCAGTGGCCAGTGCTGAGGAAGAAATGCCCGATTGGGAAACTGCTAAAACAGGTATCTATCCTTCGCTTTGCCCTTCTGATTTTGAATTTGGAGAATATATCAATTACCCGATCACTGACGATTTTAATATGGTGATCGTATACGACAGTGGTAATAAAAAAGTGTGGATCAATGAAGACCAGTTAGACGTTTGGAAAATAGATAATCAAACCATTTTACAAACAGCTTATAAAAACCTGGATATTGTTTTAGATAATGCAGTGCTGGAAGTGGAAGATTTTGAAGGAAAGAAACTGGCTTACTTTACACTCGATGATGAAACCATGAAATCGGTATTGGTATTATCTAAGAATTTAAGAAAGAAAGTAGAACCGCAATTGGGCTGGCCGATAGTAACTGTAATTCCGGTAAGGGATTTCAGTTATTTATTTGCCGAAAAAGAGTTTGAATTTTTTGCAGAGAAACTGGCAGATCTCATAATGGATGAATATAAAAATTCAGGTTATCCTATTACGACAGAAATATTGCTGGTGGATGAAGCGGTGAAAGCAATTGCGAAATATGAGGCCGATGAGTAATCCCCTCCCCACTGAAGGGAGAAATGGAGAAGATTGTTTGGTAGAACGACAAGGAGGTTATGATTTATAATAGCTCCGGAGGAGCGCAAGGTGGGTAGAAAAAATAAGACAAATGTTTTTAAGTCCCGTAGGGATAGCAGGTGCTTTTGCAAAACATAAGTGACAGGTGAAATAATATATAATATTGAAAAAGAATTTTTTCATATCAATGCTTCTTTTTGTTTGTTGCAATTTATTTGCACAACTAAAAGTAGAAACAATAAAGACAGATAAAGATGCCCTGGCTTTTTTAAATCAATATTATTTTAAGGTAAATCAACTGAAGCTTTCAGTTGATTATTACAGCAATACGGATATTCGTAATAAGTTCTCAGATGAGATGACCTCAAAATATTTTGATAAGCATAATGTATATCATTGGGTAAAGGCAGACCTTAATAATGATGGCAAATCAGATTTAATATGGAATGGTTGTATTAATAAAACTGCAGCGTTACTGGCATTTATTTCTGATAAAAAAAAAAGATATCTGGTTACGATTTTGTCTGACTCGGCAGAAGACCAGACTTTACATCTGATAAAACCTTATAAGGAAGATGCTTTTATATTAATCAGAATAGATCCTGAAAAAAATTATGGAGATACGTCTTATCATTTTGAAAATAGATTTATGTATGATACCATTGCCTATTGTAAAAATGTTTTTGTTGAGTTCAATTCATTGAATAAACATTATCAAATTGACACAATAAGGTTTTGGAACCGGGGTGTTTTTAGTTCCATTAATGAAGAAACAATAACAATCTGCAGGAATGGCAAAGTTTTAAATTCAGTTGACTTATACCTTGATACAATAACAAGAAGGCTAGTGATGTCAAAGGAGCTTTCAAAAGATTCTATTGAATATCTTTTTTCAATTGCGGAGAACTTGCCATTTTATTGTATAAAAGAATATTATCGATATGTGTTAAATAATTCTCGAGATTTAAGCACTCGCCATTTAGAATTTATGTTTAGCAACGGCACTAAAAAAAAATTATCAGCTTATCATAATTCTGCTCCTTTTGGAGTTAAATTTTTAATTGATTGGCTAAGAAAATTAAATAAGAATGATAATTGGATTTTGGAATCAGATGTTATTGCCAGTCAACAGGTGCAAAACAAAATAAAAGTTCAGTAAAGAAATCCAGTTAAAGAGTGCGACGCCAATGCAGCTGAACAAAGAAATTCAGCTCGTCTCAAAAACAAAATTCCGCAAGGCGGGATAAAAAAATAAACATGAACTACACAGTAAATGAACACGGTTATTACGGCAATTTCGGCGGGGCCTTTATTCCCGAAATGCTTTTTCCTAATGTGCAGACCTTGCAGGAAAATTATTTAAAAATAATTTATGCCGAACAATTTCAAAAAGATTTCTGGGATCTGCTGAGAGATTATGTCGGCAGGCCAACGCCATTATTTTTAGCAGAACGATTGAGTGCAAAGTATGGTGCAACAATTTATTTAAAGCGTGAAGACCTGTGCCATACCGGTGCCCATAAAATTAATAATACTATCGGGCAGATTTTACTAGCCGAACGTTTAGGTAAAAAAAGAATCATTGCAGAAACAGGTGCCGGTCAGCATGGTGTGGCAACAGCAACCGTGTGTGCATTGAAAGGTTTGGAATGTATTGTGTACATGGGCGAAGTGGATATAGCACGCCAGGCACCGAATGTGGCCCGTATGAAAATGTTAGGCGCAACAGTTGTGCCTGCAACAAGCGGCAGCAAAACTTTAAAAGATGCTACTAACGAAGCGATACGTGACTGGATCAATAATCCTGTAGATACACATTATATCATTGGTAGTGTGGTGGGGCCGCATCCTTACCCCGATATGGTGGCAAGATTTCAAAGTGTGATCAGTGAAGAAATAAAAAAACAATTATTGGAAAAAACGGGCAACGCAAATCCTGGTTATGTAGTGGCCTGTGTAGGAGGTGGCAGTAATGCTGCAGGAGCGTTCTATCATTTTTTAGATGATGCCGAAGTAAAATTAATTGCGGTGGAAGCAGCAGGTTGTGGTATTGATAGCGGTATGAGTGCTGCAACAACCCAACTGGGTAAGCCGGGTATTTTGCACGGCAGTAAAAGTTTGCTGATGCAAACTGCAGATGGCCAGGTGGTAGAGCCACACAGCATTTCAGCAGGATTGGATTACCCGGGCATTGGCCCCTTACATGCACATTTGTATGAGAGCGGTCGTGGTACTTTTATAAGTGCAACAGATGAAGAAGCGTTATCATCCGCTTTTGAATTGAGCAAACTGGAAGGTATTATTCCGGCGCTGGAAAGTGCTCATGCATTGTTTGCATTGAATAAGATGACATTTAAAAAAGATGATGTGGTGGTGGTATGTTTAAGTGGAAGAGGGGATAAGGACTTGGATACTTATATGAAGCATTTGTGACCTCACCCCCAACCCCTCTCCTTGAGGAGAGGGGAGCCTGACTCTGATACTTTGAAGAATTTTTGTTTTTGTAATTGTTACGATTTTTATTTTTAAAACTCTTTTATACTTTTAAGTATGACTGATTATAACGATAAGCTTCATGGAAACTCAAGGCCAGCAACTTATGAAAATGCAAGAGATTTGCGTAAGGTACAAACAAGAGCAGAAGAAAGACTTTGGCAGGCATTAAGAAATGAAAAAGTTTGTAATTTAAAATTCAGGAGGCAACATGCATTTGACGATTATATTTTAGATTTCTATTGCCATAAAATGAAACTTGCGGTAGAAGTAGATGGGGAAGTGCATAATGAACCGGAAGTTGCAGCTTATGATAAAATAAGAACAAACAACCTGAATGAAAATGGTATTACTGTTTTAAGATTTACCAATGAAGAAGTTTTAAAAAATATAAATAAAGTAATTAAAACAATTGAGGAGTGGTATAAAAAAAATAATGTGCAAAATACATAAGCCCATTCTTCAATAAACAAAAACATGAAATACTTTCTAATTTTAAGTACCATCCTCCTTTCTTCCTGTGGCCCCGATACCTTTATCAACCACGAAATGAAAGCAGAAAAAATCGGCGCTTGCACCAGTGACGCCGTGCCTGTAAAAATGACCGGCAACATTAATGGCGAACGTTACGAATTTCAGTATTGTCTTGATGAAGGCTTTGATGGAAAAAATTATACTATTGAAAGAAGCGGCGATAGTTTGCTGGTGAAATTTCCGGCTGGTACAAAAAAGACAGTGCTATATAAATTGACATTAGATGTGGATGCAAAACCAGCATACCACCATATTAAACTAGGCGAACAAACATTGGAGATTGCACCTACAGATAAATTTTAAATTGCTGTTTACAAATGGGAACCTGGAACACTTCTATAATGGGCAATGACACTTCTGCAGAAGTGAGCAAATATTTTAGCCGTATGTACAATTACCAGGAAGGCGGCGAATTTAAATGGTCGCTGGAGCAAATTGCTGATTCTTTGTACACCTATTACTACAACACAATGGAGGACCTGCCTTCTGAAAAATGTAATGTTCTTTTTGCTTTGGCTCAATGCATGTGGCAAAAAGATAAGTTATCGGGACAGTTGAAAAAAGCAGTAACACAATTAGTGCATCAAAAAATTGATTACAATGCCTGGAAAGAATTGGAGGCTGATGAAAAAACATTGAAGAGCAGGTGGCTGGCCACAACAAAATTTATTGAACAGCTGGATACTAAGTATGATAAGGTAAAAACAAGATCATTGCAACCTAAAAAAATTTCTGCATATACAGTGGGTGATTGTTTGGCTTTTAAATACAATGAATATTTTTATGGTATTATAGTGCTCAATGATGGCAGAAATGTAGATGATGGCAGTAATGAATTGGCATTTGTAGATATTAAAAGTAAATCCTTGCCCAAACTAAAAGATTTCAGGCAAAGTAATATTATACTCAATGAGGATCTGATCAATCATTTTTCTGGTAATACAACTACCATTGATCCGTCAAATGTTCTGTATGTAATTAAGCTTGGAAAGGGCGCATTTAAAGGTTTTCATAAATATTCGGAATTAATCGGCAGGCTTCCGCTTACGAGAACGTTCTTTGATTCTTCCGGGATACGCTTTGATAGTTATGCTGTATCTCATAAGTCGGCAGACCTGGTGATAGTTGATGCTTTATCCTTCTGGGGACAACGAACATGGAAAGTTGCAGATTATAAACCGGAATATGATTGTACAATACCACACAATGCTACAATTATAAAAAATGGCGTGTTGCAATTCGGTGACCATAAATACAAATTAAAAGATTTGGAAGTAAAGGTCATTAACAGCCTCTGGCATGTCAATATTTATTTCCGTATTGCAAATAAAACAGCTGCCGACATAAAAAAACACTGGACATATTTTGCTGCATTATTTGAACAGCTTACCAAAAGGGAAATAAACCTGTTTTCCTATGCCAGCGAAGCTACAGAAGGCTTACAACCATTTTCAACAATAGATTTTACAACATTTAAATTGAAGCATGTCAACGATTCAGCAATTATTTGAACATAAGAAAAAGGATGTTTTGAATGTGTATTGTACTGCAGGATATCCCTACTTGCATTCTACTACAGAAGTAATGAAAGCATTGCAGGATAATGGCGCCGATATCATTGAACTCGGCATGCCTTACAGCGATCCCTTAGCAGATGGCGAAGTGATTCAGGCCAGCAGCAGCATCGCTTTACAGAATGGCATGACCATCGAAACTTTATTTGAACAACTAAAAGATATTCGTACAACGATTCATATACCCATAATATTAATGGGTTACATGAACCCTGTATTACAATTCGGTATGGAAAAATTTTGTACCGCAGCCCATGCAGTTGGTGTAGATGGCATTATCTTACCCGATCTGCCGATGTACGAATATGAAACGATGTACAAACCTTTGTTTGATAAAAACGATCTGAAATTTATTTTTCTTGTTACACCCGAAACCAGTGAAGAACGCATTAAAAAGATTGATGCGTTGTGCAGCGGATTTATTTACGCCGTTTCTTCATCATCCACTACCGGAAAAAATAAAGCTATAGAAGGGCAGGAGGAGTATTTTAAAAAATTGCAGCAACTGAATTTAAACAATCCTATTTTGGTGGGTTTTGGTATTAAAGACAAAGCCACATTTACTTCTGCCTGCAAATATACCAATGGCGCCATCATTGGCACCGCTTATATTAAAGCATTGGAAAACAGCGCTAATATCAGCCAAACCACTAAAGAATTCCTAAATACAATTTTGGGGTAATCCAATCTGCAAAAAACCAAGTAAATTACGGGTTCAAATAACAATTATGAAGCGGATCTTTCTTTTAATAGTAATGTTACCAGTGCTGGCTTTTGCACAAACAACACAAAAGGCAAAAGCAAAACCTAAGCCTGTTGGCAAAACAAAAGTTGCTGTAAGGCCAACTATGGATAATACCACTGATGGTTTTACTATCAATGGCGAAATGAAGGGCCTTGAAGATGGTACCCCTGTATCTTTATGCAACGGGCAAACCGGCGCTATAGAATCGGAGACCACAGTAAAAAAAGAAAAATTTACTTTAAAAGGAAAACTGGCGGCGCCCGATTTTAAACTGTTATTATTTTACAAACAACCCAGTGTCACCAATCCTTACACTACTATCTTTTTAGACAACAGCGTGGTTAAAGTTACCGGTAACAAACAAGCGTTGGATAAGATATACATAACCGGTTCAGCATCTCACCAGGATTTTTTGGAGTTCAATAATTTAATGGCGCCTTACCAGGCTGTATTTGCCGAGAATGCCCCGTATGATTCTGCAGCATCTGCAAAAGCCGCTGCTTTATGTTATGATTTTGCAAGCAAACATGCTACATCCTATATTAATCCGCTGGCTATTTTCAGGTATAACCAGGTATCAGAAGATATTGTAAAGACTGAAGCTTTATACAACCAGTTATCAGAACCTATTAAAACAACACAAATGGGTAAGGCTTTGGCAGGATTTATTAATGATGCCAAACTCAACGCCATCGGTACTCTGCTGCCTGATTTTACACAAACAGATACAGCTGGTAAACCAATCAGCCTTTCATCTTTGCGTGGCAAATTTGTATTGATAGATTTCTGGGCCAGCTGGTGCAGGCCATGCCGCCAGGAAAATCCTAATGTAGTGGCTGCATATAATAAATACAAGGATAAAAATTTTACAGTGCTGGGTGTATCATTAGACCAGGCCAAACCATCATGGCTTGATGCTATTGCAATGGACGGCTTAACCTGGACACATGTAAGCGATCTTAAAGGATGGCAGAACGAAGTGGCTAAACAAAACCAGATCTTCAGTATACCACAGAATTATTTAATTGACCCCGAAGGAAAAATTGTAGGTAAGAATTTAAGGGGTGCTGCGTTGGAGAGAAAGCTGGAGAAGATATTGAGGTAGGCTGGTGTCAAGACGGTTATAACCGTCAGACACCTTTACCAAAAAGCTGCAATAATTTTACTGCCTGTTTAATCAATAATATATTTTGAAGGTCATGAATTGATTTCCGCCAACAATCTCGGCAGACATTAAATAGCTACCTTCAAGTTTTTCAAGTATCTGGTACCGGTATTTATCACCGGGGTTACTAAGTTTTTGTCTCATACTGTTGTTGCTGCTTATAAATTCAATTTCAAATTCACAGTTATTCAACTGGCGGAATTTCAATGTAGAAAATGTACTGTCTTTAAAGTGATCGGTCCATAAACCATTTTCTATTGATAGGTTAACCGTGTCGCCATTGGCTTCCAGGTAAAAATATTTTTTAATTTTCAGAAATTCAATACAGTTTTTTTTCTCCATTCTGGATACTGGTTTCTTATCTACCATTTGCCAGTCACTTTGCTTAGGAGTTAACCGAAAAATCAGGTCCGCAAAATCCTTGCATTGCCTTTGGGCTCTTATAAAAATGGCATCTGAAATTTCCTCGGCTTTAGTATTGTCAAACTGTTGTAAATACGGATTTAAATGTTGTGTTACTACTAATTTTATTTTTTCAGTATCAACCGTCGCTTTATTTGCAGCTAAGGTTTTACACATTACAGCTATCAGCGAATCATTTGCTGCTGTTGACTGCCCAAAAACTTTTAAGCTCAGTAACGAAAAAAAGAAAAGCATTTTTATTGACATAGGTAACAGTTTTATTAGCAGTTATATTTTTTGCAAACACCTCTTATACAACTGCACCGTATTTTCCAATCCCAAATAAATTGCATCACATATCAATGCGTGCCCAATAGAAACTTCCAGTAAACCAGGAATGTGATCAGAAAAATATTTTAAGTTGTTGAGGTCTAAATCATGCCCGGCATTTATACCCAAACCTAATTCCTGCGCTTTGTGTGCAGCAGTAATATAAGGTGCAATGGCTTTTTCTTTATTGCCGCTGGCATATGCGCTGGCATACCCTTCGGTGTACAATTCAATACGGTTGGTGCCCGTGGCTTTAGCGCCTTCTACCATTTCTACTACAGGGTCAACAAAAATAGAAACCCGTATACCTGCCAGTTGAAAAGTAGTGATCATATCAGCCAGGTAATCTTTATGCTCAATGGTATTCCAGCCATGATTGCTTGTTAATTGATTGTGGCTATCAGGTACCAGCGTAACCTGCGCAGGTCTGTTGGCTAAAACAAGGTCAACAAAACTCTGTTCAGTACAATTGCCTTCAATATTAAATTCTGTAGTCACTATTTTTTTAAGGTCATACACATCAGCATAGCGGATATGTCTTTCATCTGGCCTCGGGTGTACGGTAATGCCATCCGCACCAAAGCGTTCAATATCTTTTGCAGATTGAATCAGGTCAGGATTATTGCCACCACGTGAATTGCGTAGTGTGGCTAATTTATTAATGTTTACTGATAATTTCGTCATGCTAGTTCGCTGTAATTTTTATCAAAGTTACGCCGTGTGCCGGAACCCTTGTTGAAAACATACCATCAAAATTACCAAGGTCTTTTTGCCGCCACAGGTCCCTCACTTTTTGTTTGGGTAATAAGTACAGTTCATTCCAGTGAAACCTTACCACTTCACTTTTATCAGAAGTATTAAAAATGCCAATGGCCTGGCTGCCACCTTCCAGTTCTTTTACCCATACCTGGTAATCTCCTTCGCTTGGATTGCTTCTGATAAGAATTTGTTTGGCTTGTCTGCCCAATACATCCTGGTTTACAGCAATCACTTCATCATTGGTTAATAAATTCAAAGTAAAATTATCCAGCTTGCTTAAATCGCAACCAATTAATAACGGAGCGCTTAATAAACTCCACAAGCTCACATGCGTATATTGTTCATCAGGTGTAAGCCTAGTATTGTGCAGGTGATCGCCCCAGCCAACCTGCCCAACGATCATCATATCCGGATCATTCCATCTGCCAGGTTTTGCATATGGGTATTGTTTGGTTTGGCTAAACCCAATACTGCTAAGGCTTTGCCAGGTATCTGTTATATCACCTGTTGTTCTCCAGCAATTTCCATTCACGCTTTCACCCCATTGCCACACATCTTTCATCCCATACTGGCAAAGACTGTATACAATATCACGGTTTTGTTTTTGTAAAGCGGTCTGCATTACTTCGTAGGGTTTTTTATACGACTCCAGGGAATTATCATTCTTATCATGAATGTCTCCGTAACTGCACCAGTCGTATTTTAAATAGTCGATACCCCAGCTGGCATAGGTAGCAGCATCCTGCATTTCGTGTTGGTAGCTGCCTAAATAATCGCCGCAGGTAGTAGTGCCGGGAGAGGAGTAGATACCAAATTTTAATCCGTTGCCATGCAGCCAGTCACCCAGCTTTTTCATATCCGGGAATTTTTTATTGGCCACAATTTCTCCATTGGTATTTCTTGTTGCAGCTTCCCAGCCATCATCAATATTCATATAAGCCCAGCCATGGTCTATCAAACCCTTATCCATCATGGCTTTGGCTGAAGCTTTCAATTTTTCGTCACTAACACTCAATCCCCAGCAGTTCCAGCTGTTCCAGCCCATCGGAGGTGTCAATGCCAACACATCGCCACATTTTATGGTAAACTCTTTTTTTGCAATGCCTGTTTTGTTTTTTACAATTAAATTAATTTTATAATCACCGCTGCGGCTTAGCTTTCCCGTTATTACGCCGTTAAGCTGATTTACTGTAAAGCCTTCCGGCAAATTGTCCACGCTGTATTGCAAAGGCTTTTTACCTGTTGCCGGAATTTTAAAAATGAATGGAGAGTTAGGACGAACGCCATACACTTTAGGGCCATTGATCTGTGGAGCGTCGCCTGTTTTTGGGGTGAGAATATAAGGAAGGTATTGTTTTTCAGCTACTGACTTTTTTGTGGTGTTTTCAATAAATGTAAAAGCATAACTGCCATGGCTGTTATTTTTTACAGCAGGGATATCGAATTGCTTAACCTGGCCTTTTGCTAACGATACTTCAGTAGTGCTGGTACTGATCACTGATTGATCTTCTTCATCAATACTTTCAATAATGCACTTGCCATTGATAGTAGTGGCAAATGTATTACTGAATACCACTTTTCTTTTATTGGCTCCAATGGGATCGGGGCTGATCTTGATGCCATCAATAAGATCCATTACATTAATATAGGGCATGGGGCCAAACAATCCGCCGAGGCCATTACCATCATACACTCTTACGCTGATCACATTATCGGCATCCCATTTAATTAAAGGGTTGGTGGATTCCAGGTGAAATTCCAGGGGCTTATCCCATGTAGTTACGTATCCTCCTTTATCAGTAGGAAAGGCGCCGGACTTACCGATCAATGTTCCGTTAAAGTATACTTCGCAGGCATCATCAGCCCTGCCTAAATAAAGGCGGACAGGATTGCCGGTATTAAAAAAATGCGGCATCACTACATGAAAGCGGTACCAGCCATAACCATCGTAAGTGCCAAAGCCCTGGCTGTCCCAATTGGTATTGGTTTTTAATTCCACCCATTTGCTGTCATCAAATGAAGGTGTGCTGTAGGCACTGTTGTCATTATTAATAAATTTCGCAGTGGGTAATTCAACTTTTTGCGCTGTTGCAACTAATACAAAACAACAGCAAATGCTGGTTAGTAAATATTTCATAAGCTTAGTTTGAACAAATTTAATGATTTGTACAGTAAATTATTTCTTGTAAATGTATCGTTCTAAAGTTCCTGCCACAATACTTTTTGAAATGCGGTCGGTAAAAAACATGGCAATAAAAATAATAGGGTAGATAATCCATGATTTAAAATTTGTCCAATCTTTTTGTGTTAACCAAACTGTTACCATGCCAGCGATAGAAAGAATAGCGATAAGAAGAAAAAGGAGATTAGGTTTTGTGATAGCAACTATTTTTGTATTTTGTCCTTCAGTTGTTAATGTGGTTTTTACCTCCGTTCTGAAAGGTTTTATTTGTGGTACATTGGTAAAGAAAGCAGCAGGGACATAAAATTCAAATGCTGCTGGTACATCAGATAACTGCCTGCCACAAATAGAAGAACGTTCTTTAAAATCTCTTGCTGTGATACTGGCAAACCTCTGTACTATCTCCTCAAGTGGATGTTTTAGTAAATATATTTTTGTAGAGGTTAAAAAAGGCGTCATCTCGTAAAATTAATATGAAAAGGCATTATTCAGGTTATAGGTTTTAACTAAAAGCAAGGCGTATCCCTGTATGGCGAAAAATTATCTCCCGCCATTGATTCAATAATGGTGAATGAAGTTTTTTTACGGGTCTTATTATCGGTGTAAGTTAACTGTAATTCGTAGGCTCCGGCATTGGTAAAGGTATAAGTGCCGGTAATTTTTTTACCTGTTTTTACAACGTAGGTTTCTGTCCAGAAAAATGATGGAGAACCGCCACCTTCGCCGGTTTGTTGTGTGGTGGAATAAATTAACGGAATAGCTTTTTTAAGCCCTTTGTATTTTACAAAAACCGCTTTCTTCTTTTTAAAATAAACAGACAGTTGTATTTTTTTATTGGCTTCGCTTTTAAAACAAGCGTATTTATCCTGTGCAAATAGCCGGGGCATTACTACCAATAAAAGTATACAAATTAAGAGGGTTGATTTTTTCATTTCCGGATTTTAGGTAAATGGTTTTGTAAATGTAACTACTATTGCTTTAACTCAAATTCTTTTAAAACCTTTCATCGCTTATTTTAATTACTGATTGTAATTATCTTTTTCCACCAGTATCCAGTTCTTTCCTAATCTTTTTCCTTTTGAAAATTTATCTACCCATTTAAATAAGGCTGTGTCTTTAATAGTTAAGTCATCAGGCAGGTAGTATAAAATATTTTCGTTACTGGTATTATAAAAAGCAAAGCGTATAAAATTACCTTTAGCAGGTGTGTAATTGCAATACCCAAAACTGAATTTGCTTTCATTTTGATTAACAGATTTTAATATAGTAAATGGATTGGCCTTGGGAAAAACAGCGCTGATTAAAACAGGTGTATCCAATAAATTTTTACTACCGCTAATACGTCCATTAGGGTAAATGCTGGTAACAGTATTCATGTAAGCAGAAATCCTGTAAAACCTTACAGCAGGCATATGCCTGGCGGCTGCAGTGTCAGATCCGGCATATACTGTATCGAACCTGGTATATGAAGTATCAATATTAAAGTTTACCTGGTAATCACGTAAGAAATTTCTGATATCATAAATTTCAATATTCACCGTATCTCCAATGGGTTCATATAAAACAGAATATTCAAGGCTATCCACCGCATTTACTTTTGTCCAGGTAACATAATGAGGCGGCCTGATGGTATAATTCCATTCTTTCAGAAAATTGAGTGTAGCGCTATCGGTGTTCTTTATTAATTGTATGGCTTTGCTTTCTACATCGTCAGCAGTTGATTTTTTAATGGCACAACCAGGTAAAACAACAATGCCAAAAAGTATTATGAGTATATTTTTATTCATAGAAAAAGTTGTTTTAAAGATAGTGCTTAAGTTTTAAAACAGATGGATTACCTCAGCTGCCGGGTAATGTGTAATTTCCCAAATTTCATTGAAAAAGGATCATCTGACCATATGCCGCTACTGCTGGACTGCTTTAATATTTTACCGTTGTGTGCAGCAATCACAAAGTCCTTATTAATATACGTGTGATCTTTGTTGTAAAGTGATTTGGAAAAACTCCAGGTAAAGCCATCACTTTCCCTGTCATATTCAAATTCAATAGTAGTATGTTCATCATAATAATCGTTGGCTTTAGCTACCTCAATAGCTTTTTGCATAGATAGCAAATTACCTTTCGTGCTGTCTGCTGCAATATCAGGTAATTCAATATCTTCAATGATGTTGCCGTTGCTATCCAATACCATTTGCAAAGTGTAGCGTGCAATACCAAGTGTGGTATCAGAAAAAGAAAAGCATAGGTAATAAGTTTGTGGAGTCCATTGATACTCTCTTTTATAATGTTCAATTTTCTGCAGCCGGTTAAGATTAACGATCTGCCCGCCTGATAAACGAAGCCTTGAATAAAATGCTGTGCCTGCTTTATTGATGAGGTGTGCGCTAACGATTTGCTGAATAGGAACGGGCAGGTCATTCAAACTTGCTGGTTCTTTAGGTTCATATTCTCCAAAAGATATTGTTGAGCAACCTTTGTAGATCATATCTTTTATTTCAGGATAATAATTTTTACTTTTTGTGAGTAAGATAATGCAGGTATCTTCCTGTTTAACACCTGCTGTTACAGTAACGGGATTGTATTCATCATAATCTATTAAAACCTGGTAGGTCGATTTTCTTTTAAATTCTTTCTTTTCTATTTTACCCACAAAATTTCCGGCGCTGTCCGATTTACTGATATCAATCCATTTGTCATGATCCTTAAGAATGTAAAAATATATTTCAGGCAACGGTTGATGGGTAATACTGTCGAGTATTTTTCCTTTTATGTAGTGTTGCCCAAAAGCAAAAGGCATAGTAAAAACAGCAGTAATAAATAGTAAGGCTTTCATTGAACCAGGTATTAAGCAGCAGCAATACTGCCGTGATACAATTTAATTTACAATAAAAAAGGAGTAGAGTTAGTGTAAATACCTGTTTGTTTTTTGTAAGGTTTTATAAAAATAATCTTTACCTGCTGAATGGTAAAACTAATTTAATAATTGTTCCAGTTTTATAATTGTTGCTATATTTTTTTGTTCTATGGTAGTTAAACAATCACCTACCTCTTTTTTAAAGGGCTTGTACCATTCTTTCTTTCTGAAATATTTTTCCATTTCACCGCCGGCCTGGAATAGCAATCCGTATTTGGCAAGAATGGTATTACGCATGATCTTTAATTGTTGTTTTGTTTTGCCGGCAAAATAAGTGTCGGGCTGTACGGCTAACGATAGCTGGTAATATTCTTTATTATCAAAAAAAGTAGCGGCAGGGGAAGAATAGAAACCAAGTTCGGCACTATCTTTTCCATATGTTCTTTCACCAATAGGATCGCAGAAAAGTAATACTGTGTTAGCAGATGTTTTTTCCTCTTTATATTCGGCAAACTGCCCGCTGTATTTGCCAAAGGAAAATTTGTTGCCATTAACAGTTACCGTATTAAAAGTAGTGCAGGAATGTAACCAGGCTTCTTTTTTAGTATAATGGTCTTTGCCCCAGCTGCCACTCCATAATTGTATAATTAAACTATCATTATTGGAAAGCACCACTAAATCCCATTCGCCTTCTGATTCACCAAAATGATATACGCCTGATCTCTGTTTAAGAGTTTTTGTTGTACTGGTAAAATTTTTGAAAGAAAATTCTTCTCCGCTATTTTCATTGAATATATGTTTTGGTATTTGTGCAAAAGCAAGGGAAGTGCAGTTGATCAAAACAACTGTTATAAGATATCGAAGGACAAACATGACTCCATGATTTTAGTTGCGATTATAAATAGTAGTTTTTATTTTCTGAAAAATTTAAGCTGTTCAAGCCTGATCAATGCCTGTTCATAAGTGTGGTCATTTTTCTGTAGAAATTCTTCCGGCTGATAATTGATAAACTGTGAATTTTTAATACCAGGACCATAGGATATGAGATTAAATTCACGACAATTGCCGCATCTGCCAATGGCCCAACTTTGTGTTGAATTAACTGCATCTTTTTTAAGTATCCGCAATTCAAAAGCTGCCTTGCAACCAGTACAATTATATTTAAAAGTTTCCAATACCCGTTCAGGCTTAATGAATCGTATAATGTTAAGCATAATCATTAATGGAGTTCCATAAAGCCAGTTGTTCAGGCTTCTTTTGAAATCTACTTCTGTAATTATGGCCAATTCATGAAAGAGATCGCAAATAAATTCCTTTTCTTCGGTATCGTAATGCCATTTGTTAAAAGTTGCTAATCTCTGTTTTAACACCGACTTTAACTTTGACACTGGAGCACCTGCTTCCACTGATTCTATAAGATTGTTGGCAGTATAATAAAAAAGAGTCTTTAGCTTTTTGCAAATATCTTCGTCTGATGGATTCAACCCTCTGTTGTTCCATGCCTCCGTGGAGAATTTATCTCTATCCCGGAATGCAATCAGCTGATCTATTTTTTCCTGAACTGTTGACATTGATTTCTTATTTGAAACTGGAAAAGCAAATAAAAATAATATTTATTGGACAAATCTAAAAACCCCTTTTGCAATAGCTATTATCCATTATCTCCTGTAGTAATACTCAAAAGCCAGCGTGTCTTTCGCCCAATCTGCCGGCAAAATACTAAGGGCATAACTATATTCTCTTTTATCTGTTTTAAGATGTATTATTATTTCCTTGTCTTTATAATTTATAAGGGTATCTATTTTGTACGGGAAGCTTACCGTTTTATTCCATTCAAATAAAGTAAATCTATCCATCGGGCCTCCGTTAATTATTTTAATGGTATCATATTTTATTTCAACTGCTAAAGCTGTGATAACAGTAAAGTTGCCATCATTACAAACTTTTATGATTTCCTTTGTTCCGGGCATAAAGAAAATGCATTTGGCTTTTTTATTTCTGTCTAAATAACCATTCGGCATAAAGCAGGATGGGCCAATCAATAACAACGCAAAAGCAAAATAAAATAACTTTACCGGATTATATTTAAAACTGCCCATCTGTGAATTTACGCCACAACAAGTAAATAATAAAAAATTATGCCTGCAGCACTCTTGTAAATAGTAAAATTTACTTGCTTTAATTTTAAGTATTTGATCTACTCTTATTATCTTTCAAGTATTATGACTGTAAGCGCCGGCAAAATATTACTGAGTACACCAGCATTAGATGATCCTGATTTTGATAAAGTGGTGATCTTTATAGCGGAGTATAATGCCAATGGTGCTTTGGGCTTTGTGATCAACAAAATATTCCCCCGTGCTTTTAATGAATTAATTGAATTTAAACAATCGATGCCCATGCCATTGTATGAAGGCGGGCCTGTGGAACAGGAGCATCTTTTTTTTCTGCACCGCCGGCCCGATCTCATTGAAGATGGCATTCGTGTCATCGATTCTATTTACCTGGGGGGTGATTTTAAAAAGGCTGTGCAATGCATTAATGATAAATTGATTGCTGCAAATGACATTAAATTATTCATTGGCTATAGTGGCTGGGAAGATAACCAGTTGGAAGATGAAATAGCGGAAGGAAGCTGGTTGGTAACTGATACAAATGTGTCAACTATTTTCTCCGACAGTATAGCATCACTTTGGGAAGAATTTTATACAGCAAGAGGATAAAGTAAGAGTATATAGGCTCCTGCCTTAATGAAAATAAAAGACAGGAGCCGATACCATTTTTTTAGTGAAGGGAATAAATTTTATGCAATGACAGGAAAGAAAAAAAGATGCCGATCAAAAGCACCAAAGAGCGTACCCAATTCATCATCTGCCATTCCGATATTGTTCTTTTCAATAACTCAATATCGGTGAGTTGGGCTGTCCGGAACATAATGTCATTTCTTGGATAGAAAAACCCAAAGGTTAATGCTTCTGCAACAAGGTACATCACTAAAGCGGCGCCTAAGTATAATCTTACGGAAGGAGCATATTTCCAGAATACTATCAGCGCCAGTAAACCCAATACCTGGTTTATTGGAGAAAATATCCTGAAAAAATTTCCGGGATTTACCACTTTAAAATATTCCCTTGCAGTGGCAATAGAATTCGGAACATCGCTTCCCCACGATCTGGCATCAATTAAAGAAGTGTACACATTTACCAACAGTACGCCGCTGGCAATACTGATGGAAAGAAATAAAATAATTGTCTTCATGATTTTTTTCTGCAAAGATGATCACAGCATCATGCGCAAAATTGTATTTAACGGACATCTTTATAGAGATGACCTTTTACACTACTTTTATTTCGTTTGTATTCTCCTGGTGTTATTTTACTATAAGTTTTAAAAGATCTTATAAAATGTGATTGATCAGAGAACTGGCTTTGGTATGCAATTGCAGTCATTGATAAATTGGTGTGATGAATAAGATGTACTGCATGCAGGTATTTTTTATACAATAAAATTTCTTCGGTGTTCATTCCTGTGGCTTCAACTATTTTTCTTGCTAAATGACGGGGCGAATAACACATGGCGTTGGCTAATTGTTGTACCGATAATTCATGTTGGTTATCTGCGTATAAGAATTTATTGATCAGTTGTTCCTGCGGCAACCAGTCAATACATTTATCATTGATCCAGTTAAGAAAAACAACAACTCTTTTATCAAAATTATCCTGCGCTGCTAATTGATGCCAGAGAGATTGTAAAGAAGCATCGATGAGGGTGAGGTCAACAGTTGTATCAGCAAACTCACCGGCATGGCAACCAAATATTTTTTTTATAGCCAGTGGCTGAAAGACCACACCAAAAAATACCTGTTGCCCGGGTAATTGTATCTCTATAGGTGTTGTATTGAACCCATTGATAAAACAATGTGGTAAATGGTGTACCGTATTTTGTAATTGCGCCACTATTGGTGCACCATCGCTAAAGTTGAAAATAATTTCCACTACACCCTTGGGTAAGATATATTCTTTGTTAAAATTGCTGCGATGATCTATCTGCCACATAGAATGTATCACAGTTTTAAAACAGTCTTCTTTTGGTGTATAAAAATTGCTGTTCAAATTGCAGGTTATTTACAGTTACCCGGCAAAATAGAAAATCATTTATTTGAAAATAGGATGGTAAAGAATGAATTGTGAAAAATCAGCAATGAAATGTAGTTCTTAAATTAATAGTTATGTGTTGAAAGAATGAAGCAAAGCCCAGGCAGTTATTTATTTTGCGATAATAGCCATTTGGTCAATTCTACCGGGTCGGCAATGCTCCACGAGTGCGGATGTTTTCGATTGTCCGGTTTTCTATAACCTTTATCAGTTGTTGTAATTAAAACAGCTTTTTTATTGCCCAGTCTTTGCAATTCATTGATCATTGCTGCCTGGTCGGTAGCATTCAGGTAGGAATAATCATAACCTCTCATGCCTAACCACCATTGAATATCCGGTTCTGTGATCAGCATCAGGGGAGTGGTGAGTAAATTTTTTATAGCTTTTTGTGTGGTATCAGAATAAGAGTAGGGCGAAGTGGCATAATAATTTTCTATTGCAGTTTGTGGTGTGCCATTCATTTCTTTTTCAATTCTGTTGATCATGTAAGTTACTTCGCTGTTCACTTGTTTTGGATCAGATAATCGTACCACCCGTTTGGCTGCGTTATAAAAACGTTCCCAGTCAAGCGGAGGATCAACTGCAAACACGGCTGCAGGTTTTACAGCATAATTATTTTGCACCGCCAGTTCGGCATATTTTACTACGCAGCTACCACCAATAGAAAATCCACCCATGTAAAAATCTTTGCCTTGTAAATGATATTTTGCCACAACACTTTCTACCTGGTCTTTCAATGATTGCTGTGAGGCACCGTCAACACCAAAATATAAGGAGCCGGTTTTTAATACCGGAACAATGGTTAAGATTCCCTGTGCAGCTGCGTAATCAGGAAGTGTGGTTTGTACTAATACATCTCTGGGCGATGCACCAAATCCGTCTAATAAAAACAGGAAAGCTTTTATAGGTTTATTTTCGGGTACAACAGCAATATACATATTGATGGTGCTGTCTTTTGAATCGAGATAAACAGTTTCCTGTTTTTGTGCAAATGAAATTATTGAAACAAGACTGCTTATTATAAGAAAAATTATTTTTTGCATATATTTTCAGATTTACAAAGGATCGTATTTATTAAACCGTTTCTGCTACAATTTTTAAAGATTGTTCACGGCTCTGCTTTTTTTAATACTCTTCTCACACCCCATGCAGTATGCCACACATTTACAATGCTGCCGCTTTTATCAGTTTCAAACTCAATCTGCTGATCGGTTCCATTGGCAAAAAAGAATTTGCTTGCGGTCTCAGTTTTCAACCTGATGTCGGGCCCGAACGGGGATTGAATGTATAAAGTATCATTTTTATTAACAAAAGTTACGGGAAATACGGCCATATAGGGTGGCCTTGTTAGTGGCATCATATATTTGCCGGTATATTTTTCTATATCAACACTTTGTTTTGTTTCCTGGTGTAAATAAGGCGATACTATTTCCTTGTTTAAAGTAATGGCTGATAAACCATCCGCAATAAATTCAGACTGAGATTCATTATTAGATAAAACAATTACGGTAATATCGTCATCAGTATAGCGAAGGTGCATGCATTTATAACCAGGGTAGTAACCATTGTGAAAAATAAAATTACCCAACTCATTTTTTCCCACTCTCATGCCATAACCAAAAGCAACTTTCGGGAAAACTTTTTCAGCTTGTTTTGTAAGCATTTGCTGTTGCGTTGTTGCTGTAAGCAGGTTGTTGTTTTTGATTGCACGGTCCCATAATAACAGGTCGCCTGTTGTGGTAATGATCATGCCTTCGCCGGTAATACCTGCTAAAAAAGTTGTCCAGCCAGAGAGCTGACTATCAGCACGGATAAATTTTTTCAAACTATCTGAATATATAAATCCATAAGCAAAACCCGGAATTTGCTCAATTGACCTGGGTCCATTAGCCACCTGGGTATGAGTCATGCCTAACGGTTTAAAAACTTTTTCCATCATATAAGTTTTATACGATTGCCCTGAAATTTTTTCTATAATGGATGCCAGCAAATTAAAACCGGTTCCCGAATACATGAGGTTTTCGCCGGGCTTGAATAAAAGAGCTGGCTTTTCTGTTGCCAGTAAATGTATAAGATCATCGTTGGTGGCTATTTTACTATGGTCAAAGTATTTTTCTACTAAGTCAAATCCATCTGCCATGCCGGATGTATGCGTAAGTAATTGCTGTACCGTAATATTTGTGTAGGGAAGTTCGGGGAAGAATTTCCGCAACGTATCTGAATAACTGATAAGGCCTTTGTCTTTAAGTAATAATATGCCCATGGCAGTAAATTCCTTTGCAATGGAGCCACAATCAAAAATGCTGTTATCGCTTAGTGATTTTTTTGTTTCGTAATCGCTATAGCCAAATGACTGCTTATAGATTACTTTACCTTTTTTTGCAACCAGTACATTACCATTAAAGGCATACAACTTTGCCTGGGCTTTCATGTAAGCATCTATAGCTGTTGTATTAATTTGTGTCCATGCAACAGAGGGTAAAAAAAACAGCAGCCATATTATTTTCATACATGAAATTTAGTTGTGTTAGTGATAAGGTATATTTAATGTTCCCAATGTTAAAATAATGAACCAGAAAGATTTCTAAATGGAATAGCTATTGCATGCTGTATGCTTTATATCCAATAAAAATACTCTTTAACCGGCAGATTTGACAAAGAATTATCAGCCTCTGTTGATAAGGCTTCAGACGTATAATACAATGGCGGAGTAATTAAGGTAAGCGAATACAAGTAGCAGAGATAGTTGTAAAATAGCGATATTAATTAATCCAGGGGAATGAGGGGCTTTGCATTTTTCTGAATAAACCAAAAATCACCGATGCCCCAGATTTCATTATTGTACTCATCTTTGTGATAGTATTTATTGATCGTATTGATTGAGTCGCATGGATTATTAACCACCATCACAGGAGTTTTTGCATTCCAGTTGGTACTGAAAATATATAAAGGCTTAATGGGATTTATACAACCGGCGTAAATGTAAACAGATGAAATATCCAGTTTTGACAATTGTAAAGAAATAACATGAGGAAAATCAGAAGCTTTTACGCCGCCGCTCTTGGATGACTTGTACAATGAATCTATAGCAGGGTTATTGTTCAGTTCATACACCAGTTGTTCAAATTTTTTCCTGTTAGCAATGAATTTAACGGTAATTTCTTCACCTGTATTTAAATTGCTTTTACAACCTGTAAAAAGTAACAGCAGTAAATAAACTAACTGATTTTTCATTATAATAAATATTCTCTTGTTCTTACAACAGCAAATTTTTTAGAACAGTTGTAATAGGGCTAAATAAAAATACTCCTTTCATCACAAAAAAAAATAGAAAAAACCGGCTTTAATTTTTATTTTGTAATTCTAAAACAGAAACTATATGAATCCAAACAAAGCATTGTGGGAAAAAGGTGACTTTACGAGAATTGCCGTTAATATGAGGGAAAGTGGTGCGGCATTGGTGGCTAAATTAGGTATTGCCAAAGGGCTAAATGTTCTCGATCTTGGGTGTGGCGATGGTACCACAGCAATACCTGCAGCAAAACTAGGTGCCACTGTTTTAGGTGTTGATATTGCAAGTAACCTGGTGAAAGCCGGTAATAGCCGTGCAAAAGCAGAAGGGCTTACCAATTGTACTTTTCAGGAAGGAGATGCAACTGATCTGCATGATTTAAAAGACCAGTCATTCGATCTGTTAATTACTTTTTTCGGTGCCATGTTTGCCCCAAAGCCAATGGATGTGGCTAAAGAAATGGTTCGTGTTACAAAACCAGGTGGTAGAATAGTGATGGGCAACTGGATACCGGGAGATCCGACATTGGTTGCGCAGGTATTAAAGGTCAGCTCAGCTTATACTCCGCCGCCACCGGAAGGTTTTGTAAGCCCGATGTTGTGGGGAATAGAACAACATGTTACCGAACGTTTTGTAAATGCCGGTGTAGCGGCAGAAAATATTTCTTTTGCTAAAGAAACTTTTACATTCAACGCTCCTTATTCTCCGACGGAATTGGTGAGTATTTTTAGAAATTATTATGGCCCCACAATGAATGCTTTTGATGTCGCTGAAAAAAATGGCAAAGCAATGGAGCTACAACAGGAACTTGAAGTTTTGTTCAATAGCCAGAATAAAAGCATTACTGCTGATACCAGTTCAATACCAGCTACTTTTTTATGGGTTACGGTTAAGCGCTGAAGATTGTAAAGGGGCTGCCATTGACAATTAATTTTTCTTTCATTTATAAACAGGTATTCCTGATGCATGCAAATGAATGATAAGCCATCTGTTGTTTTTTTTCTGTAGTACAATTGTTCTTCTGCCAAACATATCCGGGTCTTTCAGGTGAAATGTAACAATGGCAATATTTCCTGTTAATTGTAGTTTCAGGTCCTCAGGCACAATATCAAGATAAGGAGGTGTTATTTTTTGCCCTTTTGCATTTTCAAATACTTTTTTAAAAATAATGCCGATTGCTGTTTTATTATCGGCACGTGCAGGCGTTTTTGCTGAAGGTGGGAAAAAAGCAGTAGCATCATCATCAAAGAAAGTCATGAATTTTTCCCATTCTAAATAATTGAAAACATGCACAAATTCACTCATGGTTTTTGTAACCGCTGAGGAATCTGCTGTAAACTTTGCTGTTTGCGCTATTGTTGAATGTACATGGCAAAACAAAAAGCAAAATACTAATGACAGGCAGGAAATTTTTTTAGCTACATAGCTGAATGGTTTTGTAAGCGTCATAATTTATTTTTTCTGAGATTTATTTAAAACATAAATATTTTCCAGGTGGCAGAATTATATTTTCAACTTTGTTTATATCGTTTAATGTAAAATAATCCACCTGCCATTGCCTCCGGTGCAAAAATAAAAATGGCTGGCAATGGCTTCCTGTGATTACCAGTTACTTTATTCAATTAAAAATACGAACAATAACCTGATTAAAGAAAGGTAGTAAAATAGAATGCTATCCATAATCAAATAAAAATCTCCCCAGATAAATGGAGAGATCTTTATCGTTTTAGTTTATAAAAATTATTGAACCAAGAGCCGCGACAGCCCTAATCGCTTGCCATCTTTATCAGTCAGTTCAACCCAATAAAGCCCTTTGCCATGGCTTCTTACATCAATATCTAGTCTTTCGTATGAAATGGTTTGGGTGAAAGATCTTGTGATTGTTCTTTGGCCGGTATTATCATATACAGTCAATGTTCTTGGTGATGCTGTATTGGGTGTATTGTAATATCTTACCTGGAACCGTCCACTGCTGGGGTTAGGGAAAACAAACATTTTACCTAGTGCCGAATCCCTGATGCTCATCGTATCAGAAACATTCGTACATCCATTAATATCGATTACCCGTAACTGGTATAACCCGATATTATTGAAATCCACTAGCAGCGTATCTGCTGTGGCACCGGGCACCACTAAACCATCGTGAAACCAGGTATACGCAGCAGCTGCATTTGGTGTTACTATAGATGCCAAAGTTGTAGTTAATCCCGGCAATAGTTTGTGATAGGGATGTGTATAGATTACAATAACAGGTAGCGGGTTAACGGTAAGCGTTGCTGCATTTGATACAACTGTGGCGCATGCCACACTGCCGTTAATGATAACCCTGTACCGGTAACCGCTCATGCTTATTGGCGGTGCAGTAATAGTTAGTGTTGCTGTAGTGGCACCACTATAAACTCCTCCGTCAGTAATATTTAAAAAAGTGACGCCACCATTAGTTGTTACCTGCCATTGATAGGTTAACCCGGTACCGCCTGCAACCACAGTAAAGCTGGCAACTTTGTCGGTACATACGCTTTGGTTCACCGGTTGTGTAACGATCGTAGTAGGTAAACCAACGGTAACAACAACTGATCTTGGAAGAGAAGTACAAGGAGGTGATCCTAAATCGAAATTAATGGTATAACCACCGGCAATGGTTCCCTGGTCTGCAGTGCCGTCATCATCCAATACAAACAATTTCCAGGTGCCGTTCAAATTGCCTGTAAAAGTATTTATTGCGGGTGCTGTTTGAGTAATAGATCCCGGCCCGGGTGCAGGAAAATTATCAGGCGTACCATTATTAGTGGGTTTATAAGTGCCTGTTGCGTTAGGTGCAGTGATGCTCATGGCAGGACCGGAATCCATAAAAGTATAAGTAGCGTTCGCAGTAGCGCCGCTGCCAACGTCCGACATTAATATCATATTCTGCCCCGTTGGGGATTGCAAAACAATATCAACATCTTCTGATTTGGTATGGTTAAAATTGTTAAGTACAATTGATCTGATACTTACACCTGTTGCCGGCAAGCCGCTTACTGGCAAACTGGCCGGATATGCTGTTGCAGCACCTCCCACAGGAATGGAAATTGCTGTTGGGTTTGTAAATGCAACGGAAGGTGTGGGTAAAGCCTGGGTTACTACCTGGTAAGTATACACGCCGGAAGGCGAAGGCCATGTCCAGACAGAGTCTATAGCTAATCCTGTATATGGTAAGGTAGCTGCGTAATCATAAAATAATCCCGCCATTGGTGACCATACAGCTTGTGTGGTAGCTACGCCTGTACCACAGCTGTAGGTAAAACTTATGCACCATGAAGTTAGTGTTCCTGTCTCCCCGGTAGCAGCATCGTAAAAACCTAAAGTCCAGTTCCCGTTTGGAACACTAAGTAACTGAGCGAAGTTTGTAGCAGATGGCACCATACCTGCTGGACCGGGCAGGCCTAATCCGCCTGCAGCTGCTGTCTGGGCATCAGGCCGGAAAACACCTGTATAAGGACTGGTACCCGTGCTTAGAGCTACAATTCCGTTTGAACTAAAGGTAGTGTTAGTAAAACCAGAACTGGCAGCAGTATTTCCTGTAGCGCTAAGGCGATAATCGAGACTAAGTACCTGGCTATTAGGCGCCTTTAGTACAAATATCATGTCCCCGATTCGTGTATGCGACATATTTATATTTACTGAAACCCCTGTTATAAAACATGAGGGATTAGTAGTAACAGCAATACTACTTGAAGCACCTGCCACAGTATTATCTGGTACCGGAATATTAACCGGCCCTGAACAGAACTGATTTGTTCCTGTTGGTGGTACTACTTTAATTTTTACCGGTGCGCCGCCCTGGCACATAAAAACGGCAGCAGGCGATACCACAGGAGCAGGAGGAGTGTAGTTTACAAATGCAGTAGCTGTATTTGTACAGCCTGTAGCTGCCGTAATTCCTGTAACCGAATAAGTGGTATACGCAGCTGGTGCTGCATAAACAGTAGCTACATTTCCTCCGGTATAAGGAATGGTAAAAGCACAATTGGTATATAACCCCGTAACTGGTGACCAGGTATAACTATCGGCACCACTTGCTGTGATAGGGTTACAAGGCCCGGGGCCACCCGCCACAGTGCCGCAACTTGCAATTGGGGTAACTGCAACTACCGGCGAGGGATTAACAGTGATAGTAAAACTGATTGGCGTGCCGGTACAGGCTCCGGTAACCGGCGTTACAGTAATGGTGGCTACTACTGGAGTTGCAGTAGCATTTAACGCTGTGAAAGCAACAATATCACCCGTTCCGCTGGCACCAAGGCCGATAGAAGTGGTGGTATTAACCCAGTTATAACTGGTAGCTGTACCCGTAAAAATAATGGCTGTAGTTAATGCCTTATTACAAGCAGCCTGGTTGGTAACAGCATTTACAGTAGGGGCTGGTATACACTGAGCTGCGGCACGTGTACCCGAATGCAGTAGTAAAAAGAGTAATAAACCGAAGCTTAAAAATTGCTTTTTAAAATTGTTGTTTGCATTATGTAGGTGTAGGTAGAGTTTATCCATGCAGTATGGGGTTGGTGATGAGATAGTTTGTTAGTAACAATGTACAAATTATTTGTCAAAAAATGACAAATAATCATAATAAGGTTTTTGCACATTGGGTTTATAACAAAGACAGGTTTACAAAAACTGTGATGAAGTCAACAAGCTTATTCTTTCACCAGGTGTTTATCAAATCCTAATTGTACCAAACGTTCAAAAGCATCCCATACAGCAACAGGTATATCCTGGTATACCTGGAAACCTTTTGCAGGATATAGTTTAATGCGTTGCAGATCCCCGGTCATGATATTGATCACTCTTTCTAATGGAATATCAGCAGTGGGGTATTGATCAAAGGGAATTTGCGGAGATGTGACCAACAGGTTTTTATCGGGCCAGTGTCTTTTAAAAGTGGCAAAAGACCTTCTTTCCATATATGGTTTCTGTACCACAATAAAGTTTTTCGGGTCAAGTTGCCGTTGTTGTAGTAACTGTTGTGTAAATAAAATATTCTCGCCGGTATTGGCCGATTTATTTTCTACAAGAATAGCATTGGCGGGTACGCCTTTTTGTCTTGCGATCGCAGCAAATTTATCGGCCTCAGTTTCTGTCCACATATCCTGCGTAAAGTTTCCTAACCCTCCCGACATAATAAGCAATGGAGCCCACCCTTCAAGGTATAATTCAGCAGCCCTTTCAGCCACTCTCAAATCATGGCTACCCAATGCTAATATGCAATCTGATTTTGCCGGAACATGATTCATGTGATGATAGTCCCACAATCGTTGTGCCAGTGATATTACTTCAGGAGTAATCATATAGTCCCTTTGTTTTAAATAAGTGCGTAATACAATTAATAAACAAAGATAGCAACAGGTGCATGACAACGATTCAAAAAAGTCGTCAACGAAATACGTTTTCTATAAGAAATATGGGCAGGCCAATTGCAAAATTCATATGGTATTGCAATTGTACAAAGCAACTTATGAAAGTTAGAAAAACAAATATGGCTGTTACAATGCCCATGTTTACAAATAATCTGTTTAAATACGTAAGCTTTTGCACAGTGATAGATTTTAAATATGAAATAATGGGTTGAAATTGAAGGAATGAAAATCTATGCAGCTTTCGGGCTTAGTTATCCAGTTCGCCCAGCAATAGTTCAGCATTCCTGGCGTTGCACTGGTACCAGCGGTATCCCCATACAGAAAGTACAACGAAGATCAATACTATAGCCGGAACGATCCAAAACCAGTTCGGGTTATTCATTTCAAAAATATCTTTATTATCGATAAGCTTTATTGCAACAGGTACCACTGCCAGCATTAAAAAAAAGTTGAGGAAGACAGACAGCCGCTGAACAAACAAAAGCCATTGTTTAGCTTTTGCAAAAGCCAGTAAAGTTTCTTTATAATTTTTATTACTGATGCTGATATTTTTTATCCTGTTAAGAGATGACAGCACCAGTGGCGGTAATAGTAAAAGATGTGCTGCCGTAAAAATGCCACAGGCCAGCAGGTACCAGGTATTTAGCCTGCCCAGGTTAATCAGCACCAGGATAGCCATTATTGCTGCTACAAAGCTGGCAATAATTTCGTAATGCTTTATTTTTTGAAACCTGTTTTTATATCGTTCTTTTGTCATGGTTACAATAAGTTGATCAGTTAAAGTATTTTGTTTGTCCACTTTGGCCGATAATTCGTTCCACAGTGTTTGCATTTCTTCCAGTTCCATAATAGTTATTGTTTTATTTGTGATCTTAATTTTTCTTTGATCCTTCCCAGGCGTGTACCAATATTAGTTTTGGTAAATCCCGTTATTGCAGCTATTTCTTCGTGGCTGTTGCCATCCAGGAAAAGCAGTACGATACCTTTTTCCACTACGCTGAGTTTTTTTATAGCAGCGTATAAAATAGTCAGCCGTTCTTCGGTTTCCTTATCCGCTTCACCGGCGGTATTTAACAATTCAAAACCGATGGGGACTTTATTACCCAGTTTTTTTTCTTTGTTGATATGTGCAATAGATGTGTTTAAAGCAATGCGATAGATCCAGGTGCTGATTTTTGCATCTCCTCTGTAGGAATCCTGCGCTTTCCAAAGCTGGTATACAATTTCCTGGTACAGGTCTTTCTGATCTTCTGCATTGTTGGAATAAACAGCCGTGATCTTATAAATGATACCTTCATTCGCTTTTATGAGCTGTACAAAATCGTCTTTTTTATCCATCAAAAATTTATTACCCTTTATTAGTGTGTGAATTACAAAATAAATCACAAAAAAAGGAAGATATTTTTTGAACAAGGGAAATGCATGACAATAAGCGACACCAGTAAGGAAATATTGCTCCTTATTAAAACCTTGTAGTTGGGGATACTTTATTGCTGCATTTATTTAAAACGCTACTATTATCTTACACTTCAACCTAATACAAGTTTGTCTTAATCAACCCTGCACAAAGTCTATTTTACACCCGGTTATTACAAATTAAACGATGTAATTTTAATATGAAATTTATAAGAACAAAAAACATAAACAATGAACACCGACCAGATTATTATTAAAATGTTATCAGACAGATGGCATGGGGCAATAAAAAATTTTGATACTGCCATGGACGCTATTACAGATGAACAGTTGCAAAAAGAAATTGCACCGGGCAAGAACAGGGGCATATACCTGTTAGGACACCTTATAGCAGTACATGATGATATGCTGATACTACTGGGCCTGGGCGATAAAATGTACCCGGAGTTAAATGAACCTTTTATTAAGTCGCCGGATAAAGCTATTGATGAAATTCCTTCAGCACAGGTATTGAGAAACTGCTGGAATAAACAGAAAGAATTCTTAACGCAACAATTTAATAGTTTACAACCCGTGGATTGGTTTCAAAAGCATACCGCTGTTACTGCTGAAGATTTTATAAAGGAACCACACCGTAACAAATTAAACATATTACTTACAAGAACCACCCATCTTACATACCATACCGGCCAATTAGTATTGCTTAAGTAATGAAATTATAATACTCAAAAAAAGAAAATGATAATACCAGATTTTACTACTGCAATCGTGGTAAGCCAAAACCCCGAACAAGTATTTGAGGCCATCAATAATGTAAGGGGATGGTGGTCGGAAGAAATTGAAGGCAGTACCCATAAACTCAATGATGTATTTAATTATCATTATGAAGATGTGCATCGTTGCAAAATGAAATTGATAGAAATGGTTCCTGGTAAAAAAGTTGTATGGTTAGTGGAAGAAAACTATTTTAAGTTTACTGCAGACAAAACAGAGTGGACCGGGACAACAATAATTTTTGAAATAACAGAAAACGATAACAAAACTGCACTTCGTTTTACACACCAGGGCCTGGTACCCGAATACGAATGCTACGAAATTTGTAAAGGGGCGTGGACAACCTACATACAAAAAAGTTTGTACAACCTTATCACAACCGGTAAAGGCCAGCCGAATGGCAAAGGCAAACCACAAACTGAGGATGAAAAAAAGATGGGTGCAGGGGATAAGTAATAGCCTTTAAATTATTTTTAAAAAATACACCAGCAGGAAAAGGAATATAAGAATATCTGTTACCAACGCAAATTGTTCATTCGCTCCTGCTGGTTTTTTAATGACATGCTGCAGCCCTGCAATGCCATAATATAAGCCGCTTGCAAAGGCACTCACTATTCTCCACTGAGGCATAAAGAGAGAAATAATGCCGGTTAATCCAAAACAAAGGTTCGCAAAACCTAATTCCCGAACAATGGGAGAACTTTCAGGTGTATCAATATGAAAAATTTCTTTTGCTGTAAATGCAGGATCAGTAGTTTGTTTGATACCTGCTACAAAAAGCCGGAGCCCTACAGCTGAAAAAATAAACCATTTGCCCAATATATCAAATGAAAAAGCGGAATCTTTTTTGGTAAATACTTCTGTAACGGTACAAATGAACGGCAATAAAAATGTAAATACAGTTACTACAATAATGTATTTTTTGTTTACAGAAGAGGGGTTGTTATTTGCCATCAGAGTGATTTAATAAATGACAATGAAAGTAATATTTTGCGTACAAAATAAAAAATATCCAGGTGTTTTTATATTATTTCACAACCTGGCGGCAGTTGCTTTTTTAAAGTATCAACATCATATTTCTTTTTATCAATTATTAATTTCCTTAGTTTTTTTAAGGGCGACAGGTCAGGCAGTTGCATAATGTTATTGTCGTTAAAAATCAATACCTCTAATTCCTGCAATTTTAAAATGCCCGTGGGAAAATCAGTTAATTTACAAAAAGAGAAATCCAGGGTTTTTAAATGTTGTAACTGCTGTATCTTGTTTGATATTTTTGTTATAGCGCACCCTTTCAGCAATAACAGTTCCAGGTTATAAAGTTTGTAAACATTTTCGGGTAACACCTTTAATTTGCTATATCCCACATTCAATACTTTAAGCGATTGTAAATTATCTATTTCAGCTGGAAGTTTTTCTAAAGCACCTGCCGCAACTTCCAGGTTGGTCAGGCTTTTTAATTGTGTTATTGATGCTGGCAGGTATTTTATTTTAGTGCCTGATAAAATTATTTTCCTCAATTTTTTCAGTTCTCCTATTGAGGCAGGAATTTCTTCCAGTTCTTTTGAAATAATACTAAGTAATTCGAGGTTTTTAAATTCTTTAATAGAATCAGTCAGTTTATGAGTTGTTATGTCATAGCCCTGTTCCCATAACTTAAAGTCAAAAACATGTAAGCGGTTGGCTAATTGTTTTTCAATGTCCTTATTCAGGCTGGTTACATCTTTTAGTGGTGATACCCCCAGGTCATTTTGAGCAATGGTTTTAAAGCTCATTGTAATCAACGCTGTAAACAAAACTGCTGTTTGATATTTTCTCATTAGATTAAATGCTATAATTGTTTACAACCGCTTCATAAAATAAAAATTCATTGGGCGGCAAATGGTAAATCCCAGCCTTTTATAAAGTGCTATAGCCCTGTCATTATCTTCCCTTACATGTAAAAACGGGTGCTGGCCTTGTTGCAGGATAAGTTGCAGCTGATGTTGTAATAGCGTATAGGCATAACCTTTACCTAAGTGATCGGGGTGTGTACATACTGCACTGATCTCCGTATAATTTTGTACATGCAACCGCTGCCCGGTCATGGCTACCAGTTTATCATTATTAAATATGCCATGGTAGCTGCCAAATTTAATAGTGCCTGTTCCAAATGGGCCGGGTTTGGTAAGTGCTGCCAGTTGAACCATCTCCGGGATATGTTTTTCTTTTAAAGGCTGTACATCAGCGAATTCGTTTTTGATATCTTTTACGCCTTCATAAACAAATTGCAATCCTTTTATATCATGCTGCACCTGCCAGCCTGGTGGTGGTGGAACAGGAGATGGAATAGCGTATAAAATTTTACGGCCAGCAGGCAGTAAGTCATGTAAGTCGTCAAAACCATTGGTATAGTTTTCATCAAAGCCAACAAAAGGAGATACAGCCTCATCAAAATATTTTACATTATCAGTACCAAAGCAGAGCGCCTCATCGCCTGAGCGTAACGCATTATAAACAGGATTATGTAGCAGATAACTCACTTAAATGATTCTTTACCCGGTTCAGGGGCACCAATGTATGCCCAGTTTACATTTTTTGCGTACATATTAAAAACACGCCGCAGTTCTTCGGCATCTACAGTTGTCATTCTGGTGGCAAGATTTTCTGCAAGCTTCCAGTCACCCATTATTTCCGCCTTACCTAACTGGTCTGCGATCTCCGACATTATTTCCTGTCGTTTTGCATAAGAATGCAAATGAGATTTTCGTACATTCTCTATTATTTTTTCAGAATAATTTCTGCCTTTCATATACGATAATATCAAACGCATAGCTTTTACTGTTTCTTCGGGTTGTGCGGTGCTGGCATACAATGTAACATACGAAATCCTGCCTTCTGATATGGATGCTGAAGGAGCATATGAAAGCTGTTTGTTTAAGCGGATATAATCGAACATAGCGCTATTTAAAAGTGTAACCGCCAAACGAAAAGCCGGATAGTTGGGGTCGTTTAAACAAGGCGCATTAATGATACCTGCAATATAATTGGTGGCAAGGCTCCGGCTTTCTATCTTATAAAGTTCTTGTGTAAAAGCTGCATTTTCGATGCTTGCAGGTGTATATGTTTTGGCAGGAATTGTGGTAAAAGCTTCCAGTATTTTCTTCTCCAGGTCTTCCCTGGAAATATTACCGGCAACTACCAGGAACATGCGGTTTTTATTGAGTAATGTATTGTAGTAATAATCTTTTACCGCATCCCTGTTTAGCAATTGCAAACCTGCCACAGTACCCGATGGATTTATGGCATAGGAGGTACCAAAAAATGCAAACTCCTGTGCAAAAGATTTTAAACGGGCATCAGGATTTGATTGCTCACCCTTCAGGTCATTAATTTTTTGTTCTTTTAAAAGATTGAATTTTTGTGTTTCAAACGCCGGCGATGAAATAGCGGAAGAAAATAATTTCCAGGCTTCATCAGTATATTTCGAAATGCAACTCAATTTCACCACACCATAGTCATTATCGGCAATGCCAGCCAGGTGCAGGCCATATTCGTCTGTTTGATCATTAAAATCATTGGCAGGATATTTAGTAGTGCCACATTCTACCAAACCAGATAAAGCCAACGATTCAATGCCTGCATTCGCAGGTGAATAATTTGATGTACCTCCCCTGAAATACATATTCATTACAAGTGTTTCCTTTTGGGTTTGCCGTAATATAACTTTAAGCCCGCCGGCTGTAAATTCAACGGTATTGTTTTGTGCATAACCCGTTGTCGTAATTAATAGCAGTAGTATGCTGCAGTATTTTAGAATAATAGTTTTCATTATAAATTATTTAGAGAAATAAAAATTGGGATCGGTTGGCAGGTTTGACCCTTTTGGTATAATAAGGCCGGTACAGGAAAACCTGCCCTTTATATACTTTCTTACATAATTTTTTATGTCGGCAGGAGTTACTTTGCTCATGTTTTCACGGTAAAAAGTATAATAGTCTGTAGATGCACAGGCCCACCAGAATGAGATCAGGTGTACATACCGTTCCACTTCTTCCCGTTCTTCTACCTGGGTGATGTACAGTATTCTTTTAGCCCTTTCTAATTGTTTATCAGAAATATAATTATCATCATCCCATTGTGCTATTTCCTTCTGCATGGCCTGGTAACATTCTTTAATTTTAGCTGGATTGGGAGAAACAGAAAATGTAATGGGGCCAACATATTTTTGAGAATAGTAGTTGATCTGGATGTCGTTTGCCAAACCGGTTTCCTGCAATGCCTGTGTTAACCTGGACATACGCTGGTTAAGGATATAAGAAAAAACATCTGCAGTATAGGTTCCCTGTATATCGTTCCGCATATCAGGACCGTGCCAACGCATGATGAGCAAGGGTGATTCGGTAAGTGGTGATTCTATTACCACATAGCTGTTCTTTTTTAAAGGCTCTATCTCCGGTACGGGGTATTCTTTTGCAGGATCAAATGTTGAACTTTTCCATGAACCATAAATATTGTCAACTTTAGAAAAAATTTCGGAATGTTCCACATCACCTGCAACGATGAGCAGGCAGTTATTGGGATAGTAGAATTTGTTTTTAATGATTTCCATTTTTTCAGGCGTGGCTGAAAGGATGACATCATGATTGCCGATGATGTTTTTACGGCTATAGTTATTGCCCCATAGCAGGTGATTCAGGGTATCTATCAAAACAAAATAAGGGCTTGATTCCTGCCGTTGAAATTCTGCATTTACTATCGGGTTTTCCTCCAGCATATCAGATTTCTTAAACTTCGGATAACGGATAGCAGCGTTCATAAACTCAAGGCCTTTTACGGTATTCTCTTTAGGAAGTGTGAAGTAATAGGTAACACTCTCTTCCAGTGTTTGCCCGTTGTAAGCCATATCCAGCTTATCTGTTGCTTTTAAAAAATCTTCCTGGCTTTTATATTCTTTGTTGGCTTTAAAAAACATGTGTTCGTACAAATGACTTAGCCCGTTATATTCATTGTCCTCTGTAAAGGAACCGTTTTTACAGGCTATTTCAATAGTAGAAAAAGGAATAGTATGATCTTCCAGCACCATTACTTCTAATCCATTATCCAGTTTCTGGTAAAAAACATGCTCCGGAACTTTGGGTTGTGCAAAAGAGCTAAAAAAAAATAAGCAGGCAAATAAGGGCAGCAGTATTAGTTTGTAGTACATAAGGATTAATAAAGATTATCAGTGTAATAAAATTAAATATAGTTAAATAAATTAAATATCAAAACCTATTTTAAGATGTTAATACTAAAGATTATTAAATGAGATGGGAGTATACACTAGTCATTAAGTAAGAGGTCTGTAACCTGGCCCGCCTGGAAATGATTATCAGGAAATCCAGCTAAATTTAAAGGCCTGAAAGTGTATATGCCGGCATCTACTTCAATGTCTGTGTAATGATATACTGGAATACCTCCAAAGATGGAACCTTCTTTAACTATAATACATTGCGTGGTATCATTATGGCGTGCAAAAATAAACTGGCCACGATTGTGATGCTTAACAATTTTTATAATTTCAAACTTTTGAACCATAGGTTAAATACTATGGTAAATATAAAATTTCGTTTTGGTTTAGCAGCGTCAGCAAGTGGAAACAATTATCACTTGCCATTTTCAAACGCCCCCAGGTCCGGCGCTTTACCCTTAAAGGGAAAACCAATAACTTTTCCTTTATCAATAAACTGGCTGCCAGGTTGCAATTGCATAAAACCGTTATCGGGTAAGCTGCCATCAGCTTTGCGTGGTGCAATCAATAAACTTTCATCAAGGCTTACAAAATCTGTTTCAGTTGCCTGGAGGTTCAAATCAAAATAATTATCAGCGAGTGTGCATTTAGCTACATCAATCTGTTGTATTTCTTTTCCGCCTTTATAGCCAAGGTTGTTGTACATGATATGGTCAAATCCCGGAACGTCCTGTGCAGTATCTGTAAGTCGGTTGAGCATATTAAAATTACTGCCATTCCGGTAGGCCGAATTATTATACCAGTTGCTGCCGCCGGTATGATGATTAGAATAAAAACCATTGGCCTTATTGCGAACAGCAAGGCAAAACTGAATGGTGTTACGGGGAACAGGATTCGGTATTTCTGTACCTGTTTTTTTTAATCCGTAACCGCCGCTTTTAAAACCATTACCATCACCTTCGCTTACAAAATCTTTATTAAAGCCATTATAAAAAGCCCAGCAATGATCAAACGTGGTGGCTTCAGAAGCATTGATGAGGTCGAAGCCATCATCGCTATTGAACCAGGCCCGGCAACCCCTGAAAATATTATTTACACTGCCCGCCCTGGGGTGGCAACCAAAGCCATCGGTATTGCCACCTCTGCCATTCTCCGAAAAATAATCCCAGTTGCGGTAGGCATCACAGTTCAGGACCAGGTTATCAGAGCCTGCCAGCAAATAAAAACCAATGGCCATGCCATCGTGTAGGCGCAACTGTTCGTAAATATTATTGCTGCCGTGGTTTTCAAAACACTCCGACTGGGTATGGGTTTTAATAGTTACCTGCACACCGGTTACCTCAAAACCTTTTAAATGAATAAAAGAACCTGTTACATAAAAGGCCGCCACACGCAGGCCTTCAGGTTTTACAGCAGTATAATCAAACACCGGTGTTTCGCCGGGGTAATTGATATAGCTGATATACTTGCCTGCAGCACCACTTTTATCCAGGTAGGTTACACAGGCATAACCTCTTTCTTTTTTAGCTATCTGTGCTTCGGTAAGGTTGTAAGTGCCGCCGCGTAAATACACCGTATCTCCAGGTTGCACAACGGCCTGCGCTTTCTGAATAGTGGCAAAAGGCAGGCTTTTTGTGCCGGAATTGTTGTCGTTGCCATCCACAGCAACATAATAAATGTTTGCAAATGATAATTGTGTAATAAATACCAGCAGGAGGAATAATATTTTTTTCATACAGCTACAATAAGAATAGACTGCTAAAATAGCTGATAGTTAAAATGCACCATCCTGTTGTATGGGGTAGGGCAACACAGTTCCTCATTTTAATGAACCCCTAATTCCTTCAGCATTTTAATATGTGATGAAAATGCACTGCCAAAGCTGGGCTTTAAATTATAGGGAAACCCATATTCCAACGCTGTTTTTTGTACAATGGGCGCAATCTTATTATAATGAATATGGCAGATGTTGGGAAACAAATGATGCTCTATCTGAAAGTTGAGGCCACCTACATACCAACCCAGTAATTTATTGTGCCTGGCAAAGTCTGATGTGGTTCTGAGTTGATGAACATGCCAGTTAGAATAGTTTTCGCTTTCTTCAAAAGGTTGTTCTGCACCTTCTACAACATGGGCTAACTGGAATACAAAACTAAGTATCATACTGGCCACCCAATGCATCACAATAAATCCAACCAGTACCTGGTACCACTTAAAATCGGTGAGCCACAGCGGCAGGCCGAATATAACGGCAAGGTATACCAGTTTTCTAAGCGCCATTTTAATAAATTCCGACCTCAGGTCTCCATGCTGTTCCCTTACCAGGCCTTTCTTATTATATTTAAACAAATTCAGAAAATCATTGATCAGTTTTGCAATGGTCATCATGCCATAAAAAACAAAGGCAAATATAAATTGAAACTTATGGTGCTTTTTAACCGGGGTTTCCATAGCTAACCTGATGGGGCCTTTTGCAGCAATATCTTCATCCAGCCCGGCAATATTGGTATAGGTATGGTGCAGTACATTGTGCTGTATCTTCCAGTTTAAAACATTACTGCCCAGCAGGTATAAACTGCCGCCCAATATATCGTTCACCCAGTGCTTCCTGGAGTAGGCGCCATGACAGGCATCATGCATTACACTCATGCCCACACCTGCAATACCAATACCCATCACTATACACAGCCCTAGTGCTGCCAGTGCTGGCATTGGTACAGTTAGCAACAGTACAAATGGTAAAATGTATACCAACACCATTACAACAGTTTTAAAAACCATGGCGGCATTGGCCTTTGTGGAGATATGATTGGTTTTAAAATAGTCACTTACATTTTTTCGTAACGTGTTTACAAATTCTCTTTCCGTTTTCTGCTCCGATTTAAATTGTACTTTGCTCATTGTTGATTTTATATTTTAAAAATCGGAAAGTATCTTAAAATTACGGGGCCCTTACTGACGAATATCATAAAAAGCAATGATGATGGTTATTATGATGCAATGGCTGTGCTTCTGGCTAACAGCAGTGGCAGAAAATACATGAGTAATCAGGGTAGTGGTATTATTCAAACCCATCTTTCACCATATCCCAAAACGCATCCAGTGCTATGATACGGGGCTTTAAAAAACTAATGATAGCCGGCCAGTCGGCTTGGTTCAATATGTTTACATTATCCAGTTGCTGCGTTATGCTGCTGATGGTTTTATGACCGGTGTGCACTGTTTCATTCCACTGCCAATGGAATGATGTTGCCAGTAATTTTTTCAGTGCAACAAATTGATGGTAGTACTGCAACCTTTCTGCCGGGTTGGAATGAGAAATCTCAATAGCAATGATAGCTTTGGTATTACTCACCTCCATTTTAAAATAAATATAGCGAATGCCTGTTTTATAATTGATCCAGTTAACAGGCTCACCAGAAGCACCGGCTACCGGTTTCATGTATTGCCCCAGGCTGGTCCAGAATTGACTGGTTAATTTTGCTGTTTGTTCTTTGGAATACATTGCTGCAAGATAAAAGAATATCAGCCTGCAGGAATTACAATATTTATTTCAGTACCTTTTTTTCCTGATGTGATGGAGAGTTTTCCGTTTATTTGTTGTGCCCTGCCCGCTATGGACTGCAACCCCACGCCTTTTTTTATAAGGGCGGTATCAAATCCTTTTCCGTTATCAGTAATATCTAAAACAACGCCGGAAATATCTTCGTAAATAACTATTTCAATCAATGTGGCGTTAGCATGTTTAAGAATATTAGATAATGCTTCCCGTATAATGTACAGGATTTCTATTTTTGTGTCAAGCGACAGCAGTTGTAATGCGTGATCGTCTATAGAAATATTTTTTTTATACTTATCATCCGGAAGTCCGTTGTCAATTAATAATTCAATCCTTTTCTTAACCGAAGAGTCAGACTCTTCAATCCGGGCATTATACCAGGTATGGCTTTTATGCCTTACTTTTTCGTAAATATCACCTGTATAGGCGCTGATCTCCTGTAAACTGTCGGTAGCTTCCTTATCTTTCCGGTTCATGATTTCCAACTCAATCTTCGATTTCAAAAAAACAATATCCCCGGCCAGCTCATCATGCAATTCCCTGCCCAGCCTCTTCTGTTCTTCCTGTTTGGCAATGCTGTTTTTATCTTCCAGTTCAGAAATCTGTAATTGACTGGTAATATTCAACCGGTCTATTTTATTCTGCGCCTCCTGTGCTGCTATTTTCTTGGTTAGTGTTACATTTTTATAGCGGTTATACAATACCGTACCAATGGTAATAAAAGAAAGGAGGGAGATGATGGTTATAAATAAAGCCAGGTTTTTTTCTTTTATTTTAACGGCATTATCTTTTTCCAGCTCATTAACTGTAACTTCTTTTTTTGCAAAATTGTATTTCTGGTTGGCTTCAAATATTTTACCCTGGTTAGATATAAAATCCAGTGTATCCCTTACCAATTTGTAGATGGACAGGTAATAATAGGCTTTTTCCCAGTTGTGGTTGGTTTTATAAAAATCCTGTAACAGCCCCGAAGTTTTGTATAAAAAAGGGAGTCTTAACCTGGTAACCCCTTCATCTTTTCCGGGGTTATCCATTATTTCCTGTAAAGGTTTTTCCAGCAGCAGAACGCCTTCTTTCAGGTGGCCCATTTCATACAGGCTGAGTGCTTTGTATTTTGTTACTACCAGTGCAATGTAATCGTTGATAGATAATTTTGTCTGGTTGCTTTTAATAAGAAAGGTATCGCAACGTGCTATTGCGGTGTCAAATTCTTTCCTGCTAAACGCCTCAATTACCGGGTATACTACAAAAAAAGGCCGGTTGATATTTTTACTTTTTCCAAATGCTATAATATCCCGTAACTTTTGCAGGTAAGCCGTATCGTTAGTTTCTTCAAAAAGATTAAAGGTTTGCAAAAACTTCATCGCTACAGATTCAGCGTAGGCTTTTGTTAACTCCGAAGATTTTGTTTTAACAAGGTCGTAATAGTAAAAACTGCTGTCAATATATTGTACGGCAGTTGCCGACAGGTTTATGGAGGAATAGGTGTTAGCTTCTGCATATAAAAGCAACCCTATGCCAAAAGTATCTTTCCGGGCCCTGGCTTCGTCAAGGCATGTATTAATAAAATTAATGGCCTCCTCCTGTCTCCTCAGTTTTGATAAAAGTGCCCCTTTCAATCGCTGGTGCCCCACTTTTATTATTTTAATTTTAGCGGTGTCGTATTTATCAGCCAGTTCCAGCACCTGGTCGGTGTATAAAAGGCTTTTTTCATAATCACCAATAAGATTATAAAAAGAAGTGAGGCGATATCCGATCTCTATCTTTTCATAAGGATTTTTTTCTTCCTTAAAATCAAGGCAAAGGGAAGTAGTGATAGAATCATATACGGGAATAAATTCTTTGGGTATAGTAAAACTGGTACGAAAATTACCGATCACCGATATTTTTTCTTTTACCGTTAATGTTTTTTTGCCGGCGAGCGGCAGCCCAGTTTTTTCAGGCAATGATGCTATAAACTTATTACTTAACTGGGCGGTAACTTTTGTACAGCAGGCCATTACAAACAAGATTGCGATCAGCTTGTTCATGATATCGGGTGTAAGTGTAGTGATAAAATAAGTAAAAATTCCAAGAAATCAAAATTTTCAAACAGCGGCATCACTTTTTATTGATACTGTTGTTTTTAAAAAAATCAGCATTGCTTTGTTGCAAATGCAATTTCATTTTCCGGGCAGTATTTTTTAAAAACGGTGTTGAATGCCTGGTAAAATTATATCGTTCTCTCCCCGGTTTTATGCTCCTGTCTTTCTTGCAGATAACAAAATAGCTAATGCAATCAGCACCGAAGCCGTCATCACTACTGCCATAGCAGTTATTGCATCCAGCGGCAACATACCTGCGCCTGCAGAGATCAATCCGCCCAGGCCAATTTGTATAAAACCCAGCAATGCTGATGCCGTGCCTGCATTTTTGGCAAAGGGTGCCATGCATAATGCTGCTGCATTTGGATAGCTGATGCCACAGCAGCAAAGTAATACAAACAATAATACAAGTACTCCCGTTAACCCATACCAGCCGTTTACAGCGCCCGCTAAAAATATAAACGCCACCAGGGCCTGCACCAGCAATGCCGATTGTAAGATCTGCCGGTTGCTGAATCTTTTTGTAAGGATATGGTTAAGCTGGCTGCCACCAATAAAGCCTACTGACAGTAACGCAAAAACGCCGCCGTATAACTTTTCGGTTAACCCGAAATGCCCCATAAAGATGGCAGGGGAGTGGGCCACATATACAAACAAACCGGCAAAAGAAAAAGAACCTGCCAGCGCAAATACATAAAACTTAGGATCTGTCAGCACCACTTTAAAACCATGGATGATAGGCAGCGGTTTTAACGACATTGTTTTATCTGGCACATGCCCTTCGGGCAAAAAGAAAAATACCAGTAGTACGATCAAAGAAGTAATAGCAGCCAGCACAATAAACACGGCATGCCAACCCCAGTTGACAATGATAAAACTGCCTGCTGTTGGTGCCAGCAGGGGCGAAACACCCAATATGAGTACCAGCAATGAAATGATGCCGGCACTTTTTTCCGGTGGAAAAAAATCCCTTACCATTGCCATGGCCGCAACAGAAGCTACACAGCCACCAATGGCCTGTATAAACCTGATCACCCACAAGGCTTCAATGGTTGTTGTGGTAAAACAGCCAATGGTTGCCAGGATGTATAATGCAAGGCCGGCATACAAAGGTGGCTTTCTTCCAAACCTGTCCAGCAAGGGGCCGTAAAGAATCTGCCCTAATGCATACCCTAAAAAATAAGTAGATACAGATAATGCCACTTTATCAATCTGGGTATTAAAATCCCTGGCGATCTGCGGAAAGCCCGGCAGGTACATATCAATAGAGAATGGGGTAATGGTATTGAGCGCTCCCAGTATAAGAATCAATATAAAATTTTGCTGTTTGCCACCAACCGTTGCACTCATAAATTTTCTGTCATTATTTGAGGGGCAAATGTAAAACAATGCAGGCCAAAGCGACGAAGATTGTTATACTAATTTGCACAAAAAGGCCAACGCAAAAAAAAGAAAAGGAGTGAAGACAGTTGCGAAAGAACAACAAAGGCAGGGAATTTATAAAAGATTTTTTTTAATCAGCATCAATTAATCCAGTTTGCGGTAACCGTCAGATTTTTTATTGGCTAGCATAGACCTGGGAATATCGTTGTAGGCTTTATTGGCTTTTTTATTGTCGCCCAGCGCACGGTAACAAACATAGGCGCTGTAATAATAATGTGCTTTTTCAATATTGGGGTAATAACCGTAACAATATTTGCCATACAATTCATACACCTGTGCAAGCTCACTGATAAGTGCTGTGTTGTTGCTGTTTAAAATATCCCGGAGGCCTTTTCTAACGCTATACCCATCTCCGCTTTCGTAGCCTGCATCCAGCATTTGGTAAAGCAGGGGCACATGCCAGAAACTATGGTTATCGATCTTAATGGATCTCATCTCGGCCAGGTAATCGTCCAATGCGATCCGGAGCAGGTCAAATTTTTGAGCAAATGTAAAGCCGCTGTCCTTCGACAGATAATTATAGAGATAATCGTAGCGAAGGGAGGTCTTTCCAAAATCATCCATATTTTTTATGGGTTCCATATTGGTTCTTGCAACCAAAACGGGATTAATAAGTACATCCAGCGCCTTTGCAAAGGTCATGTTACCAAAATCACTGCTAATACTCGCCAGGGAGAAACTGTTATTGTTGGTGCAGATGAATTTATAGGCCGCCAGGTAGCTGGTGTCATCTGCCAGTCCCTTATTTAACCGGCGTATCAGTATATCGGCAGCAGTGCTGTGCAGCAGGCTACCGGTAGTTAGTAAACCTTTAAAACCTGCTTTACTAAAAATGGCTACGGCCACATCATCTCTCTTAAAATGGGCAATGATGTTGCAGCTGATGCCGATAAATTCTGTGCAAAGATCTTTGTAAGCGCTTTCGTAAATAATAAGCCTTTTTTGCTCTCCCGATAAATCGCAGCTTATAAAATTGTCTTTCCGGTTTAGCTTTTGATAATTGATATTGCTGTACAAATTGTCGTAGATGTATTTCATCTCCTTCCAGGCCATATCAAATTTGCTTTGCTTGCCGGCAGCGGCTAAATAATGATTGGCGGTTTGCAGGGCAAATACCTGCAGCAGTAATTTAATATCGTAATCAGTTTCTGTAGCAGCAGCTTTAATAGCATAATCCCTGAACTTATTATAGGCTGTGGTAAACTGGTCAAAATCCTTTTGCGTGGGGCTGACGATAGCTTCATATACACTGAGGGATTGTAAAAGTTCGCCATTCCTGTCCCTTAGGTCGGCACAGCTTACCTGCGCTTTTGCCGGGGAGAATAATGCCATCATTAAGAAGGGAAAAAAATAGTTTTTCAATGCTGCCATATTTTAAGCATAAAAATATCGGTTATTGTATGGAAAAAACTACGTGGTGGCGGGTATTCTATAATCCCCGGCATTATAAGTACGGCAGCGCTATCGATTATTATACTAATGAACATGGATTGCTAATAGTTGAGCATTGGTAATCCTGATTCCCCGATACAATCGGGGCAGAATAGATAGACACCCTTGCCCGCTGCGCAAGAAGACTGGTGCCGGAAATAGTAAAATAATTATAGTATGCCTCATTTAAGGCTGGGTAACGAATTAATTGATTTGTTCTCTACGCCGTTGTTGGTATGCAGCAAAGGAAAGAAGCGTTGGCGTACCAACAACATTGTGCAAACATGAAGCGTAACAATTAGAAAAGATTACTGTTGCATTAATCTGCACGAACTAGCATTTTAAAATCATCTACGCTGGTGCAATAAAAATTGGCGGATGAATAATAATACTCCTCTGCCAAAATACATAACCCGGCCTTAACCGGATTCTGATGAATATACACCAGTTTTTGATCGAATACTTTAGACGAACGTAATTCAACTGACAAAGCGTTGCGTTCCCAAAATTGATACAGCCTGTCTTTTGCATTTACTTTAAACTGCGATAAAAAATCTGCATTATTATGTTGCAAATACCATTTCATTTCCTGTGCGGTATGTTTTAAAAAACTGTGCTGAATGCTTTGTAATGTTTGTGGTGGTAAAGGTTGCCATATCAGGTGTAAATGATTATTCATTATTACAAATGCATGCAGCTGTATTCTTTTTTGATGTACTAAATATTGAAGGCTTTTAACAATGATGTTTTTAATTTCATTTTGTTGCAGCAATGTTTTCCATTCTAAAATGGTGGCAGTAAAAAATTGCGGCCAGTATTCGGGGTAAAGTGCAGGCATGGCAGTAGTATATCTACTTACAGATGGAATTATAAGAGCATTGGTTGTATGGGAAAGTGTAATTGATATTGGCGACGGTGGGCTTCGTGCTGTGTTGTTGGTACGCTTGGCATATGGGCTGGCGCTGCATACCAACAACGGAGGTGCTTCAAGCTACCAATAGCGGCTAAATGGTGTAACACCGGGAATATAGAAATCAACGGCGGCGCTTCAAGCTACCCACAGCGGCTAAAAGATATTTTGAGTGAAGTACGATTAGATAGCACTTCGGCTTTGCTCAGTGCTGTGGAGTTGGTATGCAGCAAAGGAACGAGGTGTTGGCGAGGGTGGGCTTCATGCTAGGGGATCTTACATTTTAAACTCGATTCGCAAAGTGTAAATAAAGTCATAAGGATTATCTTCAGGGCGTTCTATGGCATTAGCCCAGCCTTTCGCATTATCATTTCTTACAATAAATTTAATTTTATTTTCCTCAAGATTTAGTAAGTCCCCGATATTGATCGCTATTGGATTCGGTAAGTTAATGCCAGAATTTTCGTCACCAGCATCTTTATCATTTACCTTTATTTTTATAAAATCATCAACAAGGCAATACAGGTTTGCAGAAACTATCTCTTTAATTCCTCTCAAATTAAAAATTCGTTCAAATGAATAAATACCACCATAAATAGCTTCATCCATACTAACCTCTTGTGCATGGGATATCCAATAAGAGTTTTCAAATACTTTATGATTGGCTGAGGCTTCAATTTTCTCTTTTTGATATCTAATAACCCCATATGATCGAGGTAATTGAGAATAAGAATCAGACCCTTCAAAGGTTGTTTGCTCATCGCTATTAATTTCAAGCGTTCCAGGAATGTATACCGTTGGTAGGTAATTATTTTTCTTATACTTTTTTAAAAAATATTGCAAAACCAACACATCTATTGAACTTTCTTGCATTGAAAGACGCCGCTCGAATTCGTCCATTGACCAATATTCTTTTACAAGCAAATCGAGGTTAAATAATTCTGCAGAACCTGAAGAGAAAAAAGGCTTGATAAGCCAGGGTTTAAAAAAAGTTGATTGATTATTGAGGCTATAACCTTGAATTTGAGAATTAGCATCAGCGATTTCAATACTGAATACTTCAGGATTCAATTTAATTATGTAATTATAAATCTTATGGGATTTTTCGCTAAAAAAGTTGCTATTTTTTTTGATATAGTCTTTTAAATTAGACACTAAAATATTAGCGCATATTTTTTTTAAATAATCAAATGCACTCACATCTTTCACGTTACTATCATTGTTAAGTTCAATAATCTGTGCCAATGCTTCACATTCCGCAAAAGGACTTTGATAGTCACCATTGAATAATTGTTGAAACACACTTAGAAAATCATTTCTTAATTTGTCTTGTAAATTCTCATAATTTTCAATAAAACTTTTAATTACAAATGGGATATAATTGGATTTATTTTTCAGATTACATATATACAACAACCCTTTATTCAGATTGAAGAATTCGGTAGGGTTTGTAAACCCATTAACCCTCAAGATTTTGTTAGCAATTTCATCAACATTACCCCTTTCGAATTGAGTATCAATCAAATCCTTAAAAATATTAAAAGATAATTCTTTGTATTTTTCAAAATCACTAATGGGTATTTCCCCATATAGGTCATCAGAAAAATATCTTATTGAATTACCAGTAATTCTTATAGATTTAACTGGATCGAAGTTTTCTTTTCTGTTAAATAAATGCTCCATTACTTCAATTGAGTTACTATTAAAAGGGGAAGCCTCATTTCCTTCGACAATTAGAGAATAAGTACCAATATCGAATTTGATGCAACTTTCGTTATCAAAAGCAAGGTTTGGAATTTTCAAATATTCATTTTTGGTGTACGCAATTAAAGACAATCTAACTTCTTCATAAATCGATCTAAATTTTAGTTTTAGAATCTCAAGAAGCATAAAATCAATATAGTCGATTTCATTTTCTTTTTTCTGATAAATATGGTTGAAAGAATTTGTAAACCGTATAGCATCTCTTAAATTAATTATGTTTTGTTTAATAATACTGGTTTTATTTATATATTGAAATGCTTGTTTAATTATTTCTTTTTGTACTTCGGTCTTTTCATCACATAACATATCTCTTAATTCATTCTGAACAATAAACAATGGAAAGCCAGGCAAATCAATGTCAAGTTGAAATATTTTTTCAAGAAATTTATTTGGATTTTCAATTGAGTCCTTCAGAGTATCAATAATATATTTTTCGTCATATGCAATTAAGAAATAGGTATTCGGGAAATTAAAACTATTTCTAATCAGTTTAAGTACAGCTAATATCTCCTCTGAATTTAATCTATCCAAGTCATCAATAAAAACAACTATTTTAATATTAGTCTCGTTTAACTTTTCGACAATATCGTTTTGCTGCTCTTCAAGACTTAAAGCTTCACTTCTTTTAAAAAATCCAAGGGAAGTCAACATTTTACCCCCGTAATTTTCATCAATATCCTTTAAGCTGGTATAATATCTTTTAAGCAATTTTGACAATCCACTGTCAAGTTGTGCAGTCTCATTAATTAGTACTTTGAAAAAATCTGATACTATTTTATCACTACTTTCACATAACCAAGGGTTAAACTTTATCTTAATCCCAGCAGTTATTTTGCATTCTATTTGAGATAGAAAAACTGATTTCCCTGAACCCCAACTTCCTTTTATACCAATAGCAAAAGATTTTGACTTTGAATTTTGATTAAGGATTAGAGTTGCGATATATTCCGCATATCCATTTCTTTTAAAAACATCTTTATTACTCCTAGAAGCTAAATTATCTTCAATTAATTGAGGTACAATAATGTGAGATTTATTGGATTCTACTTTCGATGTTGGTACAAAAGAATAACGGAGCAGTAAAAGAAAAATAGGATCAAAGTATCTTAATAAGTGAATGCTTTTAAATGGAGTAAACGAAATTTCTGTATTTCCAATTAACCCTGACCGGTGTAAACAATATAATACACATAAGATTAAAGGAGGGAAAAAATCAAGAAGTTTAAGGTTGTATAAACTCCATTTTTGAAGTAATATAATATATAGGAATAACGGATAGATTGAAATAATAAAGAATATTATATCCGCAGTATTGGAACTTTGTATTGTAAAATAAGTTGCTGTCTTTTGGATAATTGTGTTTTCAATAAGCGAAGGGTATAATTGGCTATAAAGAAATAATCCAAAAAAAATAAGTATATACTTTTGGTATTTACTCTGAATGTTACCCAGCTTCACATTTAAATCCCGTAAAATATTTTTTTTGTTGCGTGTAGATTCAGTCATCCGAAAATTGTAGCCATTTTTACTATGACAATTATTGAATTTATGATTAATATTTAGTTCTGTCAACAAGTTTTTTTTCTTTGAAAGGTTCATTAGCCCAAATAAACTAAATAAAGCTGAATAAAGATTTGCTATACAAGTATGCCCCGATTGCTTTTGGAGTAAACTCTGCCAATGCAAGTCTAATAGAATTCCAAATGCCCGTCTCAAAATGATTAAAAAAAGTGGAACACTTGTACGCCTTTGACAGGCTCCCCGAAATAATAGGGAGAGGCAGGGTGCCAACGCTCCGGTGGTTGGTGAGGACACACAACCACGGTGAACTGACAAATAAACGCAGAGAAAAAGAGAAAATGAGTTTACGCAGAGACTCAGCGTTTTCTCTGCTTCTCTTTTTCTTTGCGCTGAAAATGTGCAGGGCTGGTGATAGCAGTGGGGCGGCGATAGAAAGGTTTATACCGGAAGCAGCTTTTTTATGCAGGGTTCAGGCCGCTGCAGCGCCCCGACCCGGCATAAAAAAGCCCCGGTCAAGAATGAGCCAGGGCTATGTATTTATTCACCTTTAAAAAGAGATTATTAATATCTGTACGCTTCAGGCTTAAATGGTCCTTCCTTAGGTATGCCTAAGTATGCAGACTGTGCCGGTGTAAGCTCGTCCAAAACTACACCAATTTTTGCTAAATGCAAACGGGCAACTTTTTCATCTAAAACTTTTGGTAATACGTACACTTCATTTTTATACTGCTCGCCTTTGGTCCACAATTCAATTTGTGCCAAAGTCTGGTTGCTGAAACTGTTGCTCATTACAAAACTCGGGTGGCCTGTAGCACAACCTAAGTTTACCAAACGGCCTTCTGCCAATACGATAACATCTTTACCGTCGATGGTGTACATATCAACCTGTGGTTTGATAGTGTTTTTAGTAGAACCATAGTTAGCGTTTAACCATGCCATATCAATTTCAATATCAAAGTGGCCGATATTACAAACGATGGCTTTATCTTTCATTACACGGAAGTGAGCTTCAGTGATCAGGTCACGGCAACCTGAAGCAGTAACGATGATATCAGCTTCTTTAACTGCATCGATCATGCGTTTAACTTCAAAACCGTCCATTGCTGCCTGTAAAGCACAGATAGGGTCAATTTCGGTAACGATCACACGACAACCTGCACCTTTTAAAGAAGCAGCAGAACCTTTACCTACATCACCATAAGAACCTACTACAGCAACTTTACCAGCCATCATTACATCAGTAGCACGACGGATCGCATCTACCAATGATTCTTTACAACCGTACTTGTTATCAAATTTACTTTTGGTAACGCTATCATTTACATTGAAAGCAGGAACAGGTAAGGTACCTTTTTCCATTCTTTCGTATAAGCGGTGAACACCGGTTGTAGTTTCTTCTGATAAACCTTTCACATGCTGAATCAATTCAGGGTAAGTATCAAAAACCATATTGGTTAAGTCACCACCATCATCAAGGATCATATTTAAAGGACGATCTGCACCACCAAACCATAAAGTTTGTTCGATACACCAGTCCGCTTCAGCTTGTGATTGACCTTTCCATGCAAATACACCAATACCTGCAGCGGCAATAGCAGCAGCAGCCTGGTCTTGTGTAGAGAAGATATTACAAGAGCTCCATTTTACTTCTGCACCTAATGCTACTAAAGTTTCAATCAACACTGCAGTTTGAATGGTCATGTGCAGGCAACCTGCAATCCTTGCGCCTTTCAATGGCTGGCTTGGTCCGTATTCTTCACGGATAGCCATTAAGCCCGGCATTTCTGCTTCGGCTAATTTAATTTCTTTACGGCCCCATTCAGCGAGGCTCATATCTGCAACCTTATTTTTAAGGCTGAAGTCGATGGAGGTTTTTGTTATTGTAGACATGTTTTATTTTTTAGAACACAAAAGTACCATTTCAGCATAATATTCTACAGATTTGTGTAAATTTGGTGGATTATTATTTTATTACCTTTTAAAAAGGACAAAACCCTTTTTACCTATGGCAAAAGTGAATCAAACAGAAAAAACAGCTACAGCGCATATTACGCTGGATCAAAAAGACCTCACCATACTAAGCCTGCTGCAGCAAAATGCCCGGATGACGGTGAAGGAAATTGCGGATAAAATTCACCTGAGCACCACACCTGTGCATGAGCGTATCAAGCGTATGGAAGCCAGCGGCGTGATAAAACAATATGCTACTTTGGTTGATCATACCAAGGTGAAAAAAAGCCTGATCGCTATTTGTTATGTCTCTTTAAAAGAGCATAGTAAAACAGCGGGTACCAAATTTGTAAAATCCATTATGCAAATGCCGGATGTGGTAGAATGCTACACCATCAGTGGTGAATTTGATTTTATGCTTAAAGTGATGACGGAGGATATGAATGCCTATCATGATTTTCATGTAAACAAATTAAGCAATATTGAAAATATGGGGCATGTGCAGAGTGTGTTTGTGATGGGGGTTATAAAGGATACGCATCAGCTGGTTTATGGGTGATATTCAATTTTTGTGTTTGTAGGTTCATTTGTTACTTTCAACTGCTTTTAGATTTATTACCTTTTTCTTTTTTTCTTGATAAAAAAAGAAACAAAAAAATCAAGGATAAAAGAATGCCTCCGGCCTTTTATCCGGCCAGCCCTGCGTGAACACCCTGCATAAAATTTGATCAGCCCCCAATTTGTAACTTAGTTTGAAACCTCGTTCTGATTTTTTGTGCAATCTTTAATTGTAAGGTTGGCAGTCTGCCCTGATGGGAAAACCCAAAAAATAATTTGTTACGAGGATAGGAGAGTATTTGATTATTCGAAAAGTGGCATGTGTTTTATACGGCCTCTTTTACCTACTCAGCAGAATGCTTTGAAGTATGGGCCTCGGAAAAAATTGCGTTAAGAAAATTGGGCGGCGAGATGTAAAAATGAAATTAATGTTACCGAGGCCAGGATTTATTCTTAGCTCGTAAGTCGCACATAGTTGGGTATTGCACAGAAGTTTGAGCTAATTTCATTTTACACTCGACGAACAATTTTTAGCTTTTTTTTCCGCAGCCCTTGATTTTTGCTTCTTTTTATCAAGAAAAAGAAGAAGTGCTACTGATTAAAGTATATAAAAGAAAGAAGAAGAGCATTAAACAGAAAGCTCCATAATATAATCCTTCATAAAATAGCCATTACCAATATCAAAATCAGCAGTAGCAATAATAGTAAAACCAAGTTTGCTATAAAAATCTTGCGCAGGATTATCACGCTTTACCTGTAACTGCAAAGCTTTGGCATGTTGTAGTTTTATCTCCTCCACAATATAATGAATGATGAATTTGCCCGTGCCTTTGCCCTGTTGCGAAGCCAGCACATAAATTTTATGCAGCTTCCATACCTGTGGTTTTACTTCGCTGTAAGAAGCGAATGCTACAGGTTCATCGTTGTCGTAAATAATAATGAAAGTACAATTGTCAGTTTCTATTTGTTTTTGTAATGCAGCCGGGCTGTAAATCAGCTCCAGCATATAATCGATCTGGTCCTGTGTTAAAAGGCTGCTGTAGGTTTGTGGCCAGATGGCAAAAGTGAGTTGCCTGATGAGTGGAATATCTTTGACGCTTGCTTTTTTAACTACCGGCATTATTTCACCATTAACTTAAGATTAGGGGCAAACATTAATTTGCCTTGTGCATCTTTTACCACCACATCAAAGAAAAATATTTCTTCGCCGGTTTTTAATTGTTCGGAAATAGTTTTTTTCCATATCTCAGAAAGGGGAGTGGTTTTAAATGTACTTGCCACCACGCTGTTGATAGGAGTTACTTTGCCACTTTCTTCATCTTCTGTAACGGCTTTTCTTCTGTACAGGCATTGATAAGTAACGATGGTATAAGTATTTTTTTTGTCGTCAGTAATGGTGAGCGGAAGGGTAATGAGGTTTAAGGCTTCATCTACAGAAACACCTACAGAATCGGACCTGCTGCCTAAAGCAGTTTTTAATTTGGGCAACTTAGTTTTTACAGTGGTAGTTACAGGTTTACCAGGCTTTGGTTTTTGCGCCATGGCTGCAGTAGTAACTGTTAACAGGCAACATAAAACAATTATATTTTTAAATACCGGCATTGTAGTTTTTTTGTAACAACGAATTTACGTTGTAAAAAGTATTTGTATGGGTAATTTAACAAACTCTTTGAGGGCGTGAGACGTGAATGGTGAATCGTCAATTGTCAATAGTGAATGGTCAATTGTGAATAATTCGCCATTTTGACGATTCACTATTGACCATTCACTATTCTCGTTATAACGCTGCCAGACTTTCCTCAATCGCTTTTATCCTGCTTAGTGCATCGGCTTTTTTCTTTTGTTCTAATGCTAATACTTCTGGTTTGGCATTGGCAACAAATTTTTCGTTGCTTAATTTTTTATCTACCGAAAGTAAAAAGCCTTTCTGGTGTTCCAGGTCTTTTAGTAAATCATCTTTCTGGTTGCCGATATTCATCGGTTGTTCTGATTCCACATAAAATTTGTCGTTACCAATTACCGCGGAAATAGCATTGCTTACTTTATCATCAACAAACAAAATTGCTTTTGCATTCAATTGCTTTGCAAGAATAGTTTCAATTGATTGGTAAGTTGCGGCAATGGATGTTTGAATATGTAACTGAATCTGTTCTTTCGGTTTGATCTGGTTTTTATTTCTTACATCACGAATACCTGTGATCACATCTTTCAACAGGTTTCCCTGTGTAAGAATTTGCTTATCAACATTTGCAAACGCAGTTAATTGTTTTACACACAGGTCATCATTTCTTTCTTCCAGCAAATGATAAATCTCTTCGGTTACAAAAGGCATGTAAGGATGTAACAACTGCATCAGTTCACTAAAAAAATAAATTGTTTTTTCATAAATGGCTTTTTCAACCGGTTGTTCAAAACCAGGCTTTACCCATTCTAAATACCAACTACAAAAGTCATCCCATATTAAACTGTAAATCGTTTTCAGTGCTTCACTTAAACGGAATTGTTTGATCAGGCTGTCTACTTCGGCTTTTACTTCGTTCAAACGGCTTTCGAACCACTGCAACGCAAAGTCGTGAGTGGTGAGTAGTGAGTCGTGAGTGCTCACGCTTTGACGTGCCTCCCACATCTTTACCAGTTTCAGTGCATTCCACAATTTGTTATTAAAATTTCTTCCCTGCTCTAAAGACGATTCATCAAATAACAGGTCATTACCTGCAGGAGAAGCGATCATGATTCCAAAACGTGTGGCATCGGCGCCATACTGATCTATCAATCCCAACAGGTCAGGAGAGTTGCCCAATTGCTTACTCATTTTTCTACCTTGTTTATCTCTTACCATTCCGGTAAAATAAACGTCTTTAAAAGGTATTTCCTGTTTGTATTCATAACCCGCCATGATCATTCGTGCTACCCAAAAGAAAATGATATCCTGTCCTGTAACTAACGTTGTTGTGGGATAATAATAATCAATTTCGTTATTGCCCGGATTGCTGATGCCTTTAAAAACTTCCATCGGCCACAGCCAGGAGGAGAACCAGGTATCTAATACATCTTCATCCTGAGAAAGCTTCAAGCTGCAAGCTTCAAGCTGAGCAATAGTCGGCTGGCTAATTCCTGCCCCTTGAAGCTTAAGGCTTGCAGCTTCTAAAGCTGTTGCTGCAACAAAAACATTTCCCTCTTCATCATACCATGCAGGAATTTGTTGTCCCCACCAAAGCTGACGGCTGATACACCAATCTTTTATATTGCCCAACCAATGGCTATATGTATTTTTTAATTTAGCAGGATGAAACTGAATGGTATCATTCAGTACTGAACTTAATGCTTCAGGATTTTTATCCATGAATTTTTTCATGTCGATAAACCATTGCATAGACAACCTGCTTTCAATAACAGCGCCGGTTCTTTCGCTTGTGCCAACCTGGCCTTTATAATCTTCTATCTTTTCAATTTGTCCTAATCCGGTAATGTCTTCTACTATTTTTTTACGCAATGCAAAACGGTCAACACCATTGTACGATAACACCAGTTCAGATGGATTATCTTCCATTAATTCTACCGCAGTAAATTTTCCTGTTGCATCTAATGTGTCAATCGCTTTAAGGTTATGCTTTAAGCCCAGCATATTATCATTCTTATCATGTGCCGGTGTAATTTTTAGTGCACCGGTACCAAAGTCTGCCGTTACATATTCATCTGCAATTACAGGAATTTTCCTGTTGATGATGGGCACGATTACTTCTTTACCAATTAAACTGGTATATCTTTCATCAGTAGGATTTACACAAATGGCCACATCGCCTAAAATAGTTTCGGGCCTTGTGGTGGCAACAGTAATGCTGCCGCTACCGTCAACTAATTTATAACTAACGTAAAACAATTTTGAATCTACATCTTTAAAAATTACTTCTTCATCACTTAATGCAGTCTGGCTAACGGGATCCCAGTTTACCATTCTTTTGCCACGATAAATTAATCCCTTGCCATACAGATCGATAAAAACTTTTATTACTGCCTTATAATATGCTTCATCCATAGTGAATGAAGTTCTGCTCCAATCTAAACTGCAACCTAATTTTTTCAATTGCTGTAAAATGATACCGCCATACTTTTCTTTCCACTCCCAGGCATAGCTTAAAAATTCTTCTCTTGTTAAAGAAGATTTGGTAATGCCTCTTTCACGTAGCATGGCCACAACCTTCGCTTCGGTAGCAATAGAAGCATGGTCGGTGCCGGGCACCCAGCAGGCGTTCTTGCCTTGCATACGGGCACGGCGCACTAAAATATCCTGTATGGTATTATTTAAACAATGGCCCATGTGTAATACGCCGGTTACATTGGGCGGAGGAATTACCACGGTATACGCTTCCCTTGCATCGGGGGTGCTGTTAAAATAACCTTTATCCAAACAATGCTGGTACCATTTTGCATCAATAGCTGTAGGTTCAAAATTTTTAGTCAGTTCCATTTTCGTCATTCAATTTTTTCAGGACTGCAAAAGTACGAAAAAGGAGGGTAGGGGAAAAGGGGTTTGTTTATTAAGTAATTGGCACGCAGGGAGGCAGAGGGCGCTGAGTAATTTAGCTTATTATTCTTTTTAATTATTGTCAATCAAAAACCCAGGCTCCAAAGCCAGGAAAAACATATTTAAAAACAAGAAAACCGGTTACCCCAATTGCAAATAAAACAAGGGCTGTTTTATTGAATACAAAACTGTTTTTATAAAAACTGAGAAGAATTATTGTTACTGTTATCCAACCGAAGAAAGCAATAATCGACATCATAAATAAAATACTATGCAACAATTCAAGCCCACCGATATGTAAGGTATCAGGGTCAACAGGATTGCCATATTGAGGAATGTAGCCAAGTTTAAAAGTGCCAATTGCAAGTATGCTGAGAAAAGATAAAAACCATACTAATGGAATTATACCTAAGAAGCTGTGAATATGTATTGCTTTTAAAGTTCTCATTGTAAAGCTTTAAGTAACTATTTATAATTCTGGTCAATATCACCCAATCCATAACGGGTGCCGATTTTTAAAAATGCAAAAGCTGCTTTTTTGTCTTCGCCATCGGCTTTGTAACTTACTATTAAAACATGCCAGGTGCCTTCTGATTCTTTTTCAGTAATGTATTTGGTGATACGGTAATTATCGTCCTGGCCGGCGGTTCTGTTTACCCGTTTGCCAATAGCATCTGTCTCTGTTTTTTCATCTGCATTGCTGTAGTTCACAAAATCTTTCCAGGCTCTTTTTTTATCGGCGCCACGATAAACAATATAAGCTGCCGCTTTATAAAACCTGCCCTGTATTTTTATTTGCGGATCGGCAGTATTATTTTCTTTACAGGCAGCAAGTACTGATTTAAATACAGCAACTATAGCAGAGGAATCTGCTTTTTTATTTTGTGCTTCAACAAAAGTTAACAAAACAAATGAAGCGATAAACAGTATCCAACGTTTTGAGCACATAACTTACATTTTCTCAAATCTACAAAAAATGAAAATAGAACGGTATACCTTTGTATTCTAAACGATTAGTTTTTATGAAGGAAGTATATATCATCTCTGCAGTCCGTACGCCAATGGGCAGTTTCGGAGGAAGTTTAAAAGATTTTTCTGCCACCAGATTAGGCGCTGTTGCCATAAAAGGCGCTATTGAAAAAGCAGGCGTAAAACCCGAATTAGTAAATGATGTGCTGATGGGCTCTGTAATACAAGCCAATCTGGGACAGGCACCCGCAAGACAAGCTGCAAAATTTGCCGGTTTACCCAACGAAGTAAATTGCACCACTGTTAATAAAGTTTGTGCCAGTGGTATGAAAGCCATTGCACAGGCGGCACAAAGTATTTTATTAGGTGATGCGGATATTGTAGTTGCCGGTGGTATGGAAAGCATGAGCAATGTGCCTTTCTATTCAGAAAATTTACGCTGGGGAAATAAATATGGCAATGTGGCTTTTATTGATGGCCTTGCTAAAGATGGTTTAACTGATGTGTATGATGGCAAAGCCATGGGCAATGCAGCGGAACTTTGTGCCACTACCTGTGGTGTTAGCCGTGAGGAGCAGGATGCTTTTGCAATTGAAAGTTACCAACGCAGCCAGGCTGCAGTTAATGCCGGCAAATTTGAAAATGAAATTGTGCCGGTGGCTATTCCGCAGCGTAAAGGCGATCCCATTTTATTCAGTAAAGATGAAGAACCGTTTAATGTAAAATTTGATAAGATACCTGAATTGAAAGGAGCTTTTGTAAAGGATGGTACTGTTACTGCAGCAAATGCTTCTACCATGAATGATGGCGCTGCTGCTTTGGTTTTAATGAGCAAAGCAAAAGCGGATGAACTGGGGTTAAAACCTATTGCAAAAATTTTATCTTATGCAGATGCGGAGCAGGCACCGGAATGGTTTACCACCACACCTTCCATTGCAGTACCAAAAGCGGTTGCTAAAGCAGGTTTAAAAATGGAAGATATCAGTTACTGGGAATTGAATGAAGCATTTGCAGTAGTAGGTATTGAAAACAGCAAGCGCATGAAATTAGATCCTGCAACAGTAAATGTAAATGGTGGTGCGGTTAGTTTAGGCCACCCGTTAGGTTGCAGCGGTGCAAGAATAATTGTTACACTCATCAATGTATTAAAACAGAATAATGCTAAATACGGTGCTGCCGGTATATGCAACGGCGGTGGTGGTGCCAGCGCAATGGTGATTGAAAATGTATAGTTTTATTACACTGATTTTTACGAATTACACGAATTGTTTCATTTAATGTGCTTGTATTTAATTCGTGTAATCCGTAAAAATTAGCGTAATGCTTTTATAAACTCAATGGTGGGCCAACCACTTTCAAATCACAGTCTGCGTGAATTTTATTGATCTCTGCTGTAGTTGGCGGATGCGTTAAATTATTCATGGTCCTGAAAAATTCTTCCATCTTTCCCGCCGGCTGCACAAAATAGATGAGCTTTCCTTTATCACTTAGTTGTATCCAGGTGTGCGGTACATTGCGGGGCAAAAAAATAGTATCGCCTGCAGTGAGTATTTGCGTTTCATCACCTGCTACAAAGCGATATTCACCTTCTGAAACATAAAAAATCTCATCCTGCTTCAGATGAATATGTAGTGCCGGACCAATTTTTTCGTAACCAATATATTCAAATACTGCCAGCTGATTATTCGTATCTTTTTTTGAGATCTTAATATCATTCGGGTTTTTTCCTTTGAATAAAAAAGATTCGTTAAACCTGCCTTTGCCGGCTTTTACAGTAAAAGTTTTTTTAGGATTTTCACCAGTAAAAATGGTTTTTGAAAAACCCAAAACAGGAATAGCGGCTAATGTAGTGGCGAGAAATTGTTTGCGTTGCATAAATTTATTTTTAGAACACAAACCTACTTGTTGCTTAACTGCATGAAGTGGTACAAAACAGACTTTTATTAATTAGGTTTCTGCAATGCCTAACAAACGCTCCGGAGCCATGGTATCTATTTTAAAAAATTCCGGCGGCGTGTGCCCGGTAAATAGCTGGTAGGCTTTGGAGAGATGAGCATAGTCGTAGTAGCCGCAATGTAAGGCAATACTCAGCCAGTCTTTTTCGGGAAAGCGGTTTTTCATTCTGTAAGCTTTATCAAAGCGAATGATCTTTAAAAAGTCTTTAGGATTTACACCCGTGCTGTCATAAAATTTTCTGTCAAACTGCCGGTGGCTTAAATAAGCCTGTTTTACAAACCAGTCTAAAGACCTGTCTTCTTCTTTAAGCATCAATTTACAGATGGCATTGACGGGATGATTGTCTTTTTTTATTTTACTAAATTCTTCCAGCAAAAATGATCCGATGAGCTGAATCATTTCGTCATAGGTTTTTGCGTAACATAATTTTTCGTTTATCAAAGCAATTTTATTTCCTAAAATATCTTCTGCATCTACCAGCATATTGGTGAGTTGTACAGATGGTATACCCAGCCAGCGATGTAATGCGCCTGGTTGAAAAATAACCTGAACCGACAAAAAATTGTTCTCCATTTGCCGGTTATTAATTACGTTGTGCTGGCCGGAAAAGATGGCATTTTTTGTAGTGATGATTTTATCTGAACCGGTATAAGTAATCCTGTTTTTACCGGCGGGAAAAAATTGCAGGCAATGCTCCGGCCTGGGCGTGTAAGCCTTGGCGGGTATATTGGTAGTTTCGGGAAATACAAAATGAATGACCCTGAATAACCTTACATATTCAGCTATTGATGGATGTGGTATGATCTCGTTCAGTAGCATGTTGTCAGCATCAAATATGCAGGCTTTTTTTTATTTTAAGTAGTATGAAACAGACATTTTAAAATACGTGTAAGCACTTAATGAGTACCTGTGAATAAGCTGCTTCTTTTACTATTTAATAAATTTACATAATCGGTTCTGTTTAATCTTATAATAACATTAATTTTAGGGCTTAAACTTATTCAATGAGAAAAATATTATTCGCAGGTTTTGTTTTAGTAAGTGGGGCAGCAGCAGCGCAAACTGATTCTGCCTTTACCATTAACGGAAAATTCAGTACAGTAAAAACAGGTACCATCTACCTTACTGTTTACGGCGCATCAGCCGCAAAAAAAGACAGCACTTCTATTGAGGATGGAAAATTCAGTTTTAAAGGATTTGCAGCCAGGCCTTCTACTGCCGTATTAACTATTAAAGGCCGAAAAGAAGATTACCTGCGGTTTTATGCAGAAGCCAGCCAGATGAAAATCAGTGGTACCGGCGAAAAGCTACAAGAACTAACCATCAGCGGCAGCAAGCTGAATGAAGAGGATAAAAAATATACTGCCGCAATGAAACCGGCCAATGATGCCGAAAAGAATTTTTACGACCTGTATGATAAAGCTGCAAAAGATAAAAACACCGCAGTTACCGATAGCCTGGATGAAGCGGAAGAATCCATCACGGTTTTAAAAAGAAAGTATGCCAGTGATTTTATAAAGGCTAACAGATCTTCTATAAGAAGTGCTATGGCCATCAGCGAAAATTTTGGCTATTATGCCGAAGCAAGTGATGTAGCACCTTTATACAATGTGTTAGATGAAAAAGTGAAAAAATCGGAAAGTGGTGTAGCGGTGAAGAAAATGCTGGATGCTTACCAGAGTGTTGCTGTCGGGCAGCTGATTCCGGATATTAAGCAAAAAGATACTTTGGATAATGAACTGAGTTTATCTTCCCTGAAAGGAAAATATGTGCTGGTAGATTTTTGGGCCAGCTGGTGCGGCCCCTGCCGTAAGGAAAACCCGAATATTGTAAAAGCTTATACTGCTTACAAGGATAAGGGTTTTGAAATATTCGGCGTATCCTACGACAGCGAAAAAGGAAAAGAAAAATGGAAAGCTGCTATTGTAAAAGATGGCCTGGTATGGAAACAGGTGAGTGAACTGAAAAGCTGGCAGAATACTACTTCAGATCAATTTTATATCAAGGCTATCCCTGCCAATATGTTGCTGGATAAAGAAGGCCGTATCATTGCTAAAAACCTGTTTGGTAAAAAGCTGCAGGATAAACTGGCGGAGATAATGCCGTAAGTGCTTACCATTAATGATATAAATTAATCCTGATCGTTTCAATTGAATTGTAAGATCATTTATATACTCAGCATCTGTTGCACAAATATATGCTATGCTCAAAGCAGCAGGGCATGGGTTAGTTTGTATGATGCGGAGAAAGAGCTAACAGGTTATAAAGATCTTAAAGGAAATATTAAGATACCAGCAAAATTTAATAGCCCTACACAGGCTGATACATTTTATAATATTATAGCGGTTAATGAATTGCTGGCTGACAGTAGTTTTGATCTCTATTATCTTTTAAAAGACGGACGTAAGGTAGGCAGGGACAGTATGTACATGTTTGATTTTACTTTTGATTGCGAACAGGAAGGAAAAATATTATTCCAGGATAAAAAGAAAAACAGGGTAGGCTTTTTTGATAAGAATGGCAATGTGGCCATTCCGGCGATGTATAATTATGCATTGCCATTTCATAACGGATTAACTATTGCACGCCGCAATGCAAAGCGTAAGTGCCTGGAAGGAAAAGATACCTTGCACTGCGAACATGTTGGCTGGGATGGGGGAGAAACGATACTGATAAATGAAAGCAATGAAGTACTGGCGGATAGCGTTGATACCGACCTTAATTCAATAAACTGGTATTCATTTAAAATAAATGATACTAATATTGATACCAGCACCAGTGTTATCATTAAAGGCAATAATGGCAATACTTATTCTTTTACCGATTATGAAAAAGAATTTACACAATGGTTTTATTCCGGTTTTTTGCCCGCTATCAATTCCTCCGACAACAACAAATTAAAACAATTGCTTTTTCAAAAGGTCACCTACATGGAGAGAGGTAAGAGCAGGACAAGCATAAGCAGGAATATGTTCCTCCAGTCTTTTCCTGCGGTTATCACTAGAGAAAGATTCCGGCTGAATGAAACAAAGGAATTATATATCAGCCGTGATGACCTCAGCGGATTAATAGTTGAGCAAAAGGAATACAGGCAATTTTTTAATAGCTGCGGAGGCCATAATGCAGCAGTATATCCTGTGTTTTCGGTATTGCTGGAGTATTATAAAAAGAGGGCAAAACCTTTGGCGCCTGAATCACCTGTAAGTGCCGGCGCTGTGGATATCAGCAAATATGAAACCGATCACCAGGAAAGTTTTGATTTTATCAGAACAGAACAAGGCTATAAACTTTTGAGTATATCCTTATAACATATAGCCTGCTAGTTTCATAATAATACTATTTGTTCATCTGCTTCCGATGAAATAAATTTGCAAACTTTAAGAGAACAGGCAACTATTAAACAAATTAACCAAATAACCAATTTAACATGCGTCAAATAGCATTAAGAGAAGCCCTGAGAGAAGCCATGCAGGAAGAAATGAGAAGGGATGAAAGAGTGTTTTTAATGGGAGAGGAAGTAGCAGAATACAATGGTGCGTATAAAGTAAGCCAGGGTATGCTGGAAGAATTTGGTGAAAAAAGAGTTATTGATACACCGATCGCTGAACTTGGTTTTTCTGCAATTGCAGTGGGTGCGGCTCAAAATGGCCTTCGTCCGATTGTGGAATTTATGACCTGGAACTTTGCTGTTTTACCTTTAGATCAAATATTAAATACCGCTTCTAAAATGCTGGCAATGAGCGGCGGACAAGTTGGTTGCCCTATCGTTTTCAGGGGTGCTAATGGTAGTGCCGGGCAGTTAGGCGCACAGCACTCTACAGCTTTTGAAGCGATGTATGCCAACATACCGGGTTTAAAAGTGATCAGTACTTCTACACCGTATGAAGCTAAAGGACTTTTAAAAGCTGCGATCCGTGATGATGATCCGGTTATGTTTATGGAAAGTGAAGTGGCATATGGAGATAAAGGAGAAGTACCCGAAGAAGAATACATTTTACCAATCGGTAAAGCATTTATAAAAAGAACTGGTAAAGATGTGACCATCGTTTCTTTTAATAAGATGATGAAAGTGGCGATGGCTGCGGCTGAAGAATTGGCTAAAGAAGGTATTGAAGCTGAAGTAATAGACCTGGCTACCATTCGTCCTTTAGACTGGTTCACTATTTTGGAAAGCGTTAAAAAAACCAATCGTTTGGTAATTGTAGAAGAACAATGGCCATTTGCCTCTGTATCTTCTGAGATCAGTTACCGTATACAAAAGGAAGGATTTGATTATTTAGATGCACCTATCCGCAGGATCACTTCTGCAGATGCACCAATGCACTACGCACCCAACCTGGTGGCTGCTTATTTACCGGATGTACCCCGTACAGTGAAGCTGGTAAAGGAAGTAATGTATCTGAAAAAATAAACACCACATTTTTTTGGTATGATATTAGCAGGGTAAACAAAAAACGTTTACCCTCATTTTTTTATATGCAGAAAAGGATCTTATTTATAGTGCTGTTATTTGCGGCCATTAATGCAGAGGCGCAAAAAATACATCTTACATTGTTTGGTGGGTTTAGTAATTACCAGGGCGACCTCCAGGATAAAAGGTTTACACTCGACCAGGCACATCCTGCATTTGGTGCAGGAGGCTTGTATGAGATATCGGACAGGTTTGCAGCAAGGGCAAATGTTACTTTTGGAAAAGTGAGCGGTGATGATAAAAACAACTCTAAAAACTCTCTGCGTAACCTGAGTTTTTCTTCTCCCATTACAGATATTCACCTGGGGCTGGAATATAATTTACTCAACCCTTACGAACATTCATTATCGCCTTATCTTTTTGCCGGTATCAGCTATTTTAGTTTTAAACCATCTACAAAAGATTCCACCGGCAATAAAACGTATTTACAACCATTAAGCACCGAAGGACAAGGTTTTTATCAAGGTAGAAAAGTATATAAACTACACCAGTTCTCCATTCCTTTTGGTGGTGGTGTAAAACTTTCTATCAGCGACAATATACGTGTGGGCTTTGAAATTGGCTTGCGTAAAACCAATACCGATTATATTGATGATGTGAGTACCACTTATGTTGACCAGAATATATTATTGGCTAACCGTGGCCAGAAAGCAGTAGACCTGGCTTATCGTGGAGATGAATTAAAAACAGGCCTGGGCTACCCGGCTGATGGTACACAACGTGGCGGTTCAAAAAATAAAGACTGGTATTATTTTTCAGGCTTCAATGTAAGTTTCAGGTTGCACGGTAACAGCGCCGGTGGCAGCAGCAGATCTGGGGGCAGATCAAAAACAGGCTGTCCGACTAATATTTACTGATCCTGTTTCTCTACTACATTTTAAGTATATGCAGCCATGTATCGAAATGATACATTTGGTACATGCCTTACACTTCCCTGATCAAAACCTGCATGTACAGTTTTGTTGCATGTCTTTTGTTATCCTGTATTGGTTTAAAAACTTCGCAGTTAACTGCTGTTGAAAAATACACCATTGTTACTAAAGGTATTTCTGTTGTTCCGCCAGATGTTTACAACAGGGTGTACCAGTTGCGTTCGCAAACGCAAACGCTGCAATTAAGCGGCGTGGTGGCCACCAACGAATCTGCCAAAGAAAGTATTGATGCGCTGCAGGCAGACCTTAGTGATAAACTGAAGTTTTTAGACATGGTGGATTCCTTTGCTTACGCCTATCGCATTGTAGGTAAATATGCCGACCTGGTGCATTGCCTCATCAGCGAATCTTACCTGAAAGATTTTACAAAAAATAAAAAACAATGGCAATCTTCGTTTGATGGGTTGGTGACCACTTACAATGCAGCTTGTGCAAAACGTATTCCCCAGTCTACTAGAATACCGCCATCAGTAGGTAGCATTGCAGCCAATATTATTAATGAGCTGGGTTCTGCAAAAATAAAATCGCTGCAAAAGAAATATTTAAAAAATGCAGTGAGTACTGCACGCAAACCATTTGAAGGTATCTGCGATGATTTTTTAAATACCGATATTCCAAAAATTCAAAAAGAGCTGGAAGCATTACCCCAGTTTGTAAATGAAAATTATAAAGACTTTCTGAATAACGTAAAGGCATACGAGACCAAACAAGGCAATAATCCTTACAATTATTACAAATGGTATTTGCCCATTTATTTAAACTGGCAGGTACAGTTACGGGAACTGAGTACCCTGGTGAATCAATTACATATTTGTATTTTGAGTTTACGCAATTCCTACGGTGTGCTGGATAATTATATCAGTGCTGATAAACCCGGCAAGGAGGTGCCTGCAGAAATAATACAATTAGAAGCTGATTACCTGGCTTTGCTGGATACTGTTGCCAAATTTTCAGAAGCAAGAGAACGTTTGTTTAAAATAACCTACTAAAATAAAATCAACTACCATGATGCAGGATTTTTTTAAACGTTTATACAGGCCGGTTCAAATATTTGCTGTATCTGTTTTGGTACTTCAGTCCTGTAATAATAACAGTGGGGAACAAACAGCAAAGAATGCAGATGACAGCATCACTTATACCGATAATAACAATCATCTGAAACCGGAAGATGTTGGTTCGTTTAATAATCTGCCCAAATCGAATGAGGAAACAGAAAAAGCCGAACGGCAGAAAATGATCCTGATGCAAATTGATTCTACTTACACCGCTATTGCATTACTGGATGATGCAAAAAATGAAATGACGGCCACATCGCCTGCGGAATTAACCGTAGCAGAGCGCAACAAAAAATCAAAAGCCATTTTCAATATTAATATCCTGCAAAATGAATTGACAAGAGCATTGGATGCATCCATTCTTGCCAACCTGCGCCTTAAGACAGATGAGCTTGCAGGCATTACTGCAGAACTGGCAAAGAATGTTGGCCACCTGCAAACCGTTACCGAAAAATTAAATAAAGCCACCTTATGCATTGGCAGGCTTACCAATTTATTAGCATTAGGGCTCAGCAAAGGATTCATCAAACCTCTTACTCCCAGGGGTGCTTCTGCAGATGCAATAAAAGCAGCGGCAACTAACTAATGCCCTTTTGATTTTAGCTCGTTAAGCCGTTTTATCATGGCTGAAATTCCGGGGTGTGTTTCTAATCTTTTATCAATAGCATCCAGTACATATTTCGAAATCACCCAGTTCATCGCATAGCTCATGGGATCATTTTTTATGTAGAGTGAGATCCGGTTGTAATGCAGGTTATCATTATATAAATTTGTGAGGTAGTTTTTTAACCGCAGATCATTTACTGATGTCTGCATGTCATAGGCTCCCAATAAAGTTTTAAATGGTGCTGCCAGGTCATTCATTAATGGGTTAACTGCTTTAAGTGGAACATCGTCGAAATTTTCGTTGGTCACATGTATGATCTCAAACTCCAGTTTATTTTTATTCTTAATAGTAGTATCAGCTGCAATGATCTTTTGCAGGTTGACGATCATTTCAAAAACAACACCGGCACCGGAATTATCGAAATAACCACCATCCACAAAGTAGTTGGGTTCGGTGGCGCAGGTATCACATTTTTTATAATCAATTCTGCCAGCCGGGCTTAAATAGGGGAAGCTGGCACCCAATACAACACCGGTACTCAGTTTCATATCCTCATCTTTTTTCAACATGCCCAATACATCTATGCGGCCGCCAAAAACAGAATCTGAAATTTTAATATTGCTGATCACTGCCGGGTTACCGTCCTGCATCCTGGTAGTGTTGATGCAGATGATGGGCAGATCATAAGTAATATTTTTTTGAGTGATAATGGCAGACATTGGAACTGCCAGGCTATCGTATAAAAAATTCTTTTCTCCGGCAGCTTTTTCTATCGAAAGCGAAAGTGCAGAGGCCCGGTCATTAACATTGTAGAGCGTTACCAGGTTCCTGAACACATCGGGGCCCAAAGTACGTGCAAGCGTATACGTTAAAAAATCTGATTTTAAATAACCTGAAGAAGCCTGCCAGCAGGCATTGGCTGCAGGATTTAATTTTTGTAAACTTTCTTTACTGCGCAATACCGAAAAAAAAGTGGCATTGCCCACACTGCCGCCCGATGCACCACTCATGCAAAATAAATGTTTAGAAAATTCCCCTTTTGTTTCATCTTCCATTTTAGATAATGCAGATGCCGTCCAGTAACCCGAACGTGAAGCACCGCCATTGGCCATTACAAAAAATATGGGGATCTTTTTTACGCTGCTGTCGTTAAGCATTTGCTGCCTGGTGGGATTATTTACCCATTGATAAAAATATTCTTTTAAGTTTTGCCTGTTGTTGAATGTGATACCGGTTTCATTTTTTACCAATCGTGTATAATGCGGCTCTACAAAATAACCAATGATAAATGATAAGGTTAACAACACCAGGTGAAAATTAAAACGGATGATGATGGATATAATGGTGATAATATTGCCAATACCCAGCAATACACCAAAAGCAAGAAAAATAAAAGGAAAACTTCCCATCCAGGTAGAGAACTGTACAGATAACACGGTAGTAATATATACAGCTGTGGCTACAATGCCGATAGTTGCAAATGCCTGGAAATATCGTTTATCTTCATTATCAGTAACCAGCCGCCACAATTTTTTCCATACACTCACTTCTTTATTGGTGAATTGGTATTTGTCTTTATCGCCGGAAGAATAATGCCCTTTGGCATCAATGATATTTCTTCTTATTAAAACAAATACAATAAAACCTACCTGGTAAAATAATAAGAGAATGATAAGGCCCCAGACCCATCGGTTTAAAATAACCAACAACGTAAATACAGCTAACAAACCGTAGTTAATAAATCTTACCCTGTGCCAATAACGCAACTGATCTTTTTTTGCCAGGTTGGGTTTTGCCAATGCTCTGTTCCAGAATTGGTATATTAAAAAATACCAACTGAAACTTAAGAACAGCAGCAGGTAGCAAACTTTGCGGGAAAGCTGCGGTGTATCCGGATAGGGAAGTTGAAAAAAAGCCAGTATGATGATGGAGATACAACTGAAAGCCAATATTCTTGGCCCTTGTATGCGCAAGAGTTGCCACATGGGATGTTCATCGCTATCCTGCAACTCTTTTGCCTTTGCCACCAGCCGGGAGGAATACCATGTGGTAACCACCCAGAAAATAAGTGCCAGTAAAAACAGTCCGAATACTTTCCTGTTTTCCAGTGTAATGATCATCAGGTCTTTTCCCTGGTTCAGCATCCAGAAGGCCATGTAAGTAAAGACAATGAAAATTATAGCCGGAAAAAAAAGCCATGCTGCCCTTACAAAATACCGCCAGAAATCACCAACAAAAAGATCCTTGTACCGTAGTACTTTTTTACTTTTATCACGGGTAATCATAATTTCAGGTTTAAAATTTTTACTGGTTACTCATGAGAGGAATCTATATTATTGGTTGATTTTACAGGTTCTTTTGCGGCTGTATTTATTACAACAGCATCGTTTATATGTTTAGTTTCGGGATACTTAATTTTTTTAGGATCAGCATTCTTTACAAAAATAGTATTCAGGTTGCCACGGTTTTTAAAGAAAAGGAATATACCGCCGGCGGCTACCAGAAAACCAAGGTATTTAATAATATTACCCATGCCACCACCGCTTACGGGTGCGGTGTAAGTTAATATGGCTTTGCCAAAAGCATCGGTTTCTATTTTAGCTCCTGTTGCAGATGTTGGTAAAATAATTTTTGATGTTTGTGCACTGCCTTCATCCACCAATAAAAACTGGTTGTCGCTTATTTTAGTGATGTTAGGATTTTTAGAATCCAGTTCTGCCATCCATTTGCCGTTAGCATCTGCTTTTAATGAACCGAGAATTTTAAATTTTATCTTACTGGTAGTTTCCATTTCATCATTGGAAATATCAAACTCGGTGAGTTTATATTTTGGAAACTGCCTGATGATCCTGTTTCTTAAAACAGATTTATCTGTGGCATGTCTTTGTTTGGCAATATCCCAGGTTTGTGCATTGTATTTAATGGAAGATGTAACAGTGATATCTCCTTTTTCATCAGCCGTCATTTCTAAAGTTTCTTTATAACCTTTGTCTTGTGCTATTGCATTCGCCGACAGGCAAATGGCAGTAAATACAATTATGTAGCGTTTTATACTTAAAAATGTCATGATAGTAAGTTTAATGATGGTTCTTAAAAAACGGTTACTGAATAGTATTAAGAATTTTGAGTAATGTTTGCTGGTGTGTAGTGCCGGTATTAGCATTAGCACCTGCTGCAATTCCTGATACGCCATTTCCATTTGCTTTAAATGCGGCTACCCAGTTAAGTGTAACCTGGTTATTGGTGCCTGTTTGTCCGCTGAAAAAAGTATAGCCCTTTGCCTGCCCGGTTACCTGGTATTGCAAACCATAACCGTATTGCGCCATCGATTGATTGATGGCCTGTAACGCCTGCTCGGGCCTGTTATACCCGGGAAAGCTATACACCTGCACGTTGGCAGTTTGCGATCCGTTAGAAATAATGTATTTGCATTGCGGCATATACCCTTTGGTAGAGATCATTTTCCAGGAAGAAGGATAGGCGAATGTAACCACACCTTCAAATAAGTTGTAGCCGCTGGGTACATTTCCTCCACCGCCGTTTCCTCCACCTCCGCCATTGCCGCCGTTATCGTCGTTACCTCCGCCACCATCATTACCTCCGCCGCCTCCAACACCCTGGTTGGTTTGTACATTGTTGCGTATCTGGTTAGACTCATCACCAAACATCCTCGCTATCTCATCAATTTTCTGGCGTAAAAAATTATCATCTTTTAATTCCATGGCTACGGCGCCTTCTTTAATAGCCGTTCTTATATCTACCACATTATAGCCATCTTCTCCGCCTGTAAATTTGGGCCAGTCTCTTTCTAATTCCTTCATGCCACTTTCATATGCCTGTTGCGGCGAGCTGATACCTCCGATACCTTCGCCACCTATAGCTGTACTCTCCAAAGCATAGTAACGGCCGTTCATTCTAAAGCCGGGGTAGGCGTGGCCGGGAATCAGGTAAACCACCGGATCCATACCAGCATTTACTAAAATACTTGCATACAGTAAAGAAAGTTCAATACACAAACCCGTTTTACCGGTAATAACTTCACGGGGCAGACGAATATTTTGTACAATAGAACTCACATCACTTATCTTATCAGGTACACCACTGGTGCCACTGTACACCATGTGGGCTTTAACGGTAGCTAAATAAATGCCTTGTAAAACCCTTACGCCTTCATCTTCTTTATTGGTAACAGAAGCCGTTTCGCCTTTTAAAACTTTTTCCTGTATCTGTTGCGTCAGGTATTTTATAATAGGGTCTTCCGGCGTAACCAGGCAACTCAGCAAAGGCATATTGTCGAAATATTCTGTAGAGGTCCTTATCTGGTCGCTGGGTAAAAAGGTGTACATGAATTCATTTCTTCCCCTGATGGCAATAGAGAAATCGTTGTCCTGTGTTTTTATATTACTACCCTTTACTGTCGTCTTCACGGTTTCTTTTGATCCTGTCATCTTCTCCACAATCTTCTCCGGAAAATGCGGATAGCAATTCACCACTACGGTTTGCCCGGGTTGTATCAAAGGAATTTTTTCGGCTACAGTATTTTCTATATAATTGGTAACACTGTACGAAACCTCCACATTTTTAGCGGCAATATCACTGTTATTGGTGATGACCATTTGAAAGAGGCTGTATTTACCATTTAGTGCATCGCTGTTTTCATACACTTTATAAATGGACGGCATTACAGCGGGTGGGGGAGCTATGGTGATAGTGAGATCGGCCGGGGAAATAAGCCCCATTATGGGTTTGTTAAATGCCATGAGTAAACCTGCCACAACCAGGATCACCGGTAGGAATTTTTTCATTGAAAGAAGTTTAGGTTATTAGTAAAGTAATTATTGGTGAATATAAAATGAAGCTGCAGCATATAAAATACATAATATTGAGTATGCCGGGTTTAAGCATTAATACACAACTTTACTGAGGATTACTACACCTGATCCCTGATTAAATACACCTACAACGTAAAACCTGGAAACATGAAACCTTACTTACACTTTATGGTATGCCTGCTTTTTATTACAGCAGGTTGTAATAATGCCAGTGACACTACTACCACTAATGCCGGTAATGGCGAGATCACAGAATCCACATTGCCTAAGGGAAAACTGGTAGTGGATGATGATGACACACAAAATACTGCTGATCCTAAATCCGGAAGTTTTAATGATTATAATGCAGGTACTGATAGCAACACTACAAAACAAACTGACAACGCCCCTGCACCAATTGAAGTGTTGAAGCGCAGGTATAAAAACCTGCTGGTTTTTCATGCCGATGATACCATGAAAATAAAGAAGGCGTACATTGCCACCCTCATTCTTGCGAAAGACCAGGTGCTGGCTACAATAAAAGATGAAGCACTGGAAAGCTCTAATGCCAACAAACAGGATTTTAAACATGACACTACTGTAGATATAGGAAATAAAATGAGGGCCAGGCTGATTGATATGAGCGGTGCCCTTAATAAAGGTTTTGATATAGAACTGATAGGTGGGGAAGAGGCTGCCACGCAAAGCATTACAGAAAAACGTAAGAAAGCTATCTGGAACTGGAAGCTTACACCACAAACTCCCGGCCAGCAGGAGTTGAAATTGTCTATCAACATTATTGAAAAAGATGGTGAATCGGTTACATTGCCCACCAAGAATATTCCTGTAATGATCTTTGCAGAAAAAGAAAGTTTCTGGGAATCGGTAGGCGGATTTTTTAAAAATGACAGTACAAAGTGGATCATGACGGCCATATTGATCCCCATATTTGTTGCCTGGATAACTTCGAAAGTTAAATACAGAACCGAAAACAAAATACGTGATCCACAGGTAAAAAATAATCCGCCAAATGATACGGCCGCTGTTCAGCCCAATGCAGCGCCAACGCAGCCTGGCAATCCGGCACCGCCTGGTAATGCTTAATAACAGGATAGAACAATTTTACTCCAAATCTGTTTTACCTTTGCGTAAATACATCAGATGAGTTATCGATCGCTGGAGCAATGTTTACTGGATTTGGAAAAGAACGGACAACTGATCCGCATAAAAGAAACTGTTGACCCTTATCTTGAAATGGCTGCCATTCATTTACGGGTGCATGAAGCAGGAGGGCCGGCTTTATTATTTGAAAATGTAAAAGGAAGTACATTCCGTGCGGCATCTAATATTTTTGGTACGCTGGAGAGAAGTAAATTTATTTTCAGGGATACGCTGCAAATTGTGCAGCAGCTCATCGAATTAAAAAATGATCCCGTAACGGCGATCAAACACCCGATAAAAAATTTCAGTGCAGGATTGGCCGCTCTTAAAGCGTTGCCTTTAAAGAATCCTGCCAGCAAACCGGTTTTATTCCAGGAAATAAAAATATCAGACATTCCCCAGGTACAGCATTGGAAAATGGATGGTGGTGCTTTTGTTACTTTACCACAGGTATATACAGAAGATATTGATAAGCCCGGTATCATGAATGCCAACCTCGGTATGTACCGCATACAACTTTCGGGTAATGATTATGCAATGGATAAGGAAATTGGTTTGCATTATCAATTGCACCGTGGTATTGGTGTGCATCAAACCAAGGCCAATAAAAAAGGACTGCCTTTAAAAGTAAGTGTGTTTGCAGGCGGGCCACCAAGTCATAGTGTTGCAGCAGTGATGCCATTGCCCGAAGGCATTAGTGAAATGACTTTTGCTGGTGTGTTAGGCAACCGCAGGTTTCGCTATACGTATAAAGATGATTTTTGCATTAGCACTGATGCTGATTTTGTAATTACGGGAGAAGTATATCCTGGTGCAACTAAACCCGAAGGGCCATTTGGTGATCATTTAGGTTACTATAGTTTACAACACGATTTTCCTTTAATGAAGGTGCATAAAGTATATGCCCGCCAAAATGCCATCTGGCCGTTTACTGTGGTGGGCCGTCCGCCGCAGGAAGATACCAGCTTTGGGCAACTGATACATGAAATGACCGGCAGTGCCTTACAGGAAGAAATACCGGGTTTGAAAGAAGTACATGCGGTGGATGCAGCTGGTGTGCATCCTTTATTACTGGCTATCGGCAGCGAAAGGTATACGCCTTATGCACCTGCCAAACAACCGGCTGAAATTTTAACCATTGCCAATCATATTTTAGGAACAGGACAATTAAGCCTGGCTAAATTTTTATTTATTACTGCAGATGATGAAAATAAAATAAGCACCCATCATATTGAAAACTATCTGCGCTTTATTTTAGAACGCATCAATTTAAAAAGAGACATTCATTTTTATACCAACACCACCATTGATACTTTAGATTATAGTGGCACCGGGTTAAACAGTGGTAGTAAAGTGGTACTGGCTGCTTATGGAGAAAGGGTAAGAGAATTATCTACCACAATACCCGACTGCCTGAATAATTTGCAAGGCTTTGAAAATGCACAACTCGTTATGCCTGGGGTGGTGGCTTTACAGACCCGGAAATTTAGTGATTACGCAACAGCTCAAAATGAAATGCAAATGTTCAATGATCAATGCTCAATGTTCAATGATCAACTAGGCAGCATTCCTATAATTGTAGTCTGCGATGATGCCGGGTTTGTAAGTGCCAAACTGAATAATTTTTTATGGGTAACTTTTACCCGCTGCAATCCATCGCATGATATGTATGGCATTGATAGTTGTACAGCTAATAAACATTGGGGCTGCAATGGCCCACTAGTATTTGATGCCAGGATAAAACCGCACCATGCCCCACCGGTAGAAAAAGATGCCGCTGTTGAAAAAAGTATCGACAGGATTTTTGAGCAGGGTGGGAGTTTGTATGGGCTGGGGTGATGGTTGTTCATAAACTCTGGCGCAAGTGTTCTGCCGTTAGGCAGTTCACTTGTGCCTATTGATCTTAGCGGTTTGCAACCGCGGCATTTACTATCCTATGCAAAAGTTATATCCTTTCGCCGACAACCTCATAGTGAATAATTTTTTATTGTCGCTATAGTCTGATTTTAATATGGACCTTACTTGCAACGCAAACTCTGGCGCAAGTGTTCTGCCGTTAGGCAGTTCACTTGTGTCTACTGATCTTAGCGGTTTGCAACCGCGGCATTCACTATCCCATGCAAAAGTTATATCCTTTCGCCGACAACCTCATAATGAATAATTTTTTACTGCCCCTATATCCTGATTTTAATATGGACCTTACTTGCAACGCTGTAAAATAATAATCGGTCTTTATTTACTAAAGTAAAAGCATGTCTGGTAAATATAAAGTAGGCGAAAATGAAATCCCACATTTTGTAACCTTTTCAGTTGTTGGCTGGATTGATGTATTCAGTAGGGAACAGTATAAAGAAATAATGGTTGAAAGTTTACAATATTGCCAGCAACAAAAAGGATTGGTGTTACATGCCTGGGTAATAATGACTAATCATGTACACCTGATCATTAGCAGTAATACTAATAAGCTTGAAAATATTGTCAGAGACCTGAAAAAATATACGAGCAAACAAATAATAAAAGCGATACAGGAAAATAACAGTGAAAGCAGAAAAGAATGGATGTTAAATATATTCAGTTATACCGGACAAGGAAATAGCAACAATAAAGACTATCAATTTTGGAAACAGGATTATCATCCGATAGAATTAAATACTACAGAAAAAATACAACAGCGGTTAAATTATTTGCATGAGAACCCAGTAAGAAGTGGGTTGGTTTGGGAACCATGGCATTATAAATACAGTAGTGCAATTGATTATTATAGTAATGAACACGGATTATTAAAAATAGAATACTTATAGTATTATCTTTGGCATAGAGTGTATTGACAGTAAAGAGTGTGAGTAAATTGAAATAGCTGCTCTTTTATTTTAAGCAAGGTTGTGCCGCGGTTGCAAACCGCTGAGACTAATAGGCACAAGTGAACTTCCTACGGAAGAACACTTGCGCCAGTGAGAAGTGGGTTGGTTTGGGAGCCATGGCATTATAAATACAGTAGTGCAATTGATTATTATAGTAATGAACACGGATTATTAAAAATAGAATACTTATAGTATTATCTTTGGCATAGAGTGTATTGACAGTAAAGAATGTGAGCTAATTGAAATAGTTGCTTTTTTATTTTAAGCAAGGTTGTGCCGCGGTTGCAAACCGCTAAGACTAATAGACACAAGTGAACTTCCTACGGAAGAACACTTGCGCCAGTGAGTGGATTGTGGACCATATGTGATTAATAAAAAATAACCTTTTACAATTTCTTTATCACCACCTTCTCCGCATACTCTGCCAACACATCATTGAAGAATTTTTTTGCGGCTAAAAATTTGGCAGCAGGAATTTTATATTCATCCAGTTCCAGTCTTGCTGTGGTAATGATGCGTTTTTTAGTTTCATCAAACTGGTACGTAGTTTTAAAATTACCATATTCAAAACTGAGTACTTTGGGTTTGGGTAATGTTTCCACACCAAAGCCATCGGGTAATATATAAATAGTGGTATCGGTTTTTATAAAAGGGTGAGAAAAATAATAATCCTGCGTACGGTTTTCTGCTTTGGGTAAAGCGTAGCGCCATATTTTGTAGATACGGGGATTTAAAAATTGTTTATTGCCGGCACTGAAATCCGGAACTTTTTCCATGGCCATCTGTAATTGCACCGGCGCCTGTTTATCATCTTTATTATAGGTCACTTCAAAATCATCGGGCTGTAAAAATTCAATATAATTCACCAGGTATCTTTTCTGGTCATCTTTTTTCTGGTCAAAAATATAATTCTTTATATCATCTTTAAACTCACCGGTGGTTTGTAATTCCACTTTCGCAGTACCGGAGCCGTCATCTTTTAAATCAATAATGGTATTGCTGGTGTACAAATTATTAGCCGCTTTACTTTTGGGCGTGTTGATGAGGTGCCCGCCGGTTTCAGTCAATAAAAGGGCAGAACGGTTTTCAGTAAAATTGCCCAGCACACCAAACTCTGCTGTATTGCTGGTACATTCCAGCCACACGGTATCGCCATTTAAAGGGGCGCAAAGTATCTGGTGGTTAAAAGGATCGTAAGGAAAATCAGGATCAATGATATTGGGATTGGTACTGCCTTTTATCCAGGCAGAATAACTTTTGATGTTCACCGCATTAAGGCAGGCCTGCATGTAATTGCTTAATGCTTTACAATCGCCGTATTTATTTTTATGTACAAAATCGGCAGAGAAAGGTTTAAAACCACCAATGCCTAATTGTATACTTACATACCGGTAATTTTTTTGCAGGTATTCATAGATCAGTTTTACTTTTTCTTTATCGGTAGCAGCTTTTTCAGTCAGTTTTTTTATTTCATCAGCATATTTTGCATCCAGCACATTATCTGTTTTTACCAAGGTATTATACCAGATACCCATATTTTGCCAGCTATTCATTTCACCGGGATAACCATCCAGCTCAAATTTATTGGGCGCTATCAATATCCAGGGATAACTGTTTTCGATATAACCACTGCCGGCTTCATATTTTTTTGCAGGTAATGCGCTGATATTCCAGTTATAGGTTTTAGTATCCTTATCCGTTTCATCAATCTGTGGTGCCAATACTGCATTCATGGGCTTAAACCTGATATCCATTTCTTTAGGTACCCTTACGGTAAAGGAGGAACGCTCTATAGATTCCTCGGGCCCCTGGATATGAAAATTAGGATAGCTGTACAAACCATGATACACAATGGTGTAATCAAACTCTACTGTTATAGGGTATTGATTAACGGGCACTTCATAATAATTTACTTTACCTTCAGGGACGAGGCCCGAGCCGGTGCTCTGGCTGCTAAGGTCTTTCTTTTTATATTTATTGGTGAGCTTCCCCGATTCGTCGTACACTTTTATCTCCACATCTTCAAGGGAACGGAATTTATCGGTAAACTGGTTAAACACCAGCTCGTCTTTTGCAGATGCATCTAATATAGTTGTTACCTGTTGTACCCTATAGTGTGCTTTATCAATATTATTGATCTCAAATAAAATATTTTCAAACCGCTTAACTGTATGGGCATCTTTTTTCAAGGCATCGGGAATGGAGGCTACATCATAAGAAGCTGGTTGCGCTACTACCGCATTACAAAAAAATACCAGAGAAAATAAAATATACTTCATGGGGACTATTTCTTTTTAATTACAATTTGCTCATTCAGTTTGGCAAATAGTTTTTTATAAAATTCTTTAAACTCAGGGTAATTGGCTGCAGTATAAAAACTACGTTTAAACTCCACCGATATTTTTACATTCAGCAAATTATCATCTGCCTGCATAGACCGGGTGAAGATAATGCTGGTGTCGGGCATTATCATGGAAATGTTTTCAGGTAAACCATCAAAAACATAATCCTGTGGTATGGAGTAATTACCAAATACCGTATAATCCTGCTGAAACCCAAAATCAATATCGGCCATGCGCTCATCAGCAAGAAAAGGATTTTTATCCAGGTCGGAAAAAAGATTGACCGTAAAATATTTATAATTACCAGAGCTGTTAAGTACTGAAGTAAATTTTACTTTTTGCTCCAGGGGCAATGAATCTGCATCGGCATTGTTAACTGCAAGGTCGTCAATTTTTAAAGCGGTATAAGGTTTGGTAAAATATTCATCTTTAAATTGCTCTTTATTTTTCAGCCAGGCTTCGCAGCGTTGCTTTCTTGCATAACCATTACAGTTTACCAGGCCATCGCCTTTCATTACACCTGCATCATCAATTTCGCCATGAATGGCAGCCATCACTTTGTATTTATTTTTCTGGTCTACCAGTTCAATCCATTTTCCATCGTCGCCATCTACAATAAAGCCCTGCGTATTTACTATGCTTTCCGGTATCAGTTTGCAGCCGGATACTTTGTCGGTGCCATCCAGTATAAAATACTTATCGTTCAGTTTTACATAAGCCATCACCGTATTAAACTGTTTAATAAAAGGGTAAAACTTATTGACCAATCCATTTTCCCTGGTGCTTAATAAAATGGGGCTTGCTTTTACACCAGCTTTATTTAACAGGCCAACCAGTAATAAGTTGATATCTCCGCTACTTCCTGTTTTAGTTGAAAATGCGTTACTTACTCCATTTAAAGAATAGATACTTTCATCGCCATCCCAGCTGATATTTTTTCTTACATAATTGTAAATGAATTTCATTTTACTTTCTGTATCTGGTAGCTGTTTTGCCTGGCCGATGATTGTGGCAGTTGCATCAGATTCCCATTCCAGTTGTTTCCCAAAATCACCATCCTTCATCAGGTCTTTAATAACATCAGCCCAGCTGGTGCGTAATTTTACAACATTAGTACTGCTGTATTCAATTTCTGATAATTGAAATTCCAGGCGTTGCTGGTAATCCCTTACTGAACCCATAAATGGTTCGCTCCGGATGCCAACCAGGTTACGCATGATAAAATTTTTCTTCAGCACCTGGGTGTTCAATACGCCTTCGCTGGTACTGATCAGGTCATCTTTAACATCTTCCTTTACTTCAATATTATCCACTACCGTTGGCTGTACCGAAAAATGGTACAACTGGGGAATATTGATCTGGTACTCGCTGTACCGTACCGGAATCTTGTCCTGGAAAAACCAGTCTTTAAGATTCTGGTCGGTCCTTCTTTCCATTTTGTATTTAAATTCAATTACACTGCCTACCTTAACTTCGGGAAAAGCAATGATCATTTTGCTGTAGAATTTATTGATTCTTTTAGAATAGATAGAACTTTTACTTACTTCAGTTACTTTGATATTTCCGCTTTCGTCCAGGTTATAGGTGTACGCATCTATTTTAAGGATCCTTTCTTCATTATTATTATCGTAATAGGGTATGGAGGCATTGGCATATGTCAACCCGCTTTCCTTTAATATCTTAATCCTGGTTCTTCTTTCATAAATGGTATTCATAAACGAAATTTCACTGATACCACGGTCGTAGTACAAATTACCCCAATCAATAAGCGTGAGCGCATCGGCGCCTTTATCAAAATCGCAATCCTTCATCTCCAGGTCGGCTTTATCAATTTTGCCAATACCCGGAAGATTTTTTTGCGCCGTTGCCGCAACAACAAAAAACAACACTGCTACCAGGATAAAATTTCTTTTCATAAATACAATACTAAGAGAATAAACTATTTCTTTTTAAATACAAATTGCTCATTTAAAAAATCGAACAACTTTTTATAAAACTCCTGGAAATACCCGTAATCCTGGTTTAGATAATATGGCTTTCTGAATTCGAGTGTGATTTGTACATACAGCATACCATCAGAAATATTTGATGACCTGGAGAATACAATGCTGGTATCGGGCATAATCATTTTAATATTTTTGGGTAAGGTTTCAAACTGGTAATTTTGAGGAATGAAAAAATTACCCGTGATCACATATTTTTGATTAGCACCAAAAAAGATATCCGAAAAACGTTCGTCTGCAATAAATGGATTTTTATCGAGGCCTGAAAAAAGATTGGCAGAAAAATAATTGTAATCTCCCGAAGAACTGATCTTTTTTTCAAATTTTAAGGTTTGCTTAAGCGGTATGGAATCTATATTCTCATTTACAAATTCAAGGCTATCTATTTTGATATCCTGTTTGTTCTGGTTAAGCCAGGCTTCCGTAAATTTCTCTTTTCCTTCTTTTAATTTGTCCAGGCGTATATAACGGCTGTAATCTTTTGAAACGATCTCCGCTTCACCTTTCATAGTGCCCTTATCATCTATTACTGCATTTATAAAAGTGGTATTATCAAAAAGTTGTTTTTCATTCCATAACATTTTCCATCCCAATGGCGAAGCATTATCCTGCTGTCCCAGCACCTGGCTGAGAAATTCCCCTGTACCTCCTTCGCCTGATTTGCCTATTACAAGGCCATATGTATTGGCTACATCATAAGGAATAAGATTAGCCGGAGTATATTTATCAGTAGCATCAAGTACATACACATTGTTGTTGATGGTTACATAGGCCATCACTTTATTAAACTGATCGTATCCTGCCACGGTGGTATTAACCCTGCCGTTATCTTTTGTACTCACCAAAACCGGTTGGGCATTCAGGTCAGCATCTTTTAAAAGGTTGATCAAGATAAGATTGATCTCACCTGCAGTTCCTTTTTTATCTTTCCAGGCTGCTTTTACACCGTCTAATGCCCAGATGCCATAGGTTTCATTCCACTGCATATTCTTTCTTACATAATTGTGTATGGTCACCATTTTTGTATACGGGTCTTTTACCTGGGCCAGCAAAGCATCAAGGTCGGTGGTACGGGGGATATTTTTTTTCAGCTGTAGTCCGAAATCTTCATCTTCCTGTAATTCCTTAATTATCCCGGGCCATGATCGTATAAGGCTGCGGCGTGGCACTCCGGGAAAATCCAGAGCAATCATTCTAGGTGTAACCTGCTGCAGGTAATCTTCGTCGCAACTAATATAGGGCTCGTCTCTTAAGGCGGGCACATTGTTCATGGTAAAGGTTTTAATGTTGTGTAAACCTTTTGAACTTTCAGTCATCGTAACATCCAGTATGCCTGTTGGTGTTGCAGATACAATCAATTCCTGGGGAAAGTTGAGAGAGTACTCACTATATACCACCGGTATGGATTTTTGAAAATACCAGTTCTTTAAAGCGTAGAAATCAGTAGCGTCGTCTTTATATTTATATTCAATGATGCTGCCTGGTTTTACTTCGGGAAAAGTAAAGATCACTTCAGAATATCTTTTGTTTATTTTTTTGCGGTAGATAGCATCTTTTTCTACTTTAATAAATACCGGGTTGCCGCCGGCGTCGGTATTGATGGTCTGGGCAGAAATACCTTTAATATCTTCCAGGCCGGCCCCGTTTAAATAACGGATATGAATATTGGCGGCATCACTACCTTTCTGGTTCAGTATCTTTATCCTTACATGCCTGTCCAGCTGCGTACGTAAAGGATTGTAGGGATTGGTAGTGTTAAGATCGCAATAGACTTCAGCCACATCAAACAGCACTACGGCTTCGGCAGCTTTATCAAAATCGCAATCTTTCATTACAAGTTCTGCTTTATCTATTTTTCCAAAACCGGGAATTTCTTTTTGGGCAGAGGATACAAGACATGATAATACAAGGGTAAAAAGTAACAATGTTGGTTTCATAATGGCAGTTATATCCTGTAAAATAATTATTTTTAAACAAACTGATACTATCTTATTGTAATTTTATTTTAAATAAAAGCGGATGAAAATTTTAAAGCTGGTTATTGCAGTGTTTTTGCTGGGTTCCTGTAATGCGCAAAACAACAATATTACATTAAAGACAAACAATACTGATAATACGCTGCTGTGGGAAATAAGTGGTAAACAACTAAGCAAGCCGAGTTATTTATTCGGCACTTTTCACCTGATATGTAAAGATGATATTCCTTTTGGGCCGCAGTTGAAAACGGCAGTAAAATCAGTAAATGAAGTGTATATGGAACTGGATATGGATGATCCGGGGAGATTGACCGGAGCATTACAACTGATGAATATGAAGGGTGACACCACTTTAAAAAGTTTGTACAGTACAGAAGAGTATAAAAAATTGCAACTCTTTTTCAGTGATTCATTGCAGATGCCCCTGGCAATGTTTCAAAGTATGAAACCCGTTTTTTTAGAAGCGATGCTGTATCCAAAGATGTTGCCCTGCAAAACCATGAGTGGGGTAGAGGAAGAGTTGTTGTTACTGGCAAAGGAAAATAAGAAACCGATCCAGGGTTTAGAAACCATGGCTTTCCAGGCTTCGGTATTCGATAGTATACCTTATACAGGCCAGGCAAAGGAATTATTAAAAGCAATCGACAGCCTGCAGGCTTACAAAAAATATTTTGAAGTAATGGTTAAAGCTTATAAAAGCCAGCAACTAAAAAAAATGCAGGAATTGTTAAGTAATAAAGATTTTGGTATGGAAGACAACCAGGATATTTTATTAGATAAAAGAAATAAAAACTGGGTTACGCAACTGAACACCATCATGAAAAAAGAAAGTGTATTTATTGCCGTTGGTGCAGGCCACCTGGTAGGAGATATGGGGCTGATCAGTTTGTTACGAAAGGAAGGGTATAAGGTGAGGCCGGTTGAGAATTGAGTAAGTATAAAAAAGTAGATAAGGTTGGAAAAGTAAATAAGGAAGGAAATGCAAGCGTGTACTTTTTTTACACATTACTTTTTATACTTTATTTACTTATTTGCTACTTCACCACCACATCCCTCACCACTTTTTCTCCCAGCGCTTCATTAACACGTTCTATAATTTTTTCTTTCTGGTATAACAGTTCGTTCTTTAATGGCGCAACTGCAGAAGTGATGTATAAAGTGTGATTGATGATCTGGATCTTATCCGTGTATTTGGCGATTGTTTTTCCCATTACCTGTTCCCATATCTCCTCGATACGCACTGCCTGGATACCGCTTTTTAAACGGCTCTTCTGTAAAAACTGCTGAATGGCATCCTGTAATGAAATTTCTCCCATGATTATTTAATATACAATTTATAAGATCCGGTAATTTCGTTGGCAACAGTTTTTTTGTCCCACACACGAAAGAATACATTTACGTAATTCTTTTTATCTCTTATTTCGGTGATCACTGCTTTTAAAGAAATGTATTTAGCATCCTGGGGATTAACCCCTGTAGAGTCGTACGCAGTAAACAAATCTTCCGAATTAAGAATAGTATCACCGTTACTTAATACAATTCTTTCAGTACCCCCCGGAAAAACTTTTCCTTCAACTTCTTTAAACCCTTTAGTCAATACAATTCTTAAAGTAACCCGCTGGCTCAGGTCCACTTTATTATCTGCAGGCACTTTTGATTCATCATCAAAAACCAGGAAAGCTTCTTTTATCTCAAGACCCTTTATCTTTAATTTAATACCGTTGGGGTATACTTTTGCATTGGAAGAGCTGGTGGCTGCTGATGGAACAGTCTTTGCCGCAATTTTAACCGGTGCAGCAGATGAAGCCGTGGTAGTTTTTTTTACAACAGGCTTTTGTGCTATCAGATTACCGGCAGCAAAAAACAAAGCTGCCATCATTATTGCCAATCTATAAGAATACGATTTCATTTTTTATATTTTACAATTGTAAAAGTAATTATTATATCGGTTAGTAAAATTACAATTCAATTACCTGGTATTTCACATTCAGTAATTTAAATGCAGCTTCAAGCCTTTCTTTATGTGTGTCTGTAATAAAAACCTGGCCGGTATTTTCTTTACATACCCAATATAATAAACGCTGCATGCGGTTATCATCTAATTTTTCAAATACATCATCTAAAAAAAGCAACGGCGCAAAGCCTTTATTCATTTTCAGCAACTCAAATTCTGCCAGCTTTAGCGCAAATAACAAACTTTTGCGTTGCCCCTGCGATGCCGTGTTTTTAAAAGATTGCCCGTTTAATTGTATGCTGATATCATCTTTATGAATACCACCATTGGAGCGTTGCAACATAAAATCTTTTTGCCGGTTATCATTCAGCACCGATTCAAAATTGCCATTATTTAGCTGGCTGTCGTATTGCAATGTAACCGTTTCCTTATTTTCGGCAATCTGGTTATAGAATTGTTGCACCAATGGTATTAATGATGTTGTAAAATCTCTGCGTTTGGTGTAAATGAATTTACCGGGTTGCATCAGTTGTTCGTCCAGCACTTCCAATAGCGGCCAATCAGTTTTACCCTGCTCTGCAAAACGTTTTAATAAGCTATTGCGTTGTTGCAGTACTTTATTATATTGAATTAATTGCGACAAATATTCCGCATCCATCTGGCTGATGACAGTATCCACAAAACGCCTTCTTTCTTCGCTGCCACCGGTGATCAGTTCAATATCATCCGGTGCCACCATTACTGCCGGAAACCTGCCGATATGCTGGCTCATTTTTTCATACGGGGCATCATTCAGCAGTAATTCTTTTTTACCCACGCCCCGGTGAATGCACACCAATTTCAACGCTTCTGCCTGGTTTTCAAACTGTCCCTCTAACCTAAAGCCATCTTTATCAAACTGTACATTTAAACCATCGGTTTTGCTGAAATAACTTTTGGTGAAACAGCAATAATACACGGCATCCAGCAAATTGGTCTTGCCCTTGCCGTTTAATCCGCAAATACCAATCACCCTTTCAGTAAAATCGAAAGCGTCGAAATTGTAATTTTTATATTGGGTGATGGTTATTTTTTTTACCTGGAGCATTGAGGGTGCAAGATAATTTAAAGATTGTTGCTGGCTTTAATAAATCATTATTCTGGCAGGAACAGGGGACTGATTTTCAACATCCGCCACCAAATTGTGGATATACTGCCTATATGCTAAAAAATCAATCTGTAAACTGTAAACCGAAAACCTAAAACCCCTATCTTTGCCGCCTAAAATTTAAACACCTTGGCAACAAAGTTTTCTAAAGAAACTTATTTATACTGGTACGAACTGATGCTGCTTTTGCGCAGGTTCGAAGAAAAAACCGGTCAATTGTATGGAATGCAGAAAATCAGGGGCTTTTGTCACCTGTATATCGGCCAGGAAGCAGTAGCTGCCGGCTGTATGACTGCTACTAATCCCGATGATAAATTCATTACTGCTTACAGATGCCACGCTTTGGCAATAGCAAAAGGCGTTACTCCTAAAGCAAGTATGGCCGAATTGTACGGTAAAGCTACCGGTTGCAGTAAAGGAAAGGGCGGCAGTATGCACCTTTTTGGTGTGGATGTGGGCTTTTTCGGTGGCCATGGTATTGTAGGTGCACAAATTGGAACCGGTGCAGGCCTGGCTTTTGCGGAAAGGTACAAAGGCACTAATAACGTAGCGCTTTGTTTTTTTGGCGACGGTGCTGCCCGCCAGGGTATGTTGCATGAAACTTTCAACATGGCTATGTTGTGGGATCTGCCGGTGGTATTCATTTGCGAAAACAACCATTACGCCATGGGTACTTCTGTAGCAAGAACAAGTAAAACATTAGATATTTATAAACTGGCCGATGCTTATGATATGCCTGCTGATTCTGTAGATGGTATGAGCCCTGAGGCTGTACACAATGCAGTTTTAAGAGCAGCTAACAGGGCAAGGGAAAAAGGCGGACCAACTTTCCTGGAAATTAAAACTTACCGTTACAAAGGGCATAGCATGAGTGATCCTCAGAAATACCGCAGTAAGGATGAAGTAGAAGAATACAAAGAAAAAGATCCTATCGATCATGTGTTGAATGTATTAAAAACGCAATACAGTGTGGCTGATGCAGATATTGAAGTGATTAATGAGAGGGTGAAAAAAGAAGTGGAAGAAGCTGTGCAGTTTGCCGAAGAAAGTCCATGGCCTTCTGATGATGAATTGCTGAAGGATGTATATGTACAGGAGGATTATCCTTTTATTGTAGACTAGTTCAGGTTAAAAGTATAAAGGGTATAAAAAGTAAATAAGGTTAAAAACGATTACTTATTCTAAATTATAAAAGACAACAATGGCAGAGAAAGCAAAAGTAGTAGAAACTGTGGAAGTAAATGAAACGTTGGAAAGAGCCAAAGGTTTTTGGGCTAAATTCAGCAAACCGATTATTTATGTGGGCAGTGCAATTATATTATTAGTTGGCGGTTGGTATGCTTATGGATATTTTGTTAAAGCTCCCAATGAATTAAAAGCAAGTGAACTTATTTTTCCTGCAGAAAAACTGTTTGGTAAAATGGCAGGTGTTTCCAGCTTTACAAAAGATTCGGTTGGCCTGGTTTTAAATGGCGGTGTAGTAGAAGGTGAAAAACTAACTGGTATGTTGACCATTATTAAAAACTATGAAGGTACTCCGGCAGGAAACCGTGCTCAATACATTACTGGTGCCTGTTACCTGCATTTAGGTGAATTTGATAAAGCCATTAAATACCTGAAAGAATTTGACGGCAACGGTGCAGAACAAATTCAAAGTGCGGCTTACAGAATGATCGGCGATGCTTATGCCGAATTAAAGAAGAATGACGAAGCGCTTAACTATTATTCAAAAGCAGTGGATGCAGCTTCTTCTAAAGATGAATCCACTATGTTCCTGGCTTTATCAAGAGCAGCATTATTTTGTGATGCTACCGGTAAAACCAAAGAGGCTATTGGATATTTTCAGCAGATCAAAGACGAAATAACACCTGGTTTTTTCAGAAATAACAGGATTGATTTTGACGCAGATAAATACCTTGCAAAATTAGGGGTGGTTAAATAGTTGATTGGTTAATTAGTTAATTTGGAAGTGCTTTAGTTACGATTGATCATTCACAATTCACGACTCACAACATGTCCATACACTCTTCAAACTTATATAACACAACAGGCATCCAGCTACCAAAGGATGCCTGTGTTGTAATTGTACGTACCGAATGGAATGCGGAAACCATTGATAAACTGGAAGCAGGCTGCATCAAGATCCTGGATGAAAATAAATCCAATCACAGAACTATTGTTGTGCCGGGTGCATTCGAAATTCCCTTTGCCATAAAAAGTTATTGGGAAGCCCATAAATATAAAGATGATAAGCCACATGTGTTTATCGCTTTAGGTTGTGTGCTGAGAGGCGATACACCACATTTTGACTACGTATGCAAAGCTGTAACCGACGGTGTGGTGCAATTGAATTTATTATTACCGGTACCTACCATTTTTGGAGTGCTTACAGTAGATAACCAGCAACAGATTGATGAAAGAACCGGCGGCAAACACGGCCATAAAGGTGAAGAAGCGGCTGTAACTGCTTTGAAGATGATGGCACTTAAAAATTCTTTTAAATAAAATGTATGAATAGCAGGCACATTACCCATTTATTTTTGGTTATCCTTATTACTGCCGGCACTTCATGCAATAACAATGATAAAAGCAATGCTGGTGTAACCGATTCATTAAAAACTGATTCTCTCAATACCACACAGCAATCCATTATAGTGCCGATTGCAAAAGAAAACGATATTATCGATACCTTAAATTCATTGCCTTTTGTAAAAGAAAGCAGCCAATACATTGATTCGATAACCAACCACAAACATACCATCGCCTATATCATCGATACTACCGATAAAGAATACACCGTTACTGCAGGTTATAATGGTGCCGACCGTTTTGAGACCTACTATAATTTTACGATTAATAAAAAGACCAGGGAGATAAAAGTACAGGATGTTATTTCGGGAGATATGGTAACACCGGCAGCATTTGAAAAACTCCGGAAGGCAGACAAATAATAATACAAACAGAAATGAAGGTTCAATTATTTATACCGTGTTTTGTTGATCAGCTGTATCCGCAAACCGCTTTTAATATGGTAAAAGTGTTGGAAAAAGCTACTTGTGAAGTAGTGTATAATACCAATCAAACCTGTTGCGGCCAGCCGGCTTTTAATGCGGGCTTTTGGGATGAAGCCAGAACTGTATGCAGTAAATTTTTAAAAGATTTTGAAGGTGCAGATTATATCGTTGCACCAAGCGCCAGTTGTGTTGGTTTTGTAAGAAATTATTATGCTAAACTGTTTGAAAATTCTTCTCAGCATAACCAGGTAAAGGATATGAGCAAACGCATTTATGAATTCACTGAATTTTTAACAGACGTATTGCATATTGAAAATTACGGTGCCGAATTGAATATGAAAGCTACCTACCATGATAGTTGTGCCGCATTAAGAGAATGTAAAATAAAAGATGCACCACGCAGGTTATTATCGCATGTAAAAGGCCTGGAATTGACCGAGATGAATGATGTAGAAACCTGTTGCGGTTTTGGTGGCAGTTTTGCAGTAAAGTTTGAAGCCATCTCTATTGGTATGGCTGACCAGAAAGTTAGAAACGCTAATGATACCGGGGCCGAAGTAATCATCTCTACCGACCTCAGTTGTTTAATGCACCTTGATGGTTACATTAAAGGGAAAGGTCTGCATTTAAAGACCATGCATATTGCTGATGTATTGGCAAGTGGATGGGAATAGGGGTCAGGACGGCTCTAAGCCGTCAGACCCCTAAAAGAAAATTCTCTCCGCCGTCCAGTAAGCAGCAATCACTGCAATAAGTATTGATAAAGGAATTACAATTCTCTTCCTGTAATAAGGTTTATCACCAAAGGTTCTTCCCAATAAAAAGTAAGCTGTTAAAATAACAGTGATCTGTCCTAACTCTACTCCCAGGTTAAACATAATTAAAGAACTGAAATACGCATTCTGTGGAAGACCTAATTGTGTTAAAGCACTTGCAAAACCCATACCGTGTATCAGCCCAAATAAAAATACAATACCAATGCGGCTGGCTTTTAATCGTGGAGAAAAAATATTTTCCAAAGCCACATACATGATAGATAAAGCAATAACCGGTTCGACAATATTAGTTGGCGGTTTAATTATTTTATACATCGCAAGCCCCAGTGTGATAGTATGTGCCACCGTAAAAGCAGTGGCCTGCCAGAGTATAGGTTTTAGTTTCGGGTTCAATAAAAATAAACTCAGCACAAATAAAATATGATCTAACCCTAAAGGCAAAATATGTGTAAAACCTAATTGCAGGTAAATACCTGCTACTTCTGTTTTACTCAGTTTAGATAAACCTTCCACATCATGTGCCATTGCCGCATTGCATACTAAAAAGGAGAGGAGCATAAAGCCCAGCACCCTGCAATTGTATTTAAAACTGTTATTCATGTTGTGTAAAGGTTAATCCATTCAATTTACGAATTGTACTGAATATTGGTTTGTAAAATATATTTAAGAAAGTGACGGCGTTTTATCACCGCCACTTTTTTTCTGAAAAAACTCACTACTACATAAAACGATTTTAATTTTTTGGGTGAGCCACCTTTAAGAGGTGACCCACCCAAAAAATTAAAAGAACACCGCCAGTTTTACCTTCGCAAATAAAGGCGTGCCCGGTGTAAAATTTAATTCTGTTATAGCATTGGGCTCATTTTGTAATCTGCTTTCAGTTGCAAACTGTGCTTCATTCCATTTTATATTAAACAGGTTTTCTACTGATAAACCAATTTCATATTTTGGTTGGGTGTAGTTGATAGATGCGTCCAATAAAAAATATCCTTTAGCCACTACAGAATTGTCTTCATTAGCAGGCCGGCTTTTTATATAGCGGTATTTTATGCCGCCATTAAAACCGGTTTGCTTTTTATAAAACAAACCACCAGTGCTGGTTGCAGTGGGTGCCAGCGGAATATAATCCTGTCCCTTTGCTTCATCTCTTGCCCTTGGTTTGGTGAAATTAATATTAGCATTGGCAAATAGATATTTGGTAAACTGGTAGCGGGCAATAATATCAAGGCCTTGCCTTTTTGTTCTGCCGCTGGGTTCTACATTTCCATCATCACCCACATACACAAACTCCTGGTCGAGATATAAATTCCATGCCGCAATGTTTAACAAAAGATCTTTGGCTGGTTTCAGTATCACGCCAAAATCAGTTCCATAAGCTGCAGGTAAAATTTGTTTACCATCGTTAGCAATCACCACCCTGGTATCATTACTATGAAAACCTTTGCCGGCTTTTACATATACATGCACAGTTTTGCTGATATTGTATTGTATATTTAATTTAGGGCTCACAATAGATTTAGCCTGTGAGGGCATCTGTTGTACATTCAACCGGTCGTAATAGTTAAAATGAAAATAATCAAAACGAACACCGGCATCAATCACCCAATTGCCAACAGTGGCTTGTTGTTGTGTAAAAGCATACACATTGGTTTCTTTAATGTCACCCAGTTTGATATAATTTAAGAACTGTCGTTTTACCACATGCGCTAATTTACTTTCATCAGTGGCATCATGTCTTACACCAATACCGTCTGTTGAGGTCAATGTCCATTTACCAAAAAAGTATTTTTGTTTTATTTTAGATGAGTAACCAAAAATATTCCTGGTTTCTGCCTGGTTGATCTCATCTCCGTTTACTGGGTCATTTAAAAAGAAAGAGAAATTGGAATACAGGTTGAATGCATAGCGATTTAAAAATACCTGGTTATCCAATGTGGCACCGTTTTTAAACTGGTGTGTTACGGTAAGATTAGCATTATATCTTTCTGTATTACCACCTTCGCTCGGGTCAATGCTGCCGAAGCGGTCAATCAAGCCGCTTTCAATAGCTCTTTCCGGTACTTGTCCGCTGGCATCCCATTTACTTTTAAATGCAGATGCAGAAAAACTAAGGTTGGTATTTGCCGTTATTGCAGCATTGTATTTGGTGAATACATTAATGCGGTTGAAATTTTGTTTGTTTTGTGTAGGGCCATCGGTATAATTAAATTCGCCGGCTATATAAGCGCTCTGTTTGTCTTTATTTTTTTTCAACAGATCGATCATGGCCAAAGTACGGAAGCTGTTAAAATTTCCACCTTCTATCTGTACCAGACTTTTTGGTATATTTTTAAAAGTAGAAAATGCTACATAACCTGCGGTATTTAAATTGCCATGTTGTGTATAGTAAGGCCCTGCACCAAAATCAATATTGTTAATGGTTTCAGGAATGATAAAATGCGAATCAGCATAACCTTGTCCGTGTGCATGGCTCACCATATTCACAGGCATGCCATCTACGCTCACCTGTACATCAGTACCATGATCGCAATCGAAGCCACGTAAAAATATTTGTTCTGCTTTGCCGCCGCCGGCATGCTGTGCTATAAATAAACCGGGCACAAGGCGTAATAATTCCTGGGTATTTTTTACCGGGCTTAAGGCCAGATCAATTTTTGCCAGCGAACTGAATTTAGAAGTACCTGTTGCCTGTAGTTTTACGTCTTCTAATTTAATAGCATCAGGTTGTAATTCAATAATTAAAAGATTGCCGGTAGTGGTTGCTGTATAAGTTTTGTAACCAATATGCGATACTGCAATATTGGTATGTTGACTTTTTGTCTTCAATAAAAAATTTCCGTATTCGTCTGTCAATGCTTTATCATTATCATTACTGATAACACTAACAGAAGCTGCTTCCAGCGGTTGCCTGCTTTGTGCATCCACCACTTTGCCTTTAAGCATCGTTTGTGCAGGAGCCACTATTGCAGTAAAGAACACGAAAATCAGTATCAAAAAACAAGAGTAGTGTTTTGATCGTTTCATAAACAATTTTAGATAGATGAAGAAATGAACGCATAGCACATGCTGTCGCCTTTGCAGGAAGAGCCATGTGAATGCAATAAAAAGATCTATCTATGAACGGGGAGGAGGATAATTATCTTGTACTATGCTGCTTAGCAGAGAAGGAGTGGTTGCTAAAGCATAGTCTGCATCATTTATAATAGCTGTAAAAGCAGGTTGTTGTTTTATTGCTGTTAATATATGTTCGTTGGCTGAATTATCTTTTTTAGAAGAAGAGGAAGGGGATTTATCGGAAGTATCTTCCTTAGCTTCTTTGGCAGCTTCGTAATGCACATGGTACTTGCCATTCTCATAATGCATGGTAGCCATATGATGAGCATAAAAGAAAGTATGGCTTACAAAATCACTTACATAAGGCAGCACCGGTTTAAGCACCATCATGGTGTAACTCAACAGGAGAATATGTAAAAATAATTTTTTCATTTTAAAACCAGTGTGCCTTATTGTAAATGTACAACTAAAATTATATAGGCGTCAGACGGTTCAAAACCGTCATGACGCCTGCTATTTATTATTTTGCATTGATCGCAACCGCCCTTTGTAATAATTCAGGATTTTTGCTGTTGGTACTTAATGCTGTCTTTATATAGTCTTTTGCTTTTACAAAATCACTTTGACTGTAAGCGATCCATGCCAGTTCATTATTCACATCAATATTTTTAGGACGGATATTAAATTCCATCATCGCATATTTTTTTGCACTGTCCCATTGATTGGTTTTTTCAAAAGCCTTGGCCAATTCTAAAGAAACAGAATGATGGCCGGAGTTAGCATCAGTGATCAATAATTTTTGTACTGCACTGTAAGCGTCCATTGCTTTTTGTGTGTTACCCATAGCTAAGTATACGTCTGCTTTTTGTTCTTCAAAAGAAGATTGCGGCATAATAGCATTGGCAGAATCCAGTAAAGCTAAAGCCCTTGCATAATTCTTCATTTTGGTTTCTACTTTTGCAAGGCCTGCCATACTTGGTGCATAGCTGGGGCGCAGGTATAAGTTTTCTTCAAAAGTACTTTTAGCGGCTTCCAGTTTACCGGTGTTTAAATACAGGTCACCTAATACATTCCTGCTCCAGCTTTGTGGTTCGCTGCCGGGTAAACCAGCTTGTACTGCTAATTTCATCGCAGCAATAGCACCTGGGTAATCGCCATATATTTCACGTAAGTAACTTGCTCTTGAATAAGATTCCAATGATGGTTTTAAAGCCTGCATTTTATCCGACATCGCAATAGCTTCTTCATAATTACCCAACTCTACATTGGCATCTACTAAAATGCCATACACATAAGCATTATTCGGATTGATACTTTTAGCTTCTTCAGCAATTTTTTTAGCATCGGCAAACTGGTGCTGGCTCATCCTTAAAGATGCTTTGTAAACATTGGCTTCAAAATTTTTAGGATCGATACTCAACACGCCATTCAATATTTTTTCAATAGCAGGATAGTAGAAATGATGTTCTCCGGTAATTCTTTGTTCGGTAATAAAAATAGTCGCTAATTGTAAACGTGTTTTTACATCTTCAGGTTTAGCGGCCAGTTTGGCTTTTAATTCATCAACTTTTTGTTTGGTCTTTTCCCATTCGGCTGCGGTAGCCAGTTCGCCTTTTCTTTCTAAAAGATTGGGAATATCCATGGGATTCTGATCGCTGATATAAGCTTTTAATTTTGCTTCGCTGTTATTACAACTGCTTATAGCTGTAGTAAGGGTAAGCAGGCAAAAAGCAGCAGCAAAAAATGGCAGGAGGGTTAAAGTCTTTTTCATTTTTAGTTGTTTTTATTCATGTACGACAAAAGGAGAACCATGGTTCTCCTTTTGTTATAAATTTTGTAAAAGAGAAGTCAAGTTTTTGAAACCTGACTTCTCTGAATGCTGGATTAATTTGTTTTAATAATACCTACAGTAGTGGATTTTAAGCCATCTACATACATCCTGGCATAATATGCACCTGCAGCTAAATTTGTTTTGCTCCATTGTACATAATAATCACCTTTGGTACGGCTGCCTTCATTAATAGTGGCAATCTTTCTTCCGGCTGCATCGGTAATGTCGATCATTACACTGCTGGCATCCTGGCTCACTTTATAATGGAAGGTGGTAGCTGTTTTAAACGGACTAGGGAAAGCTGAAAGAGCAATGGGCTCAGCTGCAATGCCTAAATTAAATACATTGCTTTTTGGCCCGGTATAAGATGCTCCAACAAAGCCTCTCCATGGTGTTTGCACAAAAGGAAATACCGCTTTAAAAGTCGTATCGTTTTTAGTAACACCGGCGTTAAAGCTGATGGTATTTACCAGTTGTGTGGTAACAGGACTTCCTGTACCAGGATAATCATCATACCACAAACCAATAGCAGCAAGTGCAACACCACCTACAGCTTGTAATTCGATAGTAGTTACATCATCTTCCAGTCTTCTTCCGTTAGGAAAACCATCCATGTTAGGAATGAATTGCAGGTTAAGATTTGCATTAAACCTTGCATCAGTTAAACCTAATACTGCAGCCTGTACAATTCCTAATGAACTGAAATCAGCACTGTTTCTTGGAGTAACAGGCACCGCCATATTCAATCTTAAATAATCACCTAAGGTGGGTAAAAAGTTATTGATAAATGGTTTACCTGCAGCTAATGGGTTACCATTTTTGCCGGTAGCCAATTGATAAGGACGTAAGTTAGGAACGCCGGTATAAAATATCGGTAAGATATCCACCGCTCTCGGGCTGGCATTATCAGGCAATAAAATGTTACCGAATATAGCATCATCCAATGCAGTACCTGCAACAGCAGGAGAACCTTTTAAAGGATATAAACCTGGTTTACCATTCCTGAAATCAAAAGCACCTAAAGATTTACTTTGAATTCTTAATTTAGCAAGTCCTGGTACAGCACCGCCAAACTGAGAATCATCCATGTATAAAGCCAGTTCAGGATTTTTAAAATAAGGAACAAATTGTCCGTCAGCAGAAGGAGCAACGGAATTCCATTTATCTTTCATGCCGATAGGAATAACTGCTTCGTTTGTCAATGGCATACCTAATCTTGAAACCTGTGTCCATGCACCGGAAGTGGCAGGCTTATCACCTGTAGTACTTAAAGTAGTAATTGCAGGACGACTTGCATTTGCATATACACCAATTACAAATTCAGGATCTAAAATGCTGGTAGCCTGTGCCGTTGTTTTACCTGTTTTTTGCAAAGTAGAGATAGGTACTTCAATAGCAATAGAATGACAATTGAATTTAGCCAGGCCATCTCTTGCACCAGCAGTTCTGAAACCACCTGCATCAAATGCACCACCCAGGTCAACAAAGAAAGGATCATCCACAGGGCCGCAGAAAACTTTTTCACCGCTGGTAGCTGTTGCAATAGCAGCCGTCATCAATGAGTTATAATCTGTTGCACCTAAACCCACACCGCCTTCAATAGAACGAGGGCCGATGTTTGGAGGAGGTACCACACCATTGGTAACAATAGCTGTAAATGTTGTACCGCCATTGATACTTCTTTCGCAGGTGTACGTTGTTTTTACGTTTTGCTTACCCAAACGGATATTGAAGAATGTTGAACCATCTTCATTTGTTTGTGTGAAAGTGAAACGATAGATGATATCATCACCGGTTGTAGCGGTGTTGTTATCAACATGAATTTCGTAACGGATGTTTTCACCAAACGTATACCAGTTGGGGCCGCCAGCCGGATGCTCGAAAGGAATATAGTTGGCAATTAAAATGATCTTGCTGCTATCTGCCGGGCTTCGGAAAGCATACAGATCAGTATTATCGGCCAATGGATCGTTACTGATCAATGGCGCTTCCCTGTGGCTGGATGCAGCCGCCGGCATTACGAATGCCGTGGTGCAGATAAGCAGGGCCGTAAGTATTTTAAAATATTGTTTCATACTGTTAATTATTTATAATGATGTAATTGTTATAAGTTAGAATCTTGGTTGAATAGTGTAATCATATCCTCTCCATGGTGCCTGCACATAAGGAAAAGCGGGTTTAAAAGTGGTATCATTTTTAGTTGGCCCTGCAGAAAAACTCAGTACATTCACCAGGTTGGTGGTTACCGGGCTGCTGCCATCTAATTTATAATCATCATACCACAAACCGATAGCTGCTAATGCCACACCACTTACTGCCTGCAGTTCGATAGTAGTTACATCATCTTCCAGTCTTCTGCCATTAGGAAAACCATCCATGTTAGGAATAAACTGAATGGCAGTGCTGCCATTGTATGCAGGATCAGTTAATCCTAACACTGCTGCATTTACAATACCCAGGCTGCTGAATTTTGCATCATTACGTGGAGTAGGGGGAACGGCCATGTTTAAACGAAGCATATCACCCAATGTTGGTAAAAAGTTATTGATAAAAGGTTTACCTGCAGAAAGTGGTCCGCCGGTTTTACCTGTTGCTAATTGATAAGGCGCAAGGTTAGGAACACCGGTATAAAATATCGGTAAGATATCCACTGCTCTAGGGCTTTTATTATCCGGTAATAAGATAGAACCAAAAACAGCTTCATCCAATGCTGTGCCTTTTACTGCAGCAGATCCTTTTAAAGAATACAAACCTGCTTTACCATTTCTGAAATCATAAGCACCTAAAGAATGATTCTGAATTCTTAATGCATTCAATGAAGGAACGGCACCACCAAATTGTGAATCGTCCATGTACAATGCCAACTCAGGATTCATAAAGTAAGAAGCAAATTGCAGATCGTTTGCAGGATTAGTAGCATTCCATTTGTCTTTCATTCCTACAGGAATAACTGCTTCATTTGTCAACGGCATACCTAAACGGGAAACCTGTATCCAGTTACCAGAATAAGCAACTGTACCTGTACCCGGGGTAATCGTTTTAATTTGCTGCCTGCTGGCACTTGCCCATACACCAATTACAAAATCACCATCTAAAATGCTGGTGGCTTGTGATACTGGCTTACCATCTTTCTGTAACAGGTTAATAGGGATTTTTAAAGCGATACTGTGTACATTATATCTTGATAAACCATCTTTGGTAGCATTAGTTGGGTTGCCTTGCGGACGGAAATTACCGGCATCAAATGCACCGGCCAAATCAACAAAGAAAGGATCATCAACAGGACCACAAAAAACTTTTTCACCACTGGTTGCTGTTGCAATGGCACCTGTAATTAAGGCGTCGTAATTAGCAACACCTAAACCAACCGGTGTACTTTGTATAGAACGTGGGCCAATATTAGCAGGAGGTACCACACCGTTTGTAACCACAGTAGTAAAAGCACCACCATTCACACTTTTTTCGCAGATGTAAGTGGTCTTAATATTCTGTGCACCTAAACGAATATTGAAGAATGTGGTTGGATCCTGGTTTACCTGTGAAAAAGTAAAACGGTACAAAATATCATCTGCTGCAGATGTGGTTTTGTTTTTAATATGAATTTCGTAACGGATGTTACTGCCAAAAGTATAATAGTTTGGCCCGCCTTCCGGTAACTCAAAAGGAATATAGTTAGCAATTATCGTAACTGTATTTGGATCATCCGGGCTGCGGAATGCATATACGTCGGTATTATCACACAAGGGGTCGTTACTGATCAACGGCGCTTCCCTGTGGCTTGATGCATTGGTTACTATACTGCCCGTAAGTAAAGCCAGCATCAGCACCAATTGCTTTGTTTTAAAAAATGTTCTTTTCATCTTTGTAAATTTTAGTTTTAATTATTTAGTTGAAGGAGCGTTAAAATCAAATAACAGGGAAAGGCGGATAGTATTTTTTAAAGCGTTGTTGTTGGTATTATTACCTGTTGGTACCAGGTAAGAAAAATTTAATCCTGCTACTTTATACATTACACCTGCGCCTACTGTAAAATAATTTCTGTTGCCTTTTAATTTGTTCTCGGTAAAATACCCTGCACGTACACTAAACTGATCGTGGTAAGTATATTCTGTACCAAGGCCCAATTGAAATTCTTTGATCTCTTCGCTAAAGCCACCCGGTGCATCACCAAATGAACTGAACCAGCTACCCACAACACCTTTATTTTCATAAGCCATTACTTTGGCAGGATCAGAAGGATCGGGAGGAGTAGGTACCATTAATTTGTTCAGGTCAAGGGCAAAAGAAATTTTATTATCATCATCAATTTTTTTGTTGTAAGCTGCACCCAGTGCAAGGTTGGCAGGGATATAACTATCGGTGCCGCCATAATTTATTTTGCTGCCCAGGTTAGTTAATGCTGCACCAAAATTCCAGCCTTTTTTATTCATGTAAAAAGCAGAAAGATCAGCTGCCACTGCGCTGCCCGATTTGTAATTACTGTTTACAGAACTGTTGGCCAGTTTACTGTTGATGTACCTTACAGAAAGGCCTACACCTAATTTATCCGACAGTTTTCTTGAATAACCTGCTTCTAATGCAAGGTCTTGCGGTTTGTAGGTACTTACTTCCTGGCCGATATTATCGGTTAAAGTAAAAGTGCCTAAACTGAAATTGCGAAAGCCAAAGCTGATGGCTTCTTTTTCATTCAGTTTATAAAAACTGGATAAAGAGATCTGGTACAGATTTTTCACATCCAGCTCACTCAGCCATGGCGTGTAATTGAGGCCTATACCGTATTTGGCATCATTAAAAACAGTTTTACTGCCATTGTAAAACATTGAATTAACGTCGGGGCTTGTAGCCACGCCAACATCACCCATGCCGCCGGTACGGGCATCAGCTGCCAGTCTTAAAAAAGGTACCGCAGTGGTAATGGGATTTTCTTTCCCGGATTGTGCAAGGGATGTTTCTCCAAACATCATAAGCAGTAAAACCGGAAGAATGATTTTAGTGAATTTTGAAATCATGTGTCGTAGTGTTTTTATTTTTTCGGAAAATGAAACAGGTTGTCTCATGAGTTACTTACGGGGAATGTTGTTAAATGGTTTTAACTTTTTTATAAACCACCTGTTTAAATAATTATACCAGAATGAAAACACTATCATTATTATCTATAATTTTGAACTCATTATTAATTATTCATTATCAAATTATCCATTAATATGGCCTATTGGTTAGTAAAATCAGAACCTTCCGTTTACAGCTGGGACCAGTTTGTAACTGACAAGCAAACTTTCTGGAGCGGTGTACGCAATTATGCAGCCCGTATTAATTTAAGAGCCATGAAAAAAGGCGATGAGGTATTATACTATCACAGTAATGAAGGCGTAGAAATTGTAGGCATTGCAAAAGTGATCAAAGAAGCCTACCAGGATCCAACAACAGATGATGACAGGTGGGTGGCTGTGGATCTGAAGCCTGTAAAAAAATTAAAGAAACCTGTTCTGCTCGAAATAATAAAAAAAGATAAACTACTTGCCAATATGGACCTGGTAAGACTAGGTCGATTGAGTGTACAAACCGTTAAGCCGGAAGAGTGGGAGATCGTAATGAAGCTGGCCGGCGAAAAATAAAAAATCACTTTAACAATTTACAAGGGTTACTTATTAATTGATTGCAGCATTATGGAATGGATGCATCCTGTATTCTATTCTTAATTCAAAAATCAATTTTTATGTTTATTACAATCAAACCTTTTTACAAGGGTGTAATCCTATTGCTTGTACTGGCCTCATGTAACCAGGCTTATCAACGATCTGAATCTGCTCAATTAGATCAGTTAAGTAGAAAAACGGATACCATGTCTGATTCGGCAGGTGTTGCTCCAATGACTAAAGTAAATGATGAAGAACAATTCAACACCGAACAATACGGCAATATTGTAGAGAACAGTTTTTTAGCTGCCAATCAAAATCCGCTTTCCACATTTTCCATTGATGTAGATGAAGCTGCCTACAGTAATGTGCGGCGTTTTATTCAAAATGGTACCATCCCTCCCAAAGGCGCTGTGCGATTGGAAGAGATGATCAACTATTTTGATTATGATTATGCGCCGCCGCAAAATGACGATCCCTTTGCAGTGCATACAGAAATAGCGGCCTGTCCCTGGAATGAAAAACACCGGTTGGTGCATATTGGTTTAAAAGGAAAAGAAATAGCTGCTGAAAAATTACCTCCTGCAAATCTTGTTTTTTTAGTGGATGTTTCCGGTTCAATGGATCAACCTGATAAATTGCCTTTAGTACAATCGTCAATGAAATTATTAACCGACCAGTTGAGAGAAAACGATAAAGTAGCGATTGTTGTTTATGCTGGTGCAGCAGGTTTGGTATTACCCTCTACATCAGGAAATAATAAAACAAAAATTAAAGCCGCTATTGACAATTTAGAAGCCGGTGGTTCCACCGCAGGCGCAGCAGGTATTCAACTGGCCTATACAATTGCAAAAGAAAATTTTTCTGAAAATGGAAACAACAGGGTAATATTGGCTACAGACGGAGATTTTAATGTTGGTACCAGCAGCGATGATGAACTGGTGCGTTTAATTGAAGAAGAAAGAAAGAGCAATATCTTTTTAACGGTGCTGGGTTTTGGTACCGGCAATTACCAGGATAATAAAATGCAGCAACTGGCTGATAAAGGAAATGGTAATCATGCTTATATCGATAACCTGGATGAGGCTAAAAAAGTTTTGGTGAAAGAATTCGGCAGCACTTTATTTACCATTGCAAAAGATGTTAAGATACAGGTGGAATTTAATCCGGCAAAAGTACAATCCTATCGCCTGATAGGTTATGAAAACAGGGTGTTGCAAAAAGAAGATTTTAATGATGATAAAAAAGATGCCGGTGAACTGGGTGCCGGGCATACAGTGACTGCATTGTATGAAATTATTCCGGTGGGAGTGCATGATGAATTTACCGGCAAAGTGGATGCACTGAAATACCAAACTACCCCGGTGATCAACAATGATCTTACCAATGAAATGCTCACCATTAAACTGCGGTATAAAAAACCAACCGGTGATGAAAGTAAATTGATCGTTCATCCGGTATCGGATGAAAATATAAGTATTGAAAACACATCTGATAATTTTCGCTTTTCGGCAGCCGTAGCTTCATTTGGAATGTTATTGCGCAATTCGGCCTATAAACAAAACACCAGTTACGAGGAGGTGATTGCATTGGCAACAAATGCCAAAGGAAAAGACATAAATGGCTATCGTACTGAATTTATTAGTCTTGTGGAAACGGCTTCAGCATTACCCGTAGCAAAAAAATAAACCCAACGATTGCCTGCCATTTCTTTTATGTAATTTTTATTAATCAGCATCTCATAACCCAAAACTCATCGGTATGAAAACAAAACTAATTATTGCTGCAGCAGTATGCTTTTCAATTTTTATTTCCTGTAACCACAGCGCCAAGCAAAGCTTGAAAAATGAAACGGTTGCCAATGTTGAGCTTTCCAATGTTACGGAACTTAAAAAAACAAGTTTTGAATCAAATCGCAATACACAGGAACCACAACAAATTCCGGTGGGCACACAGCAGCAGGTAAAGGCTGATTCAGCTGCACCGCCTCCAGCTGTTACATCCAATAAGCCTGCTGCTAATCCTGATTGGGATAAAAAAATAATTAAGACCGCCACACTTAAATTAGAAGTAAAAGATTTTAAAGGCTATAATGATAATGTACACAAAACGGTAAAACAATTCGGCGGCTATATTGCACAGGAAGAACAAAATCTTACTGATGAAAAATCTGAAACTGTTATCTCCATAAAAGTTCCCGTAGACCAGTTTGAAACAATGATGAATCAACTACCCGGAGCTGATATAAAAGTATTGGAAAGAAAGATCAATACAGAAGATGTTACCGGGCAAGTAGTGGATACAAGATCGAGGCTGGAAGCAAAAAAACAAATGCGGCTAAAATACCTGGAGTTTTTAAAACAATCTAAAAACATGGAAGAAGTACTGCAGGTACAAAACGAGATCAACAGTATACAGGAAGAAATTGAATCAGCTGCCGGCAGGGTAGAATTTCTTTCGCATCAATCGGCTTACAGCACTATCAACCTTACTTTCTTTCAACCATTAGCTGGTTACAAACCAACTGATGATACGCCAACATTTTTTACAAGGATAAGCCATGCTTTTAAAACCGGTGCCAGTTGGTTCGCTGACCTGTTTGTAGGATTGATTTCGATATGGCCATTGCTGTTAGCAGGTATCGGAATTTATATAGGGGTGAAGAAAATTAAATTCGCTAAAAAACCTGTGATCAATGCCTGATACAATTTAAATTTGTGGAAATTGTATCAATGGCTGCTGAAAATAAAAAACATATCGTTGTACTTTCCGGCGCTGGCATCAGCGCCGAAAGTGGTTTAAAAACTTTTAGAGACAGCGATGGCTTATGGATGGGCTACAATGTGGAAGATGTGGCCACTCCAAGGGCTTTTAAAAAAGATCCGCAACTGGTACTTAATTTTTATAACGAAAGAAGGAGGGATGTGGCAGCAGCAGAACCCAATGCTGCACATAAGGGGCTTGCAGATTTAGAAAAAGATTTCAACGTTACCATCATCACACAAAATATTGATGACCTGCACGAACGTGGTGGCAGTACCAATGTATTGCACCTGCACGGGCAAATTTTTCAAATGCGGAGTGTAGCGAATATCAGTACCATTTATGAAATACGGGGAGACATAAATGTTGGCGACCTTGCACCGGATGGTTTTCAGCTTCGCCCCAATATTGTTTGGTTTGAAGAAGCTGTACCTATGATGGAAGAAGCTGCAGCATTATTGCATGACTGCGATTATTTTGTGGTTGTCGGCACATCATTACAGGTTTATCCGGCAGCCTCTTTATTACATTATGCGCCGCCGTTTTTACCCAAATTTATTATCGATAAAAAAATACCTTCAGTTAGTAATTATCCTAATCTTCATTTAATAGAAAAACCTGCCACAGAAGGGGTGGAGGAATTGAGGAAATTATTATCCGGTAAGTATTAAATAACCTTTTCAGTAAATTTAATATCCATCAGTTCCAGTTCTTTCAATACCGGGTCATAAATTTCTTTTGCCGTAGGTATTTGTAAACCTGTAAGTGTTATTGTACCGTTTAAGATCAGTTTTGCAGCTATGCCCAATGGCAAACCAACCGTTTTAGCCATTGCAGTTCTCAAACTATCTGTGCCCTCTACACGCAACCAGCTTTCAACTTTCAACTTTGAACTTTCAATTGTATACTCTATCTCATGCAACATTACAATCATATCTTTATCATCTGGCTGCATGGCCAATTTGCTTTCTGCCACAAACTGTAAAATATCTGCAGAGCATTGTGCTGCTTTAGGTAATTTATTATTGGAGTTGAGGCCTAAAAAATTAAACTGGCTTAAAATTTCCTGGTGAAAATCTTCATGCACATACAGGTCAACATATTCTTCCAGGCTCATTTCGCTGTCTTCTACTAAATATAATTTTCTCTCTAACCAATCAGCATAGGTTTCGCAATCCATTATATTATCGTGGTCTTCGGTATCGGTTAGCCCAAGGTTTACAATATAATCCCAGCCACGGCAGAAGGCCGGATAACGTAAAGTGGTCCTGATAAATGTTTCTGCATTTTCCAGGTTGTAAGTAGGCATATAACTTATAGAATCCCTGTTGGGGTACCAGGCCAGTTGCCCTAAACCAGGAAATGAGATCAATTCGCAATTTTCAAAAACAGTTTGATATTCTTCCTCAATTATTTCCCTGTTCTCTTTGTACACCGCACCGGCACTTCCTGCTAAAATAATATTGCGTGGGTTCCAGCTGATCTTGTAATGCCAGGGATTATTATCGCTTGCAGGTGCAATTAAACCACCACAATGACTTTTAAAAGAAGTTATCGTTCCGCCTTTGGCTTTTATCTCATTTATCATCTTCATTGCACTCATGTGGTCGATACCAGGATCTAAACCCATTTCGCATAGGAAGAGAATGTTTCGGTTTTCGATTTCAGATTTCAGATTGCGGATTTGGTCGTCCACATAAGAGGCTGTTAAAAGGTTTTTACCATAGGTTACGCAATCCTGCGCCACTAAAAAATGCAGGGCAGGGGGCATCATCGAAATTACAATGTCTGCTTTTTGTATCAGCTCCGCTCTTTGCTCGCCTTTGGTAATATCAATCTGCACCGCTTCTGCTAAAGGCGAATTATTTGTTTTGGCTAATACCTGGTTTTTATCTGCATCGGCAATAATAATTTTCCAGTCATTCGATTGCGCTTGCTGCAGTAAGTAGTCGATTAAAACAGTGGCTGATTTGCCGGCACCAAAGAGTAGTAGAGTTTTCAAGGGTTAAATTTATTTTAGCATAGCATCCGCTATTGCAGAGTCAATAATAAACGCATTCTTTTTAAATAAAGTGTTTGTCACCACGTCATTTTTTAATTTGTAAAATTATAACGGGATTTTTTGCCTGAACGTTCACAAAATTACATAATTCGGGTTAATAAAGTACTATCCGGAATCTTGTCCACAGGCCCGCAATAAATGTGTAAAACTAACCCGATAAAACAGCGTTTTTAAGCGGAAAAACGCCTGAAAATCGTTACTTTCGCCAACTAAGAAATCGGACAAAAATTATATGGAAAATAACGAAGAATTAAAAGACGGAAACCTTAACAACCGGGGCAAAATTATACCGGTAAATATTGAGGAGCAAATGAAGACTTCTTACATCGATTACAGCATGAGTGTAATTGTTGGCCGGGCCCTGCCGGATGTAAGAGATGGATTTAAACCCGTTCACCGCCGTGTTTTATATGGCATGAGTGAGTTGGGCAATTACAGCAACAAACCGTATAAAAAATCTGCCCGTATTGTGGGTGAGGTAATGGGTAAATATCACCCCCACGGTGATGCTTCCATATATGATACGATGGTACGTATGGCGCAGGAATGGAATATGCGGTATACACTGGTTGACGGACAGGGAAACTTTGGTAGCCAGGATGGAGATCCGCCGGCTGCTATGCGTTATACCGAGGTGCGTATGCAAAAGCTGGCCGAAGCTATGCTGGATGATATTGAAAAAGAAACTGTGGATTTTCAACTGAACTTTGATGATTCGTTGAAAGAACCGACCGTACTGCCTACAAGAATTCCGCAGTTGCTGGTAAATGGCGCCAGCGGTATAGCCGTAGGTATGGCTACTAACATGATGCCGCATAATTTAAGTGAGGTAATTGATGCTTGTGTGGCTTATATCGACGATAAAGAAATTTCTATTGATGATCTTACCAAACACGTAAAAGGCCCCGATTTTCCAACCGGAGGTATCATTTATGGTTTTGAAGGCGTAAAAGCAGCCTTACATACCGGCCGTGGCAGGGTGGTACTGAGAGGAAGGGTAAATGTTGAAACCGGCAAAAACGGCAGGGAAAAGATCGTTATTTACGAAACCCCTTACCAGGTAAACAGGGATCAGCTTACTTCCAAGATCGGCGAACTGATCAACGAAAAATTAATTGAAGGCATCAGCGATGTTAATAACGAAAGTAATAAAGAAGGTACAAGGGTAGTAGTAGAGCTGAAAAAAGATGTGGTGGCACAGGTAGTAATCAACCAGCTGTATAAACAAACCGACCTGCAGACTTCTTACGGTATCAACAATGTGGCCATTGTAAAAGGAAGGCCAAAGATCCTGAACCTTAAAGACCTGATCAGGGAGTTTATTGAGTTCAGGCATGAAGTGGTTATCCGCAGAACAAGATACGAATTACGTAAGGCTGAAGAAAGAGCACATATCTTAGAAGGTTATATTATTGCTCTGGATAACCTTGATGCAGTGATCAAACTCATCAGGGAATCATCTACACCCAATATTGCACAGGAAGGGTTGATCAGCAATTTTGGTATGACAGAGATACAGGCTAAAGCTGTACTGGAACTGCGTTTACAACGCCTTACCGGTATGGAGATAGATAAGATACGTGAAGAGCATGCTGAAATTATGAAACTGATTGAAAGGTTGAAAGAAATTTTAGCCACTGAAAGTTTACGTTTCCAGATCATTAAAGATGAACTGGCAGAGATAAAAGAAAAATTTGGAGACGAACGCCGCACAGAGATCACTTACCTGGATGATGAGATCAGCATGCTGGATCTTATTGAAGAAGAAGATGTGGTGGTTACCATTTCTCATTTAGGTTATATCAAAAGAACTTCGGCTACCGAATATCGTCAGCAGCGCCGTGGCGGCCGCGGTGCCAAAGGCAGCAGCACAAGGCAGGAAGATTATATTGAACATCTTTTTGTTGCCAGTACGCACCACACTTTATTATTCTTTACCGAAAAAGGAAAATGCTTCTGGTTGCCGGTATACCAGATACCCGAAGGTGATAAAACCAGCAAGGGAAGGGCTATACAGAACCTGGTACAGATTCCGCCGGATGATAAGGTAAGGGCCATCATCGATGTAAAGGATTTTAAAGACGAAGAATACCTGAAGAGCCACTATATTGTTTTGTGTACGAAAAAGGGTATCATCAAAAAAACTGACCTGGAAGATTTTAGTCGTCCACGCCAGAGCGGTATTAACGCTATTAATATTTTAGAAGGCGATCAGTTACTGGCAGCAAGGTTAACCGATGGTAATTGCGAAATCATGATGGCAGTTAAAAGCGGCCGTGCCATTCGTTTCCCCGAAGAGAAAGTACGTAGCACAGGCCGCGGTGGTATTGGTGTAGCGGGTATTGAAGTAGATGATGAAAACGACGAAGTGGTTGGGCTGGTTTGTGTAAACCGTGAAGATAAGAGCAAAACCATTTTGGTAGTGAGCGAAAAAGGTTATGGCAAACGTACTTCGCTAGACGATGCTGAAACCGGCGAAGCCAATTACAGGATCACTAACCGTGGCGGTAAAGGGGTTAAAACCATCAATGTAACGCCAAAAACAGGTGGATTGGTTGGGTTGCTGGACGTAACAGAAAAAGAAGACCTGATGATCACCTGCGTAAGCGGCGTTACCATACGTATGAGTGTGGCCAGCGTTAGCGAGCAGGGCAGGGCAACACAGGGTGTAAAACTGATAAGGGTGGATGAAGATGATGCTATTGCAGCAATCACACAGCTGGATGAAAAAGAAGAAGAAGTAGAAGGAGTAATTGAAGGCGATGTTAATGATATTGCGGCAGAAGGAATAGCTCCTGATACAGCTTCAGATATCTCTGAAACACCAGAGGATAATACAACTGAATCAACTGATAATCAGTAAATGAACAAATTTACCGGATATAAAAAGTCAATACTAACCAGTATTGGCTTTTTGTTTTTTATACTTGCCGGCAGGGCCCAGGAGCCGGCTTATGCCCGGCAGCTCTTCGGGCAAAAAAGCCTGGTGCAGGCAAAAGAATCTGTGGATAGTTTTTTGTTGCAGAACAGTACCAGTGCCGAAGCCTGGTTACTGAAAGCACAGATCTACGCTGCTATTACCAACGATATTTTTCTGAAAGACCTGCTGGCAGATGGCCGCATGGATGCTTTCCAGGCTTTGCAAAAAGCAATGCAGTTGAATACACTGTACACAGAAAAGGAGTTGAGTTCCGATAATTATAAAGTGGCTTTTGACTTGTACAATGGCTACAGCGATGAAGGGGTAGCCTATTTTAATGCCGGTGCCGAACGAAATGATAAGGGCAGTTACGCATTAGCCTTAACCAGGTTTAAAAAAGCCGCTGGCATAAAGGAATTTATAGCAGCACATATTTGGGTAGAGAGCCCTGATGTGCGCAATCTTTTATATTCTGCCAAAGCTGCCATAGCTGCCGGCAATGAAGATGAAGCCATGTATTTTGCCAAAAAAATGGCTGACCGGAATATTTCCGGTTATCCTTACGGTGATGGTGAGCCGGTGTATAAATGGCTGCTGTATCATTTACGCTTAAAAAAGGATGATGAAGGAATGAATAAATATTATGGTACGATGCAATTGTTATACCCGTCTTCCGATTATTATATGCTCAATCTTATTGATTATTACCGCGATCAAAATGATATTGTAGCAATGATAGTACAATACTATAAGCTGTTTAGTACCAATGCACACTACAATAAACCCGTAAACCGGCTTGCTTTAATTAAAGACCTGTACCATTACCTATATACAAATCCTGAAAAGAACCCGGCTTACATTGATGCCAAAGATCATAATTGGGGAATTGTAACTGTAAAAAGGCTAAAGGATACGCTGTATAGTGAACTGGTAAGGTTTAATGCAACAGACGATACATCTGCAGAAGGCAAACTTTTATTGGGTAAATTTTTTATTAACCAGGCAGTAGATAATAAAAAAGCAGGTAAAAAATCAGCAGCAATTAATTGTTTAAAGCAATCTAATGTTTATTTAAAAGAAGTTGCAGACCATCCACACGTAACTGATAAAAGAAATTATAAGGAGGCACTGGCTTTGCTGCTATCTAATTACAAAATACTCGGGATGGAAAAGGAGATAAAGAAGTATACCGCAATACAAAAGTCGGGCGGCAGATAAAATGTCAATAGTTAATTTACAGCACCCGTTCTTTTAAAGCATGGGCAGGGTGAATGATATCGTGATATTTGGCAATTTCGCACACGTCTCGTTCTGTTTTTAAATTACACTTTGCCAAAAGCCGGTAATTGCCATTTGCCCAGTCATCAATTTCCAGGTGAGTGATCACCGACTCTGATTTATGAGATATGGTTTTACCGATAAGCTTATCAGTATAATACGCCAGCAGGTAGCTGGCATCTGCAAAATTGTAAAATTCCATGGTTTAAGGCTTGAACTTGAGGGATAGTTTAAAAATAAGTATAAAATTTAAATTGCCGGCTCTTTTTTGGCTGAAACTGAAATTTTGTAAAGTGATGCAATAAAAGCCTGAATAGGGTCAGGCTTTTTTATATGAAACTGATACTTTAATAATTTCACTAAACCTGAAACCCAATAGTGAAAATAGAGGGGGAAGGGATGAAGATCCGGCCCCCGGTAACTTTGTTTATTCCAAATTTCCCATGAAGAAAACCAGTACAAAACTAATACCCTGAAAATGAAAATTGTTGTGATTTGAAACCGATTATTTACATAATTCACACTTACGCCCCAAAATAAAGGGCAACCTTTGCAGGTTGCCCACTAAACTAATAGGAGAAAAACTACCCCATATAAAAATACAGATAGCAGAACAACAAGGTATGATTTTAAATGAATAGCTAAAAGCAGTTAACTATTAGATAACTAATGTAAACAGCGGAAAGTTTGTTGCATAAAAATAGGGCTGGCAAAATGCCAACCCCACGAGCCTTATCTCAGACGTTGTCTGCGGATACCCGCTGACAAAATCAAATATATAGTTTTTAGATATGAAAACCTGAGGAATGGATCATTCACTCACTTTTATTTCCCTTGGGAAGAAATTCATAAAGATCCCGAGGTATTGATGGTTTGAAAAGGGAAGCTGTGTTTCATACACCGAAAAGATCAGCCAATTATAAACTCTTCTTGTTTGAAGCGCCTGGCCTTCACCTAAATACTCCTTAAATGCTTTTGGCCCGGGGTTAGTTACAATTAAAACCAGGATTATAATGGCAATGATTATCCAGAACTTTTTTACTAAAGACATAAGGATGTTTAAGTTTATCGGTTTCAAATATAGTTAATAAGCTATAATTAGAAAGGCAGGTAAAACAAAATGAATTGCGAAGCGGCGGAGCCTTGGTACACAATTTTTCAACCTTGCGTAGCATGGACGAAAAAATGGGGGACAAAGAGCAATATAACATGGAGAGAGGGGTTGCCGTAGGCGAACCTTTTTAAATAGAAAAAGGGTGTATCAGCACCCTTTTTGTAAACTTGGTAGATGTTACCTACTTTATGCTAAGATACGGTGAAATTTATAAAGAATCTTTGCCGATTTTTTTCGGTTCCTTACCATCCACTTGATGCGTATCTATTACCTTTTCTATATGCTGTAAACTTTGCTCTATTGATTTTTCTGTGCTACTTGCATTATAGTAACTTAAGCAGGTAACGAGGGTGTATATTATACTTGATATAATATAACAATTGCGTATGTTAAACCTCTTTGTGTTCTACTATACTTATCCTGCTTTTCATAAAAATCACTGGTTAGCTTATTAAGTGCTTGTATAGATGTATTAGTATCAATTACTGATTGTGTACTTTTTAATCCTAATTGCTCAATAGCTTCTTTTAATTCTAAAACTCTTTTTTCTTTTTCAACTAATCCTTTGTAACCACCTGATGCTTTAAAAATGAAAGTGTCCCCACTGACTTTATATAAACTGTTATCCATAGCATAGGGAACAAGATATTTATCGGTAGTTAACTTGTGTAAGGCGGCTAATACAAAAGCACCTTCTGGGTCTGAGTTTTTATATCCTAAGGCATTATTAATGCTGCTATGGGAAAATCCAGCAGGAACTTGGGGTGTGAATAGTTCTAATATTTTATCACACGTTGGTAAAGGTTCGATGTAATCCATGCCTCAATATACAATCATGTTATCATATTTCATAATGCACTTGCCTGCAATGCCGACGGCGTTGCTTAAAAAAATATCGAAGCGACCTTTAATTCCTATTCTATTTAATTATAGTCATGTTGTCGGAGACAATCTGCTTGCCTTTAAGTACAGAATCCAGTGATACAGACTGTGTATAATTGATGCCCCTCGGCTTTAAATTGTCGGGATTATACATTTTATCATCTCTAAAAAAATGGCACATAGAAACGAAGTATAAGCTATCTCCATATTCTTTATTAGATATATTGTCGTTGTACTTCATTGTAACCTTATAAAATATATAATTTTTATTGGCATAGCTATACCCAGCAGTTGGGTACACAAATTCAACTGATGGAACCATTGAGTTTGCGAAAGTTTCATTTTCTGTATGAACTACATTGTCGAAAGTACCTGCCGAGTCCATGCCTATAATAGAAACAACCCTTTCAAAGTTATAGGCTGGTCTTGTGCCGTAATTTTGAAATGAAAATACCGCTTGATACATTTGTAATAAACTATCGTAGGAATATTTACTGGAGCGGATAGTTACGATAGGTCTGCTAGAATTATTTGTGTTTTTTATTCCCTGATTATATTGGTAGGATGCAAACCAAACACCAAATAAGGCGATGGCTAAAGTGAGTAGTCGTAGGGCTACATCAAAACGATCTCTTTTAGGTTTGGGGGGCGTAGTGGCTTTTGTACTCATTACAATCAATAATTATATTGTAATGATAATGCTTTTTTTTCAGGAGTTTGATTTTATCCAAATAACCATAGCAACAAGGAATAATGGGAATAGGCAATAACCAATAAATGTGATTTTTTCCAAAATTGAATAAGAGGAAAATTCTTCCTTAAAACTCAATCTAACAACACAATCTTCGCTCTGTAGTGGGAGGGCTTTTTTATTTTTTTGTTTCCCTACCTGTGCTTTGGATGTGCGGCTATTTAACATAATATTAATTATAGGAAAGAATAATCAGTTTTAATATTCAGCTGTAGCTGATTATTAAGCTATTAGCTCCAGATGCTGCTAAAGGCTTTTAAGTGCAGTGATATGCTCATTACAATTTGCTTTGACAAAATACGGCGCTGAAAAGAAAATGCTTTGGCGCTTTCAATTTTGCCAGGCCCGGAATATTTGTAGCCCCGGCGTGCGAAGGTTAAAAAAAATACAGCAAAACCATACACTGCCGGTATCCACATTTCATGGCCATAAAAACGAACTGGCAGAGAAAATTACTTATTGTTTTTGAGGTATTCTTTAAGTACGTATTGGTATACGGACCTGCTTTTTTTGGCTTTGACTATATAGGCCTGGCGCAATTCGGGAGTATTATTAACATGCGTGGCATGTGCAACAGCCCGGGCAAACCGGCTGCGCTGCAATTGTTGTGCAGCTGTGGGTTGTATATTGCTCATATCGGGCGCTTTGGTAACCACTACTTTTTTACCGTAATGTTTTACCACTATCCCGCCTATTTTGCCGCGGATACCTCTTAAAAGTAAACTATCTGTTTTCAAAAAAATATGGCTTTATAAGGGTAAGATGAAAGCCATTGCTAAAGCGTTGCACACGGCCGCCTGCTTGTTATGTCGCCTTACCTGGTATTTATAAGCTGGTATTTTTGATGAAGGATTGAGCTGGCTTTTACGGACAGGTGTTATAGGTGTATAGGATGTTTACTATAGCAGCCTGCACTTTTAAGCGAAGGATGGTGGAATTAAGAGCGAAGGATAGCGAAGGATGAATACCGGCTTTTACGGGCTGCAGGCTGCGGTGGATCTGTGATGACTGAGTGCATACCTGTAAGACGTACAGGCCGTTGACCGGGTTGCCATTACCGGTGTAATTTTTAGCCAGTTGAATTTGACGAGTAAGTTTTACTATACCTGCTCCCGGGAATAGTAAAGCATTTATGTGTATTTTATTAAGATCGTGTAGCTGTATTTTGCCGTACCAGGACCACTCTTTTATATAAATAAAAAAATTAGGTAAACTTCATAAGTAAATGATTAAGAATTATAAAATATATTACATGATACAACCACAAAATGACCGGTGCATTGTAACACGCCGGTCATTTTATAATTCAACAGAGATAAATTTTAGCGTTGATTCTCGGCCGCAGCTATCCAGTTACTATATTTTGTTTCGCTCAAATACACTGCCGATTCGGGCGCTAAAGTATCTGTGTTGAGCGGCGCACCGGAATATAAAGCACCGGCATCGGTGATAATTTCAAAATTTTTATGTGTAGCCTGTGCATACGCTTTTATCCAGGCTGACATATTGAATTTTTCGGGGCCGCCAATTTCAAGGATTGTCCCGGCAGGCTTTGCCAATGCTGTTTTGGCCATAAATGCTGCCACATCTTTACTCGCTATGGGCTGTATATTAGCATCTGGCAAAACCACTTTTCCGTCAACCATACTCATTTGCAGAATACCGCCGGCAAATTCAAAAAACTGGGTGGCATGTACAATAGTGTAAGGAATGCCCGATGCTTTAATCATATCTTCCTGAACTTGCTTGGCCCTGAAATAACCGCTGGCCTGTAATTTTTGGGTGCCCACAACCGATAAGGCAATATGGTGCTGTACCCCGGCTGTTTTTTCTGCCGTAAGCAGGTTTTCGTTAGATGTTTTAAAGAAATTCATTACTGCCGTGGTTTCAAAGGATGGTGAGTTAGATACATCCACCACTACATTTGCGCCTTGCAGCACTTCTGCCAAACCTTGGCCGGTAAGTGTATTTACACCGGTATTGGGAGAAGCTGCAATTACTTCGTTGCCGGTTTGTTGTAACTGTGCAACTAACTGGCTACCAATAAGGCCGGTACCGCCGATAACTACTATTTTCATCTTTTTTAATTTTTAAGTGATCTGATACTGCAAAGATGAAAAGTGTGTAACCGGTAAAACTTAAGCTGGTTTAAGAAACGTATGCCGCCTTGATCTTTTGTAAAGTTTCGGGAGATACATCCATGTAGGCCGCAAAAACAGCATCAGGAATTCTTGGCATTAACGCAGGATATGTATTGCTGAAATGTTTGTAAAAATCTTCTTTGGATACTGTAGCAAATGTTTTTTGTTTAAACAGCGCTGCACCATAAGCCCGTTCGTGAATTTTATTGAAATAAAGGGCCATTAAAGGGAATTGCAATAACAGGTTGTCATATTTTTCCCTGCTCATGAAGGTTATTACCGAGTCTTCCATAGCTGTAATGGCAAACCCGGCGGGCCTGCCTTCACTAAAGGTTTTATAGTCAGTTATCCACCAGTTTTCCAGGGCAAAATGTACCACGTGTTTTTTATTGTTGTGGTTATAAAACATGTAAAGGCATCCTTTATTTACAAAGAAAATATCGTGACAGGGTTCGTTTTCGTTGAGCAGGATCTCACCTTTTTTTACAGTTTTTGTTGTAAAGAAAGTTGTCATTTCATCTACCGGCATAGTATGCCCTGCCAATATTTTTTGAATATGATGCTGTAATGCTTCCGTCATGATAATTTTTTTTCAACTCTTTTTTTACGCAATTCGCTCAGGTATTCGGGTGTAAACCCTAAAAATGAAGCCAGTATTTTTTGGGGAATTCGCTGCAGAAAATCGGGATATTTTCCTTCAAACAATTCATAAAACTCGTTCTTTGGCATTCTTGATATCATCTGTACACGAAGTAATGAAGCCGCATAGGCACGCTCGTATACCAGGCGAAAATATTTTTCCATCACCGGCAGTTTCTGCAGCAGTAAATTATAGTTTTCAGCATCTATTACCAGCACTTCGGCCGGTTCCAGGGCCTGGATACTATACACCGATTGCCGCCCTGTGCGGAAAGCATCCAGATCCGTCATCCACCAGTTTTCTAGGGCAAACTGTAGCGTTTGTTCTGTACCGCTATCATCGGTAAAATACAGCCGAAGGCAACCTTTTACTACAAAAAAATAATGTACGCAAAGTTTCTCCTCTTGCTGCAATATGTCTTTTTTCTTAAATAAACGGGTATCAAAAAAAGGTAAAACAGCCTCTTCCCCTATTTCCTGGTCGGCGGTAATTTTCCGGATATGCTGTACCAGCGGATGCAAATTTGCAGACATACGCTAAAATAGTACAAAACAGGCAAGATGTTTATGGCAGGAATGAATATATGCAGTTTGAGATACAAAACCTACATTTGCGCAAATGCAAACAGATACAACAGAACTTAAAAGGATGCTTGCCAATTTGAATATTGACGAGCTTAACGAAATGCAGCTGGCATCGCTGGCGGCCAAAGAAAACGAAGATGTTATTTTATTGTCGATAACCGGATCGGGAAAAACCCTGGCGTTTTTATTGCCGCTGGTGCAGTTATTACAAAAAGACAGTAAAGGCGTTCAGGCCATGATCATCGTACCCAGCCGTGAGCTGGCGATACAGATTGATGATGTGTTCCGTAAAATGCAGACGGGCTATAAAGTAACGCTTTGTTATGGCGGCCACAAACGTGAAATTGAAGAAACCAACCTGGTACAGGCACCTGCAGTTATTATAGGCACGCCGGGGCGTATTGCCGATCATTTACGCAGAAATAATTTTTCTACTGAACTGGTTACCACATTAATATTGGATGAGTTTGATAAATCACTTGAATTAGGTTTCCAGGAAGAAATGGAGTTCATCATCAGCTCACTAAAAAATATTAACAAACGCATATTAACTTCTGCAACCCAATCGGTTATTGTGCCTAATTTTATCGGTTTAAAAGAACCTTTAAAGCTGGATTACCTTGACCTGGTTATTGAAAATGCCATTGGTTTGGAGATAAAAATGGTATTTTCTGAAGATAAAGACAAAGCTGATATACTATTTAAGCTGATCTGCTTTTTGGGCAACCGTTCTACTATTATCTTTTGCAACCACCGTACATCGGTGGAAAGAACCAGCAATATCCTGAGCGACAGAGGCATTGTATCAGTATTTTACCACGGCGGTATGGAGCAACAGGAACGTGACGCTGCTTTATGTAAATTTAGAAATGGCACTTCCAGTATATTAGTAACCACTGATTTAGCTTCACGTGGTTTGGATATTCCAAATATCAGGAATATCGTTCATTATCACCTGCCAACATCGGAAGACATCTTTACGCACCGCAACGGCCGTACAGCCCGTATGGAAGCCAGCGGTACTACTTATGTTATTTATTCAGAGGAAGAAATTCTACCTGAATATATTACAAAAAATGCTACTGCACAGGAATTGAATGGTGACTATGAGCTGCCGGAAAAACCAAAATGGAGCACCCTTTTTATTGCTGCAGGTAAAAAGGATAAAGTGAATAAGATCGATATCGTGGGCTTTTTATCTCATAAAGGGCAACTGAAAAAGGAAGATATCGGTTTAATTGAAGTGAAGGACTTCTTCTCTTTTGTGGCTATCAAAAAAATTAAAGTGAGCGATACCCTGCGCCTGATCAAAGACGAAAAGATAAAAAACAAGAAGGTGAAGATTGATGTGGCGAAATAGATGGCTACGCCACAGCCACACGGTCCATATCACTGTAAGGATAAAATCCTTTCTCTTTTAATAATTTAAAAAGTTCAGCACTGCCCTGTTGCCTGGCAAATTCCATTTCGCTTTTAAATACCTCCAGGCATAGGAGTAAATGGTGTTGTCTTTCGCCAATCTTAAATTCGGCATTCCCGGGATTATAGTGATCAAACACCAGGCAGATGTTTTTGCCTTCTTCTGGTGGAACAGGAACTTCACAGGTTTCATTGGGATTCAAAACTGCCTCGAAAGAATAATTGCCAATAGTGGTGAAAATGCTGCAAATACGGCTTTGAACAAGGTTGAACGCCGTTTGTTCGTCTTCACCTGAGTTATACGCTTCTTTTGTAAAAGCTACCAGTTCATAAGTACCCAGGCGGTTGGGTTTGGGGCCATTGCCAGCGGGGTCCAGCAATTCCATAGTGGCAAAGCCGGTGCCTGCAATACCGTTGGGAAAATAGTACATATCTGTAGCACCGCCAATGGCAAAAGGAATTATGGCATGGCCAACCATATCATGCATCTTGCCTAAAACCTGTTCTAATCCCTGTTGCTTCAATTCATAATCCTTTTCGTATTCTTCCTCCGAAAATTGATTTCCAGGTACAGCTTCTTCTTCTTTCTTTTTTCCGCCAAATAATTTCTTTAAAAAACTCATAGCCTTATAATTTTCATTACATATTTATCAACCTGAAATAAATATATGAAAGTTCTTAAAACCTTAGGTATTAGTGGCATAAAAAAAGAAGGAAAGACTGCAATAGTAAATTACTACCGCCATCTCCCCTTCTTATTTTTGTTACATTAAATATTAAGCAGTATAAAAATGCGGGTGCATTTTATTGAACATTGTAGGTTGAACATTGAGCATTGAATATTTTTTCTGTTCTACACCAGAAAATTCTTTCTACTTAAACGGATTCGAAAACTTCTCCTCCGTTATAATTGTATTATCGGTAAGTGTATTTAAAAATGCCATCAGTGGTTGTACATCCTGCGGCGCTACACTATGTGCAGGTATGGGTGCTGTGCCTGTGCCCGGAGCGCCGGCGGTAAACATAGCCAGTACATTTGCCACTGTTCCTTTGTGAAATAAGGAAGTACGGGTAGCCACATTGCGTAAGGAACCGGCTTTAAAGCGGTTTTGGCCGTTAATGCCAATATCTGTTGCAGGAAATGCAAACGGCGGCGTCTGGCTGTTTAAAAACATGGGTGCTGTATGGCAGGTATTGCAGGTGTTGGGTGCGCCAACCGTTAAATAGATCTGTTCGCCCTGTGCCTCTAATGGAGTGAAGGTTTCCAGCCCTTGTTTTACACGATCGTATTTTGATTGGTAGGTAACAATGCTGCGTTCAAATTGAGCAATGGCTTTTGCTATTAACACCGAATCGATTGTTGTGCTGCCAAATGCTTTTTGAAATAAGGCGGGGTAATAACTTAAAGCTTTTACCTTGGTTTCTAATTCGGCCAGGGTTAAGCCCATTTCGGTATGGTTTTGTATGGGCTGCAGGGCTTGTTTTTCAACAGAAGCGGCTCTTTCATCCCAAAACATTTTCCCGCTTTTGTAAAAGCGAACATTTAAAATTGACATGGAATTGCGATCGGTTGAACCGCCTTCAAATCCTTTGCTTAAACTGGAAGAATCATCAAAAGCTAATTTCTGCTGGTGACAACTGCCGCAGCTTACGGTATTGTTTTTACTTAATTGCTTATCGTAAAATAAAACACGGCCTAAGGTAGCGCCGTCGTTGGTGATGGCATTATCGGCAGGGGTGTTGTCGTTAGCCAGTAATGCAGCCTGGATATGGGCAGGATACGTCATTACATAATTCAATGTAGTGCCGGGCAATGTGGGTTGCGCCGGCGTGGTAGTGCCCGTACCGGTGGTGGTACCGCTATCTTTTTTAGAGCAATATTGAAAAAGTACAATGGTTACTACAAGGCAGGCGCTGAGGCATACACGTTTCATAATGGTTTGATTTTGGGTAAATATTTAAACAGCAGGTAAATTTTCTTCATATTGCTTAACGAAATGGTTGGTATATAATTGCTGGTGTTTTTATTTAGATGCCGGATTCAGGGGAAACCTTCGGTGGGTTGAAAATATTTTTGCCGGGGTGATGGAGCGAAAAGATATTTTTGCCGGACTAATGGAGCGGAAAAGTATTTACGGTGTATAAGTGAAGCGAAAAAATATTTTCACTGTACTACCGTACCACTGTACTACTGTCCTTCATTTTTTAATACAGCAATATCTTTGGCCAGTTGTTGTGTTTCCAGTTCTAAAGTACCGTTGTAAATGCCCCGTATCTTTTTATGCTGATCAATTAAAAGTATATGCTCGGTATGCAGGAACTGAGAACTGTCTTTACTGAAACCAAAATCTTCTTCGGCAAAATATGATGTACGGGCCAGCTTGTAAATATCGGCTTTATTGCCTGTAAGCAAATGCCAGTTGGTTAAACTGATATCATTGTGCTCTGCATAGTTTTTAAGTCTGGCAACTGAATCTCTCCAGGGTGTTACCGAGTAAGATAAAAAAACAATACCGGTATCCAACTTAAATGCTTCGTACGTGGTTTTAAGGTTAGTCATCATCTTAGGGCAAATGCTGCCGCAGGCTGTAAAGAAAAAATTAGCTACGTGAATTTTGCCTTCAATATTTTTTTGTGTGATAGTTGCGCCGGATTGATCGGTGCAGGAAAAACCGGCAATGGTATGCGGTATTTCTTTTGTGGCTGCATCAGCGCTTATAAAATGCGGTGTAAAATCCGGCGTATTGTAATAGGGCAGCATGGCAATTTTTTGTTTACTGCTGCAATGCACTAAAATAATTACACTACTAATTAAAAATACTATCCGATACATTGATACAGTTTTTGGTGCCGAGTAATCCGTAACGCCTGCCATTAACAACCATAAAATTGGAATGTATTTTTCCGTTGTTGTAAAATATTTTTTGCAAGCCATCTTCGTAACCGGCTTTATAATTGGCCTCTTTGGTCAGTTGCCCGCTTTCATTCCATTCGTAACAAGTGCCTTCGTACTCGCCATCTTTAAATTCGTACTGTAATTTCTTTTTTCCATTGGGCCACCAGGCCAGGTACTCTCCCACTTTTTTACCGTCTTTAAAGTTTCTTATTTCTTCGGGAGTTTTATCGGCGTAATTTTTTTTCCAAACACCATCTTCTTTACCATTACTGAAGTTCATAATGGTTGCGGTATCTGTAGTGTTTGGGTAGAGCGCATAGACCGTGCCGGTGTACAGGCTGTCTTTTAAATATACCACACCATTCACCATTTTTAAACCTGGTGCAATTGCATTGGTGATCTTGTACTCAACGGCATGTTTACCGGTTTGTTTACAACCGATAAACAGCATGAGCAGCAATATTGATATACCGCTATTTAGAAACCGTGCCTGGTGTTCCATAAAATCCACTTCCGTTTATATAAGGATCAGTGTTTGTAATATGATAATGATAAATGCCATTGGGATAATCTGCTGTTACGGCTGTATGTCCATGATAGGCATCCAGCATGGCATTGGTTACGGTAGCATTATTCTCTTCCGGTCCGTATACGGGGAAACCATCTAATAAAAAACCCAGTAAAGCAGATTTGGAGGCTTTAACTGTGGTAAGGTATAATGGTTCTACATGATAATGATATTCGCTGGTGGGTGATGGATGGCCCCAGTATTTATCAAAGCTTACTACTTCGTTGGTAAGTGGCTGGTTAGGGCCGGCATACTGGTTAAAGAATGCCACACCATTCAGCGACACGCCAATTGGCCCCAGTGGTGTTGCGCTATGTGCTGCATTAACCTGCGGGTTAAGCGGAATTTTAAAAGTATAATTCTGTGTAGCAATAGAGTTGGGATTTTTTGAAAATGTATTGCCACCAAATGTAGTACCACTGAAAGCTTCGTACAAAGCATTGGCAGTTGGGTAATACACACTTTTATGATCGGGTGCGCCACTGGTTTTAATGGTGATGTAAGTACCATCTGAAGTAATACTGGTAGCGCCGTATATTTTTTTATACACGTCGGGTACGGTGGCTGTTCCACCGCCACCACCTGTTGAAGTATCACCAGATGATTTTTTACAGGAAATGCCTGCGACAATTACGGCTAAGGCCATAAGTTTTACGGGTATCATTTTCATACTTATTAATTCTGTTTTATAAAGGTGATTTTATGAAGGAGTTGTTTTAGCATTATTTATTTTCCGGAGGTGGTGGTGGCATTCCTTCTCCACCCGGCCCTGGCCCTTCGCCTGGCGGCGGAGGCATGCCACCTCGGATACCCGGTGGTGGCGGCCCCTGCGGCCGTTTTGCTGGTGCCATGCGGCGCAATACGTCCTGTATAATGTCGTCGAATTTTTTTTGTTGTGTGGCAGTACAAATGGCTCTGAGTTTTTGAAAATGCCTGAACGTAAACAATTCCAGTTGCTGTTCTGCTGCAGCTACTTTGCTGCTTTGTTGTTGCACTAAAGCTTCAACAGGTGCAGGTTGTTTCAGTAATTCAAAAAATTCATCTTTTGCTTTCCTGATACTGTCTTGTAAAGGCCTTTGTCCCGCCTGGTGTTCTTCTCTTAATTTTTTATAGCTTAGTTGTTGTGCTGAGTCTAATTGTAATTCTTTGGTAACAAATTCAAATACCTGGCCTGTGGGTGGCGGAGGTTGTATATTACCTCCGGCATTATTTTTATGCGTCCATAAATAACCCAGTGTGGCAATATTTGCGGTAAGTAACAATAATGTTATTACAGAAAGCAGGCGGTTATTTGTAAAGAAATTCATATTGAAAAATTTTATTCGTAAACAGATGCCGTGTTCATGTTATAGGCTTCTGCAAAGGATTCCAGCGTGGCTGGCTTGCCGGACTGTACTGTTGCTTTTTGTTGCGGTGCTTTATTAAACTGCATTATCGAAAACACATTTATCATCAATACCACCAATAAAGCGCTGGTAACAAATGCAGGGCGGAGCAACAGAAAAGTTTTTCTTTTTGGCTCCCATTCTTTTTGCATCCTGCCCATTAAACGGGTGTAAAAAAAATCAGGCGCTGCTGCTTTTTCCAAACCGGTTAAACTGTTTAATATGCGTTCTTCTTTATTATTCATTATTAATGCTACTTATTCATTTATTATTTAGATGTCTCTTTTTATAAAAACCTTCGCTGCTATGGGGGTAATTCGTTAATTTTTTTTCTGAGGTTCTGTTTTGCTCTTTGCAACAGCGAATCCACGGCAGGTTCGGAAGTGTTTAATATGGCTGCGATCTCCCGGTAACTCAGCTCTTCTATTTTATTCAGTATAAAAGCGGTGCGTTGGTTTTCGGGTAACTGGTCTACTAATTTTAAAAGTAATGCGGCATCTTCTTTTTGATCCAGTTGCACACCAGGGTGGTTAAATTCTCCCGGTTCGTGCAATGGTGTATTATCGGCACCAAATAAACTGCTGATGAACCCAAAACGTTTTTTTCTTTTTTTGCTCCGCAGCTGATCGAGGCATTTGGTAGTGGTGATCCTGTATATCCATGTAGACAAAAGGGACTCTTCTTTAAACTGGTGTATTGAACGATAGACCTGAATGAATACTTCCTGTGCAATATCCTCGGCATCGGTACTATGTTGCAATAAGCCCAAAGCAGTATTGAATACCCTGTCCTGAAAACGGAGTACCAGTTCCTTAAAAGCTACTTCATCTCCGTTGCGGAGCCCATAAACCAGTTCCTGTTCTGTCAAAAAGGGTTGGGTGTTTTTAGTTAGACGAGTGTAATTGGTTAAACCTTCGCTGCAACTTAAATTTATTTTTTACAAGAAGCAATAAACTTTTTCACCAGTTTTTTACACAACTATAGTGCAACCAAAATGCCGTTCCGCCGGGCAATGTCCTTAAAAGAAAATATTCAATGCTCAATGTTCAACACTCAATACTCAATAAAATACAAGAGTATTTGATTGTAGCTTCTTTTACGAAAACGGTTAAAAACAGCATAAACTGCATTTCTATTGAAAATTGAACATTGAGCATTGGTTATTGAGCATTTCTTTAAGCTCCTTAACTTAATGACATTGACCCCTCCGGCGAATACATTTACTTTTTGAAAGCAGCGATAAAGTCAACAACTAATTTGTTGAAGGCCTCACCTTCGTTGAATAAAAAAGAATGTTCAATAGGTAATACATACACCGGAAAATCTTTCAGGTCTTCTTCAAACTTCACTAAGCGCACGGCATCTTTTTCTGTAGTAAGAATAATTTTATCCTGTTGCTGAATTTTGGCAAACTGTTTTTTGATATCCGCCAGGTCGTCGCTGTTAAAAATATGATGGTCGGGGTAACGCAGCATATCATAACTATTAAAATTGGTTACCAAAAAATCTTTTAATGGCCGTGGATTGGCAATACCACAGATGAGCAGGATATTTGTATTTCTGTCAATGACTGCTTCTGCTTTAGTAAAAAGATGGTAAGGTTTGGAATAGGTGATCTCAGTAAAAAAAACAGCCTGCTTTGGTAAAGGTTTTAATTCTTTTACAATAGATTTTTTTTCATCAGCTGATAAACCTGTTTTGCATTTAGTGACTACAATAATACCGGCTCTCTTCATACTCGCTTTCACATCTCTCAGATCTCCGGAAGGCATCATCAGGTCTCTTGTAAAAAGATTATTGTAAGCCGTCAGCACAATATTCAATCCTGCTTTTACCGGGCGGTGCTGAAAAGCATCATCGAGAATGATGACATTGGTACCGGGTTTATCGTGCAGTATCTGTGGTATAGCCACCAATCTTTCTTCGCCAACTGCTACTGTTACATGGGGGAATTTATTATGAAATTGCATGGGCTCGTCGCCAATTTCCAAAGCAGTGGTGGTATTATCGGCTATAGCAAAACCTTTGGTCTTTCTTTTATAACCGCGGCTTAATGTAGCCGTATTAAAATCGTTTTGCAGTAATCGTATTAAGTATTCCACCATTGGTGTTTTACCAGTACCTCCAACGGCAATATTACCCACGCAAATAATCGGAAAATTAAATTGCGCTGCCTTTAAAATATTCTTATCAAACAACCAGTTTCTCAGCCATACCACTGCACCATATACAAGTGAAACGGGAAACAATAAATATCTGAAACTTCTAAGCATTCTTTTTTGATTGGTTAATTAGAGACCGGAATGATCTTTACATTATTCACCTTGTGAATTAATCTTGCCACGAATGGCACGAATTTACACGAATAATAAGTCGCCATTCGTGGACATTCGTGCTATTTGTGGCAAGAAAAACTACAAAGTAGTTTCTATGTTCTGTTTTGTACTCCTTGTTATTTAAAAATAATCCGTAGTCAAATTAATTTATAAAGATCGAAAAAATGGTAGTACCATAATTTCTTTCTGTTTTATAATGTTCAAACTTTTTATAATCATTTCTTGGTGTATGCTCCAGTATAAACCAGCCTTTAGGTTTCAATAATTTCTTTTCAAAAATTTTTATGGGTAAATCATCAATGGTGGCTAATGCGTAAGGGGGGCCTGCAAAAATAAAATCATATTGTTCTGTTGCAGTATCAATAAATTTAAACACCTCTCCTTTCATCACTTTAAAATTGTCCAGTTCCAGTTCGGCTGCCGTTTTTTTAATGAACTCATACATCTGCGTATCTTTTTCCACAATGGTAATATCGGGTGCTCCCCTGCTGCTTAATTCGTAACTGATGCAACCGGTGCCGCCAAAAAGATCGAGTACTTTCAGTTCTTCAATTTCTAAATTATTTTGCAGCACATTGAATAATCCTTCTTTGGCAATATCTGTGGTGGGCCTTGTGTAAGGCATGTTATTGGGTGGCGTGATTCTTCTGCCACCATGTGTTCCGCTTATAATACGCATAAGGCTGTGGCAAATAAATGACTGAAATAATGTGCAGGTTGTTCCTGAATCTCATCTGCATAATTGAAATTACCTGGTAATGTTGCAAACTCAATGTTTAAAAAATACTTGTGCAGTTCATTGTATAAATTAGAATCGGCATCAATCATACCACTCAGCAGTACGGTAGTTTGTATAGCGGTTTCAAAACTGCGGCATACATTTAATAAATGATAGGCTACATCTTCAGGTGCATTAAATTCAAAATTCTGTATCACCTGCAAATGACTGTTTTTCCTCAGCATCACAGTAAGTGAAGTAGGATAAAAATTACAATACAATAAGTTTGTATGTACTTTTTCGATATTGATGAGTAAAGAGCTCTGGTGGTTTTGAATGCTGAAGGGCAGCCAATGCGTAAATACATTTTTTATTACAACCGGTATCCTGTACACTGTATGCAGGTTATGCGCCAGCACCAGTTCGTGCTGGATGGCAGCCTGTGCTGCATCGCCGTATACCAGTTGCAGCATATCGCTGGTATGGCCCTGGTCAAAATATTCGAATGGCACTAAAATATTTTCATCAAAACACCAGGTAACAAATATTTTTTTAAAATGCTGCTGGTGCAATTCTTCAACACTTAAAAGGTTGTTGATCTCTTCTGCAATTGCAGCATCGGATAATTGTTTTGCAAAATGATATACCTGTACTGATGTAAAAGTATTGCTGTCGCTATCTAATTGCGCAAACGAAATGCCCTGTTTACCTGCCTGTACCAATAAAACCGGTTTACCGGCAGGTATGGCTGTACTTTTTATATTAAATGATGGATTCACTGTATGATTTTCGGCAGGCAAAATAAGATAATTTTGCTGACTTTATGGAAAGTATAGCAACAAACGACGATTTAAAAGTAAAAGTCACCAATAAACAAATCCTGTCTATTGCGATGCCGATTACGTTGGCTATCCTCATTCCCCAGGTAAATATGCTTACCAACAGCATTTTCCTGGGCAAATCGGATGATGCCAATGCATTGGGCAATGCCGGTATTACGGGTGTTTATTACCTGATATTTGCTGTTGCAGGGCATGGATTGAATAATGCTATGCAATCGGTATTCAGCCGTCATGCAGGCAGTGGCAATACCGGTGCTTTTAAAACCATATTATCGCAGGGCATCCGTATTTGTTTGCAACTTTCGCTGATAGGCATATTATTTACCTGGTTTATTGCGCCGTTTATTTTGCAACCTGTTGCCGATGCTAATGCTTACCAGCAGGAGATCAGTTTTTTGCGTATCCGCATTTTCGGGTTGCCTTTTTTGTACCTGTTCCAGATGGGCAATGCTTTTTTGGTGGCGTCACTCAACAGCCGGTATTTAATGATCGGTTTTATTTTTGAAGCCTTACTGAATATAGTTTTGGATTACGTATTTATTTATGGCCACTTTGGATTTCCTAAAATGGGATTTAATGGTGCAGCCCTTGCATCGGTAATTGCGGAAGGGGTTGGTTTTTTAGTGGTATTGATCGTGTTGTATAAAACAGGATTAAAAAAGAAATATAACCTGCTGAAAGATCTTGCTTATGATAAAGTGATCAGCAAAGCTATTATCAAAGTATCGGCACCATTGGTAGCGCAATACGTGATCAGTGTAACCACCTGGCTGATATTTTTCTTTTTAATTGAGGCCCGCGGCAATGCCTTGGATAAAGCCATCAGCAATGTAATGCGGAATGTATTTGGATTAGCGGGTGTATTTGTATGGGCTTTTGCCAGTACGAGCAATGTGGTGGTAAGTAATTTAATGGGACAAAAAAGAGAAGACAAGGTTATCCTGGCCATTAATAAAACCATGTTACTGAGTATTAGTTTTTGTGCGGTAATGGTGCTGCTGCTGAATATTTTTCCTGAAATGTTTTTCAGGTTATTCAGTAAAGGTGATGCTTTTGTTGCGGCGGGTATTCCGGTGGCCAGAACGGTTAGCCTGGGCATGTTGTTCATGAGTGTGGCTAATATCTGGCTGAATGGTGTAACAGGAACAGGTAAAACCAAGGTGAACCTGATGATTGAAATTGTAGCTATTACAGTGTATTTAATTTACAGCTGGATATTTATGAAAGTACATTTTATTTCTTTAGCGATGGCATGGAGTAATGAAGTAGTGTACTGGAGTACGATCTTTATAATGGCGTTTGTGTTTTTAAAGAGCGGAAAGTGGAAGACGAAGCAGGCGTGAGACGTGAGACGTGAATGGGGAACGGTCAATGGGGAGTGTTCGGTACAATACGCCCAATACAATGAGGATGAAAAAACTGGTGTAGATGAGCTTATTGTATTTCGCCAGCCAGTTGGGTAAATAAATATCAAAATTATCTTTGGCAGAATTGGAATATTTACGGGCAAGAATAGTTAGCGGGCACATCTTTTTAAAACACAGCAGCACTATTCCTTCTGCTATGATAAGAACAATACCAATCCACACTAACCTGTCAATCTTGTTTACGATAACTGCATAAGCCATATAGAATAATACCAGGTTGAAAAAAAGCCAGATGATGGTATGAATGATCTTGATGCGAACTAAGGGTGTCATTATTGTTTTGACGAAGATATTTTTATTGCAGCTGATTTAAAATAACCTTCAACATAATAAAAGATGATTCCTGTCAGAACGGGGTTTGAGTTGGTGCAATACAAAAAAGATTCGTCATACCACGAATCTTTTGAAAGTTTAAATTGTACGAATGCTGATCCTATAATTTGAATGTTAAACCGATCTTGCCATCAGAGAAAGCATCTCCGCCGCCAAACTCTAAGTTTAAGCCAACTTTATTATTGAAGTAATACCTGCCACCGATTTGTGCGCCGAGGCCAATGCCGGAGCTGTGATCGCCGGGATAACCATCTGGTGAAGACCAAGAATAAAAGCCCAGGTTAAGCCCTGCATAAAAATCAAATTCTTTGGGAATATTAAGTACCGTATTAAAATGGTAATTGCCATTGGCAGCAATGCCGATAATACTATGACGATAATGGTTATTTTTCCAGTTTTCCCTGTAAGAACGAACGGAAAATTCGCCACCGAGGGTAATGTTTTGATGTACGCCAACATCTATACCTGCATACACGGGTACGCCCCAACCCGAAAAGCCCACACCAACATTGAATTGTGCTTTGCCTACCGGTAAAGGATTCTGGCTATGTGCCATGAAGAACAAGCATAAAAGCGTAAGTGCAATAGATATTTTTTTCATTACAGGAGTTATTTTGGTGATTAAAATACGGGTTGTTCATTTTCTTTCAGCTCTTCTTTTGCCGCCGGTTTAAAATTATCTGCACGCTTGGCAACAAAGCTGGCCACACTAAATTCAACAATAGCACCCAGTATCTTTTTTATAGGATTATGCGTGCCACCAATCAATAATTTTTTAGATAAATAACCGGTTGCCAAACCAATAGCATTATTCACAAGGCCACTTTTTACTTCGGGTGAAGAAGTAGCATCACGGAATGTGTTTTTTATTAGGTTGATGGGTTTCAAGCTTTCATAGGTAATATGAAACTGTTCTTTTAGTGAATCTAATTCCTGTGCCTGTTTGCGCTGCAGGGATAAGATGGCATTTTGCAATACGCTACTTTCATTTCTTTTTTTCATATTTCTTTTTGTTGCAGCATTTTAATGATCATTGTATTGCTTACCGGTTCTTTTATCCATTGGTTACGAAATGCATATACCAATAAAGCAATCAGTGCCCATGCACCGGCAATAACAAAAAAGCCGTAATAAGTTTTGCCCAGCAACTCTCCTATCCACAATGCCAGCCCTATATTGGCACTTACAATAAATAATGCAACAACAATAGTAATCACCAACCTGGTTGCCAAAGATGAAACCACTTCAGCAGTTTTATCTATTGCCTGAAGTTTGTATAATTCAATACTGGTTTTACCGTACTCACTGGCTTTTTCAAAAAGCGTTTCTATTGCTGTTGCATTGTTATTCATTGTTTACCTTTTAATTGGACTACATTTTAAAGCGTTGCTTTCTTAACTTCATTCTTAGCGTCTTCAAATTTCATTTTGCCATCGGCAACTAAATCTTCTGCGCCGTGCCTGATGCTTTTGTATTTATCGTTGATAGCATCTATAGCTTCATTGAATTTTTCTTTTACATCATCAACATACCCTTCGCCTTTACGCATAATTTTTTTACGGGTATTGCTACCTTTATCGGGTGCCAGTAAAATACCTAATATAGCTCCGGCGGCTACACCTGCTAATAATCCCAATACTACTTTTCCTGTTTTCATACTTTTTAATTTATAGTTTACAATATAAGTATCAGTAACAACACAATAATAATTGCAGCACCTACCGAAAGATAAATACCCCTGTTGTTACTTCTGATCTCTTTTTTTAATGACTTTACTTCTTTACGTAATTCTCTTTTTTCTGCACCACTTAAGTCAGATTTATCCATGTCCTTAATTTCATTCAACCTGGTGATGGATTTACTTACATCAACCGGCTCTGTTGGAACCACTACTGAAGAAGGTGCAACAATAGCTGTGGCATTAGATTGCATTGGAGTAAATGCTAATGACAAACCTAGTGCCATTAAACATAAAGCAGTTTTTTTCATTGTATTTGTTTTAAGTTGTTTAAATTGTTCTATCGCCCCTGATGATCCTGAAGAGCACTGCAATTACTGCAATTACCAACAACAGGTGAATGATACTACCGGCGTGAAAACCTAAGAAACCGATTGCCCACAGAATAACCAGAATTACTGCAACGGTATAAAGCAAATTTCCCATGATGATTGATTGTTTTTAAATGATTAATGAAATATTGAGTGCGACAGTAATACCTGATAATTCCTGCCAACTGTTTTACTGTTACCGATTAACCATTGCAATGGTGCTTTGATTTGAATTACCAATACTGTGCCACAACAAAAAACTCCTGTGTAATCTTCTGCTGTAAAAAGAACTGTAAAAAAAAGTGATCAATAGATAAGTCAAGAGATTTTATTTTTAGTGATTACCAATTTTTTTCTGCTACTATAATACTTTGCTGCCACTGTTTTTATTGGCTCTTGCTCTTTGTATATATCCCTGCCTGTTATTGCTGAAAATACTGATTTAGCTTTTTATTGCCTGTGATGTTTTGCTTTAACGAATGCAGGTATGGGGTTTTTCATTGGTTTAAACTTTATTTGTGCTGCTGCTATTTTCTATTGTAAAGTTGCAAACTCCTGAAATGATAAGTGTTACATAATAGTTGAAAAAGCTTATATAATTCCCACATACATTTTTATAAGTATGAGGTGGCGATTTTGCCAATATTATTTGACAGCGATATTTGAGTGATTTGTCTGTAACAATGCGGAATAAATCAGAAAGTGTAAATGATGCAATTATTTTTGCCTATTGTGTAAATAATTACATAAAAAGACTATGAACTTTATAGTCTGCTGTTTAATAAACACATCTTTCTCACATGCGTTTTAGTTTAAGCCCCTTTTTTGTTCAGGGACTTTTTTTATCAATTACACACAATGTTACTCGTAACCACTTTTAATAATGGTTAGTATCATTTTGAAACGGCCATTGGGCTTTACCAGGTTGGAAGCATGAGCAGGTATAACAATGGACTGACCTGTTTGTAAAAGATGAGATACCGTACTGATCACTATTTCAGCTTTACCTTCAATAATTTGTACAAAAGTATCAAAAGGAGTTGTTTTTTCTGTAAGCCCTTCGCCGCTATCAAAAGACATCACGCTGATGTTGCCGGTTGATTTTTTGAGGATCGTTTTAATCACTACTGAATTAGGCACATATTCGATGATCTCTACAGTAATAAGAGCTTTTGATTTTTCAATTTCGCCTGCATCCATGATCGTTATTTTAGTAGTGAGTAATAAATAAGTGTAGTAGAACCGAAGGAAGGAAAGCACGGCTATATTCTAAAGGTAAGCTGATTTAAACTAACAAGCAGGAAACAATTTTTTAAATGAGTGGATTATCATATAAAAAAGATCGCCGCCCTGGATACACTTTGTAATAAAGACGTTCAATTGAACGTCTTTATTACAAAAAATTACGGTTAGGTATTACTGTAAGCCCTATTGCTTTGTACTGTCTTTGGGATTTACAGGATTAATTATTACATCGGTTTTCTTTTTTAGTGCGGCCTGTTTTTTAGCTTCAGCTCTTTTCTTTTTATTAAAGTAACCTCTAAGTAAAATATTATGTTTTACAGCTTCCATATTTTCATTGAGGCCTTTTGTGGCGCCTTGTATGTTAGACATGGTTGAATCTAAAGCTTTGCCCAATTTGCCATCATTCATTTTACTACTGAATTTTGAAAATTCTTTTGAGCTGGTTTGCAGGTTATTTAATGTTCCCTCTAAACTGCTGGAGAATTTTTCGTCAGAGATCAGTTTAGATAAAGCACCATTGCCATTATTCATTTTATAGGTAAACTGTGCCAGTTGTGCTGTTATAACACCGGCATTGTCCACACTGTTTTTTACACTGCTCATAATATCATCCATTTCAATAGCACTTTTTGTAGCAATGAGAGCGTCATCTTTTACATAAGTGGTACTGTTGCTGCCAGGCGAAATCGTAAGTACCTTATCTCCCATTAATCCATCAGATCCTATGCTTGCTTTTGCATCGGTTTTAATAAATTGCTGCACATTTTTTTTTATAACCAGGTCAACCATTACCGAAGTATCTGTTATCAAAGTAATGTCATCAACAGTTCCGATATTAATACCTGAGAAACGAACGTTGTTGCCCACTTTTAAACCACTTACCGTTTTAAACTGTGCTTTTAAACGAAAAGTTGAGCCGAATAAATTTTTCTGTTTGCCTACAAAATAAATGGTGAATATAAAGGTCACCAATGCAATCACCACAAACATGCCCAGTTTCCATGTAAAGCCGGATTCTTTTTTCATATTGTTACTTTTTTTATCAGACGAAGAATGAGCGTACCCATTCATCATCACTTTTTTCTAATGCATCATAACTGCCTTCGGCATGAATGATACCATCTTTTAAAATTATGATCCTGTCGCCGGTGAGTTTTGCACAAGCCATATCATGTGTAATTATAACTGATGCCGTTTTATATTTTTTCTGCATGGCTAATATCAGTTCACTGATCTCCCGTGATGTGATCGTATCCAGACCGGTTGTTGGTTCATCATACAAAATGATCTCTGGTTTTAAGATCAATGTACGTGCCAGTCCTACCCTTTTACGCATACCACCCGATAATTCGGAAGGCATTTTATCAATAGCTTCTACCAGTCCTACATTTTCTAATGCTTCAGTTACAGTTGTATTCACTTCCGCTGCAGTCAATTTTTTAAAATGCCTTTTTAAAGGGAACTCTAAATTTTGTCTTACCGTCATTGAATCATATAATGCGGCATTTTGAAAAAGAAATCCTATTCTTACTCTTATTGCATTCAATTCGGTGTTGGTTATATTACTGATGTTGGTACCAAATACTTTTATTTCTCCTTTATCGGCAGCAACCAAACCTACCATGCATTTTATAGTTACCGATTTTCCCGAACCGGACTTACCCAGTATCACCAGGTTCTCAGCTTTATCAACATACAGATCAACCCCTTTCAGTATATCGTTATCTTTACCAAAGGATTTGCACAGGCCCTTAATACTGATCACGGGACCTTCGGTATCTGCAATACTATTTTCTTTTATATCGGTTTCTTCCTGCAGCATATTTTTATTTTAAAAGAAAAGATCGGTTACCTGTACGGCCAGCATATCAATAATAAATATGGTAAGCGATGCCGCCACTACAGCAGAGTTAGCTGCTTTACCAACGCTTTCGGTACCACTGGCTGCATTAAATCCTTTATAACAACCAATCATACCAATAAAAAATCCGAAGAAAAAAGTTTTTATTGTAGCCGGAAAAATATCTAAAAAAGAAAGTGATTCCAGCACCTGGGCAAAATAGCGGAAGAGGTTTACATCGCTGTGAATATTGATACCGGCGTAGCCTCCTAAAATTCCCACCCCATCTGCAAACACTACTAAAAGCGGTACCATTAAAGTGGTGGCTAGTATTCTTGTCACCACAAGATATTTGTAAGGATTAACAGCAGATACTTCCATAGCATCTATCTGTTCGGTTACTTTCATCGATCCTAATTCTGCTCCAATACCTGAAGCAATTTTGCCGGCACATATTAATGCGGTTATTACAGGCGCTATCTCTCTTATCAACGACAGGGCTACCATTCCCGGCAACCAGGACTCTGCACCAAACTCTGCCAATGTTGGCCTTGATTGTAAAGTAAGTACCAGGCCCATGATGAATCCTGTAATGGCTACCAGTGGTAAAGATTTGTAACCAATAAGAAAACATTGCCTGAAGAATTCTTTTATTTCAAAAGGAGGTTTTAAAACTTCTTTAAAAAAACGGCTTGTAAAAAGGGTAACATCGCCTGCATCATTAAATAAATTTTTTAAGTAAGTAGCCAAAGTTTCATAATTTTTTGGGTAGATGATCATCATGTATTTCAGCTTGCCCTGGCTGTTATATACAATGTAAGCGGCATTATTTTTTGCTTCCCTGTATATTCATAGTAAGGTTGGTGTACAGGAAGCCGGACTTTTTCTTTTCTGCATAATACAAATTACCGGCATTACTGCTGTCTATCGGGTGTTGTGCTTTTGCCGGATAAATAAAAGAGTGTATTGTTTTATCCACTGAATTTATTTTTTCGCCGAACTTTACCGGCGAGGAGGAATAACTAAAAATAAAAATTATTGTTGCTATTTGGAAAGCAATTCCTGAACTTTCCATTGTGATCCTTTTCATTTTTTTGTTTTGTTAATTAGTAATACCGCCATCCACAAAGGTGGGCAGATTAACCCTGTATAGCATTACAAAACTTTTATTTTATTTTACATCATTCACACATTTGCTAATTGCTTTTTTGTAAAAGTGGTACGCAACCAATAAAAAAGGGCTGTTGAAAACAACAGCCCTTCTATTAACCAAAACCGACCTGAGAATATTTTATCAGTAAGAAGTCTTTAATTCCACCCTTCTGTTTTTAGCCCGTCCAAGTGCAGTTTTATTATCAGCAATAGGTTGGCTTTCTCCAAAACCTGTAGCGCTTATCCTGGATTCCATGATACCTTTTCCCATTAAATAAGTTTTAACTGATTCTGTACGCTTTTGTGATAAGGCGATATTGAATTCATCGCTGCCCTGGCTATCGGTATGTCCGCCGATAGATAAATTTGCATTTTCATATTTTTTAAGAATGGCAGCTAATTCATCCAATTGTGCCAGTGATGTGGCTTTTAATTTAGCGCTATTGGTTTCAAAGAAAATTTTACTGGCTATTTCAGTTATTCTCTTTTCTTCTTCTTTAGTAATTTCAGGGCAGCCTTTATTGGCGATAGTGCCTTTCATATCGGGACAATGATCATCTATATCAGCTATACCGTCGCCGTCTTTATCGGGGCAACCTTTTAAACCTGCCGGACCTGCTGCATCCGGGCAACGATCCTCTTCATTAACAATACCATCTTTATCATTATCCATCGGGCAACCGCTTGCATCTACTTTATAACCAGCCTTTGTTCCCGGGCATCTGTCATCTATATCTGCAACACCATCACCATCAGTATCAGGGCAACCTTTCATTGCTACAGTTCCTGCTACATCCGGGCACCTGTCTTCGGCATCTGTTATACCGTCGCCATCTTTATCCGGACATCCTTTTAAAGATTCAATACCGGCAATATCGGGGCAGGCATCCATATAATCAGCGATGCCATCTTTATCCCTGTCCAGCGGACATCCGTTTTTATCAACTGCAACTCCTGCAGGTGTGTTAGGACATTTGTCAAGACGATCTGCCACGCCATCTTTGTCGGCATCTTTTTTCTTTCCAAAATTAAATGTAAGTCCGGCACTGTGAAAAAGATATGCATCATTTGAACCAGATACCACACCATCCCTGTTGTCTTTATTGGAATACATGAATGTTTCCTGAAGGTTAAGCATAACGTATGGGCTTAGCCTGAAATTTATACCACCACCAAATGAAGGGGCAGCATAATCAACAGTTTTTGATGAGATCGCTAGGTTCTTATCAAAAAGAATTGCCCCGCCACCCGCCAGCAAATAAGGCCGTACAGGAGAATTTGGCCCCAGGATGTTAAATCTCATATTAATAGTGGCAGTTGTAATGTCGGTGCTGTATCTTCCTGCTGCGCTGTTAAAACCAACTTTTCCTTTAGTAGCTAAAAAACTTACATCGAAGTGACTGCTGATATATCTTGATACAGATAAACCACCAAAACCATAAAAGGGCATTTTTGTGTTATAAAAGTCATTTGAATAATCGCCATTAAACTGTGTTGCACCGCCATGTAAACCGATATTCCACTTTTTATCCTGTGTTTGTGCATTCATAAGCATTGTAACTGCTAAACAGATACAAAGTAGTATTGATTTTTTCATTTTTTTGTTTTATTTATTGAATTGCAAAGTTGAGGCGATAAGCACCAATAACACTTATATAACTATCAATAAATGTTGTATCATTCACACATCTTCGTATACATGTTGCTGTTGATATGGCATTATGCCATTACAGGTAGGGGCACAAAAAAGCGGCCAGGTAACTGCCGCTTTTTGAGTATGGTTCTTCAATAATTTCTACTTTTTTAAATCAGAAAAGTACCATTTAGCCAGGTTGCTCCGGCTAAACGGTAGCTTTTCATAAAGAGCAGGGCATTAAAGCCCTGCAAGTATTTTGTGTAATTCTTCCTTTGTTTTGCCAAGTTTTACCTGGAGTTTGCCCAGCATTTCTTCTTTCTTTCCTTCTGCAAACATCAGGTCATTATCTGTTAATGTTGCAAATTTTTGTTTCAGCTTTCCTTTTTGTTCATTCCAGCTGCCTTTTATTTCTGTAGTGTTCATTTTTTTTAATTTATGTATGAGTAAATTTTTTATAGTACAAAGCTGTTTCTTTTAGCGTGAGATGATATTACACCATTACTGATTGTCTTTATATCATTCACCTGTAGTATTTAAAAAACTACGTTTTCGTTTACAACACTTGTTACCTCCATCAGCAGGTCTTTCTTTCCTGCATTGATCAATTCCAGTTCGCATGTAATGGTGATCTCGTCTCCTACCACTAAACCTCCTGCTTCCATAGTAGTGTTCCAGGTAAGTTCCCAGTCGCTTCTCTTGATTTTTCCGGTAACTGTAAAGCCTGCTTTTTCATTGCCCCAGGGATCTTTTACAATGCCTCCAAATTCCACAGTCAGTTTCACATTTTTGGTAATGCCTTTCATGGTTAATTCTCCCCACAATTCCTGCTGACCTTTTTCATCAGGCTGTTGCATAGTACTTGCTGTAAATGTTATCTGTTTATGATGCTCTACATCAAAGAAATCGGCACTTTTTAAATGTTCGTCCCGTTTTTCATCACCGGTAGTTAATGAGGCGGTGTCTATCCAAAGATCTATTTGTGCTGTGGTAAAATCTTTTTCTGTAGTATAGATATTAGCATCAAATATTTTGAAACTTCCTTTTACATGGGCTATCATTAAATGCCTTACTTTAAAAGCGATTTCGCTATGCCCGGTATCCACCGACCATTTTGTTTCGTTTATCATTGTAATAAATTTATTTTTTTAGAAATTATTTCAGATCATGAATTAGTTTAAATACCTTCTCAATATCCATGCAATGGTTTCGTGTTGCTCCATTAACCCGGTTAAAAAATCTGCAGTACCGGCATCTTTAATTTTTTCAGCACAATCGTCAATATCTTTACGCAATTGAATGATCACGGCTTCATGATCTGATAACAATTCTTTGATCGTATCTTTTGTGGAAGTATATTTTCCCGGGTATTCTTTTATTGATGCCAGTTCCAGGAATTCACTCATGGTGCCTATTGTTTTCTGGCCTAATTTTCCAATACGTTCGGCAACTTCATCAATGGCTTCTTCCAGTTGCTTGTATTGTGCTTCATATAATTTATGCAGCTCCATAAAACTTTCGCCCGTTACATTCCAGTGTGCTTTTCTCGTTTTGGTATATAAAGTGGCCTCATTTGCCAAAACTGTTGATAGTAAGGTGGCAATAGTTTTTAAATTCTTTTCAGAAATTCCGATGTTGATTTTCATTCTGTTTATTTTATTTATTGTTAGTATAATTAACCAGGAAATGTGTGAGTATCTTTCCTTATATAAAGGTGTGCTATTTATGGGTTACAGGCATTATAGAATTCGTGGAATAAGTTGTATTATTCACACATTAAAATGTGTAAGTTGTCGTTGAAATATAGTGATAGTTAATTGGCCGTAGTATCTTTTGCCGGTATCATTTTTTCTGCCTTTGCTTCTGCTTTTGCTTTTTTTCTGAAAAAACCTTTTAATAAAAAATTATGCTGCAGTGCTTCCAGGTCTTCATCCAGTTTTTTACTGGCGGTTTGCATATTCTGTAAAGTGAGTTTTACTGAATTGCCCGCAGCAGGGTCGTTCAGCAACATACCCACGGCATTATCTTTTTGATTTAATTTTTCGCTGGTAGTTTTTAAATTAACGGTAAACTGCGATACTGTAGCTGCTGCATTTTGCAACTGCTGCAAAGTGGTTCGGATATTCTTATACAGCACAGTATCTGCAGCCAGGTCGTTCACCGAATTGCCCGGCGTATTTAATTTGCCCGTTAAATTCTGCAGGTTGGATAAAACATTTTTACTGTTTGCAGAAACTGTTTTAAAATTTGCAACGGTGGCTTTAAGGTCCTCCATAGTACTATCGAGTTTTTGTGACAAAGCCGGATCATTTACCAATGTAGACAGCAGGCCTGCGCCACTGTCTATTTTTTTACTGATACTTTTAAAATCACTCGTTATTGCCAGCAGGTTTTTATTATTGGCCTGTAATGTTGCCATCATATCATCAGTGCCGGGGCCTTTTTCCATGGTTAAAAAATCATCTTTCTCCACTTGCGGCACAGTGGTATCTCCTCCATAGATAATTACAATTTTATTGCCTATCAAACCATCAGAACCAATTTTTGCCATAGCATTTTTACGGATATGTGATTGCAATTCCTTTTCAATACTCATGGTTACTTCTACCTGCGAATTGTTGACAAAGCTGATACTTTTTACTGTGCCTACCTTAACACCCGAGAACCAGATATTACTTCCTTTTATAAGGCCGCCTACATCATTAAATATGGCATGAATAGTAAATGTTTTTACAAATGTTTTTTTCTGCCCTCCTAAAGTGAATATAGTGACTACTAATATTGCCAGGCCCAGCAATATAAATATGCCCACTATTACCGGTCTTTTATTTTTCATGATTGTAATTTGTCGTTTATAAAATTGTAGTCGTAAAATGACTTTAGATCAGCATTGTCCGAAGTAAAAATTTCTTCAAAACTTGCGGGTGTCAAAAATTTTCCATCCAGTATCATAGTGAGTTTGTTGGCTGTTGTTTTAGCACAGGTAAGATCATGAGTAATTATTATTGAGCTGGTATTATATTCCTGTTGTACTTTAACAATAAGATTATTGATCTCGATACAGGTTATCGGGTCAAGCCCTGCAGTAGGTTCGTCATACAACATAATTTCCGGTTTCAAAATTAAAGTACGTGCAATGCCGATACGTTTTCTTTGTCCGCCGGAAAGCTCAGATGGCATCTGGTTAATAGTTTGCAATAAACCCACATCATTAAGAACCGATTCAATAGCGTCATCAACTTCTTTACTGCTCAGGTTACGTTTGTTTCTCACCAGCGGAAAGGCAAGGTTACCTTTTACACTCATACTATCATACAATGCACTGTTTTGAAAAGAGAAACCAATTTTTGTTCTCAGTTGCTGTAATTCCTTTTCATTTAGCTGGTCTACTTCCTGTCCTAATACTTTAACTGTTCCGCTATCCTGTTTCAACAAGCCCGAAATTATTTTTATTAAAACCGATTTGCCGGATCCTGAGCGGCCCAGCACAGCTATATTCTCTCCTTTTAAAATATCAATATCAATGCCATTAAGTACAGTAAGGTTATCAAAAGATTTTTTTAATCCTCTGATGGAGATCACTGTTTCTTTGTTGTTACCTGGTATTGAAGTATTATCCATTTATCGGTTATAGTAATTATCTTATTGCATTTACAAATTGAACGATGACCATTTCTTCTACAAAAATCATAAACATAGAAAGTACCACTGCTGTATTTGCAGATCTGCCCACGCCCTGCGTACCATTTTTTGCATAGTATCCCTGGTAACAACCGGCAATGCCAATTGTAAAACCATAACAGGCGGCTTTAAAAACAGAAGAAATAATATCCAGAAAAGAAATTGTTTTAAATGCGCTGGTAAAAAAAGCAGTGAAGCTGGTGAGTTCGTTTTGATGAATGTTTAAGTAAGCACCTAACATTCCTATCAGCCCTGTGTATATTACCAGTATGGGCAACATCAGCGTGATGGCCAGTACACGGGTTACTACTAAAAATTTAAAGGGATTGGTGCCCGATACCTCCATAGCATCTATCTGTTCGGTTACTTTCATGGAACCCAACTCTGCCCCCATATTAGAACCAACTTTACCAGCGGCAATTAAAGCTGTAACCAATGGCGCCAGTGCCCTGATGACAGCGATAGAAATTAATGATGGCAGCCATGAAGTAGCGCCAAATTCTGCCAATGAAGGACGGGACTGTTTTGTAAAAACAAGCCCGGTAATAAAACCGGTTAAAGAAACCAATGGCAGTGACCTGTAGCCAACATCATAGCATTGATTGATGATCTCCTTAAATTCAAACGGAGGTGAAAATACCTGCCTGAAAAATCGTTTGATAAAGATGTACACATTATAAATGCCTGAAAAAAAGGAATCAACATTTTTTGAAATGAAGGATTTTTTTGAGGTAATGGCTTCTGTATTATCTGACCGGGGCTTCATTTGTAATTTTTATTTAGATAGAACAGGCCCATACTTTTAACCAGGTTATTTTATTGATGGATTTATTAAATAAAGTACTCAACTAAATTCACTTTCTTTAAGCAATTAAGCGTTACATGATTTTTGAAATAACTTACATCATTCCCACTTTTATTAAAAAAAGGCGGTTGTTGCCTTCATTTTATTTTTAGTAAGGTTTATTTAATTCTTTAAAGCTTATAAAGATGAGTTATAGCGGCCGCTTAAGTATTACGGAATAGAGGAAATGAATTGCATTATTCACCTATTTGCCTGAGCAAATAGTGTAGTATTTTATCATTGTTTCTCCCCGCCTCTTTCTTTTTTCAATGCTTCAATCAATTCTTCATGTTCCTTTGTTAATTCAATTATTTCATCTTCCGTTTTTCGCTCTGCTCCAATTACTGCATTACTGGCAGGCTCATGCGATGCTACCAGTTCATTTACTTTTAAGTGCAGTGAACCGGAAAAGCGGTTGAAAGATTTTTGAATAATAAATAAACTTAAAAAGGTAACGCTGAGAATAATATCGCCGATACAGGCATGAAGATCTTGCTTATGAAATTCTTTTTCTGTAAGCCAGAATATTACTGCGCCCAGGGCGAGGATAAAAGTTATTGAATTACCCAGTATAGTAGTAGCTACTGAAGTAAGTTTATCAAACCTTGACTCGAGATGATGGTATATATTTTTTGCCATGATAGCTTAACTATAGAAATAAGATCAGGCTTCCTTTTTTGTTGGAATTATAAAAAGCGGAGTGGTAGTGTGATGCAATACTTTTTCCGTAACACTACCCATTACAATAGACTCTAACCATTTACGGCTGTGCGATCCAATAACGATCACATCAGCGCTTTGTTCTTTGGCAGCAGCTATTATACAATCCGGGATGTCGCCCTCTTTAACTAATGTTTCAATAGCACTGTCATCCAAATGTTCTTTTGACCTGTTCAGGAAATCCTCTGATGCTTTTTTTAAATTATCAATAATATCCGGTTCCATAAAATTCAGATCTACATAACCGCCAAAACCCATAACAGGGGCATATGCTGTAGAAGAATAATAAGCCGGTTCTGCAATTACATGCAGCAAAATAATTTTAGCGTCCAGTGCTTTTGCTAATGCGGCTCCGGCTTCTGCTACTTTTTCTGCTGTTGGATCGTAGTCTAACGCAATTAATACAGTTTTCATCTTTTCAGTTTTTGAAGTTTCACATCATATTCATTCTCCCTTGTCTTCATCTAGATCATTATGGTTATCGCCTCCCAGGCTGTAATGGTTATTTTCTTCATCTTCATTGCCAATTGCTTCTTCCTCGTCATCTAATTCGGCACCGGGTATATCCAGGTCATCACCAAAAGGATCTTCCTTAAAGTCTTTTTCATTTCCTGCATCTGCATCCGTTGCATTAGGTGCTTTCACGGCTGAGATATCTTCAGGGTCAATATCCTGCTCTTCCTTCGATCTATTGTAAATATCTTCGCTTGCAGGATAAACGGGAATGCCTTCAAAAGCAAGCTGCTCATCTGTTTTAGCTGTACTTCCCGGTACTTTTATATTATCAGTTTTCTTTTCCATTGTTGTATTTTTAAATTACAATTAATTGGTAGAAAAATATTCTCTTACAAATGCATGCTGCTGGTTCTCCGACATTTTATCGGCTTGTTTGATCTCAATTTTTATTTTATCAAAATGATGGTCTTTTTTTAAAACATTGAACAATTCTGTTTTGGCATCAGTTGGGCCAAATAAAACTACGTCCTCGTAATTTTTTATTACTTCTCCTAATTGCTTATACCAGGATGCCTGCTGTTGTTGTTCTTTATGGTGCATTGTTTTTTCACCATGTTCCATGCTATTTTCCGTTACATCATATTTTAACGATGGTGCTATTGTCTTTGAACCTTCTGCCGCATTTTCAAATTCCATTAAATGTGCATTGGAATGATCCATCCATATACCTAATTTCTTTGTTGTTGTCATAATCTTTGTTGGTTAAATATGCTGATGAGTTGTATGGTAAGTATTTGATTAAGATTTTTTGTTTTTACTCACTACAAGTACTATAATTCCTGCTGCAATTAATGCCCCGCCTGCAATTGGGGGCCATTGAACAGCATGGTCTTTTTCTTTGGTGATATGTATTGGCCCGGCATCCACTACTTTTTCTGTAGTAGTAAAATTAAAACCGGTAAAGGCTATCAAATTATTCCAATTACGATGAGTGCAAATCCTGTTATTTTAAACATTAGTTAATTTTAAACTTACAAATTAGTATTGCCGTGGCTCAGGCTGTATTTATGTACCAGGGAGGTTAAAGAATCATGATATTCCTGAAGTTTTTTTATGTTTATTTCAGGGTTATCAGTATCGGGAATAGTAACCGGCATTTCGGTGATGTACTTATTTAATTCAGGAAATTTTTCCTGTATCGTCACAGTAAGTTTTACTATAGCATCATTCAACTCAGCTTCAGTTTTCATCAATAAAGTATTTTTAGTGAGTGATATTTTAAATAATTGATCAGGTATGCATATTTTGCAAAGAACTTAAAAGCCCGAATACTTTTAACAGCCATACCACCACTACAATTACTACTACCACGTTCAGGATGTTTTTGATCTTACGATCCATGGGTATATAAGTATTCACTAACCAGAGTAATACACCAACAACAATTAAAATAATTATAATGTTAAGAATGGGCATAAAAAAAATGTATTTATTGTGAATAGTAAAGATGAGCTGCTTAAGCAGAATATCTGTTACACAATTGCCCGATAAAGTTGCAACATTCCCACTTTTGTATTGAAGAATTCTGTAGTATAAAACTACATTCTTTCCATATACCAGTTCAGTTCTTTCTCCATTTTTTTATAACTGAAAATAGTGGTGATAATTTTTTGCAGGCGCATGAAAGCAGTTTCGCTTTTTACTACATAATCCACTGCCCTGTGGTGCATACAGTTGATGGCCACATCAATTTTATCCTGGGAAGATAGCATGATAACGGGAATATCAGGATTGATGGCTTTGATCTTATCCAATGTTTCAATGCCATTCATTACATCTTTAATTACCCCGTCCAGGTGATAATCTAAAATAATCACATCAGGGTTGGTAGAAAGCTGGCCGAGGCATAGCTCGCCTGTTGCAAAAGTTTCTACTTTAAAATCTGCGTGTGCCAAAAATTCAATTTCCAGTAATTTTAAAAACACGGCATCATCATCTACCAGGAAAATGTTTATTTTTTCATTTTTCATGAGTTTGTTTTTTTAATAGTATTCAGCTCTTCTTCCAGCTCTCTGCAAGACTGTATACAAATATTTTCAAGCTGTAAGATCATTTCAGTTATTCCTTCAGTTTGTTTTTGCGTACTGGCAAATTCCTGTACCTTTTTTGCCATCACTTCAAAATCGGCACTGATCCCCATTATAGAAAATGAGGGAATCATTTTATGCACAGCAGCGTATAATGTATTCCAATCCTTATCCTGCATCCCCTGCTTCATGGCAGATATTAATGGCGGCGTTTGTTCCAGGTATAGAGAGATCATTTCCATCATTAATGAAGGATTGGATTTTGTGCGATGCAACAAATAATCCAGGTCGATACATTTTATCTTTTTTATGGAAGGATTTTCAATTTCTTCTGCCGCTACTTTTACAAAAGGAGGTTTCTTCACTAATCCAACTATTTTACTGTACAATAGCCTTTCATCAACGGGTTTGGCAATATAATCATTCATGCCTACTGCTTTACATTTTGCAAGGTCAACAGTAGTTACATCTGCTGTTAATGCAATAATGGGAATTTTAGAATGCATGGTATTGCGTATATATTCTGTGGCTTCAAAACCGTTCATCTCCGGCATTTGCAAGTCCATTAATATAACATCGTAGTCTTTGCTTTGCAATTTTTCAATAGCAATTTTTCCATTGGCAGCAATATCTCTTTCAAATCCAAAATCATCTAACAGGGTTTTCATCAGCAGCTGGTTCAATGCAATATCTTCCACTACCAGCACCTTAATATTTTTTATTTCTTCATTCAGCTGAGCCAGTAAAATTTCCGGCTCGGCTATCTCAGTTGTTTTTTGAAAATTTAATACAAAACTAAAAACAGAACCTTCATCCGGTGTACTTTGTACAGTAATAGTACCGCCTTGTGCTTCCACCAATTGCTTTACAATAGCAAGTCCTAAACCAGTTCCGCCATACAATCTTGATGTTCCGCTGGATGCCTGCTGAAAATTTTCAAATATCTTTTCTATTTTATTGTCAGAAATGCCAATACCGGTATCAGCAACAGAAAATTCAATAGTTACTTTATGCTCATCTTCACTTAACATTTTTATGTTAACCACAATTTTTCCTTTGGAAGTAAATTTAACCGCATTACTCACCAGGTTTAAAATGATCTGGTGTAATCGTACAGGGTCGCCTACCAATACTTCAGGAATAGTATGGTCATACTCTTTCACCAATTCTAAATTCTTTTCCTGGATCTTGGTTTCAAATAAATGCAGCATGGCCGAAATAGATAAAGCCATTTTAAAAGGAGTGGCTTCAAATACCATTTTACCGGCATCCACTTTTGCCAGGTCAAGTATATCATTAATGAGAACGATCAATGCATCGCCGCTCATTTTAATCGCTGTTAAATATTCTTTTTGTTTGGCTGTAAGATCAGTTTTCAACACCACTTTGGTAAACCCGATGATAGCATTCATTGGTGTTCTTATTTCGTGGCTCATGTTAGATAAGAACTGTTGCTTTGCTTTTACTGCATCTACCGCAATTTTTGTAGAACTTTCTGCCTTGCTTTTTGCATCTTCTGCAATAATGGTAGCCAGCTCTGCAAATATCTTTGCTTCTATTAATTCATTCTCAATTACTTTTTGTTCGGTAATATCTCTTGCCACCACTACAGCACCAATTACATGCCCCTCTTCATCTTTGTATACCGATCCGTTAAATAATACATCTGTCAGTTTATGATCAGTTACAGTTAGCGGATAATCGCTTACAAATCCTTTTTCAAAAACCTGCAGGTAACCTTCCTTTGCTTTTTCAGGCTCTGTAAAATAATTAATGAAATCGGTTCCTGTTAACTGTTCCCGTGCAATACCGGTTATATTTACTGATGCTTCATTAGCGTCTGTAATTTTTCCTTCGGGGCTGATGGTGAATAAAGGATCACGGCTGGCTTCAATTAAACTACGTGAATATTTAGATAATAATTTTGAAGCATCGTGCAATTTTCTTTCCTGGGTTATGTCCAGTAAGGTATTAATAGCCCCGGTTAAATTACCATTATTATCAAATATGGCCTGGGGATTACTGATCACGTTGGAACGGGTGCCATCAGGGCGTTCTATGATAATTTCAACGGCAGGTATACTACGTTTTTCCTTTATGGTTATTGCCATCGGGCAGCAGTCTAAAGGAATAGATTCTCCCTCAGTAGAAAAGCCTTTCCAGGTACCGCACCATTGATCTTTACCGGTGTCGGGCTTGCGGCCCCATAATTTTTCGGCAACTTTATTGTATACTTCTATAAAACCGTTTTCATCACAGGTGTATACGGCAACGGGCAGGTTTTCAATAAGGCTACGTAAACTGATCTCGCTTTCTATGATTTTTGCGTTAGCAATTTTTCTTTTTTCTTTTTCCTGGCTTTGAAATATGAGTTCTATGTTAGCAATACCTAACTCTGCTGCACGCTTTTCCTTTTCCTTATCCTGGAAGGCTAATTCAATATTTGCAATATCTAATTCAGTAGCCCTTTTTTCTTTTTCGCCATCCTGAAATTCCAGTTCTTTGTTGGCAATGCCTAATTCCGCAGCCCGCTTTCCCTTTTCTACTTTTTGAAATGCCAATTCATTACGCACAATAACCAGCTCTGCAGCCAGTTTATTTTTTTCTTCTTTTTCTAAGAAGAGTTCTTTACGAATAAGCAATAATGCTTCATCCTGTGGACCTGTTTTTTCAGCCATATACCTCGCTATAAATTTAATGTATGCTAATTCAAAATTTCTTCAACCGGAGCTTCCCGTTTATTTCTTAATTGCTTAAAATGTGAAGGTGAAAGGCCGGTAACTTTTTTAAACTGGTTAGATAAATGCGCCACACTGCTGTAATTCATCTTCCACGCAATTTCAGTAATGTTCAGTTCTCCGTATATCAACAGCTCTTTTATCCGTTCCACCTTATGCCCGATCACAAATTGTTCAATAGTGGTACCCTGCACTTCCGAAAAAAGACTGGCCAGTGAATTATAATCCTGTTGCAATTTATCCGTGAGGTAAACAGAAAAATTTATTTTTATCAATTCATCCGATTGATATACCATTTCGATAACCGCCTGTTTTATTTTATCAATTAAAACAGCTTTCCTGTCGTCCATTAATTCAAGCCCGGATTTCAATAGCATATTTCTTAATTCATCCAGTTGAATCGGAGTAAGTGTTTCCATTATATCCACCTCACCCAGGTCTACAATAATAAAATGCAGGCCGAGTTCTTTCAACGCTTCCTTTACTACCGCTTTGCAGCGGTTGCTCATCATGTATTTAATGTGGAGTTTCAAACGGGTGTTTTTTATTAAGCATGATGTACAAAGATGAACTTCATTGCATTGCCATAGTTACACAATTACCTGTAACAGTTACACAATTCACACATTACTTGTTTTTGCGCTTTTTAAGTTGTCTGAAATAAGTGGGTGATAAACCGGTAATTTTTTTAAACTGGCTGGATAGGTGTGATACACTGCTGTATTGAAGCATATTGCTTATCTCGATAAGGCTCAGCTCATCATATAATAGTAATTCCTTTACTTTTTCCACTTTATGATTGATGATATATTGTTCAATCGTAATGCCGGTGGCTTCAGAAAAAATAGTGGAGAGTTTAGTATAATTATAGTTGAGTTTTTTACTGATGTATTCCGATTTCTTCATATCCGGCAGTTCGTCGGCATAATGTATCATTTCAATGATCACCGCTTTTAACTTTTCTACCAGCATGGCATTTTTATCGTACATCAGCTCCAGTCCTGACAGTAATAAAACTTTTTTTAACTCATCGTATTGCGCCGGGCTAATATCCCCATCAATCTCCACTTCTCCCAGGTCTATAGCACCATAGTGTAAACCCAGCTTATCCAGCTCGGCTTTAACCACCATTTTGCAGCGGATACTGACCATATATTTAATGTAGAGTTTCAAATTTTTCAGGATATTATTCAGATTGATTTTGTGTATGCTATACTTTACCTGCAAGCTTTGCAGCTTATATAAAATAATCACACAACTTTTAGTGAAATAAAATGGTATTACTAATCTTCGTAGCCGCTTTTAATAACAGTGGATAACATTTTAAATTGCTCTTTGGCATTGAAGCAATACCTGGAGTGGGCAGGAATCACTATTCCTTCGCCTAATTTAAGGTTGAATTTCTTTTCATTGATCACTACTTCGGCAGTGCCGTCAATGATCTGGATATAATTATCGAACGGGGAAGTTTTTTCAGCTAACTCCTCTCCTTCGTCAAAAGAAGAAACCGTTACGTTTCCTGTTGATTTTTTGATAATGGTTTTTATCAACACGCTTTTGGGTACATATTCAATTATCTCAACAATAATATGCGCTTTCCCTTTTTCCAATTCACCATTTATTGTCATACTATTTTTTATTTACAACAAACCGGTTGTACCGCAAAGATGGTTGTAATTTAAAAGATCCGATTACAGAATAGTGGAAATAACTTGCATCATTCACACATTTGCAATGGCATTCTGTCGTTTATCTCTTAGTTTTTTAAAGAAAGAAGGTGTAAGGCCGGTTATTTTTTTAAACTGGTTAGATAAGTGGGCCACGCTGCTGTAGTTGAGTTGGTAGGCTATTTCGGTAAGGTTGTGGCGGCTGTATAATAGCATTTCCTTTACCCGTTCAATTTTATGGAGGATAATAAAATGTTCAATAGTGGTGCCCGTAGCTTCTGAAAAAAGGGCAGCCAAAGAACTGTATTCGTGTTGAAGTTTTTCACTGATGTATACCGAATTTTTTATATCGGGTAATTCATCTGTATAATGTACCATTTCCACCACCAGGCTCTTAACCTTTTCAATCAGCAATGCATTTTTATCGTACATCAGCTCCAGTCCTGATTTAGCTAATGCTGTTTTTAATTCATCATATTGTTCAGCGCTCATCAATTCCTTTACCTCCACTTCACCTAAATCCACCGAGCCGAAATGCAATCCCATTTTATCCAGCTCAGCCTTTACTACCATTTTGCAACGGATGCTTACCATGTATTTGATAAAGAGTTTCAATTTTATTTGTGTTGTGCTGCTAATCTTCGTAACCGCTTTTAATAATAGTGGATATCATTTTAAATTGCTGGTTGGCGTTAAAGCAATGGCTGCAATGTGCCGGGATAATGATACCTTCTCCTAAGTTAAGCTGGTATACTTTTTTATCCATGATCAGTTCAGCAGCCCCATCAATGATCTGTATATAATTATCAAAGGGCGAAGTTTTTTCCGGTAGTTCCTCGCCTGCATCAAATGCAGAAGCAGTAATATTTCCCGTGGTTCTCTTAATGATGGTTTTGCTTAATACTGCATTAGGAATGTATTCAATGATCTCTACAATAATGTGGGCTTTTGCTTTTTCAATTTCGTTAGTATCCATGTATTTGATTTATAGTTTTATTACGAGATCATTTCATTCACGCCTACAAATTTTCCAATGCACTTCTTTTTTTATGCTTCAGCGATTTAAAATAAGAAGGCGTTAAGCCTGTTATTTTTTTAAACTGGTGCGATAAATGTGCTACGCTACTGTAATGCATCTTTCGTGCAATTTCAGTCAGGTTCAGTTCATCGTAAATGATCAGTTCTTTTACCCTTTCTATTTTATGCAGAATGATAAAATGTTCAATAGTAGTGGCTTCTGTTTCGGAAAAGAGATTGGCCAGGTAGGTATAATCGTAATTGAGTTTTTCACTAAGGAAATCGGAGAAATTTGTTTTGGGCAGATCATCCGAATAATGGATCATTTCTATGATCACTCCTTTTACTTTTTCAATAAGAATTGCTTTTTTATCGTCGAGTAATTGCAAGCCGGATTGTAATAACGAGGTTTGAATTTGCAGTCTTTGTTCGGGTGTAATATTTTCCATTATCTCTACTTCACCCAGGTTGATTGTGGTGTAATGTAGCCCGAGTTTTTTCAATTCCTCCTTCACCAGCATTTTACAGCGGATGCTTACCATGTATTTAATGTAAAGCTTCAATTTAATTCGGGTTGTGGTATGTAAAGATCTGATACAGTAATTCAATAACCAGTATTTTGTATAGTTTGCTACAGGCATCAATACACAAACTGGCCAGGTAAAACTACGCAACTTTACCTGTGCAAACTAATATCTGTTATGATTAAAACAATAATATGCTGTTTTAATGCGTAGTTATGCACTATAAAAATTTGTTATACTGCATATCACTCTTAAATTATGCAGCCTATTGATTGTTATCAGCAATAACATATCGATTTTGTGCAGGGTAACACGGGAGAGGTTCTGAATTTTTATTGCAGCATCGCTTTAAGCTTAGGAAAAAACTCTTCAAATACTGCTTTCCTCGCCTCCTCCTTATTGGTTGAAGCTGTTAGTTTTAAATAAGTAATAATTCCTTTGTCATCAAGTATGATACTTGCAGGAAATCCATTATTCTGATTCAGGCGGTAACAATCCTCAAAGCTGATGGAGACGATTTTATACTGCATCCGGTGCTCCTTTGCCACTTCATCTATTTTGGCCTGCTTCTCATAAGTAAAGGAGATGAATTCAAAACGGTTATTGTGCTTTAATGAATCATACAGTTCATTCAAAGCATCCATCTCTGCTATACAAGGAGCGCAACTGGCAAACCAGAAATTGATAAATACAATTTTTCCGTCTAAATTTTTATTGGTAAAATTTTCGTTTTGCCAGGTAGCGGTAAATGAAGGAAACGGTTTTCCTATTGAGCGGAGGGCACGTTGCTTTAATGCCATTGAAAACGACGAATCCTGTTTAAGGGTAGTTTGTTGTGCAGACAAACTACTACTTAAACCAATAAGTACAGCAATAAGCAACGATTTCATGTACTATCTTTTTAGCTGGATAGTTAGTTTGCCTTCCAAACATTGTTGGCAAAATTCATATCCGGGAAAACTTTTGCCGCATCAATTTCTACTGTTTTTAATTCTTCTGTTGTAGGCAGTTTTACTTTCCATATCGCCGTGTTGTTCCATATCTCTACCGGTAATTTCAATGTACCTTTTGTACCACTCTTTGTTTCGTAACTGATATTTACAGGCATTGCCATTTCATCAAGATTAGCAATGGTAACAATGGCACCGTTTGCAGCAATGTCTTTTTCGTATTTAACAGAAACAATAGATTGATCTAACCTGTAATTTTCCAGGAACCATGCTTTCCAGAACCAGGCAAGGTCCTCTCCTGCCGCATTCTCCATTGTTCTGAAAAAATCCCATGGTGTGGGGTGTTTAAAAGCCCACCGGTTAATATACGTTCTGAAAGCATAATCAAAACGATCCGGCCCGAGGATTTCATTGCGCAATAATTCCAGGCCATAACCCGGTTTAAAATACAATGCAATACCAATGTTACCTTCTTTCATTGCATCGGGTGTTAAAAAAACCGGTTCAGTGCGTTCGTTAAACATATATCCTGCTGTGCCTTCCATATTGGTAGGATCGCCTTTGTATTCTCCTTTATTAAAATCCTGGTTGGCCAAAGAATTAATAAAGGTGTTGAAACCTTCATCCATCCAGCCATACCGGCGTTCGTTACTGCCCACTATCATCGGAAACCAGGTATGCCCGAATTCATGATCAGTTACTCCAAATAATCCTGCATCAGTGGCTTTGTTACCACAAAAAACAATACCGGGATATTCCATTCCCCCTACATTACTGGCCACATTGGTTGCCACAGGGTAAGGAAATTCGTACCAGCGTTTGCTGTAATTTTCAATACTTCCTTTGGTATATTCTGTTGCCCTGCCCCATGCTTTTTTACCATTGCTTTCTGCCGGGTACACACTCATGGCCAGGCAGCTTTTACCACTGGGTAAATTTATTTTAGCCGCATCCCATATAAAGCTTTTTGATGAAGCCCATGCGGCATCTCTTGCATTAGTGATCTTGTATTTCCAGGTGAGTGTGGTTCCCGCTGGTCTTGATGCAGGATCAGTAACTTCTTTTTCTGTTCTGATCATTACCGTTTTATCACTTTTCTTTGCCTCTTCTAATCTTGCAACTTGTGTTGCAGTTAATACTTCAGCTGCATTTTGTAATTCGCCACTGCAAACAACAATGTGGCTTGCAGGTGCAGTAATGGCTACATCAAAATCTCCATACTCTAAATAAAATTCACTTGGCCCCAGGTAAGGATCGGTATTCCATCCACGAACATCATCAAACACACACATTTTAGGATACCATTGTGCTACCGTGAAAATATCCCCGTTCTTAGTTTTTAAGATGCCACAGCGGTCGGCACCATATTCCGGTAACGTAAAAGAGAAATCAATTTTTAGTTTTATCACATCTCCGCCGGGTTTAACGGGAGTGCGTAAACGAACCTGCATCCTGGTATCGGTAATAATATAATTTACCGGGGTGCCATCTTCGTATTTAACGCCGGTGATTTTATCGCCGCCGCTAAAAGCACTTTTGCTATCGCCATAACGGCTGCGGCTGTCGATGGGCATACGTGCCTGTCCACGACTGTCTTTATTAAATAAATTCTGCTCTAATTGCAACCATAAAAAAGGCAATACATGCGGACTGTTATTTTTATACGTAATGATTACGCTGCCACTTATTTCGTGTGTTACATCATTAAGTGAAGCGGTTATCTGGTAGTCGGCTTTGTTTTGCCAGTATCCAATATTAGGCTCGCCGGTAGCGGCCCTGCTGATAGTACCACCTACAGGATAAAACGTTGGAGAGAACAATGCATGTGGATCATATTTGGTATCAACAGCTGGTTCAGATTGGGCGAGTGTTGCCGTACTACAAATAACCAGAAAAACAAGAGAGAGCAATAATTTTTGCATGAGCTTTATTTTATACAATGAAGATAGATAAAACAAGCTTATTGTTGTAACCGTATATATAAATTAAAAAATCACCGGCAATGATCTATTGCCAGTCTTCCAGGTATTTTTTACCCGTTTCTTTAATAGTAGGATCGTCTTCGGTATGGTTAGGGATCAGCATCATTTCTTTAAGTAATGCAATTGCTTTATCATCCTGGTTGTTGCGGTGGTAGGCTTTTGCCAATTCCAAATAATTTAAGATAAAACCTGAAGTAAGTGCTTTTGATTTTTCAAAAGCGGCAATGCTTTCTTTTAATGATGAAGGAGGAAAGCCCCCGTAAAAAACTTTTACTGCCGCTCTTTCCACCATATTCAAATTACTGATCTCGTAATGCCAGCGCCCTAAAACATGCCAGGCCAAAAAATTAGAAGGATTGCTTTTAATGGCCGCTTCCACATATTTCTTAAGGTCTTTTGCCGAAGCCACTTTTTCTTTCCCCGATTTGGTTAATGTGCTTCTGCCTAACATGATTGCCATTGAGGTATTGGCTTCCGAATTAGTAGAATCAAGCGTTAGTGCTGTTTGTGCATATATTCTTGCAGCGGTATAATAATCATCTCTTAGTTTGGTATTGGTTTGGCGTTGGCCAATGCGGCTGCATAGTTCGCTGCTTTTGCTTAATGCATGTAAATGCGTGGGACGGATTTTCAGCGCTTCTTTAAATTTTGCCAATGCCGCTTTTTCATCCGGTACGGCTTCCAGCCTGTCGGCTTCTTTAATAACAGCATCAACATCCTGCGATGCAGCGCTTAAAAAAGTAAGGATTGAAATAAGAAATACATAAAGCAATTTCATGCTAAAAAATCTTTTTTATAACTCACTCCAACTGAACCTGTAAAATTGGGAATTGGAGGATGTTCTTTTTTTATATTGATATTGATTGATGTAATACGGTTGTCAGAAGCATAAATCTTTTCTGCCAAATCCTGTGCCACTGTTTCTAAAAGAGCAGTTGGTATATGCATCTGCTGCTTAATAACAGCATAAATTTTTACGTAGTTGATGGTTTGATGAAGGGCTGTAATATTTTCGGTGGTATTAAAAGTTATATCGGCATTCACTTCATAGTCGTTACCTAAAATACCTTCTTCTTCATGTACACCATGAAAAGAGAAGAACCGTAAATGATGAAGATGAATAGTAAACATTAATGGATAACGAAATAATGAATAATGAAATAATGAATAATTTTTTCAATTTGAAACAGCTTTGAATAATTGAATGGAGTAACTGTTTAAAAACATTATCCATTATCCATTATCCAATTATGCATTAATTAATGAAGCCCTTTTTCACTAAGATATCTTTCCGCATCCAGTGCTGCCATACAACCACTGCCTGCTGCAGTTACTGCCTGGCGGTAAATTTTATCCTGTACATCACCACTTGCAAATACACCTTCAATATTGGTTTTAGAAGTACCCGGAATGGTTTTGATATAACCTGCATCATCCATATCGATCCAGCCTTTAAAAATATCGCTGTTAGGCTGGTGTCCTATTGCCACAAAAAATGCACTCACCGGAATTTCTGTTGTTGCCCCGGTTTGATTATTCTTAATGCGTACCGCTTCTACTTTTTTATCGCCTAAAATTTCATCGGTTTCACTGTGCCAGTTCACCTTTATGTTGGCAGTTTTTAAAACTCTTTCCTGCATTACTTTGCTGGCCCTCATTTCTCCCTTACGAACGATCATGTGTACTACCGAGCAAATTTTAGAAAGGTATAAAGCTTCTTCGGCGGCAGTATCTCCTGCGCCAATAATTGCTACTTCTTTTCCTTTAAAGAAAAATCCATCGCATACTGCGCAGGCACTTACGCCATAGCCATTCAGCCGTTGTTCGCTGGGTAAACCCAACCATTTGGCGCTTGCACCGGTAGATATAATTACCGAGTCGGCCTCAATCCATTTCTCTTCATCAATTTCCACTTTTAAAGGTCTTGACGAAAAATCAACTTTAGTGGCCAATCCATAACGGATATCAGCACCCATACGTTTAGCCTGGTTCTCAAAATGTACCATCATATCCGGCCCCTGTATGCCTTCGGGATAGCCGGGATAATTTTCTACTTCAGTTGTAATAGTTAATTGCCCCCCTGGCTGAATACCCTGGTACAAAACCGGGTTCAACCCTGCTCTTGATGCATAAATTGCTGCTGTATAACCTGCCGGACCTGATCCTATTATTAAACAATGTACTTTTTCGTTATCCATAATTTTTTCTATAAGGATCACAAATTTACAGGATAATTGGTAATTATTATGTCGGCCTTTTTACAGGCCAATAAAAAAGGTTCCAACGCTTTTGCATTGGAACCTCTCTTTAAATATAAAAAGGTAAAAACTTATTCTTTAACCAGTTTCACACTTTCCCCATTAGCCAATCTTAACACATAAACACCTTTTTGGTAAGTGCTGATGTCTAAAGTTGTAACGGTTTGAGTAATATTTACAGTTTGTAAAAGTTTGCCGCTGATATCACTTAATGAAGCTGTTGTACGCAACAGGCTCTTATCCGTAATATTTACAATAACCTTGTCCTGTGCCGGATTTGGATATACTGTAATGGTAATGCCTTTACCATTCTTAACCAATACAATATCGCTATAAGTAAAACTTCCGTTGATATCTACCATTTTTAAACGGTAATAATATATTGGTGGAAGGTTGTTTGCAGAAAGATTATCAGCATATTGATAATTTTTTACACTGCTGCTGTTGCCATTGCTGTATATTTTTGAAACGGAAGTAAAGCTGCTACCATCTTCACTTCTCAGGAGTTCAAAATATTTACTATTCAGTTCTGATGCTGTTGACCATTGCAACAGATTAGCACCTGTTGTTTTGCTTACGCTAAAGCTCAGCAGGTTAACGGGTAAAACTGCAAGTGCAGTAATAGTATTAGAAAAAGCACCCTGACCTGCAAGTGATGTTTTATCTGCTGAAACCCTGTAATAATAATTAGTAGATGCAGTTAATCCTGTAACGGCCAAAGAATTGGTTCCAAATGCAACAGTAAAAGGTGAGCCTGCTACGGGGGCGGAAAAATCTAAAGTGGAAGAAACATCCACAAAATAGTTATTTACCGTTCCTAATACAGGTGTATTCCAATTTGCAGTAAAACCGGTAAATCCACCTGTAATATTTGTAGCCGCTGTTGCTGTTGGTACTACCATGCCATAACTTTCAATCCAGTTGCTGGTAGCGCCTGTAAGTGCAAAGTTATTTAATGTACCAGTAAAAGCATTGCTACTGTTGTCGGTTAAACTGGTTAAGCCGGTATTTGTGCCCCCTGCTGTACCAATGTCAAAATTATAATAAGCCCTTAAGCTGGCAGGTACAGATATTGCAGTGCTGATCATATCGGCCTGGATATTGGCCTGTGTAAGCGCTACATTATAAACCCTTAATTCATCCATAGAGCCTTTCCAGGAATAGGTTTCCACTCCTAATCCTCCTCCACCTAATCCGGTGTCGTCAAAACCGCCAATAAGATTTTGTCCGCTTGCCGAAGCAGGTGCAGTATTAGTAGCAGCTAAAACCCCGTTTCTGTACAATTTCATTGTGTTTGTTGCTGCGTCATAAGTTACTGCCACATGTTCCCAATGGTTAGTAGTAAAAGGAACGGCATCAACAATATCATAATTTGTTCCATCAAAATTATTAGCTATATGAATTTTGCCTGCTTCTACCCAAAATCCGTCTTTGGAAGACAGGATATTTTCCACATCAATATTATTGGCACCTGAATATAATACCCATGCTTCCTTAGTATAGCTGGAGCCTGCAGTGTAAAATCCCAAAGCGGGGCCGGCACTAATATAATCGTTGGCGCCATCAAAATTCAAAGCATTTACAGGTTGTGCGTTACTGATAGTAACAATACTGATGCAGGTAAAAAAAAGGCATAGGGATCTTGATAAAAATAGTGTAAGACTTTTTTTCATAGTCAACAAGTTTAAAGTGTAAGGTTTCTTTTATAAAATTACATTTTTTATTTAAAAAAGCGTATTAAATATTTGCTATTAACCATCGCTTAAAATTATTTAACGCTCATTAGTTTTGTTTAACGCTGCCTCCCGATGGTGAATGAAGTGTATTTCTCTATAGAACTTCAATATTTATGCCATAGTTCACTTAACAGAAAGCGCAAATGGAGTATATACTGCATAGTAATTTTACTATGCTTCTTGATTTAAATTTTTGTAGAAAAAAAGCCCCGGTATTTTTGTACCAGGGCTTTTAAAAAATTTAAGCTTTATAAAAAAGAAACTTATTCTTTTACAAATTTTATGCTTTCGCCATTAGCCAGCCTTAAAACATACACCCCTTTTTCGTAACTGCTGATGTTGATTGAAGTTGCAGTTTGAGTAATGTTTACAGTCTGTAATAATTTGCCACTGATATCACTCAGGGAAGCAGTTGTACGCAGCAGATTTTTATCCGTAATATTTACAATAACTTTTTCCTGTGCCGGATTAGGATAAATTGTGATGGTACCTGCTTTAGTGTTTTTAATTAAAACTATATCGCTGTAAATATAAGAGCCGTTGATATCCACCATTTTTAAACGGTAGTAATAAATTGGTGCAAGGGTTGCAGGAAGAACATCAGCATACTGGTAATTTTTTACGCTGCTGCTGTTTCCATTGCTGTTAACTTTTGCAATAGTGGTAAAAGTTCTGCCATCTTCACTTCTCAGCAACTCAAAATATTTGCTGTTTACTTCTGTAGCGGTTGACCATAACAATTGGTTGCTGCCGTTAGCTTTACTTACGTTAAAGCTAAGCAGGTTAACAGGCAACACTGCTAAAGTGGTAACAGTAATTACATTGGAAAAAGCACCCTGGTTAGAGAAGCCGGCTTTGTCTGCAGACACTTTGTAATAGTAAGTATGATTAGGAAGTAATCCTGACACGGTAAAAGAATTAGTACCGAAAGGAATATAAAATGGCGCCGCAATCAGTGAACTGAAATCGCTTACATCAGAAACCTCCATACGGAACTGGTCAACAAATCCTGATCCGAATACCGGGTTAGACCAATTGGCCTGGAAACTGTTTGTAAGTACTGTTGTAGCGGCATTACCCACTGGTACAATCATTGCATAACTGCCTACCCAATTACTGGTAGCACCTGTGTTTGCAAAATTTACCATTGCTCCATTATTTCCGTTGCCACTCATGTCCGTTAATGTATTTAAACCAGTATTGTTACCTTCGGCAACACCATTATTAAAATTATAATGCGCCAGAAGACTAGCAGGAACAGCCGGCGTTGGGCTTACCATGTCAGCTTGTATCTGGGCCTGTGTTAGCGCAATATTGTAAATACGGATCTCATCCATAGCTCCTGTAAAAAAATAATCTACATGGCCTGCATCAGTATCAAAAAAGCAACCGATATAATTTTGCCCACTTGCAGAAGTATAGGGGGCAGCAGTATTAACGTCTACTAAAACGCCATTATGGTACATTTTCATGGTAGATACACCATCAAAAGTTACAGCCATATGTACCCAGTGATTGTTTTCCAGTTTTTCCGGATTGATAACATCGTAATGCTCCTGGTTAGGTATGATATAATCGTTAGATGCATTTACATGCTGATCGTATTCAATAAAGAACGGGTCTTTAGAAGAAACAATATTTTCAGCAGTAAACCAGTTGCCTTTTAATATCCAGGCTTCTTTTGTATAAGCACCACCAGCTGCATATAATCCTGCAGACGGGCCAATAATTACGTGATCATTTATACCGTCAAAATTCAAGGCATTACCCTGCGCATTGGTTTTTGAAGAAAGAGAAAAGAAAAGAGCGATTGTAAGAATAATTTTAAGGTTTGCAAGCAAGCTTGTAGACTTTTGTTTCATGTAAGAATGGTTTATAAGGTTTAATGTAAAAACTGTTTTATTTTTTAAAAATATAAATTAATTACCAAATGATACCAGTCTTATAGTAAGGGAAATTATTATTAGATGGTACAGATTTAGTAAGCGTAATTGCTATAAAGTTTTATCGGGAGTACCACAAATATATATATATTATGTAAAGAATTAAATTTTGAAGAGGTTTTTTTGCGGCTCTAATTATAATTAATTGATTATTAATCTATTAAAATTAATTTATTGTGCAATTACCGTGCGATACCAGGCCGCATAACCGCTAAAAACGCCGAGTGCCCCGTTGTTGATATTACCCAGCACTTTATTAGGTTGAGAGAATGGATTGCCAATACTTTGTTGCGCAAATTCCCAGGTGCTCCAGAATGTGTAAGTTGCTTTATCGATATTGCATAGTTTTACCGTAACTGTATCCCCTTTTCTAAAAAAATTACTATCTGCAGAAATACGGTTGTTCCTGTCTATTCCCGGATCAACCTGTATCTCGTAAGTAGAACCGTCAATTACAGCATCATCAAAAACAGAATTTTCTCCGGGTAAAAAACTGCCTTTGTTCTTTTTAGTAAAATAGCGGATATAATTGCCCAACCCCGGCGGGTCTGTTGTTTTGCTCATTAATACCCTTTTGTTGGTATCCGGATTTAGAGGCGCCCTTTTAAACCATAAAGAATCGGGGTATTTTGCAAGAACGGGGATATTGGTTTTAGCAGTGTATTCTTTTCCTTCGGCTTTGATGTTTAAAGTATATTGTTTATTAAACTCCCCTACAAAAGCTGTGGTAAGATTGGCTGAATCCAAAGTGTAATAGTAGGCTGTATAACCACCACCTAATGGCAGGGGATACTCTCTTAATTTATGAGTTAATGTTCCGTTAGAAATGGTAACATCTGCATTGTGCACAAAAGAATTAGCAAGCAGCTGGGCACTGATACTACTGAAATAATCAAAGCTTTTGGTGAGTACTACGGTTGGAGGCTGGCCGTTCTCAATCTGAGCATCTACAACCAACAGGTCATCGGCATTCTTTAAATTAAAATCAATATTCTTTTCACAGGAAGAAAGAAACAGTATGGTAGAAAATAAAATAAGGATTGTTTTCATTGCGTAGCAAAATTAATGGCTGCCGCACAGACTTTAATATTTTGTTTAATAAATCTTTTTCAAACAAAAGAAAGAATATGAATGTGCCAAATAAAAAATATTCAATGTTCAATAAAATGCACCTGGCTTTTAATTGAACATCGTACATTGATTGTTGAGCATTGATCATTTTGTCTTTTAAAAAAAAAGTCCTCCTGCTTTTGGCAGAAGGACCTAAGAGGAATAACCCATCAAAATATTATTAACCTAAATAGGCTTTTAAAGCACCGCTGTAACGGGCTTTTTGCAGGCGTTTAATAGCTCTTTCCTTAATCTGGCGGATACGCTCTTTGGTTAAATCATACTTCTGACCAATCTGCTCAATGGTAACACCATTTTCTCCATCCAGACCAAAGTATGCATTAACGATCTCTGCTTCCCGTGGACTTAATGATTTTAAAACCCTGCGGATCTCATTTTTCAATGAATCATGCATTACATCTTCATCAGTTTCGTCACCACCTTTCAGTAAATCACCCATGGCTACATCTTCTGCTTCATGCACGGGTGCATCAAGGGAAGTATGACGGGTGTTGCTTTGAAAAATGTTGTTGATCTCTGTTTCACTCATCTCCAGTAATTCTGCTAATTCTTCTGTTGATGGCTCTCTCTCATGTTCCTGTTCAAAAGCCATGTAAGCTTTGTTAGCTTTGTTGTAGGTGCCAATTTTGTTTTGAGGCAAGCGGACTAATCTGCCCTGCTCTGCCAACGCCTGCAGTATAGATTGGCGAATCCACCACACAGCGTAAGAAATGAATTTGAAACCTTTTGTTTCGTCAAAGCGTTGTGCCGCTTTGATCAAGCCGAGGTTACCCTCGTTAATTAAATCGCTAAGAGAAAGGCCCTGGTGCTGGTACTGCTTAGCCACAGATACCACAAAACGAAGGTTGGCCTGCACCAATTTGTCCAATGCTCTCTGATCCCCCATCTTGATCTTTTGGGCCAGGATGGTTTCCTCTTCAGGAGTAATCATAGAGATTTTCGAAATTTCCTGCAAATATTTCTCAACTGCTTGTGAATCACGGTTGGTAATCTGCGTTGCGATCTTAAGTTGCCTCATTGTAATGTATTAATTCAGAATAGATAACACTATATAGACATATTTATTGGGGAAAATGTTGCAAATGAATGGTTAATGCTTCAAATCCTTGAAAATAGTTTGCAAAATTACATTAAAACAGCCGTATTTCATAGTGTTTGTGTAAAAAAGGTATGAATGGTGGAAAAGAAGGAGCTGCAAGGGGCTAGCTTCAAGGGACAAGCCTGATGATTGTAAAGCCTTACTAGAATAAAAGCGCTTTAAATTTAAGTATTACCCCTTGCAGCTTGAAGCTTAAAGCCTGATTATCGGATAGGAAGGAGCCACAAGGGAGTAGCTTCAAGGGATAAGCCTGCTGATTTAAAAGCCTTTGTTGAAATAAAAGTCCCTAAAATTTAAGTATTGCCCCCTTGCAGCTTGCCACTTGAGGCTTATAAATTAAAAGCTTTTGTTCAAATAAAAGACCCCTGAATTTAAATATATCCCCCTTGCAGCTTGCCACTTGAAGCTTATAAATTAAAAGCTTTTGTTCAAATAAAAGACCTCTGAATTTTAATATATCCCCCTTGTAGCTTGCCACTTGAAGCTTATATTTGATGCATGATAACCGACTTACGTTCCGATACATTTACCAAGCCCTCTCCTGCAATGCTGGAAGCCATGTTTAAAGCCAATGTTGGCGATGATGTTTTTGGCGAGGATCCTTCTGTTAACCAGTTAGAAGCAATAACCGCCGACATGTTTGGCATGGAAGCGGCGCTGTTTTGCCCCAGTGGTACCATGACCAACCAGATTGGCATCAAATGCCATACTCAACCCGGCGATGAAGTGATCTGCGACAAGGTAAGCCATGTATACATTTACGAAGGTGGTGGTATTGCGTTTAACAGCAGTTGCCAGGTAAAAGCACTGGATGGAGATCGTGGCAGGATCAGTGCAGACCAGGTTGCTGAAGCCATTAACCCTGACGATGTGCATAAAGCCAGAACAAGCCTTGTAAGCCTTGAAAATACGGCCAACAGAGGTGGTGGAAGTTGTTATGAATTTAATGATTTTGAATTGATTAAGGAGGTTTGTTTAAAAAACAGATTAAGTCTTCACCTGGATGGTGCAAGGCTTTGGAATGCCTTAGTTGCAAAGGGTGAAACACCTAAGCAATATGGAGCAATATTCGACAGTATTTCGGTTTGTTTAAGCAAAGGCATGGGCACCCCGGTTGGCAGCCTGTTGTTGGGTAAATTTGATTTTATTAAGAAAGCCAGGCGGGTAAGAAAGGTTTTTGGAGGCGGTATGCGACAGGCCGGCTATTTAGCTGCTGCCTGCATTTATGCCCTGGAGAACAATATTGAACGCCTGGCAGAAGACCACCTGCATGCACACAAGATTGCTGAGTCTTTAGCTAAAAAGGATTTTATTGGCAAGATAATGCCGGTGGAAACTAATATCATCATTTTTGAAGTAACTGGCTCTTATACTGCCAAAGAGTTTTGTGAGCGCCTGAAACTGGATGATATTCTATGCCTGTCCATTTCTCCCACACAGGTGAGGATGGTTACGCATTTGGATGTTACAACTGCAATGGTGGCAAAACTGATGGGTGTGATTGAAGCAATGTGATTTTACTTTAAAAATTGTAATTTTAAATAAAAATAATTTATGGGATTTGTGTATGCTGATGTTGAGCTTGTAAATGCAGATGATTTGGCTCTTGCTAAAAAGTATATAATTGGCGAAGATGAAATTAAACGAATGCCAATCAGGATACTGGTAGATACCGGAGCATATAATTTATGTATCAATGAAACGATACAAGCGCAATTGGACTTACCTTTTTTAGAAAAACGCAAAGGTATTTCTGCAAATGGACATATTGAGGAGTTTGATATTGTAGGTCCTGTTCAGGTACTGTTTAAAAACCGTAAAACAGTATGTTATGCAATGGTTTTGCATGGTGATAATGAACCACATTTAGGTGCAATTCCGTTAGAAGATATGGATGTTTTAATCCATCCTTTAAGAGAAGAATTGATTGTAAACCCCGACCATCCGTATTATGCCCAGATGAAATTGAAATAATCCGTACAAAATCGGTTTCGATTAACATTTTTTAATAGTGCAGAAGTTTGTGAATGTGACAGAAGCTATGTAATAAACTAATTACTACAAACTATCGATAATGAAAACTGCATTTCTTCTATTATTTTTCCAATTTGTTTTTTACACTGCATTTACACAGCAAGTAGCAATTGGAGCAGATAAAAACAATGTGTTTTATGCAGGTATTGATAATCCATTAACTATAACAGCAGAAAATTGTCCCTGTAAAAGTTTAGTGGTAAAGGTTGACAATGGCAAAATTAATGGATCAGGCTGTAAGCTTGCTTACAATGGAAATACTCCGGGTATCGCTACTATTACCGTTTACCAAAGAACAGCTGATAAATTAAAGAAGCTAGGCTCCAACAACTTCATGGTAAAACTAATACCACCTCCATCTTTTAAAATTGGGCCTTATGGATCCAGCAGAAGGGCGCAAAAAGCTTTGATAGCTGGACAATCGGCAGTAAGGGCAAACCTGAACGGTTTTTTTGGATATGATGTAATGTTTACCATTGACAGTTTTAGGGTATCCATTTTGCTTAAGGACTCATGCAAAACAAAAACTTATTTTAATAAAACTAATACAATCAATGATGAATTAAGAGCAGCTTTTTCAGTTTTAGCAGCAGGCGATATCATTATATTCGATAAAATATTTGCCAGGGGGCCAGGCGGCTCAATAGAATTAGATCCACTTGTATTGATGATTGAAAACTAATATACTCAACTATTATCCAACCCTCCACTACCATAATCATTTTAAGAGAAAGGCAACTCCTGTTAAGAGTGCTTAAATTATACGTGCTGGTGAATGATATGCATTTGTACCAGTTAAAAGAACAGGAGCCGCTGGTTTTAGATGAACATGATCTGCCATTAAAATTAGTTGCCAAGAATGGCTTTCATTTTTCTAAGGCAAAACATATTACCAAACAGACAGCAGATGCAGTTTTGATAGGTATTGGTTGCGAAGCTGATAATGGCAGGTTATGGGGCGGCATTATCTTCAGCGCTATTTTTTTTACTATATTTTTTGTAACGAGGTTTTACCCATTGTTACTGTTTGCCAACCTGCCTTTGGCATATTTATTTTATAAATTTTTTCTTAAGCCCAATGAGTTTTTAACCATTGAAGTGTTGAAGAAATAACAAGTGCGCCGATTTTTGGATAACTTTATGGCAAATAAAATTATACAACTGTGAGCTTCCCTAAAATCAACCCCACTTCCACCCCATCGTGGCATGCTTTACAAAATCATTTCAGCCAGATGAAAACGGTGCACATGAAAGAACTGTTTAAAGCAGATGCTGAAAGATTTAATAGATTTTCTTTACAATTCAACGATATTTTATTCGATTACTCCAAGAATATTATTACTGCTGAAACCATGCAGTTATTAGTTGGCCTAGCCAGCGAATGCCAGCTTGGTGATGCCATTGAAGCCATGTTTACCGGCGAAAAAATTAACGGTACCGAAGGAAGGGCTGTTTTGCATACAGCGCTCAGGAATTTTTCGGGTACGCCTGTTTTAGCCGATGGTGTTGATGTAATGCCTGATGTAAAAAAAGTGCTGGAGCAGATGAAAAATTTCTGTGCCAGGGTACATAGCGGTGAATGGAAAGGTTATAGCGGAAAGAAAATAAAATACATTGTAAATATTGGTATTGGCGGAAGCGACCTTGGCCCGGTGATGGTTACAGAAGCATTAAAACCTTACTGGGTGGATGGCATACAAACCTATTTTGTAAGCAATGTAGATGGTACACATATTGCTGAAACTTTAAAGAAAGTGACTCCTGATGAAACATTGTTCTTAATAGCCAGCAAAACATTTACTACGCAGGAAACCATGACCAATGCACATAGTGCAAGAAACTGGTTTTTACAATCTGCAAAAGATGAAGCCTTGGTAGCAAAACATTTTGTGGCATTATCTACCAATGAAACCGAGGTAACAAAGTTTGGTATTGCTACCGAAAACATGTTTGGTTTTTGGGATTGGGTGGGTGGCCGCTATAGTTTGTGGAGTGCTATTGGTTTATCAATTGCTCTTACCATCGGCTACAATAATTTTGAAGAATTACTGAAAGGTGCTCACGAATCGGATAAACATTTCCGCACTACTGCTTTTGAAAAAAATATTCCTGTTTTAATGGCATTGATTGGTTTGTGGTATGGTAATTTTTATGGTACTACCACTGAAGCCATTTTACCTTATGACCAATACATGCATCGCTTTTCCGCTTACTTTCAACAAGGCAACATGGAGAGTAACGGAAAATATATAGACAGGAATGGGGAAAGAGTCATTTATTCTACCGGACCGGTAATCTGGGGCGAACCGGGCACTAACGGGCAGCATGCTTTTTACCAGTTAATACACCAGGGTACACAAATTATCCCTTGTGATTTTATTGCGCCGGCTATAAGCCATAATGTAATATCAGATCATCATCAAAAGCTATTGAGCAATTTCTTTGCACAAACAGAAGCTTTAATGAATGGTACAACTCATGATAATGTGTACAGGGTTTTTGAAGGCAACCGCCCTACCAATTCTTTTTTAGTAAAAGAAATCACTCCCTTTAGTTTGGGAGAATTAATTGCTTTGTATGAACATAAAATTTTTGTACAGGGTGTTATCTGGAATATTTACAGCTTTGATCAATGGGGTGTTGAGCTGGGTAAGGTTTTGGCGAATAAAATTTTGCCGGAGCTGTTAAATGGAGATACCGTTTCATCGCATGATTCATCCACCAACGGGTTGATAAATGCGTACAAGAAAATGAAATAATTTTATAGAAATAGGTTAACTTTAATAAAACGTTTTTTATGAAAGCAATTTGCATAGCGGTTGTTGTTGTTCTCATAGTACAATCAGCAACAGCACAGGTACAGCCATCAAACCCGGAAAGTTTATTGCAGCCAAACAAGGTTTCCGAACTGTTGACAACCAGCAATGCTCCTAAAGCAATGCTTATTGGTGAAACTACTTCTGGTAAAATTTATGCCATGCCGCAGGATCATATGCCTTGCCTGGTTCCCAACATGAGCCTGCAGAATTCGATGCCGGTCTACGCAACTCCATTCGTTGATACAGCCATGCCTAATCCTATTCCAAAGCAGGATTATTTTACGGCTCCTTCCAATAAAAATCTTTTTTTTAAGCCTGTAAAAATTACGCCGGAGCCTTCTAAAAATTTAATGCTGGATCTGATCAGGAAAAAATAAAGATGCTATTATATGCATTGATCAATACCTGTCCGGAGCTGCTAATTCTGTTTCGGTAGTAATAGTATAACTGAATTTTGTTTTATCCAGTTTTCCTTTGATGATAATTTTTTTAACCGCATCGTGTTTTAATGTATGGCCATCGGCCTGTGCTACATCAATTCTCCAGAAATGATTGCCTTTTTTTGGAGCTAAGCTAATTGTGGTGCCGGTATTTTTCTTTACACCAACCATTTTAGCAGCTTCTTCTTTATCGGCAATTGTTGCAGAGAATAAAATGTTATTATACCAGACTGTGTCTATTTTGGGTTTTCCATTAAACCTGGTTTCCAGGAAAATAAATCTTTCTATAATTGGTTCCGGGTCTATTTTATTATCGTTGGCATCCACTCTTTGCATGCCCGGCATTGATGAAGTAAAAAAAGCCTTTGCGCTTTGCACTTTGTATTGAGCATTGCAAGAGCATACTGCAGAAAAAAACAATATTGAGCCTAACCATTTTTTCATGTACAATTTTAAACAAATGTAGCACTTTAGTTATTGTAGTAAATTAAAAACCCTCTCAAAAATGAGAGGGTTCCAGCAATTAGTTTTGGCGTTGGTCTACCACTTGTCTACTTCCTCAGTGCTGCCATTATCAACTGGTGTTGATGCGGCAGGAGATGCAGCTTTTTCTTCTGCAATTACTTCCGGTGTTGCTACTGGTGCAGCAGCCTCTGTATTTTGTGTTGCCTGTCCACCTTCTCCCTCGTAAGGAGTATCGTGGTTGAAAGCATCAAAATCAAAGTTTGGCATCAGTTCTGTTTTTACGTAATCAACAGCTTCTCCCAACCCCTTTAAAAATTTATTAAAATCTTCTTTGTATAAAAATATTTTATGCCTTTCATAACCGTCACTATCAAACTTTTTACGGCTTTCAGTAATAGTTAAATAAAAGTCGTTGCCACGGGTTTCTCTTACATCAAAAAAGTAAGTCCTTCTTTTTCCGGCACGGATGCGTTGGCTATAAACGCTTTCCATTTTTTTGTCGTTGTTTTCGTACGCCACTGTTATTGTTGTTTTAGTTTTTTAACGATTCCCCTTTTTAGGGCAGAGCAAAGATAAAATTGTTTTTGAATCCACAAAATATATATGAAAGTATTTCCGCAGGGATGCATTATAGTTGATAGTTTGGGAAGAATAATGCGATTTTAAGCTATGAACCCTGAACTAATTTCTTTCAGCCTGCTGCCGGTTGTACATTTCCGTATAAATACCATTCTTTACCAAAAGTTCTTCATGGGTTCCTTCTTCGGCAATAGCTCCTTCATCCAGTACAATGATCTTATCAAATTTAAACAAAGAGAAGATACGATGCGTTATGATAAGTGCTGTTTTGTTCTCCAGGTAGTTGTAGAGGTTTTCGATGATCTCCTTCTCCGTCCGGGCATCTACAGCGCTGAGGCAGTCATCAAAAATTACTATCTGCGGATCTTTAATAAGAGCCCTGGCAATTGAAATGCGCTGCTTCTGGCCACCGCTGAGTGTAACTCCCCTTTCGCCAATCATAGTTTTATACTGTTGCTGAAATTTTTCAATCTCATTGTGTACACTGGCTTGCCTGGCCGCTTTTACAATACTTTGTTGCGAGGCGTTCTCTACTCCAAAACCAATATTGTTACTTACAGTTTCGCTGAATAAGAATACATCCTGCGGCACGTAGCTGATCTGCTCCCGTAAAGAATTGATATCAATTTTATTAATGGGAATGCCATCATAAGTAATCATTCCTTTTTGCGGATTGTACATATGTAACAGCAATTGCGCAATGGTTGATTTCCCGGTTCCGGTTCTACCAATAATAGCAATCTTCTGCCCTTTAGTAATCTGTAAAGAAAAATTCTTTATTGCATTGATGCCTGTATGCGGATACGTGAAATCTACATTGGCAAAGTTAATATTGCCCTGCAGCAAAGGTTTCAATTCGTTGCCGGTATTTTTTATTTCCGGTTCGGTATGCAAAAACTCGTTGATCCTTTTTTGTGATGCGGCTGCTCTTTGTGTCATACTCGCCGTCCAGCCAATAGCACTTACAGGAAAAGTGAGCATTTGTATATATAATACGAATTCGGCAATAGTTCCGGCAGTTATTACTTTGCCTGTAGTGCCATTTATATTATGATGCACAATATCGAGGCAACCAACCGTAATGGTAATAATGGTACTTAATCCAATCAGCAAAGCCATGCTGGGAAAATAAATGGCTTCAATTTTTGCAAGGCTCAATGCATTGCTGCGGTAGGCTTCGCTATTGTTTTTAAAGAAAAGCAACATGGCTTTTTCCTGTACATAAGACTTGATCACCCTGATGCCCGAGTAAGATTCCTGTGCATTAGTGGTAAGATCGCTAAGCAATGCCTGTATCTTTTCGCTTTTTTTATTAATAATGGTATTGACAAAATAAATGGTGATGGCCAGCAAGGGTAAAGGCGCTAATGCTACAATGGTAAGTTTTGCACTGGCCTGCAGCATAAAGTAAACGCTGAACCCGATAACCGCAGCAAGGTTGATAAAATACATTAATGCAGGGCCGGTGTACATTCTTACACGGCTTACATCTTCCGCAATACGGTTCATCAGGTCGCCGGTGCTATGTGTTTTATAAAAATTGGTATCTAATTTCTGGTAGTGAGAAAAGATCTCGTTCTTCTGGTCGTATTCAATATGCCGGCTCATTACAATAATGGTCTGCCGCATCAGGAACATGAATAAACCACTGATGATGGCAATTATAAAAAGTGTAACGCCTGCCAATAAAATTTTATGATCCGGGTTTGCTTCAAAATAATCAATTACTGTTTTTACCAGTCGGTCGTAGTTTTTTCCCTCGGTTATGGTTGGAGCCAGTTTGCCACTATCTTTTTTAATGGTATGTACCACTGTATTTACCACGTACCCTGTTATCTGCGGTGCCAGTATCCTGAAGTAATTGGTTAATACCACAAAGAAGATACCCAGCAAAAAAAGCCAGCGGTATTTCCAGAAATATTTACGGAGCGATTTGAGATGCTTCATCGGGTGCAAAGGTACTTGAGATAATGGATAATTGCCTAATGGATAATGAATAAAGTTTTCACTCTAAAGCAGTGTTATTTTTTCAATGCTACTCTATTATCCGTTATTTAATTATTACTATGGGTTCCTAAAGGCAGGTTATCCATTTTTACTAAGAATGAATATAATTCTGCAAATGCTCGATCGTTTCTTTTTGTGTGAGGATGGTCTCTTTAATAACGTCGTTAATAGATATGATACCACATAACTGGTCGTTTTCAAAAACGGGTAGATAGCGGATATTGTTTTCGCTCATTATCTGCATACAGGTTTCTAAAGAATTATCCGGTGTAATACGGGGTAAGCCCGTACTCATAATTTCATTTACTAAAGTGGTAGTGGATGATTTGCCTTTCAATATTACTTTACGGGCATAGTCTCTTTCAGTTAATACGCCAACATAGTGCCCGTTTTCCAGCACTACAATAGAGCCTATATTTTTTTCGGCCATTTGCTTTAACGCATCTAATACGGTAATATCCGGTGTAATGGTAACCACATTACTGCCCTTTCTGCCAAGGATCTGCGATACTTTTTTCATATTAATATTGTTTAGCGTTAAATAAAGATGCTTATCCGGCTAAGCATATAACAATGCAATTGCTTTTGTAAGTTATTATTTTTTTACTGAGTTATAAAAAAAAAGTTAGAACCGGTTTAAATATGATGTTCGTCTTTTGCTATTGTGATTTTCATCCGGTACTAAAATGATTTTCATCAGGTTGGATAAAAAAATGCTGCAATTGAATTTTTGTATTCAATTTTAGCAGTAACTTCATTTCTTATAAAAAACGATTTTAATTATGGGTGCATCTTCCATGATTATCCTTATTCTTGCTGCTTTAGCCTTTTCAATAATCGCTGTTTTAGTTTCTAAAATTGTTACTAAAACTACCAGTAATAAAGCCAAGCTGGAACCTTACGAATGTGGTATACCCACAACCGGACAAACCTGGGTGCAGCTAAATGTAGGCTACTATTTATTTGCACTGATATTTTTGATCTTTGATGTGGAGTTGGTATTCCTGTATCCATGGGCTGTAGTGGCAAAAAAAGTTGGCTGGATGGCTTTAGTGGAAATTATCATTTTCTTTTTTATTTTATTCATGGGTTTTTTATATGCCCATAAAAAAGGTGCATTGAAGTGGTTGTAATAAATATTGATTGTTGAATACTTACTATAATGAGCGAACAAGAAAAAATAAAAAGCGATTTCCCCGGCCAGGTGCATGATTTGCCCGGCGGTGGTATTGTGCTCAGCAAATTAGATGATGTGATCAACTGGGCAAGGTCAAACTCTTTATGGCCTTTAACCTTTGCTACCAGTTGTTGTGGTATTGAATATATGGCGGTAGCAGGTGCTAAATATGATTTTTCGAGATTTGGTTTTGAAGTGGCCAGGGCCTCTCCAAGACAGGCAGACGTGATCATTATTGCAGGAACCATTGTAAATAAAATGGCACCGGTATTAAAAAGATTATACGACCAGATGGGTGATCCCAAATATGTAATTGCAATGGGTGCCTGTGCTATAAGCGGCGGACCGTTTTTTTACAATACTTATTCGGTAGTAAAAGGAGCAGATCATGTGATACCTGTAGATGTATACGTTGCAGGTTGCCCCCCAAGGCCCGAAGCATTATTACATGCATTGATAAGTTTACAACAAAAAATAAAAAGCGGCATGACCCGTGAACAAATTAAAACGGGAAAAGAATAGTTATGCAGACTGAAGAATTGAAAATAAAGATTGGTGAATTGCTGCCCACAGCTGTTTTTGAAGAAGGCGGACAATGGCTTACTATCAATATCGAACCAAATGAATGGCCGGGTTTGGCAAAACAATTGCGTAACGATACTGCTTTACAATTCGATTTTCTTTTTTGCTTAACCTGCATCGACTGGAAGACACATCTTACGATGGTGTATCATCTTGACTCGACAAAATACCGGCATAATATTGTTATCAAATCAAAACTCAGTGTTGATAAACCTGCAATAGAATCGGTATGCAATACCTGGAGAACTGCAGAATTTCACGAAAGAGAAGTGTACGAAATGTTTGGCGTGGATTTTATCCATCATCCCGATTTAAGATTATTGATATTACCCGATGGCTGGGAAGGAAAAAATCCGTTGAGAAAAGATTTTGAAGACCCGATAAATATGATAAGGCTGTAGTGAGAGTTGTGAGTTGTGAGTCGTGAATGATGAGTGATCAATGGTCAATAGTAATGATGCATTAGCTATATGTACAGCAATAGTAGAAATTTATGTTTGAAGAAATAGGAACAACAGCAGAAGGTGATCTACAAATAAATGTGGGGCCGCAACATCCGGCAACGCATGGTGTACTGCATTTGGTGATTACATTAAACGGTGAAACGATAAAAAAAGTTGAACCGCATCTCGGCTACATTCATCGCTCTATAGAAAAAATGTGTGAGAGCCTTACCTACCGGCAGTTCAGTTATGTAACCAGCCGTATGGATTATTTATCTTCTCATATTAATAACAATGCTTGTGCTTTAGTTGTAGAAAAAGGTTTGCAGGTAGAAGTACCGGAAAGAGCAAAAGTGATAAGAGTATTGGTAGATGAACTAACAAGAATTGCATCGCATGAATTATGGTGGGGAGCGATGGCAATGGACCTGGGGGCCTTCACTCCTTTCTTTCACGCCTTCAGAGAAAGAGAAAGTATCAATGATATCATGGAAGAAACCTGTGGCGCAAGGCTGACGATGAATTACATTGTTCCCGGCGGATTGATGCAGGACATTCATCCTAATTTTCAAAAACGTGTAAAACATTTCCTTCAATTATATAAATCAAAAGTGGATGAGTATAATGAAATGGTAACCGGCAATATTATTTTCCAGAACAGGATGAAGGGTGTTGGTATTTTATCCAAAGAAGATGCGATCTCCTATGGCTGTACCGGGCCTGCCGCAAGAGGAAGCGGTGTAAACTGCGATGTAAGAAAATTATATCCTTACGAAGTGTATGATAAAATTCAGTTTGATGAAATTACAGAAACCGGTTGTGATTCATTTGCAAGGTATATGGTAAGGATAAGAGAGATGAACGAATCTGTAAAGATCATTGAGCAGTTGATTGATAATATTCCTGAAGGAGATTTTCAGGCCAAAACAAAAGCGGTGTTGAAATTACCGAAAGGAGAATTTTATCAAAGAGTGGAAACAGCAAGAGGAGAACTGGGTGTGTACATTGTTAGTGAAGGTGGTACAACGCCGTACAGAATTAAATTCCGTTCACCGGGATTTTCAAATCTCTCTGCTTTAGATCATATGGCAAGAGGCAGTAAGCTAGGAGATTTAGTGGCAATGATGGGAACATTAGACCTGGTGATACCGGATATTGACCGTTAGTAAGTTGATAAAGTATAAAAGTAAATAAAGTTAGAGGGGTTATAAATTATTCATTAATTAATTATTCATTACTAAGTGTGGAGTTTATCTAACATAGCGAACGAAATTGACAAATGGTTGCATCAGACATTCAGTGCCACATGGGCATTGGTATTTGAAATGGTGATCATTGGTGTTTGTGTGATCAGCCTGTTTGCTGTTTTAGGATTGGTACTGGTATTAATGGAAAGAAGGGTTGCTGCGTGGATGCAGATCCGTTTAGGGCCAAACCGTGTAGGGCCACAGGGTTTATTACAATCATTGGCTGATACTGTAAAACTATTGGTGAAAGAAGGCATGACACCAGGTGGTGCAGATAAATTTTTATTTAACCTGGCTCCTTTTATTGCAATGATTGTTGCGATGTTACTAATGGCACCGATAGTATTTGCAAAGGGTTTGCAGATATGGGATATGAATATCGGCGTGTTATATGTATCTGCCATTTCTTCTCTTTCTGTTATCGGAATTTTAATGGCCGGCTGGGCAAGCAATAATAAATATTCATTGATGGGTGCTATGCGTAGTGGTGCACAAATTGTAAGTTATGAATTGTCTGCTGGCTTATCAGTATTATCTATTGTGGTATTAAGTGGCAGTTTAAATTTAAATGTTATTGTTAATTCACAACAGGATGGCTGGTGGATTTTTAAAGGACATATCCCTGTATTGATATCGTTTGTAATTTTCATTATTGCAGTTACAGCAGAAACTAACAGGGCTCCTTTTGATTTAGCAGAAGCAGAAAGTGAATTGACCGCAGGCTTTCATACAGAATATTCAGGAATGAAATTCGCTTTGTTCTTTTTAGCGGAATACATCAACGTATTTATTGTGTGTGCCATTGGCGCTACCATATTTTTTGGCGGCTGGATGCCTTTTCATATTGGCAGCTGGCAAAGCTTTAATCATGTGATGGATTATATTCCGTCGAGCATCTGGTTCTTTGGAAAAACGTTCTTTTTGATTTTTGTGATCATGTGGTTCCGGTGGACTTTTCCAAGATTGCGTATTGATCAGTTATTAAATTTAGAATGGAAATATTTATTGCCCATCAGCATGTTTAATATTTTGCTGGTAACGGCGATGGCAATATTACGCTGGCATTTTTGATTTGAGATTTTAGATTGGCGATTTCAGATTTAAAAACCTGAAACCTTAAACTGCTTAGTGAAAAAGAAAGCTATAGCGAATTAAAAAAAATCTAAAATCGGCAATCTAAAATCTAAAATTGGTATTCATGTTTATAACAAATTATATCAAAGAAGTCTACGGTGCAGTGAAATCTCTGCTGGTGGGTATGCGGCGTACCGGCTATTATTTTACGCATCATAAAGAGATCATCACCGAACAATATCCTGATAACAGGGATACATTAGTGATGGCAGAAAGATTTAAAGGCGAAGTAGTGATGCCGCATGATGAAAAAAATGAACACCGTTGTACAGGTTGCCAGGCTTGTGAACTGGCTTGCCCTAATGGAACCATTAAAGTAGTTTTTAAAACCGATATAACCCCCGAAGGGAAAAAGAAAAAAGCCATTGACAAATTAGTGTATCACCTGGAATTGTGTACGATGTGTAATTTATGCGTAGTAGCTTGTCCTTCTGATGCTATCAAGATGGCACAAACTTTTGAGCATAGTGTGTTTGACAGAAGTGAATTGACGAAAGTACTGAATAAGCCGGGGAGCAAGATCATGGATGGAGTTGAATAAGGATAACAGGGGAATAGCCACAAGGGATAAGCATATTGTTTTGAACTTCCTGCTTCTCCCTTGTAACCTGAAGCTTAAAACCAATATTGTTTAAATAGATATGGAGGGATCAACAATTATATTTTATTTGCTTGCAGCACTAACCCTGGGTAGCGGTTTACTGGCAGTTACCAGTCGTCAGCTGTTTCGTTCTGCTATTTATTTATTATTTTCTCTTATCGGTATTGCAGGGCTTTACTTCTGGATGCAGTATGAATTTATTGCCGCTGTACAAATTGTAGTGTATGTGGGAGGTATTGTGGTGCTCATCATCTTCTCCATTTTTTTAACCCATAAAACGGGTGAAAAACTACCGGAACAAAAACTGGGAAGACAATTGTTTGCTGCATTAGCCGCATTCTGTGGCCTTGCTTTAATATTATTACAGTTATACAAATACACATTTACTGCAACTTCGGCAACGCCTGTTGAACCAAACGTTGTTAATATCGGTAACCAGATGCTGGGCACTGATGTAGGTGGCTATGCTTTGCCTTTTGAAGTAGTGAGTATGCTATTGTTAGCTGCATTAATTGGCTGTATTGTTATTGCATTGAGAACTAAACCCGAAACCAACTGATGCATCCCGGATTAAATGAAATATTATTTATCAGTACAGCACTTTTCTTTATTGGGGTATACGGTTTTTTTACCCGGAGAAACCTGATCACCATGCTGATGAGTGTTGAACTAATTTTAAATAGCGTAAACCTGAACTTTATTGCATTTAATAAATATTTATGGCCGCATAAATTAGATGGTTTGTTCTTTACCATTTTTGTAATTGCCATTGCTGCAGCAGAAGCTGCTGTTGCTATTGCTATCATTATAAATTTATACAGAAGTCATCATTCTATTGATGTTGAAAACGCTGAAGAATTAAAATACTAATGCCAAACAATTTTTACATAATACTCATCCCCTTATTGCCGCTGGCAGGATTTTTAATGCTGGGATTATTCGGGCGACAATATTTCAGGAATACTTCCGGAATTATAGCCACAGTTTTATTGCTGGCCTCAACCCTACTGGCAATTTATACAGCTTACGGTTACTTTTTTGATTACGGTAAAGTAGACGGTAGTTATCAAAAAATAATTCCACTTACCTATCACTGGTTAGAGTTTTCAAAAACATTATCAATTGATATTGGTGTAATACTCGATCCCATTTCTGCAATGATGCTGGTGGTGGTAACCTTTGTTTCGCTGATGGTGCATATTTATAGCCTGGCTTACATGAAAGGTGATGAACGATTTGCTACTTACTATGCATTTTTAGGATTGTTTACTTTCTCTATGTTAGGCCTTGTAGTGGCGTCCAATATTTTCCAGATGTATATTTTCTGGGAGCTGGTTGGGGTATCGTCCTTTTTATTGATCGGTTATTATTATGAGAAGCCATCTGCTGTTGCGGCCTGTAAAAAAGCGTTTATTGTAACACGCTTTGCCGACCTTGGTTTTTTGATCGGTATATTAATATTGTCTTACTATTCCGGCACATTGGATTTTAAAACTTTAATTGCCACATTAACTTCTCCTGAATCCAACGAATTAAAGAGTGCATTAAGTGCATCTTTCCTTGGTGCCTCTGCATTAACCTGGGGGTTAATATTAGTGTTTATTGGTGGCGCAGGAAAAAGTGCCATGTTCCCATTGCATATCTGGCTGCCAGATGCGATGGAAGGCCCCACTCCTGTTTCAGCTTTAATACATGCTGCAACAATGGTAGTTGCCGGTGTTTTTTTAGTGGCAAGATTATTTCCTGTGTTTGCTATTTCTGCTCCCGCAGCATTAAATATTGTAGCCGTAGTGGGTGCTACCTCTGCATTATTTGCAGCAGTAATAGCCTGTACACAAACGGATATAAAAAGAGTATTGGCTTATTCCACCATGAGCCAGATTGGTTACATGATGTTTGCATTAGGCGTTTCAAAATACGGTGGCGAAGATGGATTGGGTTATACCGCTTCTATGTTCCATTTGTTTACACATGCTATGTTTAAAGCATTGTTATTCTTAGGAGCAGGTGCAGTAATACATTATGTACACAGCAACGAAATGAAAGACATGGGAGGCTTAAGAAAATATTTACCCATTACGCATATCACTTTCTTAATTGCCTGTTTAGCCATTGCCGGTGTGCCACCATTCGCAGGTTTCTTTAGTAAGGAAGAAATTTTGCTGGCTGCATCACAACACAGCAGCGCTATTTATTATGTTGCATTGATCACTTCCGGGCTTACTGCATTTTACATGTTCCGTTTATACTTTACTATTTTCTGGAACAAAGAAGCGCATCTGCATGGTGAACATTCCGCCACAGCGGACAAGAAAGGGGAAGGCGGTTTTGCAATGATGCTTCCTTTACTCTTATTAGCGGTTGGTGCAGCAGGCGCAGGCTTTATTCCTTTCGGGCATTATGTAAGTACCGATGGCAACGCATTGGAATCTGTGTTCCATTTATCATTTTCTATCGCTCCTGTGGCATTGGGATTAATTGGCATTTTTACTGCCATGTGGTTATACTTAAAACAGAATGATAAGCCGGATAGAATTGCAGCTTCATTAAATGGTTTATATAAAGCGGCCTATCATAAATTTTACATTGATGAGATCTATATATTCATTACTAAAAAAATATTATTCAATTTAATAGGAAGGCCTGCGGCATGGTTTGATAAGAATGTAGTAGATGGATTGGTGAATGCAACGGGCAATACAACAACATTAATATCAGAAAAAATAAAAGGATTACAATCGGGTAAGGTACAGCAATATGCCATTTACTTTTTAGCAAGTGTAATTGGTTTGGCAGTATTGTTTATTTACCTGTGGAAATAAACAAGAGAAGTCAAGTTTTTAAAACTTGACTTCTCTAACCAACATAAAACAACATGGGAAATTAAAGTTTTGAAAACCAGATTTCCCTTATTAAACTGAACGATGAATTTATTATTACTCATACTGCTTCCCTTGCTCACAGCTTTAGCTGTTTTGTTTATGCAGCATAAACAGCAAATAAGATGGGCTGCATTTATTGGCGCAGGCTTACAATTAGTCCTGGCTATCGGACTATATTCAGCTTACAGAACTGCCAGGCTTGGCGGACAAACGGCAGCATTTATTTTTGAGAAAAAATACAATTGGTTTCCCGACTGGAATATCAGCTTACATTTTGGAGTAGATGGTATTGCTGTTGCTATGATTTTACTCACATCTTTTGTTGTAGTGGCCGGCGTATTAGTATCATGGAATGTAGAAAAGATGACCAAGGAATTTTACTTCCTGCTGATCTTATTAAGCTTTGGTGCGTATGGATTTTTTATTTCATTAGACCTTTTTATTCTTTTCTTCTTTTTAGAAATTGCAGTAATACCAAAATATCTACTGATTGGTGTTTGGGGAAGTGGTAAAAAAGAATACGCTGCTAATAAACTGGCACTGATGTTAATGGGAGGTTCTGCATTAGTATTGATTGGTTTGTTAGGCATGTATTACGGGGGTGCCGGAAAAACTTTTGACCTGCTGCAATTATCAAATGTTCATATTCCTTTAGCAACGCAAAAAATTTGTTTCCCATTATTGTTTGTTGGCTTTGGTGTGTTTACTGCATTATTTCCTTTTCATACCTGGGTACCGGATGGTCACTCCTCTGCTCCTACAGCAGGGTCAATGTTTTTGGCAGGTATCTCCATGAAATTAGGCGGCTATGGTTGTTTACGAGTGGCCACATACATTATGCCCGAAGGCGCAAAAGAATATGCAAACATAATAATCGTACTTTCTTCCATTGCTATTTTATATGGTGCCTTTGCTACTATGATGCAGAAGGATCTGAAATACATTAACGCTTATTCATCAGTAAGCCATTGCGGATTTGTTTTATTAGGTATTGGTATGTTGACTAAAACTGCTATCACCGGATCGGTAATGCAAATGGTAAGTCATGGTTTGATGACAGCACTTTTCTTCGCAGTCATTGGCATGATCTACGAACGCACACATACAAGACAAGTGAATGAAATGGGAGGTTTATTAAAAGTAATGCCCTTTATTTCAACGGTATTATTTATTGTGGGATTGTGCTCATTAGGCTTACCCGGATTGAGTGGATTTGTTGCAGAGATGACCGTGTTTGTTGGCTCATGGGAAAATGCAGATGCATTCCATCGCATTGCTACTATTGCTGCCTGTATGAGTATTGTGGTAACGGCAGTGTATATTTTACGGGCAGTGGGGCAAACAGCGATGGGGCCTTTGAAAGCAGGCTATGCTAATTTAACAGATGCTAAATGGAATGAAAAACTGGCGGCAATTATTTTGATCGTAGGTATACTGGCCATTGGTATTGCGCCATTCTGGTTAAATGATCTGATTAAACCCGGAGCGGAAATAATTATGCAAAAGATACAGGCTGTACGCTGAAATTATATTTCGGCTTAATGCAAGTCGAAAAAAAATTTCGACATACTTAAAAACCGGAATACCATTCCGGTGTACGCTGTACTAAAACAAAAAGGAATGAGTGAATTTATTACGATAATGAAAAGTGAACTGATACTGGCTGGTATCATCTTCCTGTTGCTTTTCATTAAATTGAGCAAGGGTATAAAAAATGAAACCTTGCTGGGTATCATCCAGCTGCTGTTGCTGGTAAATTTTATTGCTGGATTTTTTATGAATTTTGAAGCCGGCATGTTTGATAATATGTACCAGACAAGCCCCATGATCGCTTTTCAAAAAAGTATTTTAAACCTCGGTGTTTATTTAATTTCATTATTGTTTGCAGACTGGTTTAATAAAACAGAACACCTGGCGGAATTTTTTATATTGATGTTATCTGCATTGCTCGGTATGTTCCTGTTATTATCCAGTGGTAATTTTTTAATGTTCTATTTATCTCTGGAATTAGCTACAATTCCGGTAGCTGCCCTCGCTAATTTCGACTTACAGAAGAAAATATCTTCGGAGGCGGCTATGAAAATGATATTGTCTTCAGCCTTTTCTTCGGGAATTTTATTGTTTGGCATTTCTATCTTATATGGCGTTACCGGAACAATAAGTTTTGCAGAACTACCTGCATTGCTTAATGGCAGTACTATACAAATATTAGCTTTAGTATTTTTATTCAGCGCATTTGCCTTCAAGCTTTCTATTGTTCCCTTTCATTTATGGACGGCTGATGTGTATGAAGGCTCGCCATTTGCAGTGACGTCATTTCTTTCGGTAATTTCCAAAGGTGCTATTGCATTTGTGTTTATATCCACTTTGTATAAAGTATTTCAACCCATGCATGCGGTGTGGTACAATATGCTGATGGTATTATCCATTATCACCATGATCATCGGTAACCTGTTTGCATTACGGCAACAGAATATCAAACGCTTCCTGGCATTTTCGTCTATTGCACAAGTGGGTTTTATTTTAGTGGGTATCAGCAGTAATGCTGCAGAAGGTACTTCTTCCGTAGTATATTTTGTATTGATCTATGTATTTTCTAACCTTGCAGCGTTTGGTGTTGCGGCAACTATTGCATCACATTCAGGCAAAGAAAGAATTGAGGACTATAAAGGTTTATATCAAACCAATCCGTTTTTAAGCTGGGTATTAGCATTGGCATTATTTTCATTGGCAGGTATTCCGCCCACTGCAGGTTTTTTTGGCAAACTGTTCTTATTAACTGCAGGTGCATCACAGGCCAATTATGCTTTTATTACTATTGCTGCTTTAAACATGATCGTCTCTTTATATTATTATCTTAGGGTGATAAGATCTGTGTTCATGGATAAAAATGAAAACCCGGTTTCTAAAGCAACTATTAATCCTTACACAAAATTTGGTTTGATCATTTGCGGAGCAGGTATTGTGTTAACCGGTTTGCTGAGCTGGGTGTATGATTATATTGTATCGTTGCTATAAAAATAATTTTTTCGAAATAATAATTTCAAAGTACAAAATGGCCATCAATAAAAATCATGAGTTTGAAGAATTAGACGGTGTTAAATGCGGCATCGTTGAAAAGAATGTTGCACAGGCAAGGGTACAGTTCCTGAAAAATTTATTAGAGTATAATGGCTTCACTGTAATGGTTGTTGCTTCTCCCCCAGCTAAAGCTGCAGCAGCGCCTGTACCTAAAGCAGAAGAGGGATCAGCAACCGCGGTGCCTGTTGTACTACCGCCTGCACCTGAAACATTTACTGTTGGCGTTACCGATTATACTTTCAATCCTGTGAATGCTATTTTTGGAAGATCGTTAAAAACAAAAGACGGCCATGTGGTTACATTGGCTTACTGGCATCAGAAAGAAGCTGTATCTCAGGATGAGATACCTTATTATGAAGATAGCAACAGTTAATTAATTATATTTAAACAGTAAAACACTGTTCAAAATATACCCGGATGAAAAAAAGTCTTTCTGTAGTAATTTTTTTTCTTTTCACATTTGTAGTTGTTCATGCACAGGACTATCCTGATTTTGGAACACCTTCCAAAGAAGACCTGGAACTTAAAGACTGTCCTTTTGATAAAGGCACTGCATCAGTTGTTTTAATTCATGAAGCATTTTCTTATTCAGAAGATGGCATGCAACTGATCACCACACATCACATAAGAATAAAAATTTTAAAACAAGCTGGCGTTACGGCAGCCAATATCTCTATACCATTTTACCGGGAAGATTATTTTGAAAGGATCATTAACCTGGAAGCAATGACGATCAACACTGCTACCGACGGAACGCTAACCAGGCAAAAGGTTGAGAAAAAATCTATTTATACAACAAAAATAAACGACCAGTTTGGAGAGATCACTTTTGCCTTTCCATCAGTAAAGGAAGGCAGTATTATAGAGTACCAGTATGAAAGTATCATGAAGAATTACAGGGGCTTGAGGGATTGGTATTTCCAGGATGAGATGCCTGTAATGATCAGCAGGTATCACCTTAAAATGTTAAACGATAAACAATTCTCCTACCGGCTCAGAAAAAAATCTAACCTGGAAGCTACTGTATTGGAAGAACCCGGGAAGGTATTTTTTGAAATGATGAATGTACCTGCTTTGAAGGATGAACCATTTATGGATGCAAGAATTGACAACATACAACGGGTAAGTTTTCAAATCAATAACTTTTATTCCCGCTGGGGATCCACCAGCAATTCCGCCCCGCTTTTATCCTGGAACAAATTGTATGAGTACTTGTTGAACAAACAAAGTTTCTGGCAGCAACTAAAAGACACTATTTCCGGCACTACTGATTTTATTGCTCAAACCAGGTTGCTTTCTTCGCCTGAACAAAGAATGATTGCTGTTTATGATTACGTGAGAAAAAATATGCACTGGAACAATTATAACAGTAAAACATCAGTAACAGGCGTAAACCAGGCCTGGCAAAATCATGAAGGTACAAGCGGTGATATCAATCTTCTTCTTATTAATCTTTTAAAAAAAGTTGATGTAAGTGCATATCCAATTCTTGTTAGTGAACGATCGCACGGTAAAGTGGATACAGCTTATCCTTATCTTGATCAGTTTAATTCGGTATTTGCAATTGTGCTTATAGCTAGAAAGAAATATTTTTTAAATGCTGCCGATAAATATACACCGGCATATATCACCCCGGTAAGTATCTTGAATACCCTTGCATTTATGGAAACGGATAATGCCGGCGGATTAATAAATGTTACCAACGACTCAATACAATATAAGGAAGGGATTTACCTGGATATGAAAATTACTGAAGGCGGCCAGTTAAAGGGTAATGCGTTAATTAAAAGCCAGGGCTATGCAAGAATTGAAAAAAAACGGGCCTATGAAAAAGACAAAGAAGAGTTTAAAGTTCCTTTACAGCAATATAAAGGTGTTCCCGTTACGCTGGATAATTTTGAAGTAAAAAATATTGACAATGATTCTTTAAGCCTGGAACAAAGATTTAATTTTTCTATTGCTTTAACGGCAACGGGCAATTATACATTTATTCCCTTAAACCTTTTTTCGGCATGGGATAAAAATCCGTTTGTAAGCGATATCCGTTTTTCAAATATTAATTTAGGGTATAACAAAACTATTATTCTGAATACTTCTATTGAATTGCCTCCTGATTATTCCCTTGATGAAATGCCTGTACAGGTAGGTTCGGCTTTATCTGAAAAAGATATTATTTTCTCCAGGCAGATTTCGTACAATAAGGAAAACAATACTATTTATACCAACATTAAGATAGAATTTAATAAAAGCTATTACGAAGCAGATTTTTATCCAATACTAAAAGAGTCGTTTAAAAAACTATTTAGTTTTTTAAATGAACAATTGGTGATCAGGAAAAAATAAGGCATACAAATTATTGTAGTAAATAATTCTGTACCAGGAATACCGCAATACCCACTGCAAACGCAATCAATGCCAGCCAGCTTATTTTTTTCAGGTACCACATAAAATTGATCTGCTCAATACCCATTACTGCAACACCTGCTGCGGAGCCAATGATGATAGCACTTCCACCACTGCCGGTTGTAAATGCTAAAAATTGCCAGAAATGATGATCTGCAGGATAAGCAGACAAATCGTACATCCCTTGCGAAGCGGCCACTAAAGGCACATTATCTACAACAGAAGAAAGCAAACCCAATACAGTACCAATAATATAATCGTTTTTAAAAGTAGTATTCAATGTAGTTGCCAGTGAGCTTAGTATCCCGGTTGATTGCAGCGCAGCAACAGCTAATAAAATTCCAAGAAAAAATAAAATGCTCGGCGAGTCTATTTTTTGTAATGCGCTGCTTACCATAAATTTTTGTGTGTCGGCTGTTTTATTTTTATGAATAAAAGTAGTGATCACCCACATTAAACCCAAAGCCAGCAGCATGCCCATGAAAGGAGGTAAATGAGTAATTGTTTTAAACAAAGGAACAAAAAGCAAAAAACCAATTCCAGAGATCAAAATTATTTTGCCTTCTTTTTTTTCAATGGCGGAACTTTCTGCAATGGCTGAATATTCCATCTTTTCTCCCTTAAATTTTTTTGCTACAATCAGTACCGGAATGATGCTTGCTAATATACACGGCAATAGCAGCATAGTGATAATCTTTAGTGCTGTAATTTGTCCGCCAATCCATAACATGGTGGTGGTTACATCACCCAATGGTGACCAGGCACCACCTAAGTTTGAAGTGATGATGATGATTCCTGCAAACCAAAGCCGGTCTTCTTTATCATTTAATAATTTAGCACAAAGCGATACCATTACAATGGCGGTGGTTAAATTGTCCAACAAAGAGGAAAGAAAAAAAGTAATGGCAGCAATGATGAATAATAATTTGCTTTTACTTTTTGCATTGATCTTCCTGGTGATAACATCAAAGCCATTATGAGAATCGATAAGTTCCACGATGGTCATAGCACCTAAAAGAAAAAATAAAATGGAAGCGATCTCTCCAAAACTATGCACTAACCCTTCACTGACTGTGTGTACATCATTACTCTGAAGAATATACACCGTCCAGCAAAGTACGCCGGTGATCAATGCAGATGCAGCTTTATTAACTTTTAAAACATGTTCAAAAGCGATGGCAATATATCCTGTAATAAAAATGAAAATAATTAATGCGGTAGTCATACTAATAACTAAGTTATGACTTAAATTTTACTCCTGGGGGTAAGCAGTAAAATGTCTTTACTGTTGCAAAAAAATAGGGGGTGCTGCTGGCACCCCCTCCGCTGTTTAAAACCAACAATGAAAACCGCCCTTTATAAGAAGACTCTTTATTTAATGCTGTATTCTCTCTTCTCTTTTGTTAATGTACTGTCCAGGTAATTTTGTATTCCCGTAAGTTGTTTCTTTGTCTGCAATTGCAACATATGCAAAGAATCATTTTTCAGTATCAGTAACTCTTTCGTTCTAATTAAATTTTTATTAAACTGCACAGTGAACAATAATGAAATGCCCAGGAAAAGTACAGTGACTAACAAACCCGAATAGATTAAGAACCTTCTCATAATCTAATTTCTATAAAGATAGAATGCCGGTATTAAAACCCCATTAAAACGGCGTTAAAATACATTAATTGGCAGCTGATATATTGGGAAGGGAAACAGTAAAGACAGTACCTGTTTGAGCGCCCGATTCTACCTGTATAGTGCCTTTATGCAACGAAAGTATTCCTTTAGTTAAAGTAAGCCCCAGGCCAAAGCCAGGTTTGCCCTGCGCCGAACCGGCACGGAAGAAAGGCTGGAAAATATTTTGCAGATCAGCTTCTGCGATAATATCACCGTGGTTAATTACTTTTATTATTATCTCGTTGCTATTAAATGCAGCAAAGACTTCTGTATTATTTTCTGCTGCGTATTTGCATCCGTTCTCAATAAGATTTTTGAGTGCGCTGTATAAGAGGTTGGCGTTACCAAAAACAGTCAGCAATTTTTCCTCTTCGGAATATACAGGAAAATTAAGCACTGCCTTGTATTCCTTGTTTTGTTTTTGAATATCAGAAACTACTTTAAACAATATTTCATCTACACGAACTTCTGCCAGGTCAATAGAACCATGCGATCCTGCTTTAGCAATATCCAGTAAGGTTTGTGTAAGCAATTGCAGTTCCCTGATATCATCATACACACTGGCTATTACTTCCTGGTATTCTTCCTGCGTCCTGGTTTTTTGCATGGCCACTTCCAGCTGGCTGGAAACTGAAGTTAATGGTGTTGATAGTTCATGCGATGCATTAGAAATAAACCTGCGCTGAATGGCAAAAGAATCCTGTAAACGATCCAGCAGGTTATTAAAAGTTTCGGCAAGTGTGGTAAGTTCATCTTTTTCTTTATCCAGCTTAATACGCTGCGAAAGATTTTTAGATGTAATAAGATTTACTTCCCCGGTAATTCTCTTTATAGGAGATATAAGCCTTTTTGCAAAAATAATTCCGGCAAGAAATGATAATACCACAGCAAGTAAAAGTGCGATCAGTAATATTCTTTTTAATTCAAAAAGATATTCCTTTCCATCTTTGTCGTATGCGGCAAATGCTACAATAAAGTTGCTGTTATTATCTGTATGGTGTATGGCAACAGCTTTTTTATTTTTATACTCGAAAAAATATTGCCCGTTAATTTTTGTTCTTTCTAAAACCTGTTTATCAAGAAATATGGAGTCCCCTGTACTATCAGCATACATATAAGCATACTTATCATTATAGGCGGTTATTGAAACGCTTTTATCATAAAAAGCACTCACACCCCCGGCATCCAGTCTGCGCAATACAGAAAATGCTGAATCACTTTTATCTGCAAAAATTCCGGCAGTATACAAGGCTCTTTTTTTAAGGCGGCTGTCAAAAAGATCCTGCCGTTCCTGTACTGTAAAAAAATACACAGCAATACTTACCAACGCCAATATAAGTGTAACCAGTACGGAAAATAAAAAAGCTATCTTGTATCTAATACTCATGCAGGTTATTTCTCTTTCATAATATAGCCCATACCAACTTGTGTATGAATAAGCTTTGGCTCAAAATCCTTATCTATTTTTTTTCTTAAAAAATTTACATACACATCTATTACGTTTGTACGGGTATCAAAATCAAGATCCCATACTTTTTCAGCAATATCAACCCTTGATACCAACCTGTTTCGGTTACGCATAAAATATTCCAGCAACTGAAATTCTTTTGCTGTAAGATTGATGTGGATACCATCACGGGTTACTTCTTTGCTATCAACATTTAATTCAAGGTCGGCCACCTTTAATACATTGCCTGCCGGCAATTGCTGGTTCATGGTGCGTTTTAATAAGGCCCTGATACGCACCAGCAATTCTTTAAATTCAAAAGGCTTTACAAGATAGTCATCGGCACCGGCATCAAAGCCTTCAATTTTATCATCAGTAGTGCTTAGGGCTGTCAGCATCATTATAGGAATGTGCTGGTTACGGTTACGGATCATTTTTGCCAGGTCGTATCCGTTGATGCCCGGCAGGTTGATATCTGTTATTACAAGGTTGAAGCTGCTGGCTTCAAAAAGCCGCAAACCTATATTACCATCATAGGCTTTTTCCACATGATAATCTAACTCACTTAATCCTTTAGAAAGTGTATCAGCAATCTTTTTTTCATCCTCAATCAGTAATATCTTTATGTCTTCCATTACATAAAGTTATTTTATTCCCTGCTTACAGCAGGATTAAAATGAGATTAAAAAGGATATAAGGCTATTTAGCCCATTCTACAGCAGCTTTTTGCAGTTGCATGGCATTACTACCGATCATAATCTGGAAATCTCCCGCTTCCCAATCGTATTTCAGCTCATTATTGTAAAATTTCAGGTCGTTGGTACTTATTATAAATTTCACTTCTTTACTGGCACCTTTTTGTAAAAATATTTTTTGAAAGCCTTTTAATTCTTTCACGGGCCTTACTACCGAACCAAACATATCACGAATGTATAATTGCACCACTTCTTCTCCATCATAATTCCCTGCATTGGTTACTATTACTGAAGCCTCCAGTTTATCAGTTGCGGTAAGTTTTGTTTTGCTCAGTTTTATTGTACTATAATCAAATTTTGTAAAGCTTAATCCATAACCAAATGCAAATCTGGGGCTGTTGACTAAATCGGTATATGCCGAAACATAATTTACATCACTATCATTTTTTGCGGGGCGCCCGGTGTTGTAATGATTGTAATAAACGGGCACCTGCCCTTCTGTTCTTGGAAAACTGATCGGCAATCTTCCGGAAGGATTATAATCACCAAACAATACATCTGCAATAGCATTGCCAGCTTGCGTGCCCAGCCACCAGGTATATACAATTGCAGGCACATTATCTGCCGTCCAGTTAAATACCAATGGCCTTCCTGCACTGATCAATACAACAACTGGTTTTCCTGTTGCCATAATCGCTTTGATGAGATCTTCCTGCACACCTGGCAAATGTAAATTGCTCCTGCTCTTTGCTTCGCCTGTCATATCAGGTGCCTCACCAACACTTAGCACTACTACATCTGCTTGTTTTGCAACAGCAATGGCTTCATCAAATCCATCTTTATTATTATCGTTGATATTACAGCCTTTTGCATAAAGCAAATTGGAAGTATTGTTTAATTTATTTTGTACCCCATTCCAAAGGGTAACAATTCTTGCAGTATCATCAGGCCAGCTATAGCTCCAAAAGCCAAGGTTATCTCTCACAGCTTTTACTAAAGGCCCGATCATTGCAATATTTTTGGTTTGTTTTGATAAGGGCAATAACTGATGTTCGTTCTTTAAAAGAACAATACTTTTCTTAGCTATTTCCCTGGAGAAACTGATATTATCTGCATTATTCCATTGTTGTTTTTCTCTTTCTTCATTACAGAATTTATAGGGGTCACTGAATAAACCCATTTCAAATTTCTTTTTTAAAATTCTTTTTACGGCCTCATCAATCACTGCGGTTTTTACTTTGCCTTCTTTAACGAGTGTATTTAAATTTTTAATGTAGCTCCTGCTTTCCATATCCATATCGCTGCCGGCGTTTGCGGCAAGCATGGCAGCTTCATAATTATTTTTTGCATAACCATGATTAATCATCTCTCCCACACTTCCCCAATCACTTACTACGAAACCTTTAAAATTCCACTGGCCTTTTAAAATATCCCGTTGCAATAATTTATTTGCTGTTGCAGGAATACCGTTAAGGTCATTGAAAGAATTCATGAACGTTGCTGCACCAGCATCGGCTGCTGCTTTAAAAGGAGGCAGGTACACTTCATATAATTGTCTCAAACTCATATCCACTGAATTATAGTCTCTGCCACCAACGGCAGCCCCATAAGCTGCAAAATGTTTGGCACAAGCCATTACTGCATCAGTATTCCCTAATCCTTTTCCCTGGAAACCTTTTACTCTTGCCGTAGCAATTAAACTACCCAGGTATGTATCTTCACCTGCGCCTTCCATCACTCTGCCCCAGCGTGGGTCACGGGCTATATCCACCATGGGCGCAAACGTCCAGTGAACACCTGCAGCAGCAGCTTCTGTTGCGGCGATCCTTGCGCTTTTTTCAATAGCCTGTAAGTCCCAACTTGCCGCTTCGGCTAATGGTAATGGAAAGGTAGTTCTGTAGCCGTGAATAACATCCTGGCCAAATAATAATGGGATTTTTAATCTTGATTGCATGGCAATTTCCTGTAAGGTTCTTGTATGATCAACCCCTGTCACATTCAGCATCGAACCAATTTTTCCTTCCCTGATCTGTGTTTGCTTATCGCCATCTTTTGTGATAGGGCCTGTTGCCTGCCAATCGCCATTGTATTGATTCATCTGGCCGATCTTTTCATCCAGTGTCATCAGTTTTAAAACAGAATCTACTTTTTGATCGATTGATTTTGTTTGCGCCGTACAAAAAATAACCTGTGCCGTAATAAAAAATAACAGGCACAGGTTTTTAAAAAAATATCTTTTCATAATTATTATTTATTCCAGTTGATAGCTGCCGTTTTTACATCACGTGAATTGCCACCGATCATAATGTCAAATGTACCCGCTTCCCAATCATATTTTAGATCGGCATTGTAAAATTTCAGGTCTTCAGTAGTGATATTGAAAGTTATAGTTTTTGTTTCACCAGCTTTCAATTCAATTTTCTCAAAACCTTTTAATTCTTTTACCGGCCTGGTAATGCTGCCTACAACATCACGAATGTATAATTGTACGGTTTCTTTACCATCATACTTTCCATTATTGGTAACCATAACGCTTGCTGTTAATGTTTGATTGCCTTTTAATGAACTGCTGCTCAATTTTACATCGCTGTAATTAAAACTGCTATAACTCAAACCGTAACCAAAAGGATAAACAGGATCATTGCTTACATCTAAATAATTACTCCTGAATTTTTGAAACCACTGCCCTTCTAACGGACGGCCGGTGTTTTTATGATTATAATAAATTGGTACCTGCCCAACATTTTGCGGAAAGGTAGTACTCAGTTTTCCTGAAGGATTTACATCACCAAATAATACATCAGCAATAGCATAACCGGCTTCGCTACCACCAAACCACACATTTAAAATGGCAGGTACATTTTCATTTTCCCATTTTAATGCCAATGGCCTTCCGGTAAATAATACCAGTACTACCGGTTTACCGGTTTTCAACAATGCTTTCAGCAGATCTTTTTGTGCTTCAGGAATTTCTATATTGCTGCGGCTGCTGCACTCACCACTCATTTCTGCAGATTCGCCTAATGCTGCAACAATCACGTCGGATTGATTGGCAATGTTAACTGCTTCCTGTATAATATCCGCAGCAGGACGATTATCTCTTCCCAATGTTTTGCCAAACATGCCGGCACGTTCTTCAAATGCTGCATCATAATCAAGATTAGAGCCTTTGGCATATACTATCTTTGCTTTATCACCCACTACTTCTTTCAACCCTGTTAATACAGAAGTAGCTTTTGAAAAATTAGCGGCTACGCTCCAGGTGCCCGGCATATTTTCTTTGTTATCTGCCAATGGGCCAATCAATGCAATGGTTCCGCTTTTCTTTAATGGCAAAACATTATTGGCATTTTTCAGTAACACAAAACTTTGTGCTGCAATGGCCCTTGCTTCTTTACGGCTTGCGGTGGTAAAAATTTCTGTCTTTGCTCTTTGTGCATCGCAATAACGGTAAGGGTCTTCAAACAATCCTAACTTATATTTTGCCTCTAAAATTCTTCTGCAGGCAGCATCAATTTGCGCTAATGTTACCTTGCCTTCTTTTAAAGATTTTTGCGTGGTGTTTAATAAAGCTTCAGAAACCATATCCATATCAATGCCCGCCATTAATGATCTTGCGGCAACAGTTTGTGTATCGCCAATGCCATGCAACACCATTTCTGTAATGCCTGTATAATCCGTTACCACAAAACCTTTAAAGCCCCATTGTTTTCTCAATACATCAGTCATTAAAAATTTACTGGCTGTTGCTGGTACACCATCCACTTCGTTGAATGATGCCATGATACTTCCTGCACCAGCATCTACAGCAGCTTTGTACGGCGGTAGGTATTCATTGTACATTCTTAGTTTGCTCATATCTGTGGTATTGTAATCCCTGCCGGCTTCTGCTGCACCATACATGGCGTAATGTTTTACACAACTCATGATGGTATTATTTTTCGACAGGTCATTACCCTGGTAACCTTTTACCATTGCTTTGGCAATTTGTCCGCCGAGATAGGCATCTTCACCATTACCTTCTGCAATGCGTCCCCAGCGTGGGTCACGGGCAATATCCACCATGGGAGAAAATGTCCAGTTGATACCATCTGCACTGGCTTCCTGTGCTGCAATTTGTGCACTGCGTTCTATGGCTTTCATATCCCATGTGCATGACAAACCTAACGGTATGGGAAACACTGTTTCATAACCGTGTATCACATCCATACCAAAGATCATCGGGATTTTTAAGCGGCTTTCTTCTACTGCAACTTTTTGTACTGCACGGATCTTTTCCACCGATTTGATATTGAACAGGCCGCCTACTTTTCCTTCTTTAATTTTTTTACCAATGTCAGAATTGCCTGCCTGCCCGGTAACAATATCTCCTGAACCGGGTAAATTTAATTGCCCGATTTTTTCTCCTAAAGTCATTTTCTTCATCAGGGCATCAATGAAGGTTTTCATTTTTACATCATTGGATGTTTGTGCGCCTGCACTTAATACTATCACTACCAATAATGCTGTAAGTAACTGTTTCATGTAAGAATCGTTTTTATTTCTTTAAATATGGTTCGAGTATTTTTTGCCAGATGGCATAGCCTTTGGCATTCATGTGTAATCTGTCTTCTATAAAAATATCAGCGATCGGTTTGCCTTCTGCATCCAGCATGGCTTTCCACACGCTCACAAAACGGGTATTCTTTTTTTTCTTCAAATATTTTTTGATGCGCTTGTTGGCATCCATCATCCGGTCTTTCATCTGCCAGCGTGATGGGCAGGGCTTTAATGAAATAAATACAATTGAAGTGGTGGGAAATTGCTGCCGTATATCAGTGTATAATTTCTTAAACCTTTCCAGAACAATTTTTCCGGAGACTGTATCGGATGAAGCCACATCATTCTCCCCGCAATAAATTACAATTTGTTTGGGCTGGTAAGGAAAGATGATATCTTTTTCATAACGTATCACATCGTTTAACACAGAACCGCCAAAACCCCTGTTTATAATTGGGTAACCAGGGAAATAATTTTGTACATCTTTCCATTTGGTGAAAGAAGAACTGCCTACAAAAAGTATGGCATTTTTTGGAGGGAATGCAATAGAATCTTGTTTTTTAAATGCGGCGATATCATTGGCAAATGGCTGGGCATTGGCGCTGTTAGCCAACTGTAATAAAAAAAATACAGCCAGTGAAATTTTTAAAATTTTCTTCCCCATTATAGCTTTCATTTATAAATTTTAATCCTCGTTTTAATAGCCCTGAAAGGGCATCATCTCTCAACATGGGGCGGCGTCCCATGTTTGAATCATCCCGGAAAAAGCCAGCCCTGAAAGGGCAACATACCTAACCATGGGGCAAAGCCCTATGACTTTATTAATTTATCAATCCCACACATACCGTTCATCATACTCTACATTATACTTTTTTAAGAAGCCCCTGAATTCATCCTGGAAAGTTTTTTTCTGATGATGGGCATGTTGATTTTCAATATACCTTATCACTACTTCTAACTCCGATGAATTAACTGAAAATGCACCGTAACCATTTTGCCAGTAAAAATTTTCATATGCCTCACCTTTTGTCTTTATCCATTTTGAAGAACGCTTTTTTACTTCTTCCAGCAGATCCATCAAAGCTACTTTTTTAGACAGGAAGCAAAGTATATGCACGTGATCGGTATAACCTCCTACTTTAATTGACTGACATTCCATTGCATTACATACAGCTCCAAGGTAAGCATGTAATTCTGCTTCTATAGCCGGATCTATTAGCGGCTGCCTGTACTTTGTACTAAAAGTGATATGTGTACTTAATCTTACTAATGACTGACCCATGTTAAGGTATTAGGCCCTTTCAGGGCTGATTATGTTTTTTCTTTCTCTCAGCGCTTCGCACTGAGTTGAAAGATGGCGCCCTTTCAGGGCTGTTTATTCTGCTTTCACAGTTTTTAATTTTTCACTTACCCCATTCTCATTGATCGCTTCTATGGTAAAATAATAAGGTTTTTCCAGGTCCATTCCTTTAAACCAGTATTCATTATTATCCATCACCATAATGCAACTATACAATTTATCCGGCGCAGTGCCATAATAAATATTGTAGGCAAAAGCATTTTGCACCGGGCTCCATTTTATCCAGGCACTGCGTTTATCTTTTTCGGTACGTAATACAATAAATTGCTTTGGTGCATCGGGCTTTGTGCCGTTGCCATTACCAAATACACGCAAACCACTGATGGCAAATTTACCAGTGGGCATATGAACATTTTCCATTTTTATAAACCTTGCCTGTATCGGATTTTGCAATTCCACGTAATCGTGTGGTACATCAGTTTTATTGGCGCTTTTATCAATCAGCACAGTCCATTTTTTCCCGTCAACAGAATAGTACATCTTATATTGATGATAAATATTGCTTTGTTTACCCAGGAATTCAGCATCCTGGTCGGCATAATTAATTTGTACCGCATTTACGGTGGATACATTACCCAGGTCCGTTTGAATAAATTCTCCTGCATTCCCACTTGCAGCACTCCAGTAGGTTTTCAGGTCTTCGTCGTTGGCATTGTTGGCATGAAAGCCTCCTAAAGTAGAAGAAACAGTAATTGGTTTTTTATAATTGAGTAAATACCAATTGGCAAATCCGCTACCATATTCATTTTTTACAGCAGAGGGTATATAATGCGGATAATCGCCAAAGGCAGTGTTGCACCACATCACATCATCTTTATCAAAACCGGCCGGCCATATACCTAACCTTCTTTCAAAATTATTTTTTACAGATAACATGATAGTACTGATGTGCCAGTAATTATTATTGTTATCAGTAAAAGTGCTGCCATGCCCGGCGCCTCTTGCAAAACCACCCAGCTTCATACTCAACGGATCTGATTGGTTGTCGAAAAACCCTAATGGTTCTTTACTTACAGCAACACCATCTGCATAACCGCTGAATTCTGTTCCCGGTGCGCCATATTGCAGGTAATATTTTCCATTGTGTTTTGTCATCCATGATCCTTCAATAAACGGATCTAAAAAAGTATTGTCCATGTGTTCACCAAAGCGTTGCCAGCCAAAGCGCCAGTCTTGCAATTTTATCATTTCTTTTCTTGTACCAATGGGCTTAAATGTTTTTCTGTTCAGCTCAATACCATACAAAGGATATTGGTTACTGCTGCCGTTGTACATGTATAATTTACCATCATCATCAGTAAAAAATGCAGGATCCCATCCTCCTATCTCAAATGAATCCACCAATGGTTTCCATTCATTGGCTTTAGGATTGGTACTCATCCATAAAGTAAACTTGCTGGTGTACGTAGAACCAAATACCAGCATCGTATCCCCAATTATTCCAACAGCAGGAGCACATAATTCATCATAGCCCTGGTTCCACGGCCGTAAAAATCTTTTGGAAATAAAATTCCAGTTCAGCATGTCCTTACTCCACCAATACCCCCATTGATTGGTGCTGAACAAATAATATTCGTTTTTGTAATTCACAATTACTGGGTCGGCTGTGGCCCGGTGTTTTCCCCATTCAGAAAAATTGGGAATGGGCGTATAACCATAGTCGATATTGATTGGATTGCAATAGGTTTTTTGTTGTGCATTGCCCGATAAAGCACTTGCAATAATGACAATTGTAAAAAATAGTGTCTTCATTTTTATAAATTTCCTTTTTTCATTTCTTCTATTGCATGATTCACTGCCCGTGCAGTAAAAGCCATATACAAAATTGACGGGCTTTGACTGCCGGTACTGGTCATACAGGCACCGTCTGTTACAAATACATTTTTACAATGATGCAGTTGATTGAATTCGTTTAGTAAAGATGTTGAGGGATCCTTTCCCATGCGTGCGCCACCCATTTCATGAATGTCTAAACCAGGAGGTTGTTTACTGTCGTTGGTAGAAATATCCTTTACACCTGCTGCTTCCATCATTGCCTGGCCCTGTTCTAAAAAATCCTTCACCATTTTATCATCGTTATCATCGTAACCCACTGCAGTGATCAATAAAGGAATGCCCCATTGATCTTTTTCAGTAGTGCTTAACCGCACATGATTGGTTGCTTTGGCGATTGTTTCGCCCTGCATGTACATGTATACGCCCCATTTGCCGGGTTCACTGATGGCTTCTTTATATTCAGCTCCTAATGGAGTTGTAATATTATCTTCGCTCAGGAATTGCCTGCCTGCCCCCGAATAAATTACATAGCCGCCGTAAAAATCGGTATCCCTTTTTTCTACGTTTCGATAATTGGCAACAATACATTCTGCAGGTTTAGCTACTTTGTAATACATTTCATTAAAACCGTCTATATTTCCGTACATGCTTCCGCGGTAATTATGAAAGCAAATGTATTTACCCAATAAACCACTATCATTTCCTAAACCATTGGGGAAACGATTGGATGTAGAGTTAAGTAAAATTAAATTGCTGTTTAAAGTAGAAGCATTTACAAAAATAATCTTTGCAAAAAAATCAGTTTCCTGTTTAGTGATGGTATCAATCACTTTTACGCCAATAGCTTTTTGTTTTTGTTCATCATAAATAATAGAATGTACAACGGAGTGTGGCCGTATAGTTAGATTGCCCGTTTTTTTTGCCCACGGCAATGTACTGCTTACCGAGCTGAAATACCCACCCAGCGGACATCCCCTCATACACAGGTTCCTGTTCATGCATTGCGTACGTCCCTGGTCAATATGAATTTGTTTGGGTTCTGTAATATGTGCCCACCTTCCTGATACATAATGGCGGTTGAATTTTTCTTTTATTATTCTCTGCATATACAGTTCCACCACATTCAATTCATAAGCCGGCAAAAATTCTCCGTCAGGCATTGAGGGTATGCCTTCCTTATTACCACATACGCCAATAAATTTTTCTACATAGCTATACCAGTCTTTTATATCATGATAACCTATCGGAAAAGATTGCCCGTAACCATCACGTTCCGGTGCAGTAAAATCAAATTCACTCCACCTGGCACATGCCCTGCCCCAGGTTAATGATTTACCGCCAACCTGGTAACCACGTATCCAGTCAAAAGGTTTTTCCTGTACATAAGGATGATCAGCATCCTTTATAAAAAAATGCTGCGTATCTTCTCCATAACCTGCTGCTTTACTTATCAGCGGATTTTTTTGTTTTGTTTCATTGGTAATTTGCCCACGGTGTGGTAATTCCCATCTTGATAAATTTGCTGTGGGATAATCTTTGATGTGCTGAATATCCCGCCCTCTTTCCAGCACTAAAGTCTTCAATCCTTTTTCGCACAACTCTTTTGCAGCCCAGCCACCACTGATACCGCTGCCAATTACAATAGCATCGTAAGTGTTTTGCGTGGTGGCTTTGTTGTTAATATTTACCTGTAAACTATCCGGCATATTGTTTGTGAAAATTAATTTTTTATAGCGGCGCTTTTAAAACCTAATTTCTTTAACCCGTTTTGTATATCAGGAATCTTCATAAATAAATTCCATAATAATCCTGTTCTGTAATTTTCAATCATGGTTACAATCGGGCCTTCATCGATAGCTAAATGAGATTTTGCATACCAGTTGTGGTGAATGCTGAACCCATCAGCAAACCCGTACTTACTCCATAACTTATCGCCGAGTTGATAATAGAAATAACGCAATGCCTGCATACTTTCCTTTGGCGTGTATGGCATTGATGAAATAGCAGCAGTGGGTTGTATTACGCCACGGTCATTTTCCGGACTGTGTGCAACATAACCTTTATAACTATCGCCAGCAGTGAGCCCCCAGCATTTTTCGCTATATCCTTTAAAGTGATTTGGATTTTCAATACAATAAGCTCTGTTGATGAGTGTATGATTCCTTCCTTGTAAAAAATAATCATTGCCTAAGGAGTCGGTTAACCCATTTGGGTTTATACCCTGGAAAGTGTATTGTTCAAAAAATAAAGGGCCGCCTTTATCTTTATCATAATTGCCAAGTGGCAATATATAACCATAATATTCTTTTCCGTTTGTAAATCCTGTACTTCCTGCCCACGTGCCATCATACACAGCTTTTGAAATGGAATGATATGGTGATGAAGCAGACATGATATAAGTGATCAAACATTCGTTATAACCCCATACAGGAAAGTTCATATCGAAACCGTTATTGGGGCTCCAGTGCCAGAATAATTTATTTTGCCCGTTCGTGTGCCAGTTCCAGTTAGCGGCTCCCCACATCTGGCTGATGCGTTTACGCAGGTATACTTCTCTTGGTGTATTGCTGTTAAAAAATTCCCGTGCACATAAAAAGCCCATCAGCAAATAAGAGGTCTCTACTAAATCGGCTCCATCATCCAGCCTGTCGAATTTGATTGTTTTTCCTGTTCTGCCATTCATAAAGTGGGGATAAATGCCGTGGTAACAATCTGCATTGATTAAAAAATCGGCGATCTTTATTAAACGACGAACGGCGGTATCTCTCCCTATCCATCCACGTGATACTGCTACAACGGTACTCATAATACCAAAGCCTGTACCTCCTATTGCACCTGCATCAGGCCCAAATTCAGTATGGCTGAAATTGGGTTCGTCCCAGGCTTCATTAATGTAATCCCAGTAATGTTCTGCTAAAACAGTATTGTCTCTTTCCAATGCCAGGCCACTTGCCGGGTGTGCACCATGCCAGAAAAAACGAAAGGTTTGCTTTTGTACTACTTCCAGTAACTGATCATCTGTTAATCCTTTTATAATACCAACAGGTGCAATACTATCCGGCCCGTCACCATATTTTCCTTTGGTTAAGGCAGATGATTTTAGTTGTGCATTGCAAATGAATACAACAGCAAGAAAATATATACAGCAGATCGTTGTTTTCTTCTTCATTTATAAAATTTACAACTCAGTTGTATAATTTTAGTTTAACCACGGGCTTTCAAAACTTAATTTCTTTAAACCATTTTTTATTTCGGGACAGCTCATGAATAATTTCCACAGCAAACCGCTGCGGTAATTCTCAATCATGGCAACTATTGGCCCCTGGTCAATAGCAAGATGTGAACCGGCATACCAGTTTTTTGTTTCGTTAAAGGCATCCACAAAACCATATTCACTCCATATTTTATCGCCAAGGTCATAATAAAAATGTTTTAAGGCTTTCATACTGTATTCCGGTGCATAGGGAAAAGCACTTAATGCAGCAGTGGGTGCAATGGTGCCCCCATCATTAGTTGGAGAATAGGCATCATAACCATTGTAGGTATCACATGCCGTGAGCCCCCAGCAATTTTCTCCATACCCTTTAAATTTTTTGGGATTGTCCAGGCAATAAGCATGATTGATCAGCGTATGATTTTTATTCTGCTCCCAGTAATCGGCGTAGCGGTCTTTTAATCCTCTCGGGTCTAATGCCAAAAAAGAATATTGAGAGAAGAATAACGGCCCGCCGTAATCAAAACCTAACGGTAATTTATAGCCGTAAAATTCTTTTCCATTTTTAAAGAAATTACTTTCTGTCCACCCACGATGATATACTGCAGAAGGTACCTGGTATTTTTCGTTGGGAGAAGAAGCTGCAAGAATATACATGATCAAACATTCATTAAAACCATGTACCGGAAAATTCATTGCCCAATCATTATTAGGACTCCAGTGCCAGTATAATACTTCCTGCCCGCCTTTAGTAAACCAATTCCATTCTATATCGGGCCACATCCACGAAATTTTATTGCGCAATTCCCTTTCAATTTTATTATCGCTGTTAAAGTATTGCCTTGCACATAATAATCCCTGGAATAAATAAGAAGTCTCAACAAGGTCTGCACCATCATCTTTTCTGCTGAAAGGAATTGTTTTACCGGTACCGCCATCCATCCAATGCGGAAAAGCGCCATGGTAAGAATTAGCTTTCAATAAAAAATTCACCATCTTCAGCATGAACTTTGCTGCAGTATCCCGGGTTATCCATTTTCTTTCTGTGGCAACAATCACACTCATTATACCGAAACCCGTACCACCTGTGGTTACAATTTCGTTACCATAACCAAAACTCTCATTGCTTCTTTCCCTTGCCATACCACTTACAGGATGGGCAAAATCCCAGAAGTATTTAAATGTTTGTTTTTGTACAATGTCCAGTAATGCAGAATCTGAAAGATCCTTTGGTCTTGCTTTTGCATCGAAGGCAGCAGGTTTTACAAGCGTTTTTTGTGCCGTAAGTTGTAAGCAAGTAAAGCAAAGCAAAACAAAAAGCAACCGTCTCATCTTTTTTAATTTTTATTTTACAAGTAAGGAGCAGTAAAGCCCAATACATTCTTCATACCATTCTTTACTTCAGGGCAACTGGTTAATAAATTCCAGATCAACTGGCTCCTGTAATTTTCAAGCATTATAATTATCGGCCCCTGGTCAATAGCAAGGAATGAACCGGCATACCAAAGATCTTTTAAAGAGAAGGCATCCACAAAACCATATTCTTTAAAGATCTTATCTCCTAATTTGTAATAGAAGAATTTTAATGCATTCATACTTTCAGCAGGTGTGTATGCAAAAGAAGATAATGCTGCTGTTGGAGAAATTACACCGATATCATTGTTAGGGGAACTGGCATTGTAGCCATTGGGAACATCGCTTGCGGTTAAACCCCAGCATAAATTACTGTAGCCAAAAAATCCATTGGGGTTCGCCTTACAATATTCATAATTAATTTTAGTATGATTGGTTACCTGCGTTTGGTAATTAGCATAGGTATCATTCAAGCCATTGGGATTAATGCCTAAAAAAGAATAATGCGCAAAAAACAGCGGCCCGCCATTGGCAGATCCCAGCGGTAGCTGGTAACCGTAATAGGTAGCACCATTTACCATTGCTCCGCTTCTTGCAAAACCTTCTTTATACACTGCCTGCGGAATACCAAATGTGGTGGATGATGCTGCCAAAATGTAAGTAATCAAACATTCATTCCATCCTTGAATTTTTACATTCATATCCCAATTGTAATTGGGGCTCCAATGCCAGTACAAAACATTATTAGTGCCTTGCCTGAACCAGCTCCATTCTACAGCATTCCACAAAGTATTAATGTCTGCTCTTAAGGTGGTTTCATCTGCGGCAGGACCATTAAAATATTGCCTTGCAGTTAATAAGCCTGCCATTAAATAAGATGTCTCTACCAGGTCAGCGCCGTCATCTTTTGTACTGAATGGTATTACTGTACCTGTTGTTCCATTTAACCAATGCGGAAAAGCGCCATGAAATTTTTGTGCTGTATTTTTCAAGAAGCTAACGATCTTCTGCATTCTCACTACTGCTTCAGCCCTGGTAATAAAATTTCTGCTTACTGCAACAGGAATTGCCATGATACCAAATCCTGTTCCGCCAGAAGTTACTGTTTCCGGCGTTGCATTACTTCTTTCTCTTGCTAATCCACTTACGGGGTGGCCGTAATCCCAAAAGTATTTAAATGTTCTTTTTTGAATAGTATCCAGTAAAGCATTATCGCTGATCAAAGGAAATTTATCAGTTGAATCTATTTGTGTAATGAATTGAAAATTAAGATCGGTATTCAGTTTTCCTTTTTTTACAGATTGCAAAACTGTAGAAGCATACACATTGTACCGGGTTAAATTTTTCAATGCTGCAGAAGCAGTAATAACTAATGTACTGTCATTATTTTCGTAAGTAAAATTTACAGGTACAGTTACAGTACCGTTTTCAGTAAGTGAAACTGCTGCGGTAACCGTGGCTTTATCTAATGCATTATTAAAAGAAAGCCTGATGGTGGCAGTAGTTTTAATATTGTAAGTAAGGCTGGAAGCAGCTACACTGTTGTTATCAAGTTTAACCACAGTGTTGCTTAGCGGTACAGGTGTGGGATCTACAGGAGGAGTAACCACAGTATCTTTTTTGCCACAAGCTGTTACAAAAAAGATGACTGATAACAAAAGCAATACATGATTTCCGTTTACTTTTTTCATTTTTGGTAGTTAAAAAACTAATGTAGAAATTGAATGTGGTAATGCAATTGCTTCTGCTGCTTTACCGTTGATCCATAAATAAAATTTTGTTTTAGCATTACCGTCATTCATTACAATTACCGCAATGGTGCCATCAGGGTTTCTGAAGGCTGTAGTTTGTAACTGGCTGCGGCTTGCTGCACTCACAATTCTTTTTGCACCTGGTTGAATGAATTTTGAAAAATGACCAATGTAGTAATATTCATTCGTGTAAATTAATTCACCTGTTTTTGTATTACCAATGATTGGTGCAAAACAAAAATTACCTACGTGATTTGGCCCGCCGGTTTCATCTAATAAAACATTCCAGTCGGTAAATCCAACAGAACCATTATTAAAATCATGGATCATATTCGCTCCATACTTCTCTCCCAGTTTCCAGTCATTAACTTTTGTAAGATCAAATGCTTCTTTACAACCTTCAGTAAACAATAAATTTTTACCGGGAAAAGCATCATTGACTAATTTAAGGTTATCGTACATTGGTTCTCCGCCGCTCCATGGCTCGTACCAATGAAAACCAATACCCCATAAATATTTAGCCGCTTCAGGGTCATTCAATAATGTGCTTGCCCGCTGGTACAACAGATCTCTGTTATGATCCCAGCCAATGATTTTTTTATCACCAAGGCCGGCTGCCTTCATCGTTGGCCCCAAATTATTTTTTAAGAAATCACGTTCCTCTTCCCCTGTAAAAATGCAGCTCTCCCATTTTTGTGTAGCCATAGGTTCATTCTGGATAGAGATACCCCAGATTGGAATGCCTTCTGCTTCATACGCCTTTATAAATTTGGTATAATAGTTTGCCCAGGGTTGATAAAATTCTTTTTTTAATTTACCACCGTGTAAAATATCATTGTTGGTTTTCATAAATGCAGGCGGGCTCCATGGGCTTGCAAATAAAGTAAGTTTACCACCGGCTGCTGCAATTGCCTGCTTGATAAAAGGGATACGAAATTGCTTATCGTGCTGTACATTAAAAGTTTTTAGTGCAGCATCGCCTTCAGTGATATAGGTGTAAGTATCACTCGAAAAATCGCAACTGTGAATATTTGTCCTGGCAAAATTATAACCAATACCTTTCGTCTTACTGAAATAAGCCTGCATAAATTCTTCCTGCTTCTCTTTTGACAATTTTGCAAAAGTTTCTGCAGATGCATCTGTAAGTGCACCGCCGATACCTAAAAATGTTTGAAAAGATTTATTAGGATCAACAAAAATGCAAACCTGTGTTTCCAAAGGCTGTGGCATGGCACTGAATGTTGATGTACCTGTTACCGATAAACGTAAATTACTGCTATCGGCAGTGGTGTATACGGTTACTGTTTTTCCGGTAGCAGAAAAAGGCGCTGTTGCCCTTTTAGTTTGTGCATTTAAATCATTGTTATAAGACGACAACAATATTGCAATTGAAATACCAATACCTGTTTTTTTCATGTGATTATTTTAAAAATTCTTAATTACCAAACATAAGTTGCCGCTGCACCGGCAGGCAATGCAGATACTATTGAGCGGGTATTTGATTTAATAGTTACCACTTGTGGTGTTGACGTATCATTTAAAACCAATACTACTGTTTTACCGGCAGGAGTTTTAAAAGCTACATTAGATAAACCGCTGGTGGTGCTGCTTGCAATACGCACCGAACCTGCGGGAACAAATTTAGATGCTTGCGCAATGATGTAATACCCCACATTTCTGTTGATAGTACCATCTAATGTGATAGCACCTTTACATTGTGTGCAACCACCTGGTGTGTGCGGATTGAAACCACCATCATTAGCAAGGTTCCATTCCAATGCATTTTTACTCCAGTTGATCATAGAACCGATCACCACATTTTTTACATGCCATAAAAAATCGCCGTTAAATGTTCCGGTAGATCCTGTCCATTGTTCAGTGAAATATAAATTTTTGTCCGGGTGTGCACTGTGCACAGCACTTAATGCACTGATATCACCTGCATACAAATGAAAGGCAGAACCATTAATGAATGGTTTTGCTGCTGCATCATTTAATACGGTGATGGGATAAGTGGGATTATCGCAATTATGATCCCATACAATAATTTTTGTGCTTAAACCTGCTGCCTGCAATTTTGGGCCCAAAGCAGTTTTTACAAAAGCTGCTTCTTCTAATGCAGACATTACCATACTTGGATTGTTACCGCCATGCTGTGGTTCGTTTTGAATGGTAACTGCATCAATGGTGATTCCTTTTGCCTGCATAGCCTGGATGTATTTCACAAAATATTGAGCATACACATTATAGTATTGCGTTTGTAATCCTCCACCCATCGAATTGCCATTGTCTTTCATCCAAACCGGTGCACTCCATGGGCTGGCCAGTATTTTTATATTAGGGTTGATGACAAGGATTTGTTTTAAGATAGGAATTACATCAACTGTGTCTTTCGATAAACTGAAGTTGGTGAGATTAATATCTGTTTGTCCCGTTGGCATGTCATCATAACTGAAAACACTGGCACTTAAATCCGATGCACCCAGGCTTACCCTTAAGTAACTTACACCGATGGAATTAGCAGCTGATCCAAATAATTCGTTGAGCAGGTTATTTTTTTCTGTTGCTGATAATGCATTGATCAAAGATGCACTGCCACCGGTTAATGTATAACCAAAGCCATCAACGGTTTGAAAAATCTGTGTACTATCAAGGGTAATGGTTGCCGGCGAACCAGACCCGCTGCTCAATGCCAGTAAGCTGGCTTGCTTTTGCAATAAGATAGATTGGTCAGCCTTGGTAACCCACATGGCTACGTCGCTGTTATCAGGTGTGGGTGTTCCACCACCGCCGCCGGTTCCTCCACCTGAACTGGTGGTTGATTTTTTTGTACAATTACATTGCACCGATATCAATCCGGCAAGTATTAACACGATACCAGCTGTTTTAAAATATTTTTTCATAGTAGTAATTTTTATTGTCAATGTTTAATAAGTTTATTGAGCTTGTAAAAAAATCAGTTTTTTATTATTGCGTGCCACAACGAGTAGTTTTTTGCCACCTGCAGCATTGATCCATTTTATATCTCTTATTTCTCCGTTAATTGCGGGTAGTTTAGTTTGTTCAGTAAAACCAGCCGTTTTAGTATCGAATGAAAATAACGTAGGAAATAAAGCATCGTATCTTCCTTCATAAGGAATAACACCATAAAAATTTCCTCCCGCTATATAGGAATTACTTTTACTTGCATCGGATTTTGCGAATGACATCAGCGGAGCCATTTGTAACTCATCGGGTAAATTAGTTGCTTTAAAATTTCCTTTGCCATCATTAATAAAACAGGTAGATGAAAGTGTTTCTGCTTTTAATTCTTTATAATCTTTAAACAGGTCGAAGAACATATACTGCACCGTTTTTCCTGCTACTTCGCTGTAAGTAAGATAGGCTTTCTTTAAAACGGGCAGTGGCCTTTCCAATTCATCTTTGGCAAGAAATGGATATTCTTTTCCATCAATAGTATACGCCATCACCTGTTCTACCGAACCGTTTTTATCAAAATCTTTTACATACAATTTTAACGGGCCATTCTTACCGGCAAATAATTTTGAATTGTGTCCCCAGTTACCGGCAAGAATATCTGCAAAGCCATCGCCATTTACATCTGTGGTATAAACTGTTTGCCAAAGGCCCGTTGAATTAGTAATATCTGTTTCAGAAAAAATGCCTTTATTATTCAGGTAGATTTTTATTGGCATCCATTCCCCTGTAACAACAAGGTCCTGCCAGCCATCATTATTAATATCAGCAAATGAAGCGCTGGTTACTATCCCGATATTATCTGCTTTTATTACAGCCATTGTGGCTGCTTTAAAATTTCCTTTACCATCATTGATGAGTAAATAAGATGTTTGGGGCTCACCGTATGCTTTGGAATTGGCAAGGCCGCCAACAAAAATATCATTGTCGCCATCCTTATCTATATCAGCAACAGTTACGCATGATTTATTGGTGAGTATTTTTGGTAATGCTGTTGCGCTTAGAGAAAAATGCCCTTTGCCATCATTGATATACAGTCTGTCGGCTAACATATTGCTGCCATCAAAATACTGGTTACCTCCACTCACTACATACAGATCAGGATAGGTATCGTTATTGGCATCAAAGAAAACAGCATCTACATCTTCTGCATCAGCGTTTTTACTAAATACGGCTGTGTCAATAGCGGTAAAAGAACCATTAGCATTTTGTAATAATAAAGTTCCTGCCTGTCCGTAAGCGCCGCAGGCATACATGTCATCAAGGCCATCTTTATTAATATCTGCAACAGCAATTTTTGGCCCACGGGTTGACTCTGCATGCGGAATTAAATACTGCACATTAAAATCCACAAATTCATTTTCTTTATGCTGCCAGTTGATGTTGACCTGGTCAGTAACATCATTTAAAACAGGCATTGCAGGTGTAAAGAAATTAGCATAATTAAAAATACCTGCAGCATCTTTTTTATTTACAGAGATCTGTTTGTTGGCTACAATATTTTTAATGGCTTGAAATTTTTGATCAGGCCAAACGACCAACATACTATCAATAGTAGAATCTGCTCCTAATCCAAAATGTAAGCGGGTATCAGAAGATGATTGAAAACCACGGGTAAGCATGAGTTCTTCAAATTGCATTTTTCCTTTTTGAAATATCCATGCCTTGCATCCGATACCAAAAGTATTGCTGCTATCGCCTTTAAAAGAAAGCGAAATATAATTTTTAACTACGGAATTATTTTTCAGCACTACAGCAGGAGCGTTAAGGCTATTGATAACAAGATCGAGATCACCATCATTATCTAAATCGGCGTACGCAGCTCCATTGTAGTAGCCTTTCATAGCACCGGTTCCCCAGTTATCACTTACATCTGTAAAATTAATTTTGCCTTCTCCTTTAAATAAAAAAGGATGAGCACTGCCATCAGGCATTTTTTCAATCGCTATATCATCATATGCGTCTGTCTGGTTCATTCCTTTCTTTGCTTCTAGGTCGCTTACAAAACGCACATAATCCAGGTCAACAGGGCGCTTTACAATACCACTTGAAATAAAAAGATCTTTATTACCATCATTATCAAAATCTGCAAACAAAGGGCACCAGCTCCAGTCCGTTGCTGATACGCCACTTTGTAAAGAAGTTTCACTAAAACTTATACCGTTACCATTATTTTGCTGCAAACAGTTTTTAGAGTATTGATTCTGAAAACCATTTTTCTCTAATTTAAATTTATAGATGTCGGCATTTTCATCACTGCCGTAGGTCTTTAAAGTTTTTTCATCCGGAGGTAACATATCCACTGTAACCAGGTCCAATTGCCCGTCGTTATTATAATCAGCAATATCATTACCCATACTAAACCTGCTGTAGTGGCCAAAATGTTTGGCTCCTTCTTCTTTAAAGACGCCATTTTTCTGGTTCACGTAATAATAATCGTTCTCATGAAAATCGTTGCCGATGTAAATATCATCCCAGCCATCATTATTAATATCTGCAACAGCTAATCCAAGGCCATACCCCAACTTACTTTGGTAGATGCCTGCGTCTTTGGAAACATCAGTAAATTTTCCTGTGGTTTTTAGATCGTTTCTGTAGAGCCTGTCACCCGAAGAAGAATCGTAAACCATTCTTCTGCTGGTATCAACAATGGTGGCATGTGGATTATGCGATTGGTTAAGAATAAAACAATCCATGTCACCATCATGATCATAATCAAAAAAAGCAGTTTGTGTGGTAAAGCAGGAAGTATTTAATGCATAGGCTTCACTTTTTTCTGTGAAGGTGCCGTTACCATTATTAATATATAATTCATTATGGCCGGTTAATCCGTATTTGCCACTTACCGATGAAACATAGATATCCAGAAAGCCATCACTGTTCACATCTGCCATGGTAGATCCGGTGCACCAATCTGAAATGCCCTTCACTCCTGCCTTATCAGTAATATCTTCAAATTGCATATTGCCTTTGTTCAAATACAATTTGTTGTTACCCCTGCTGTTGGCAGTGAAATAAATATCGGGTAAGCCATCATTATTAATATCGCCGGTAGAAACGCCGCCGCCATTGTAATAATAGAGGTAATATAATATGCTGAATAATTTTTTCTTTTCCAGGTTGTTGGTAAAACTGATATGTGTATCTAAAGAAGAGAGGCTGGTGAATAAGGTATCTTTTTTCTCTTTGCATGCACTTATAAACAGGCTCAGTAAAACCAATAAACAAGCAATATTTTTTTTGCAATGCTGCATTTAGTGAGTTGATTTTTCTTTAAGTAATGCTAATATCTTTTGCGTTTCTTCAGGGTAATTTTTAATCAGGTGTGTATGCATTAATGCTGCGGCAGGCGTATTTTTTCCTTGTAACAAAACTGCAATAGCCATAGAAGGTTGTTCGGGCATATGGCATGCGGTACAATGTGTACTGATAGTTTTACTACCCAAGTCATTGGTCATTTTGCAGGTCACAGCGTCTTTATGGCTATCGTTATGGCAACTCATGCAACGTTGCGAAAATAATGAGTCATTGCCTTTTTCGTTTTTATGAGGATCGTGACAAGTATTACAGGTAAGTGTGGTACTCATCTTAAAACATTTACTTGCTGCCAGCAATCCAAACTGGTTGCCATGCACATCAATGCTGTTGATATCTCTGCCCACGGTATCAATGGCAAAATAATCCGGTAATTTATCTCCTGCTTTAAACTGAAATGAAGGTTTTGTTTTTTGTAATCTTCCCCCATGGCATAAAGCACACATATCTAGATTTTGCTGCCTTGAAAATGATGCCGGGTTAATAATGAATTTTGCAATTTTTTCATTGGGGTTTTGCGTTTGATATTTTACGTGTTCGGCAGCGGGACCATGACATTTTTCACAATCCACTCCCAATACAATACGGCGTTGATCAAATTCTTCCGGTTCTTTTTCAGGTGCCGAAATTTTTTCTGCGTAAGTGGCGTGGCATTCCAGGCAACGGGATGTTACCGGCCGGTTAAAAGCAATTTTATTGGGATATCCGGGACTGTTACTCCACTCCCCTGCACTGGTGAAATACGTGATGGGAAGCTGTACAAGTTTGTTGCCCACCCATGATGCGTAGGATTGCCCTTTTGTTCCTGATCCAATAGTAATGTCAAAACGCTCTCTCTTTTTTTCTGCACCATTTACGTAAGCAACCTGGTAAAAACCACTGTCGGCTTTTTCCATGGCTATCATTTCCATGGTATTGTAAGCAAAAGTATTTTTGCCTGTATCAAAACTGCCTTTAATATTTTTAGCTGAGGCTAATTCAGAAGTGTGAAAATGTGCCGTATTTGCATGCGACTCAGCAATGGCTTTGTGGCAGGATGCACATGATGCAGAGCCGGCATAATCGCTATAGGCAGTTACTGTAGCAGTAGCTGATTTGTTCTTTTCGTTATTGATGCATTTTGTAAAGAACAACATGCATGATACAATAAAAAGAAGTGTAATTAATGATGACTGGTATTTAAGAATGCCTTTCATATTTTGAGCTGATTACCCAACTGCATTTCAATTTCGGAAAGTGTACAATTTAAAAAAGGGCTGAACAAAAAACTTTTGTCAGCCCTTTGTGGATTTGCTGCCTGCTATATGAAAAAAACTTACAATTTACTTGCGTATAAGGCGCTTACTTCAGCTGCTGTTAAAGCAGTACCATATAACCTGAACTGATCAATTGATCCATCCCAGTTATTCATCCAGGTATTTTTGCTGTGCGTATAATCGCTAAGTCCGCCAATTACAAAATCATCATAATCGCCAAAACCATCTTTTAATGGAGAAGGTGTGCTAAGAGTATTTGTTCTGAACATAGTACCATCAATGTAAGCTACTAAGGTAGAGTTAGTACCATTGTAAGTAAATGCCAGGTGGTGCCAGTTGCCATTCAATACATTCGGCATACCATTACCATTGATATATTCTGTCCATTGATCCATGATGTACAATTTGCAATTACCTACACTTGTTGTACTCCAGTCTTCAAACTCCAGGAATAATTTAGTGTTTGTCCAGCTGTAATCTTTTTTATCCATTGAAAAAGCAAAGTTGGTGCCTTTGCCTGATGCCTGCGGCGTTTTCTTGATCCAGAAAGCAATAGTAAAACTTGTAGATTTTCCAAAGTCGTTTACACCTGCATATTTAGCAATAGCAGTTTCACTTCCTTTGTAAGATTTACCTGATATACCATCAGCTACAGCACCGGTATTGGTAGCAGGGAAATTAGCACGGGTGCTATCCACAGCATTCATTAAAGGGTTGGTACTGGTACCATCAAACGCTACATAAAATTTCAGAGGCCCGCCCGGAGGGTTAGCATCTTTTGGATAATCACCTAAAGCAGGCTGTGTTGTTTTTTTACAACCAGATGCTGCAATAAAAAATACCAAAATAAAAGAGGCATTCTTAAGTATTTTACTAAAAGTGTTCATAATTTATTTTTTTATAAATGATTATTATAAAATCCCTGCCCGTTAAATAACAGGCAGGGAATATTTTTTACCACTCAGGATTTTGTTTTAACACACCTCCTGACAGGTCGATTGCTTTTTGAGGTATAGGATAGAACCTGCAACGGTTAGTGTAACCTAAAGGCCCTAATTCAGTAATAGCATCACCCCAACGAACCAAATCGTAAAAACGATAGCCTTCCATCGCAAACTCCCATCTTCTTTCGTCTTTAATAGCCTGGCGCATTTGAGCCTGGTTTACAAATGCTATATAAGGTACAATCGTACGGCCTATAGCTTGATTACCACTTGCTCTATACCTTATCTTTTCAAGATTTGCTGCTGCAGTTACACCATCACCCGATTCGTTAGCAGCTTCTGCCAGCATTAAAATAACATCTGCATAGCGAAGGATCCTGTGATTGATCCAGTCTGCCCCACCACTTCCGAATATCTGCCCGGTAAACTGGCGCATGGAAGGATCGGAATACACTTTTTTATTCCAATAAGGCTGATCCAGGCCCGGACCCGGAGCATAAGCAGGTAACGTTGCACCATACCCGCCAGCAGCTTGTCCGCCATCAAACTGTCCTGAGTACAGGATGGTTTGTGTTTTACGTGGATCGGTAGCCGGCCATGCTGTTTCTAATTTTTGTGTAGGTGTATTCCATCCCCAACCCAAATTCCAAACATTGGTAGCACCACCCTGTCTAACATTTTGACAGGTACCCCATTGTACGCCGTTGTTTGCAGTACCATTTGCACCTACATTACAATTCATTTCAAATATCGATTCAGGCCCGTTTTTACCGGCACCACTTAAACCATCTTTCCATATTTCAGGAAAGGTTGTGGCCAAAGAGTATTGATTAGTTGTTATCACCTCATTACAAAGCTGTATTACTTTAGCCCAGTTCTGCCTGAATAAATAGGTTTGGGCCCATAGCGTTTTTGCAGCGCCACTCGTTAGTCTTCCCGGATAAATATTGGTTCCACCAACCACCCAGTTCACTGGTAAATACTGCGCTGCCAAAGTTAGATCAGCATCAATTTGAGCATAAATTGCAGTGGCTGGTGATTTTGGCTTGATACCATCAGCAGCATTAGTAAAATAGAAATTAATTAACGGCACATCTCCATATGTCTTAACTAATTCAAAGAAACAGTAAGCTCTGAAGAACCGAGCCTCGCCAACATTTCTTAAAGATGCAGGATCTGTTGCTTTAAGCGAATCAGCAAAATATATTTCCTTGTTACATAAATTAATCATGTAATAGTGATCATTCCAGTAAGTATTAGGAGCCCAATCGTCTTTACTGTATTGAAAGGTTTCAAATTCAGTATTGATCTCAGCACCGTCAGTTGTACTACTACCTTTTTGAGCATCATCATCACGGATGCTATGGAAATCTATCCATGGTAAGGTGGAAAATCCTGCATAACGTAAAGTGCTATATAATCCAAAACTCTGGGCTTCTAATGTTCCCTGGTTCAAATCATCTAATGTTGCCGTCAATGGTTTTCTGTCGAGAAATTTTTTACAACCAGTAACTGCAACCAGTACCGGCAATGTGAGGAGTAAACTCCAAAATATAATCTTATTTTTTTTCATATTTGTGAATTTAATCGTTTAAAATGTTACGTTTAATCCGATAGTGCTTACAACTGGTATTGCACCGCCGGCGTTATCATATCCAAATGCTGTAGCATCACCACCAAATTCTGTTGTGTACCCCAAGTTATTTTTCCAGGTTTTGAGATTTTGTACATTTAAATAAGCTCTGATATTTTTAATTTTTGCTCTTGAAATTAAACGTTGAGCAAAAGTATATGCCAGTTGAACATTTCTTAACCTGAAATAGCTTCCATCCTCGATATTGTATGTGGAGCCGTTGTAATTAAACCTATCTCCTTGACTTAGAATAGGTACCCAGTTGGAGGTTCCTGCACCGTGCCATCTATTTAATTTTTCAGCAGAATAGTTTACTCTCTGGAAAGGAGACTCCAATGAACCCCATGTTCTGAAAACCTGGTTACCATAGACACCACCCATATCAATGATAAGCGCAACATTTTTGTAATTTAAATTTACTGATGTTCCGTAAGTAAATTTGGGTGTAGGATTGCCAATTACAGTTCTGTCATCTACTGTAATTTTCCCATCTCCGTTGAGGTCCTTGAACTTAAAATCACCAGGCCTGTAAGCTCCAATTGCGGAAGCTACCGGGGATTTTAATATATCAGCATAACTTTGATAAAGTCCCTCAACAACATAACCATAAAAAGAGCCTATAGGAAGTCCAGGTTGTGTTCTGCTTTCCGCACTTCCGTTATTTTGAAATGCACGAGAAAAGTAGCCGGCAACTGTTCCTTCAGCAATACTTATTACTTTATTTTTTAAGAAAGTAATATTACCACCCACATTTACAGAAAAATCTTTATTAATAGCTTGATTCCAGGAAGCAGTAAATTCCTCACCCCAGTTTCTTATACTACCGCCATTTGTTAATTCATTCGGCACACCTAAAGACGACTTCTCTAAATATGACATTAAATTTTTAGTAGTCTTATTAAAATAATTAGCTTCAAAGTGCAACCTGTTATTGAACGCATTTGATTCAATCCCCACTTCCTGAGCTTCCACGATTTCCCATTTCAAATCTTTACTAGGATTGTAGGCTGGAGTAGCAGCTCCATAAGTATTAACTCCAAACACGGCTGCAACACCCGTATTTAAATTCGGGTATGCAGGATAAGAGATTACATCTCCATTTGCATTTACTGCAGATTGGTTACCTAAAACACCGAAAGAAGTTTTTAATTTTAAGTAATTGATTTGGCTAATGTCTTGCAGGAAAGATTCTTTTGAAATTTCCCATGCAGCACCAACAGCCCAAAATTTCTGATTACGGTTCTTTCCAACTAGCAAGGACGATGCATCGTTACGTAGAGATGCATTTAAAAAATATTTTCCCTTGTAATTGTATAATATTCTTGCTAAGCCAGAAACAGTTGACTGTTCCCTTTGAGAAGACGTTGCAATGGTAGCAACCGGGTCATTAAATTGAGATGTGATATACCAAAACCTTTTATCATCAGGTATTGGTAATGCATTACCTGATGTATATGGTTTTGCGACTGCCGCACGACCAAAATACCCGAAATAATAAGTAGTAAATCCGGCAGTTGCTGTTAGACTATGATCTCCAAAGGTCTTTTTATAAGTTAATATGTGATCCTGCTGGAACTTTTTATAGCTATCGTCGTTTTCAGCCACCTGTGTTTTTGCACCATATAAATACGGAGTATTATTGATAGGATTATATGCATAATAAAGCGGATCGTATCTTCTATTATTTACAGTACTCATATCGGCATAAAAAGTAGACCTGAAATTAAAATTCTTTAAAAAATTAATTTCAGCATAAACACTACCAACATTCCTGAATTCTATGTTTGACCTTTTATTCCAGGTATTCTCCACAGATAGAAGAGGGTTAACCACACCAGAATTTTGGAAAGAAGTGGCAAGTCCTGAATAAATAGCGGTAGTAATACTATCCCCGCCATATGGATTCGCTACTTTGAAGTTTTTTGTATCTGCAGAAATACCAGGCATTACCTTCCTTGCATCGTCCAAAACACTTCCTGCACCAAAAGGATTATTTTGCCTTGAAGAGTTAAGGTTAATACCTATTTTAATCGCCTTGTTGATTTTGAATTCGTCAGAAAATGATAGCTGCATTTTTTCCAGTTTTTCATGCCTGATGATACCTTCATCATATATATAACCCAAGCCCAAGCTAAACCTGTTCTTTTCTGTACTCCCTGAAATGCTCAGGTTGTTGTTGCTGAATTTACCTGTACGGGTAACAGCATCAATCCAATCTGTATTAGCAGTTAGTGCAGAATAATCCGGAGTAGTTACGCCGTTATTAGCATTTTCTTCATCAAATAACATTTTAAATCCGGCTGCATCAACTAGTTTAATTTTATCTACCAGTTTTTTAGTACCATAATTGGTATTAAAATTAATAATTGTCTGTCCGGCTTTTGCTTTTTTAGTAGTGATAGCAATAACACCTGTTGCACCCTTAACACCAAAAATGGCCAGTGAAGAAGGATCTTTCAATACTTCAATTGACTCGATATCGTTAGGATTTAAGTAATCGATATTATCATTAAAAATACCATCTACAACATATAAAGGATGCACCTGGCCGATACTAACGGTACCCCTTATCCTGATATCCGGTGCAGCACCAGGAGTACCATTGTTTACAACAGAAAGGCCAGCCACCCTGCCCTGCAATGATGCGATAGGGTTAGTGTTAGGTTTGTCTGCGATATCTTTTCCTAATACTTTTACAATAGAACCGGTAAGGTCTCTTTTATTAGCACTACCATAACCAATTACCACTACAGCGTCAATAGATTTTGTAGAAGTAGCTAAGGTTACATTTATTTCAGTACGGTTGTTTACCGCTATTTCAACTTCTTCGTAACCGATAGAAGTAAATACCAGCCTCGCGCCGTCGGGTACAGAAATAGAATAGAAACCTGCAGCATTAGTAGACGTACCTACTGCAGATCCTTTTATTTTAATACTCACACCAGGCACCGGTTCTCCACCGGCATTGGTAACACGGCCCGTGACTTTTACATCAGCCTGTGCTACAAAATTCTTCTGGGTAATAACCACCAGGTTATTTTCCAGAATACGATAGGTTAAAGCTGTATTGCTGAAAAGATTGTCTAAAACATCGGTAACCAATGTATTATTGGCATCAATATTTATCTTTTGATCGGCAGATAAAACATCATTATTATACAGGAAACGAAAAATGCTTTTCTTCTCAATTTGTTTTAAAGCGGTCTTTAATTCTGTTGATTGAAGTTTAAGTGTAATTCTTTGCTGAGAATATGTTTTTGCTGATAGCTGTAATCCCGTTATCAGTATGAAAGCAATTGTTAATTTCATATGCAGTAAAAATTTAATACAGCTTTGACGATTCAAAGCAAACAATTGTTTGTTTTTTTCCATATTTTTATGTTTTGGTAAATTAAAAAGAGGATAAACCCAAGTCTCTTTCCACGGAGCGATTGAAGTTTTCCTTATTTTGCCTGTTCGGGAAATGCGTCAACATTTCCCGTTTTTTATTTTTACGAAGTGTTAGTGGAGGTTATTTTTTTCATTAGCAGCGTTTGGTTTTTATTTTGAAATAGTAATTACGTCCTTATTGATCTTATAATTGAATGCAGTAGTAAGTTGCAATGCGTTTAAAGCCTGGCTAAATGTTTCTTTTTCAAAAGAACCGGTCAGTAATTCTTTCTTTAATTTTTCATTGGTAATTACAATAGTAACACCATACCAGCGTTCCATTTTCTTCGCAATATCTTCTAACCTCTCGTCACTGAATATCAAACGTCCGTCTACCCATCCTTTTTCTACAACAATGGAACTGTCTTTGGGATATAAAGTAAGATGCCCTAATTCAATGATTGGTTTCACTTTTTCAACTTCATTTGCCTGTTTTGTTGAAGAAAGCAATTTTTTAACCGGCCTTACATCCTCATTGTTCAGTATCAGCTTTTCATTCGGCTTCATAATGATCTTTTCCTGCCTGTCTTTTAAGGTTACTTCCACGCTGCCCCGTATCAAACTGGTTTCGGTAGTTTTTTCGCCGGGATAACATTTTACATTAAAAGCAGTACCCAATACCTTAATGTCCATTTTTGCGGTATGAATAACAAAAGGTTTGTTAGGATTTTTTACCACATCAAAATAAGCTTCCCCTGTTAAGGATACTTCTCTGATGCCGGTGCCAAAATGTTCATTATCGTAAACTAATTTGCTACTGCTGTTAAGCCATACTGAAGTACCATCTGGTAATTGGATCTTGGTACGGGAGCCGTTTTTTGTGCTTACTTCACTTTGCGCAACTTTTTCTTGTGAATAGGTATTTTTAGCACCAGGGAAAAGTGTAAAAACGAGAATAGCAGCGGTGATTACCACTGCTGCGCTAGCCCATAACAATCGTTTTTTGCTTTTGCTTTCCACGGGCATATCCAGGTTCAAAGAGCCTGTTTCATGTTTATTTATTTCCAGGTCAAATCCCTTTTCTTTTAATCTTTCGCTATGTAAATGAAAAGTGGCTTCTAAAAATTCTTCATCACTTTCAGCCGGTATCGACCAGAACTCATGAATATATTGAACAGGAATATCTGTATCAGGGTGAATTTTAACCAAATCATCCAATTCGATTAATTCAGCCTGAGTAGCTTCTCCCGATAATTTCCGGGACATTAAAGTCCAGATTCTGTCTCTATTCATATATCTCTGTTATTAAAGAGGCAAAAAAAGAACAAATCCCCTATAAGACGGGAAAAAATATTGTAATTAGTTGGAAGAAGGCCTTTTAACAGAGGTGTTAAGTACGGCGGCTATTTTTTTTAACGCCGTTGATAACTGGTTATCAATAGTTTTTACACTAATATTCAATAATTGAGCAATCTCTTTGTATTTAAGGTTATCCTGCTTGGCCAGTTTAAAAATGATCTTACATTGCTGGGGAAGCGATTCTATAGCACTATCAATTTTCTGCGCCAGCTCATTGGTTATCAGGTAAGTTTCGGCATTCGGATCGGCACTTGCAAATTCAACCTCCAGGTCCTCTAAAGAAAGCATGGTTGTTTTTTGTAGTTGCTGTAAACGGCGCAGTGAAGCGTTTCTCACACTTATATAGAGGTACATTTTTAAATTCTCAATTTCCATCAGTTGCCTTCTCTTCGACCATATCTCTATCAGCACATCAGAAACCACTTCTTCTGCAATTTCTTTTGACTTTAGTATGGAAAATGAAAAACTTTTGAGGGGGAGAAAAAAGTGAAAGAAAAGCTTCTTGTAGGCTGCGGCATCCTCGTAATCAGCAATACTTTGCTGAATTTCCAACAAATCATTCGGAGATATGATCCTTCTCTTATCCATATACAATAGCAATCAATATCAAATGTAGAATTTTTTAGAGAAACAATACAACAAAAAGTTAAAATAATATTATTGTGCTATAAAACAATAGCTGAAAGAGCATCATTATTAATCAGTTGATAATAGTTCCATTAGCCGGTAATTAATGTAATAAGTTGTTCTTCCTATTTTTTGAGGTCTTAAAATATCTGCCTCTTTAAGTTTTTTAAGCCAAACAGATGCTGTTTGCCGATGAGCGATATTCTTATTTTCCAGCAATTCAATTTTTAAATATGGTAAGGTAAACATAAGCTGTAACAGTTCGTAACTAAAAGAAGCGCCTAATGTTTGCTTCATTTGTTTCTCATACTCATCTTTTAAAGAAAGCATACTTCTTATTTTTTGGGTTGTAAGCTGTGCTGTTTCTATTATGGCGGTGAGTATGTACATTACCCAGTCGTGCCAGTTATTTTTTTCTGTTACTGCTCTTAACAATTGATAATATTCAGTTTTATATTTTACTATGTATGAACTTAGGTATAGTACCGGTTGTAATAGCAATTGTTGTTGCACTAAGTATAAGGCATTTACGATTCTGCCGGTGCGCCCATTGCCATCAGCAAACGGATGGATAGCTTCAAACTGGTAATGTATAAAAGCCATTTTAACTAATGGATCCAGTAAAGAATTATCGGCGTCATTAATAAATTGCTCCAATGCAGTTAGTTTTTCTCTTAAGATATCTTCGCAACATGGAGGCGTATATATTATCTCTCCGTTTATAGCATTTTTTAAAGCTGTGCCTGGTGATGTTCGGATACCGGATTTATTTTGTTTGATAGTTTGAACGATCTCTATCATCGTATTTGTCATTAATAAATTCTTTTGTGTTGTCATTTTTTCCAGGCCAACATACAAGGCTTCCCGGTAACTTAATACTTCTTTAGCTGCATGACTGGCTGTTCCCTCTTCACTGGCGGCTTTATAAAGCTCATCCTGTGTGGTTACAATATTTTCAATTGCAGAGCTGTCCTTACTTTCTTGTAGCACTATGGTATTAATCAATAATTGCGGGTCGGGTAAGGATGCACATAATCCATTTAATTCTCCTAAATGCCTCGCTGCTTTTGCCAAATGCCTTAATATCTCGGGAGATTCAATAAAATCTATTGGAGGCAGGTTGGGGAGATCATTAAACGGGGAGTTTTTACTATAAGCCATTTGTGTTGATTTTTGAAGTGATTTTCGTCTTTTGCCTCAAAATTTGATATGCCATTCGACATCAAACTTTTGTGATGACGAAAATAACTGTAAAATTCGATATAAACATTGCTTAACGCTTATTTATTCAACATTAAAAACCTGTCATGACGAAAATCTCCGCTAAAAAAATGCAAGCAGGTAATATACTGCACTAAAGATGTTTGAGATCCGGAAAGCAATTAAAAGTAGCAATCTCTTTGTTTCAGAAACAGGTAAATAATAAAAAACGCTGTAAATCATCGATTTTACAGCGTTTTAAAGTTTTTTGTATTTCTACCTGCGGAGAGTTAGGGATTCGAACCCCAGGACCTGTTACAGTCAACAGTTTTCAAGACTGCCGCAATCGACCGCTCTGCCAACTCTCCGCTGCAAAAGTACGTTTTGAAATAGTTCAACCCAAAAATTTTACTCAACTATTTGAGTTTGTTCTTTGTCTTTTACCACCACAAGGTCCTTTAAGTCAACAGTGATGGGCATTACACCCACCTGGAGGATTGCTTTTTTTCCTTTAATTTCTTTTACAATTCCTACCTGGCGGTTCTGTTTCATCTTCACTTTTGCTCCAATTACAATATCGCCGCCTATTTCTTCAAACTTTTCATTCATTTTTTTCTGTTGTTTCTCAACAGTGAATTTCTCTTTCTGATTAAATAACAAAGCACTGATCATCTGTACTACTTTGCTTTTATCTTCTGCCTTTCGCCATTCAATGATCATCGATTTAAGGCGGCGCTCCATATCTTTTAAATACAGCAGCTTATCTTCTGATACTTTATTTTGCAATTTCAGTTTTTCTACTTCCTGCACATGCTTTTCTTTATTCAGTACCTGGTTCATTTCTTTTTTCAGGCGCTCATTTTCTTTCAGCAGTTTTTGCAATTCAATTTTTTCCTTATCAATCTTTTGCAGGTCCTGTTCGGTACGGTTCAGTAATTTATCTAATGTAAAATGATCCTCATCTACCAGCGTTCTTGCTTTTTCTATCAATCTTTTCTCTAACCCTATTCTTTCAGCAATAGAAAAAGTATAGGAACTACCCGGCTTGCCCACAATCAATTTGTACATGGGCAATAAATTTCTTTCATCAAACTGCATGGCGCCATTAATAATACCCGGTACTTTATTGGCCATTACTTTTAAATTAAGGTAATGTGTGGTTACAATGCCAAAACTATGTTTGTGTGCCAGCTCTTCCATTATCACTTCAGCAAAAGCACCGCCCAGGTTAGGGTCGCTGCCGCTACCCAGTTCATCAATAAAAAATAATGTTTTACCATTGGCATTTTCCATAAAATGCTTCATGTTCTTTAAATGAGAAGAATAGGTACTCAACTCAAATTCTAAACTCTGTGTATCACCAATGTGTATCATCAGTTGCTTAAAGATGCCCATTTCACTATCAGGATGCACAGGAACCAATAAGCCGCTTTGCATCATCAATTGTAATAAACCAACTGTTTTCAATGTTACAGTTTTGCCGCCGGCATTAGGCCCGCTGATCACTAAAATTCTTTGCCTGTCATTTAGTGTAAGGTTAACAGGTATGGTGGGTTTATTGTTTTTTACATTGTATAAAAAAAGTAACGGGTGATAAGCATTCACTATCTGCACATGCGCCTTATCACTCACCATGGGATAATTACCATTGTACTCTGCTGCAAATTTTGCTTTGGCTCTTATAAAATCGTACTCTCCTGCAACATCATGATACGTTTTTAACAATGGCGCATATACACTCAGCTTTTGTGTAAGGGTACGTAATATGCGGTACACTTCCCTGCTCTCATCATGCTCTAAAGAAAAAATTTCGTTGTTGAGTTCTGTGGTTTCTTCCGGTTCAATAAAAGTGGTTTTACGGCTATCGCTTTCGCCATGCAACACGCCTTTTATCATACGTTTCTGTTCTGCAAAAACGGCCAGCACTCTCCTGCCGTTCATAAAACTCTCTTCTATATCTGCTAAGTAGCCTTGTTTGTTTAACTTACTTACTATCTTATCAAAAAGCCTGCGTAATTCATTCCGCTTTTTGTACAGGTTCATTCTTATCCTGTCCAGCTCTTCGCTTGCGGTATCTTTTACATAACCGGTTTCATCCAGTATCTCATCAATTAATTCGATGATCGTTCTTTCGTAGTACGTATTTTCAATAACCCTTGATAAAGCCTGGTAGGCAATTCTTTTTTCATTATCAAACCAGCGAAAAATATTAGCGGTATTCTCTGCCAGTTTTTTAATATGCAAAAAATGTTCGCCGGTTAACACCGCCCCGGGAATACCTAAAAGCTTTAACTCTTTCTGCAGGTTTAATACAAAATCGTTGGGGAAATACAAGCCGGTTTGCAAAATACCTTTGTACTCATTGCTCTGCTGCAATTCGGTTTGTATAAATTCCTTTTTGGTGTGAATACGGAGTGTGTTTGCCTTTGCCCTGGCATATTCTGTACGGCAATGCAATGCCAGGTAGGTTTTTACCTTCTCAAATTCTAACTGCACTAAGGCGGATTCCGGAAAAAATTTCATTTGATGATCTGTTGTATCTTTTAAGCCTGCAAAGGTACAAAAAACCATTGCGTATTAATTATCACAACATTTGTACTACGCTTTTGTTTGCACACTCCGCAACAAAGGCTTGCTGAAACCTCCTTTGTGGCTTCTGTGGCTCTGTGGTATTATTACTAAATATTTAGTGAAGCAAAGCCCAAAAAGACACAAAAGCACGAAGAACTTATGCAATTATTCTGTGGCTTTAATTTATTAAAGGTTGCCAACCCTGTAGCAATAATTTTTCTTTTAAAAGTATTTACAAGGGTTGGCAACCTTCTTTACCTTTCTTTTAGCAGTTTATTGCCTACAGCACAATCAAGGCACCTTTTTTTATTACAATATTCATTTTTCAATTGTATCAAAGCCTGCGAATCAAAAGCGTTCGCATTTTCTATCCCCAATGCAACAAAGCCCTTCGTGATGGCATTTTTTTCGGCCGCAATTTCTGTAAGCCATTGCAAGGCTTTTTCTTTATAACTATTTTCCTTATGGTACAATCCATAGGCAAATAAAACCGGCACTACTGTATTGATAAGAATATTATCTATCATTTGTATGCCCAGGTTTTTCTTTTTAAATGCCGAGGCTTCATCCGGCATATAATGGTAGTGCCAGTAATCATTAGCGGTAACATCCAGCAAAGCTTTTACCTGCTTAATAGTTTTACTGTCCTTAATGGAAGAAAATAAATGCAGGCTGGAATGTATTAACATGGCAAGCTGTGCCAGCCGCACCGAAGGAAAATTAGCAGGCCGCATACGAAGAAAAAAAAGTGGTGCTTCAACTTTTTGCAGCTGATATTTATTTTTAAGAAAGTGGTATTCTTTTTGCAATAATTGCGGATAATCTTCAGTAAAATTATGGTTGAGTAAACCAGCCTGACCTAATAATAAAGCCTCTAATTGATGGACCTGGTTTTTATGTTTGGCTAAAATATTGATGGGAATAGATTGTGCTATTTTTTCAAAGGCATCACTGTTAACTTTTATACCAAAATTCTTTGCCAGCAGCCACCAGAAAGTTTCTTCCCAATGGTTATTATTTTTTTTGAGAAATTCCAATACGAGGAGCGACTTGCTTTGCAATCGTTCGACCAATAACCTTTCTTTCCAGGAGATCCAGCTTAGTTGATTTACCTGGTGAATCATCTTTTCGCAGGCAATAAAACTATTGGCGTTCATTAATCCATTGTACTTTACCAATAAAAATTTCGATACTTTATCTTCTAAAACCAATGTAGAAAATGGTAATTGTAAATCAATATCATGCTGCCACACTACATGCAGTATTACATTTTTATAATTGTTATCGCCGGTATGTTTATGATTTTTCCAGTCAGAAGAATTAATGTGCAGTTCGATACTGCCTGCCCAGGTAGTAGTACCGGTTTTTATTTTAGCATCAATAAAATCCGGCCCCTGGTTGGTATTGTAAGTACCGGGATGGATGATCTGTAACGGCTCTTCTTCAATAGTAAGCAGTTTGCTATTAGTAAAATACTGGAACTGCCAGATGTATTGCAACAACCTTTCTGTCATAACATAGTTAATTTATGGGTTAACCAGTTCATTCAACAGATAAGGTGAAACTAAAACGAATACTAATATACTAATAAACCAATAAACAAATTAACTATTTAACGTACTAACAGCCTGCACTACCCTGCTTACGGGCAGGCCCATTACATTATAAAAATCACCACGGATAGATTTAATACCCACCACACCGATCCATTCCTGTATGGCATAGGCGCCGGCTTTATCGTACGGTTTATATTTATCTACATAAAATTCAATTTGTGCTTTGGTGAGCGGATGAAATTCCACATCGGTAACATCTGCAAAACTGATCTCTTCTGCACCATTTAAAATTACCACACCCGTAATTACTTTATGGTGATTGCCGGCAAGGCGGGATAAAATATTGATGGCATCTTCCCTGTCTTTTGGTTTGCCGATGATCTCGTTTTGCAAAACCACAATAGTATCAGCAGCAAGAATGGGAATAGTGATATTGTTGGATTGCTGAATGGCAAGGGCTTTATTTTTTGCAATATACACAGCAACAGCTTCGGGCAATAAATGACCAGGAAAAGATTCGTCTGTATCAGCCACAATAATTTCAAAAGGTATTTCGGCCCATTCCAGTAATTGTTTGCGCCTTGGTGATTGTGAGGCTAATATTATTTTTTGCATATCCGTTTCAGGAGTAAATTTTAAAAAAGACCATGGACAGGATTCCTGCAAGCATTACAAGCTTAACCGCAGTGCTTAACTGGTGATAATCTTTAGCAACCTGTGCGGTATATAATTTCCGCAGTATCCATAATAAAGGAATGATAATGGTTACTACTGAATAAATCACACTCCACCACCAATGTAAATGCAAAGCATAGAATTGCAAAATAATCACCGCCCCAGTTAAAACGATCAGCCAGACCGCTGTAAAAACTTTTGATGCCGGAATACCCCAAACAATCGGCATTGTTTTGCAGCCGTATTTTTCATCACCTTCCATATCTTCCATATCTTTTATCACTTCCCTTATCAACGAAATAATGAATGCAAAACCGGAGTAAACAAAAGACAATTTAATAAGCCTGTTTATGTAACTATAAAGATTTTGATAATCGCCAAATTGATGATAATAACTGTTAAAATAATAGCAAAGGAAAACTACTATTATCACCCATGCTGTTAACAAAGAAATCAGCACGTTGCCAACTAAAAATTTCTTTTTCAGCGAAGCAGAGTAACCAAATAAAAGGAGTACGCATAAAAGATTGGCAAATCCAACCCAAAGCGTACGTTCTTTTAAATCTACATAAACACTTAATAAAACGCCGGTAACTGATAACAGGATGTGCCACACAATAGCCCATCTTCTTTTGATGATCTTTTCAACAACTAATTTTTCAGGTTTATTTACCCGGTCAATATTCAGATCAAAATAATCGTTTATGATATAGCCTGCAGCTGCAATTAAAACAGAAGATAAAATAAGACAAACCAGGCTTCTGTTATCGAAAAAGAAAACACCACCGATCCTGTTAAATGGAAGTATGATGCAATAATAAAACAAACACTGTGTAACCACAATAAACACCAGGTTAGGCCACCGGATAAGGCGAAGAAATGCGGTTACTAATTTCATTAATTAATTTGTGCGCCGAAGTTAGTAATAGAAAATTTAAAAGTAAAATTGATTAGCAAATGCTCAGGTAGAAGTGAGTGAAGTATCTACATCCCAGTGGCCATTCAGCTTCAGCACTTTTTCAATAACATCCCTGCCGCAACCGTAGCCGCCTTTGTAAGGAGAAATGTATTTGCAGATCTGTTTTATTTCGGGTACTGCATCCACAGGGCAACAAGGCAAGGCTGTTAATTTCATGGCCATATAATCAGGAATATCATCACCCATATACAGCATTTCGCTTAAATCCAGGTTTTGTTCGGCTGCGTAGGCTTTTAGTTTTTCCTCTTTATTGTGCACACTTAAGAAAACTTCTTTAACGCCCAGCTTCACCAACCTTTGTTTTACCGCTGCTGAATTGCCGCCGGTAATGATCACCACATGATAGCCTTTTTTAATAGCCAGTTGTAATGCATAACCATCTTTGCTGTTCATGCTGCGGATCAGTTCTCCATCCGGCATCACAATCATGGTATCAATAGCCAGTACGCCATCAATATCAAAAACAAAAGTCTTTATATTCTTAAAGAGTCCGAGCATAGTGGGAAATTTATGATGTATGATTTATGATTTTGGATTGTAACGAACGAATTCAATCATAAATCCGCAATCATAAATCTAAAATCCGAAATCACTTCTGATTATCTCTCCACTCATACACCCAGGTGCTTTGGATCATTTCCAGGTGGCCTTCATTGCTTTCTTCGGCTTTGCCGGTAAAGTTAGGTATCTCTAAGACCCATTTCAACAGATCGGTAAAACGAATGCGGTAAATTTTGCTTTCATTAAAATCATCACCAAAACGTTCGTACAGTTTCATGGCAATATCCTCGTAATCGTTCCAGTGTATGGGCAGTTCAAAACTCATGATGGTTAATTGGTTTATTTGTTAATTGGTTAATCAGTTGATTGGCCATATTAGTAAACTAATAAACCAGTTAACCAATAAACTTGTTTTATTCGCCTAAAAATTGCGTTTGATCCGGCAGTGTTACCACCAGGTTGCCATCGCCTTCCAGCAACACACACTGGCAACTCAGCCTCGAATTCAATCTCGGATTAATGGCCCGGTCGATAAAATCTTCTTCTTTATCACTCAGCTCTTCCACCAGGTCTTCCCCCTGCTCCAGGTATAAATGACAAGTACTGCAGGCGCAAACCCCGCCACAGTTATGGTGTAGGTCAATGTCGTTTTTTAAAGCTACTTCTAATATCGATTGGTCAGGTTCTATATTATTAAGTGTGATTGGCTCCAGCCCCTTCTGCTCAAATTTAAATGTTATCGTGTACATACTGCAAATTTCGGATTGCAAACCTACTTTAAATTACCAATACAGGAAAATATTACGAAAACATATTGTAAACTTGTTTGTAAACTCAAAAAGGTTTCACTAATTTCCGCACTTATTTAAATATTTTCGAAAATGAAATACACCCTCATTGCAACAACCACACTCCTTTTTTTAGCTTCCTGTAATAACAACGACAAAAACGGGGGGAAAAATGCAGCTGATACTTTAAAGCCGGTGCGGACGAATACTGTACCCGCCGAAAAAAAGAAGGATGAACCGGTGGTTGCTGAAAAACCCGGCATCATTAATATACTGGATACCGTTGCCCCCAAAAGAATGGTATTGTACATGAAGGACAGCGCAAAAACTTTCGACCGCATAAGTGTAAAACTGGGCATGATATACGGCGTAAAACTGGCCGAAGTACTTAAAAAGAACGGCCTTAAAATGGCCGGCGCCCCAATGGCCTGGTACAAAACCCAAAAAGCACCTTACTTTTTTGAAGCCGGTGTAGCCATAGCTAAAAAACCGGCTAAGCTTCCTGCCGGTGTTTTTATAAGAGAAATGGGTGCAGACAGTGTGGTGATGGCGCATTTTTATGGCCCCTATTCCCTGTTAAGCCAGGGCTACGATGCCATTAAAGAGAAAATGAAAGATGAAAAGAAGGCTATTGGCGGAACACCCTATGAAATTTATGTAGGCGACCCTGTGGATGCAAAAGGAAAAGCTATCGATCCTTATAAAGTGAGAACGGACATTGTTTTTCCCCGGCATTAAGAAATATGGAGGTTAAAATGGAGATGCAGTGTATGCTGATTTTTGGTTTTTGCTGAGGTTGTAGCAGGATTAACTTCCAGATTTGTAAAGAAATGTTCAATATTCAATGCTCAACGATCAGGTTTCAATGGAAATGCAGCGTATGCTGATTCCCATTTCTTTTTAAAGTTGTAAAAAATAAGGCGCTTGCCTTTTATTGAGTATTGAACATTGAATGTTGAGCATTGAACATTTTTCTTCGCTTCAAATTATTGTTGCAAAATAAACGCACCTGCCCTTTATGAAATATTTTCCTGATCACGGGTTCATGATACTATCCGTAAGCTTCAGATACAAATATTTCAATTTAGGATGCGTAGCAAGGATGCGCAGGTGCTTATCTAACGTAAACACATCATTGCGGATGGCAGGCCCGGTTTGCAGGTTTTTGGGCGATATATCGCTGATACGTTGTGCAGTAGATTGTATCAGGGGCAGCAGCAGTTTAAAATCCAGCTTCTCCTTATCACAAAAATTTTCTGCCAGCGCATATAAATGATTGGTGAAATTATTGACCACCACGCCTGCCACATGCAGTTTTAATCGTTCTTCATCAGTGGTACGTTTTACTATCGGCGATAATGTTTTTGCAAAATCTTCAATCAGTGTTGCAGCTTCTTCTGTATTACCATCTACTAATAACGGTATTTCGGGTATACTTATCATTTCTTTACGCAGGCTTTGAAAGGGATACAGGATGCCATAGTTATGTGATATCTCCTGCAACACATCTTTAGAAACTGACCCTGCAGTATGTACAATTAATTTATTGCCGAGTTTAAAAGATTTATTCAGGTCGAACAACACGCCATCTGTAATAGCTACGATATAAATATCAGCCGTCATATCGGTAATGCCATCATAATTAGTATAACTGCTTCCTAATTCATCAGCCAGTATTTTTGCATGCTCTTTGTGCCTGCTCATCACCTGGATTACCTGGTGATTATTTTTTTTACATAAGCGCCCCAGTACAGTAGCCACATTACCCGAGCCTATAATTACAATTCGCATAAAGCTATTCGTGTTTGTATTTATGGATAACGACAAATAAAACTATTTAATTGCTTAAAAAAACGAGTAGAAATACTTAATCTCAAGCTGTTGCCATTTGCTTAACGTTATCTTTGATGTTATGAAAATAACACAAAAACTAGGAATCGCTTATATACAAACGAAATTTAAACTCCTCAGCATTGTGTCTAAAAGACAAGCGGCGGAAAAAGCTTTTGAATTATTCGGTACGCCTTTTTTAAAATCTAAACGCAAAGTAGAACCGAAGCATGCAGAGTCATTACAATTCACTATTGACGGCCGCAATATAAAAGGCCATCGCTGGAATCATCCGCAACAAAAAAAAGCATTACTGCTGCATGGTTTTGGATCGGCGGCCTATAAATTTGAAAGTTATGTGGCGCCCCTGGTAGCAAAAGGTTACGAAGTACTGGCCTTTGATGCGCCTGCACATGGCGACAGCGATGGCAAGGTTACCAATGCCATTGAATACAGCGCTATGATAAAAAAGGTAATTGAACTGTACGGCCCCATCCATTGTTTTATTGGCCATTCCTTTGGTGGCATTGCTTTAAGCCTTGCTTTGGAAGAAGTACCACATAGTGCCGATTGCAAAATTGTATTTATTGCACCGGCAACAGAAACCACTTCTGCAGTAGATGGTGCTTTTGCCATGCTTAAAATAAATGATGCTGCAGTGCGAAAGGAATTTGAAAAGATCATTTTTGAAAAGAGCGGCAAAGAAACGGCCTGGTTTTCTATACGCCGTGCCGTACATAATATACAGGCACAAATATTATGGATACATGACGAAGATGATGACATTACCCCATTGCATGATGCTTTAAAAGTGAAAGATGACAATCACAACAATATAAATTTTATGATCACCAAAGGGCTTGGCCACCGCAAAATTTACCACGATAAAGCAGTGAAAAAAGCCATCGAAAACTTTGTATAAAGCCAGTTAATTGTTTTTCTGTTTTGGATAAAAAATTTTGATTTTTCAATTTTAAACTAATATTGCAGTTGGAATAACCGCCGTTGGCGGCTGAAAACAGGAACACGGATGACACGGATTAAACGGATTTTTATGATTTTTTTTCAGTGCAAATCCGTTTAATTCTGAAAATCCGTGTTCAGCAAATCTGCCACAGGCGGATAAAAAAAAGGAATTCAAAGTATGGCAAAAAACTTATTGATAGTAGAAAGTCCTGCAAAGGCAAAAACCATTGAAGGTATCTTAGGAAAAGACTTTGAAGTAAAAAGTTGTTTCGGGCACATCCGTGACCTGGAGAAAAATGATATGGGTATTGATATCAACAATAATTTTCAACCCAAGTATATTATATCTCCCGATAAAACCAAGGTGGTTAACGACTTAAAAGCTTTAGCTAAAAAAAGTGATGAAGTATGGCTGGCATCGGATGAGGACCGTGAAGGAGAAAGCATCAGCTGGCACCTGGCTGAAGTGTTGAAACTGGATCCCAGGACCACCAAGCGTATCGTATTCCACGAAATTACCAAGCCGGCGATACAGAAAGCTGTAGCCAATCCACGTACTATTAATATGGACCTGGTAAATGCACAGCAGGCCCGCCGTGTGCTGGACAGGATCGTGGGTTTTGAATTAAGCCCCGTATTGTGGCGTAAGATCGGGATGAAAGGCGGCTTAAGTGCAGGCCGTGTACAAAGTGTAGCGGTAAAATTAATTGTAGAAAAAGAAAGAGAGATCAACCAGTTTGTACCCGTAAGCAGTTTTAAAATTGAAGCATCGCTTGCGGCAACTGATATTAATAGCCGCTCGGTAAATTTTAAAGCCGAAGGCAGCAAGTTTAGCCAGGCCGATGATGCAGAAAAGTTTTTACAAAGTTGCGTAGGGGCAAAATACACCGTTAAAGATATACAGGTAAGGCCGGGCAAACGTACACCAGCAGCGCCTTTTACCACATCCACCTTACAACAGGAAGCCAGCCGTAAATTAGGCTATGGTGTAAGCAAAACCATGTTGCTGGCGCAAAAGTTGTACGAAAGTGGTAAGATCACGTATATGCGTACGGATAGTGTGAACCTGGGCGAGACGGCAATGGATGCCATCAAAAAAGAAATAGGAAAAAGTTTCGGCGATAAATATTTACAGGTACGCAAATACAAAAACAAGAACGAGAGTGCACAGGAAGCGCATGAAGCCATCCGACCTACCTATATGGAAAATAAATCGGTGGACGATTACGACCTCAACCGTTTGTATGAACTGATATGGAAGCGTACCATTGCTTCGCAGATGGCAGATGCGGAATTAGAGAATACAACAGCTAAAATAAATATCAGCACCAACGGCGAAGACTTAACTGCCAGCGGACAGGTAATAAAATTTGATGGCTTTTTAAAAGTGTATTTAGAAAGCAGTGATGATGAGGATAATGAAGATAATGGTGATGAAAGCCGCCTGCCGAATTTAGCAATAGGACAAAAATTAGATTTCAACCAGATGCTGGCTACCGAAAGATTTACCAGGCCAGGCGCAAGATATACCGAAGCATCTCTTGTAAAAAAACTGGAAGAGCTGGGCATTGGCAGGCCGAGTACCTACGCTCCCACTATCTCTACCATCATTAAAAGAACTTATGTAGAGAAAAAAGAAAAAGAAGGTGTGAAGAGAGATTTCAGGATCATGAAACTGAAAGACGACAAGATCGTTAAAGTAACCGAACAGGAAAATACCGGTGCAGAAAAAAATAAATTATTCCCTACCGATCTGGGTTTGGTGGTAACGGATTTTTTAAGCCAGCATTTTACGCAGGTAATGGATTATAATTTTACTGCCGAGATAGAAAAAGAGTTTGATGAAATTGCCGATGGCAAGATCGTGTGGAATACAATGGTAAGTGATTTTTATACGCCTTTTCATGAAGGTGTTGAACATACTTTAGAAAATGCAGAACGTGCCGTAGGTGAAAGAGCATTGGGTATTGACCCGGAAAGCGGCAAACCCGTTATTGCACGTATGGGGCGTTATGGCCCGATGGTACAGATAGGGGTTACCGAAGGCGAGGAAAAAGCAAAGTTTGCCAAACTAAAAGCCACGCAGAGCATCGAGACCATTTCGATTGAAGATGCCCTGGAATTATTTAAACTCGGCGCTCCGCTGGGTGAATACGAAGGACAGGAAATAACGGTGAACATTGGCCGCTTTGGCCCTTATGTAAAATTCGGCGACCAGTTCATCTCTATTCCCCGTGGCGAAGAACCGGGTACGGTTGACCTGGACAGAGCCATTGCACTCATCAACGAAAAGCAAAAAGCTGATATGCCGGTGGCGATGTATGAAGACAAGCCGGTAACCAAAGGCAAAGGCCGCTTTGGCCCCTTCATTAAATGGAACGATATGTTCATCAACATTCCCGTTCGGTATAATTATGATAACCTTTCGCAGAATGACATTAATGAACTGATACAGGCTAAGATTGTAAAGGAAGCCAACCGTGTTATCAAGGCTTTTCCTGAAGATAAGATCACTATTGAAAATGAACGCTGGGGCGCCATTATTAAAATGGGCAAAAAGAAATACAAACTCACCGGCGGTGGTGCTAAAGGCAAATACACGCCTGAAGAATTGCAGGCGCTGGAAATTGATGACGTAAAGAAAATGATCCTCATCCAGGAACCAAAAGCTTTTGATAAAAAAGCTCCGGCTAAGAAAGCAGCATCTAAAGGGCCGAAGAAAACTGCGGTGAAAAAGGCGGCGCCGAAGAAGAAGTAACGAATCTCCTCCACCCATGGTCGGTGTCTTCACCGACCATAAAAAAATAGTTGTAACCTGGTCGGTCTCTCACCGACCGGAGTAAAATAATCCTCAAAATAGTCCGGCAGCATGCTGGACTATTTTTTACTCTACATTTTAAAATCTTTAGTACAAATAGCTATATTTGTTTTCCTATACTAACGTGTAGTATCTTTCCTCAGCATAAGCACTAATGCGCCTTACCTGCTTCCTCAGATGAGTCTACCAGACCAACTGAATGAAAAATCCAATAAAAATTAAAAATCATTTCAACATGGAAAAGAAAGACGCCATAAAAATATTCGACAATAAAAAAGTAAGAACGCTTTGGGATGAAGAGCAGGAAAAATGGTACATATCTATTGTAGATGTGGTTGCTGTTTTAACCGACAGCCCTAATGCAAGAAAGTATTGGAGTGTTTTAAAAACACGGCTAAAAGCTGAGGGAAGTCAGTTGACTACAAATTGTAGTCAACTGAAAATGCAATCTGCCGACGGCAAATTTTATCTAACTGATGTTGCCGATACCGAACAACTCTTCCGCCTCATCCAATCCATCCCCTCTCCCAAAGCAGAACCATTTAAACTCTGGCTGGCAAAAATTGCAGCTGAAAGATTAGACGAAATGCAGGACCCTGAACTTACTATTGACAGAGCCATGGAACAATACCTGCAATTAGGTTACTCTGAAAGCTGGATCAACCAGCGCCTGAAAAGCATAGAGATACGCAAAGAGTTAACCGATGAATGGAGAAAAAGAGGATTAAAAGAAGGGCCCCAGTTTGCAACACTTACCGATATTATTACCAAAGAATGGTCGGAGAAAACAACCAAAGAATATAAAATACTAAAAGGCTTAAAAAAGGAAAACCTGAGAGATAACATGACCAATACCGAATTGATCTTAAATATGCTGGCAGAAGCATCTACCAGGGATATTTCGGCAGCAGTAAATCCTGAAGGTTTTGAAGAAAGTAAAGATGTTGCAAAGCAAGGAGGCAATGTTGCTAAAGTAGCAAGAAAAGAACTGGAAGCAAGAACAGGTAAAAAAGTAGTGTCTGCTTTAAATGCAAAAACAGCGTTGCAATTGAAAAACAAAACAAACGATAAGGATTAATATTGCATGTGCGGAATCACTAAAAATATCGAACCATGACAATACCTGAATTTATAGCAACCCAGCCTGCAGAGCGACAGGAATTATTAGCGCAACTGCATGAAATTATCATACAGAAAGACAAAACCGTAACACCCGTAATTGCCCCCATGATGGGTAAAGACATGATCATTTATAATGCACCGGGAACTTTTAAGTATGGGCTTGCCAGCGTAAAAAATTATATGTCCTTGCACGTACTGCCAATGTATGGTGCTCCTGTGATATACGAAAAATATAAAGCCTTATTGAAAGACGCCAGCTTCCAAAAAGGCTGCATTAATTTTAATAACGCCACTGAAATGCCACTTAAAATTGTAAAGGAGCTGATTACTGATTGCTCAAAAATTGATCTGCGTGCTTTAAGGGAAGAACAGTTGAAAGCCAGGGCGAAGAAAACAGCGGTGAAAAAGGCTGTGGCTAAGAAGAAGTAACATTTTGTTGGAATAGATTGGAGGACGCTACTTGGGAATGGGTGGCGTTTTTTATAGTTATATATTCATATTAAAAATTATGGTAAATTGCATTGATGCTATTATTAATACAAATGTTGTATGGTAGTTTAAGCGAACATCAGGATTCTAAAGGGAGTATGTAAATAAAATCTTATGGTACTATTAAAATCAATTTCAATTCAAAATTTCAAATGTTATAGAAGGGAGCAAAAATTTGATTTATTACAGGCTAATTTTTTTGTAGGTGCAAATAATGCCGGAAAATCTGCTGTGCTAAAAGCTATTCATTGCTTTTTTGACGACAATCAGTATTTCTCAGAGTTCATAAACAAAACTGAACTGCGATCTAAAGGGGCTGGATACAACAGGTCAGTAATCAGCGTCACCTTTGATTTTAATTTGGTAACTACAAAAACTCTTCAACAAAAATTGTTTACTCGTTTTGGAGAAACATTAATTCTTTATAAAAATTTCACTTATAGAGAAAAAGCAGAAACCATTTTTATTGACTATACCATGGAAGGTAAGGATTTACCTTATGATGAACTACCTATTGAGTTAACTGAGTTCCTAGATAAAATATCAGTATCGTATATCCATCCGCAAGAAGCAAAAGAGTTGCTAGAAAAAGCTCAGGAAAAATTAAAAAGCAGATTGCTATCTAATTGGGGAAGAAATGTAAATATAAAAGATAGCCTTACTTTGCTACAAGACCAATGGACGGAATTACGTAAAAAAGCAAATCTATATCTTTCAAATGGATTGACGCAAAGCTTACAAAACATTTGGCCAGGATGCGACACAAAAGTTGATTTGCCAGAAAAAATAGAGGATGTTATAGGAGTTTCAGAAATAATATTTAAAGCATCGGCAGATTTACCAGATGTTTCATTAAAGTCTCAAGGTACAGGAGCTCAATCAACTATTTTATACCAAACTCACTTTCTATTGGATAGTGATAGAACACTACACAGAGGATTTTATTATCCAATATGGCTAATTGAAGAGCCAGAATCATTTCTACATGCAGATATAATTTTCAAATTAGGTTATTTACTTTGTTCGGACACATGGCTAGACAACATTCAAATGCTCATTTCGACCCATTCGCCCTTGCTTTTGGCGACTTCAAAACAAAATGCCGACAGAATCATGTGGTTTTCTGTAGACAAACATGCTTTACTTAGAAGTAAAAAAGTTTCAGAATGGTCAGAAGATGAAATTAAAGAAATAGGAATACTCATGGGAGACCCAAATTTTGATATCTATTTTAAAACCTCTGAAAGTAAAACATTAATAATTATTGAAGACTCCAAGGAAGTCACAGAAAAAAAACTAAGGGAAGCTAAAATTAATGTCACCCAAAGATTAAATGGGGTATCAGATTTAAAACGCTATTTTGATGTGCTCAGGTCGGTAGATATTAGCATGGGACGAAACGTATATTTTCTTGTTGACAATGATGATGGGATAAAGGAATTTAGAAATACAATTGAAAAGGGAGATGAAATAAAAAAAACGGCAACTGGTTTTATAAAATATAAGTTTGCAAATAATGTTTTTCTAATCGTCTTCCCAGAGAACTTTGCTATTGAGGAATTATTTAAAGAGCATGATTCTGTCCTTGAGAGCTGCGCAAACCAGATTTTCAATGATGGCTATACCAATGCGGCAATAGATAAAAATATTCCTGCAAATTTAACCCGAGCTCATGCTAGTATTCGAAATAAATCAGTCAAAAATCTTGACGATGCAAAAAAAATAATAAGGAATGCGCAAGATGTAAAGGATATCTTCTGGAATTTAGTGGAAGAAAAACATTGGACTATTGATAAACTTTTATCAAAAGAAATTTTAAGCTTAATTGAGTAACCCAAACTGGCGCCCTCCACTGGCGCAAGTGTTCTTCCGAAGGAAGTTCACTCGTGCCTACTGATTTTAGCGGTTTTTAACCGCAGCATAAACTTACAAGAGATAATAAAACAACAACACATCCCGAAGCCCACGTTCCCACAACAGCAATTACATTAAAATAGTGAGATATTAATTTCGACAAAGCATTTGTGTTAAAATAATGTTGATATGCAAACGCTGTATTGGCTTAACTGCATACTAACAATCCGGGAATCTGATCAAGGCAAAGCTTTATCAGCTACTGAAAAATATTTTATTTCTGACCCGAAGATTTAAGTATCATACGTTTTGGAACCTTTAAATCTTTCTTCAGTGTTGAATATTCTTCGGGTCGAACTTCCTTTTTAGACGAAGTAATATTATTAGTAGAATGTGATATTTTTTTTACTTTTTCCTTTTTTATTGAAAAACTAATTTTTTTAATCCCGCTTTTTTGGGATTTCAATTTCTTTGCCAGCCTTGTCAAGGATTTTTCAATTTTATCAAGTAATGAATCCATTTTATTCCCAATATTCTCTCCTGTTTTTTCAAGACGCTTTGCTAAAAGGCTTTTCTCGAAACCTTTCTTTAAACTACCAACAACTAATCCCCCGGAAAATCCTCCAATAATAAAAAGACCACCAATAATTAATGAACCTTCTCTGATATTCTTTATTTGTAGATAATGATTTTGAACACGATTACTTATAAGGGGTTTAAGATTAATTTGAATTCTTAAATATGTTTCAATCTCATACTCTATTTGGTTTATTATGAGGGTTAATTCCTTTAGAGTAACGCATCCGTCATAATCTATTTTAATATCAAATTGTTTTTTCATAAAATTTATAGTTTACAAACAAGATAGTAATATTTCAAATATAAAACAACGCTATTAAGTTAGCTACCCTGGTCAGTGGACTTCCGAAGGAAGGGCACTTGTGCCCATTAATCTTAGCGGTTTTTAACCGCAGCATGAACTTGCAGGAGATAATAAATCCACAACACAGCCCGAAGCCCACTCCCACCACCACAACAAAGCCCAGCCATTGCTACTTCACCAGTTATCCGGTAGTAATATACTAACACTACGTGCATCCTTCGTTCATTCTTCGTTTTCTCTTTGTTGATCTTTCTATTAGCTTTCGTTAAATTTTCTTGTGCTGTCGCCTGAAGTGATAAGAAAATATACAGTCCCCTCCCCCACTCCACCTACTGGCACAAGTGTTCTTCCGAAGGAAGGTCACTTGTGCCAGTAGGTAACCACTATTCTATCTACAACGCCCCTTACATCTTTGCTCTTTGGTGCAGTCAGTGGCATAGCTGTCTGGAATTTTGTTATTATCTTCATTTGTATATTTTCAACCTGCCGTTAGCAGTTATAGTCACAAGTATTCCATGAAGTCGAATTTACAAAAATCAAGTTGGCACTGTTTCATAAGCGTGGCCATCCTGTTTGGTTTACACTCATGCAGTGAGAGTAAGTATTTTCTTTTGGGTAAAAAGTATTCCTATTACAAAGACTATTCAGACACGGAGAAAGAAAATTATTATGTAAAAAATAAAACTATTTTAGACTCCGTAACAGAACTGGCATCAGGTAAAATCTTCAGCAATTTTATCTCGTTCAAACCCAATGGAGACAGTTCCTTAAATTCTTCCCCCGGAAGTATCAGCTTTAGGTTTTTGGATACCGTCACTATCCACAAAAATGCTCTTTGGCTTGAATATATAAACAAGCATAAGGAAGATTCCATTGAACTAAGCCAGGTATTTTTTAAAATGGACCAGCTTTTTAAAAGGCTTCATCCCCTGTTCCGCAATCAATTTAAAGAAAGAAGTATTTTAATTTCTTATGGCTCAATATATATTCCCCTTAAAAAAATTATTCATGACAACTACTTAGGCGATGACACATACAGCTATCTTATTGTGTTAGCTCCGGGCAAAGTCAATATTGACAAGCTAAAGGCATCATACAATGAGTACCCGGCAGTAAGAATTCTAACAGACCATCTTTTGACGAATGAAAATGTAAAAAGATAGCCTGAAGTTCATTCTCACAACAACACCAATCAAATTTATTTATCCCTTCGTTAAGAAGCAGGTCGCTTTTCAATTCATCTCCCGTTTCATTCAATACAGTACCAATAAAAAACAGCTCATTACTGGTTGTAATAACCGACAAGTGATAGTGATTAGTTTTGCCCCGTCACTGTAAAAAATGCTAACATCAAACTAAAATAAGGTTTACCATGCGTTCTGTATTCATCCTCATTTTCATGGCTTCGTATTGTATTGCTGCTGCACAAAATGCTGCAACAGCAAGTTTTAAAAACGATAGTGTATTGGTGATAAAAGCAAATCCGGGAAAAGGATTTTACAACGATTACATTTTATTTATTCCCCAAAAAACACCGCTGGATAAAAAAATATTCCTGCTGGTAGAACCTAATAACACAGGCAAAATAACAGACAGCATGGAAGTGCATCAGCAATACGCCATTGACCTGGCTTCGGTAAGTTCGGTGGGCAATAATATTTCTACCGAGCTTAAAATACCTTTGCTGGTGCCCATTTTTCCAAGGCCGGCATCGCAACCACTTATGTATACGCATGCTTTAGACAGGGATGTAATGCTGGAAAGATCACCCCGGCTAAAACGATTGGATCTGCAACTACTGCAAATGATAACTGATGCCCGGGCTGTATTAACTGCTATGCATATCGAGGTTGATCCGAAAATTTTTATGAATGGTTTTTCGGCTTCTGCTACGTTTACCAACCGTTTTTCGTTCCTGCATCCCGAAAAAATAAAAGCATTAGCCATGGGAGGATTTAACGGAGAACTGATGTTGCCTCAAAACAAACTCAACGGCATTACACTCAACTACCCTATTGGCACAAACGACTTTTCTAAAATATCCGGTAAAACCTTTGACAGTGTTACTTACAGATCTATTCCGCAGTTCATCTATATGGGAAAGCTGGATGATAACGATGCCGTTCAGTTTGATGATGCGTATAACAAAAAAGAACGGAAAATTATTAATGCAAACATTGGCAGCAATGTACAGGAAAGATATCTTGCTTGTCAGAAAATTTACCTCGGGCATAACATTACCACCATCTTCAAAACATTTGAAAATGTCGGGCACTGGACAACCTCTGCTGTAAATTTAGAAGTGATTTTGTACTTCTTCAATCAAATGAAGGGAAAATAAAAGTTATTGTTGTATTTGGGGAACAGCACCGGTTTGAATTTTAAGATTAATTGCTGTACGCATTATATCCAGTTCTTCAAGGCGTTGTTGTTTTTTCTTTATATCCAGTTGGTAACGGGTTATTTTATTTTCCTGGCCACTTAGTTTCCCTTTTGCCGATTTAGAATCTTTGGCTTCACCGTATGCCTTATTAGCTTTTCGTTTAGCTTTTTTGGCATCCTTAACGGTTCCGTTGGTTGCTTTAGAAGCCTGGTCACTACTGGCAGATGCTGCAGTAGCGGCATCATCATTGGCATCTTTAGCCTTGGCCTGGTAGCCGGGCAGGTCGTTTTGTGCAATGGTTAGTTTAGCGTTTAGTTCCGCTATATCATTGAGCACTTTTACATACTCTTTATTAAGCTTAGCTGTGTCTTCAACTGTTTTATACTTTTGAGAAAATACTGGTAGTGCAACGCATAGTAAGATTGCTAAACAGAAGTAGCGGAGATTTGTCTTCATAAGTTTTTTTTTAGTTAATTGAAATCTGGTGTGAGCATCCGGTTCAATGCAAGTTATATTGAAAGGTTACGGCAGCTGGTGAATGAAATCTCTTGAAGGTAGGCTTATTACAGCTGGATTGCTTTTTATTACTGTTAAAGCTTCGCTTTTTTAAAATTGTTGCGGTATGCATTGTATTTACCAAAAGCTACCAGAATTTCACAAAACAATTTTATCAAGTGCTGATCAAACAATATATTTACCGTACAACAACATCATCGCCATGCCTGATACTGGTAAATGCCCCCTCTGTAACCGTGAATTAGCTGAACCTATTGTGCGCCATCACCTGATACCACCCAGCAAAGGCGGCAGGGATACCCCAACAGTACCCATGCACAAAATCTGCCAGGCCAAAGTGCATGCGGTGTTCACAGAAACGGAACTCAAAAATTATTATAATACTGTAGAGCGTATTAAGGAGCATGAAGACATCACCAAATTCATTAAATGGGTAAGTAAAAAGGAACTGGAGTTTTTTGATACTACCATTAAAAAGAAATAGCCGGTAAGAAGTTATACCTTTTTACGCTCTACCGGCAAAAACCTTCTCCTTCAATTACCGCAGCAACATCACCGTCCCCTTCAGTATCAATTTATCACCACCGGCTATTGCATTAATGATATAGTATACCTACCTCATTTATTGGTGTAACAGTTACAACCTGCAATAGTAAAGATTAAGATATTGATCGTTAGTACAAGTTTATTTAGCTTTATAGTGTACAACAGTATCAATTTAATTGTTGTATAGTTTAACATGCGAATCTTCTATATCACATTACTTATTTGCGTAGCGTCTTGTGCTGAAAAAACAAAAGCCCCTGCTCATACGGATAACTTAATCAGTAAAACCGATACCGCAAAGACTACTGTATCTATTCCGGAAACAGACAGGGATAACAGTTGGGTACCGTTTCAGACCAAATATTCTTTCGGTAAATTGTCCGCCAGGTTATATACCGGAAAGCTTGCCAAGCCCGATTTTAAAAGTGTTGACTTTGGAAATGAAAAAGGTTTTAAAGAATTTTTGACAGAGCGGTTAAAAGGTATGCCCATAAACTTTGGAGGAAAATACACTGTCGTAGAAAAATCCTGCGGCACCATGTGCGTTGCTATTTATATGGTTGACAGAATAACCGGTAAGATATTTGTTTTTCCTGTTGAAGGCGATGGCAAATGGGGATACCGTTACCAGCAGGGCAGCAATTTATTAGTTGGTAATTCGGAGTTGCTGAACGATAGTATGAATCTGTACCTGGACCAATGGCAAGTAAAGCCGGAGTTTTACAAATGGACCGGAACAAAATTTGAATCTTTACGATAAACAGCGTGTATACATACAAATGTTAACCGTCGTTACATGAAACTAATCAAAACGATCTTTCAAATATTTAAAAAGCCACAACCGCCTCCATTGCCGGATATTCTTTTTCCGGGACTGGTATCGTCCAAACAATTTGCTGCTTTAAAACCTGGCCAGCGAATGCAGGCTGTAATGATTGTCGGGGACACCGGGGATGTGAAATTTTACAAATTTATGCAATGGTGTATCCTCCGGGATCCTGATCCGGGAGTTCAATTTGCTGCATTGAAAAGGTTGCATCATTTTTCGGGGCAGGCAGACCTGGTTTCTTTTTTACAACAATTAGACACATCAGCCAATAAATCAAATTTAGAGCCCTACCTGTCAATGGCCTTGCACAGGCTCGGGGTTATTACTAACGATGAATTGAAATCCCGGCTGAACGGTGTTTAACACGGTTGTGCATTATTAACTTCAATATGTTATCGCTACTGGTTTTAGTACCGTTATACCAACTTTGCCGGGCAGCATTTTTAAACACCAATTTTTAAGTATAAATTTAACTTCGGTTACAGGTATGTTGTTGTGCACTTCCACTCTGCCCGTTGTATGCAGCCCGGTCGCTTGCCTGGCGCAATCGTTTTGATTATTTAAAATTTGCATCATGAAAAAAATATTCAGTATTCTCCTCCTGCAGTTCCTTGTATTTTCTTATAGCTTTTGTCAAACTGCCACAACTTCCAAAACTAAAAATGAATTGATCAATGGCCACCCGGCATGGATATCGCAGGGGAATATTTATGAGGTAAATGTAAGGCAGTATACACCGGAAGGCACTCTAAATGCATTCGCAAAACATCTTGACCGTTTGAAAAAAATGGGCGTACAAACCATTTGGTTTATGCCCATTAATCCCATTAGCAAGGTAGACCGAAAAGGTTCCCTGGGAAGTTATTATGCTGTGTCAGATTATACCGCACTCAATCCTGAATTTGGTACCATCGCCGATTTTAAACAGGTGGTACTATCCATACACAACAAGGGAATGAAAGTGATTATTGATTGGGTGCCCAATCATACCGGCGCCGACAACAGGTGGCTTACAGAACAACCCGATTTTTTTGTAAAGGACAGCAGCGGCAAAGCAGCAACTGCGTTTGACTGGGCAGATACCAAACAACTGAATTATAAAAACCCGGTACTGCAGGATAGTATGATTACCGCTATGAAATTCTGGATTTCAAACACCGGTATAGATGGATTCAGATGCGATGTAGCCTGGAACGTTCCTGCTGCTTTCTGGCGTAAATGTATTCCTCAATTAAAAAGTATGAAAAATATTTTCATGCTTGCCGAAGGTGACAGTGCCTACCTGCCCGAAAGTGGTTTTGATGCTGTTTACCCATGGCATATGTTTAAAATGATGGAGCAGATAGCAAAGGGAGAAAGGCCCGCCTTTGGAATAGATAGCATCAAACATGAAAGCGACAAGATGTATCCTGCCAATACTATTCAGATGTACTTTACCAGCAACCATGATGAAAATAGCTGGAACCATGCAGATTACGGAACTTTTCCCGGTGCTGTTCACGAGCCCTTTGCAGTATTTACACAAACAATGGCTAATAGCGTTCCCTTAATTTATGGCGGCCAGGAAGAACCGGTACTGAGGGCATTAAAATTTTTTGATAAAGACCCGATGACTTTTGATCAGCTTAAGAGAGCTGCATTTTATAAAACCCTGCTCAATCTTCGTAAAAGAAATATGGCGCTTGCCGCCGGGGCCTCTTTTAAAAAACTGAATGTGGGAGACGACAGGGCCGTATATGCATTTGTAAGAGAGAAAGGAAAACAAAAGGTATTGGTGATACTCAATCTCTCCAATACCCCACAACCAATAACTATAAAAGAAAAAACTTTATGGGGTAAACCCTACAATGTTTTTATGGGTACAAAAGAGCCCTTAACCGGCAGCGAATGGAATATAGAGCCGTGGGGTTATGTGGTGTATGAATACAATTGAGATAAAGCTAAAAGGCAAGTTTAGTTTTAGTAAATCACCAATAAAATGCAGATGGATATTTTAAAACAAAATTACCTGGTACATAACAAAATATAATTTTTATGATCACTAAAATCAGTTTCCTCTCGTTCATCTTCGCCATTACAGGTTTGCTAAGTTGCAAAACCAGTCAGTTAAAAAACTCCCCTGCCCGGGAAACAGGGATGTTTAAGGTAACAATATTGTATCCGAATGGAGAAGATAAAACTTTTGACATGGACTATTATGAAAAAAAACACATGCCCATGGTGGCAGGTTTTTTAGGTAAAAATTTAAAATTCTATGAAATTGATAAAGGCATAGCCGGCAGAACACCAACTGATAAAGTGCCTTTTGTAGCCATAGGTTATTTTTACATTACTGATGTTGCTGAATATAATAAAGCGATAGCGCAAAACAGGGAGGCCGTTATCAGCGACTTTAAAAATTACACCAATATTCAGCCTGTTGTGCAGATAAGTGAAATTAAAAAGCTGGAATACAATAACAAAAAATAAAGAATAGCAAGCGGTATTGACTTATTGGAAGGCTCGAAAGAAAGTGTTGAATAAAAATAACAATAAACAGAATTTATTCTGTTCCGGTACAGTAACATTTTTATTGCGGCCTGTCAACATCATTAATTTTATGGACACTCCCCGATTTTGCATCTTATTTTAAAACTATGATAAGACTTCTTTTAGTTGCAGTGGTACTTGCTTCTGCATTTTTTAGCTGTACCAACAATCCGGAAATAAATAAAGACCTGGTTTATTCAACGCTCAACGACATTATACAGCAAGACACAATTTTTGCAAGGATTATCTGTGGAAAATTTGACCAGGTAAAAATTCCGGATGAGATATTAAATGCCTACTTCAGTAATGACAAAAGTTTTATTGAGGAGCAAATACAGAAATCTTCAAACCTTTCGGTTGATACAGGACGTTTATATTTCTACTGGCCGGCTAAGGGCCTGCTTGAAAAATCATTTATAGACACCACTTGCTCAAAAAATATTTTTTACCACGTTACGTATCCTGTTTTTTCACGTGACTTGCAGACCGTAGTGATCGGGATTACTGAAGATTGCAATTGTATGTTAGGTGGTTGGGGGTATAAGGCTGTTTACAAACGAACCGGCAAACAGTGGAAGTTTATAAAAAAATTTGACAGTTGGATCAGCTGACAACAAAACTGCATGTAACATGGAGTAGTTGCGAAAGTTGGTTTTAGTATCGTTATTTTATTGCCCTTATTCATATTTTAATTTTAGTAAATTGCATTTACCCCGGCATAAATATAAAAGGTATCACATCAATGGATTGATTGCCAATACAAGCGTGCTGGGATTTACTGGTGTGTAAATACAAATGTTATCACTCATGCTACAGCAACACCTAAAGACCGGCACAGCTTTTTATTTTTAGTGTAAGAGAAAATGCTTTGTCGCAATTCACCTTAAAGTTGTCGTAGTTACAATATATAATCTGCTGAAATGAATTCCATCTTTGCATTGGCAATAAAATTTTAATAAAAAAATGTTTTATGAAAAGAGTATATAAAAATTTCAAGGCGCTGAATTTTGCAGGCATATTTGTAGTGCTTTTTTTTACTGCCCTTCAGTCCATCGGGCAAAAAGTTAAACCTGTAAAAACTGGCTACGCTCCTGTTACCGGCACTAAAATTTATTATGAAGTATATGGTAAAGGTAAACCTATCGTTTTATTGCATGGTGCTTTTTACACCATTGAAATGAACTGGGCACAATTAATACCTGAATTATCAAAAACAAGAAAAGTAATTGCTATTGAAATGCAAGGGCATGGGCACTCGCCATATTCAGAAAGAAAATTAGACATTGTTACTTTGGCAAAAGATGTGGAAGAAGTAATGAATTACTTAAAAATTGACAGTGCTGATATTGCAGGATATAGTATGGGTGGCTCTGTAGCATACCAGTTTGCTGTGCAAAGTCCTAAACGCTTAAGAAAATTAGTGATCATTTCTTCTACCTACAAAACCGGTGGCTGGCTGCCGGAAATAAACAATGCTTTCAACGAATTTAAACCTGAATTATTTGATAACACACCATTAAAAACAGGATACGATGCAGTGGCACCTGATAAAACAAAATGGAGGAAGTACTTAAAACAGATGTTTGATTTTGCCCAGGAACCATTCAACTGCGGAGACTCCAATATTGCGAAAATTACTGCACCTGTACTAATCATCTCCGGCGACAATGATGGATTGGATAAAGTGGAGTTGATGAAAACCTATCAGTTACTGGGTGGTGGTGTTGCTGCTGATTTAAGCCCGATGCCAAAATCGCATCTGGCAATTGTTCCTTCTCAAGGGCATGTGAGCCTGATGATGGATACAAAAACAATATTGAAATATATGAGTGATTTTTTAAAGTAAACATAAACATTTCAAGTAAAACACAAGCTTCGCCGTTGTTGTTATGCAGCGATAGCAATGCGCCTGTTGGGTAACAGTTCTATTGCCTCCTTTTTATATTTTAATTTTAGTAAATTGCATTGGCGCTGCTATAAATACAAATGTTAGCAGCAACTCTAATGAACATCTTCTCCATATTCAAAAAAAGTAAGGCAAAGTCTTCTGACTTAACACCTGCTGCAATTCTTAGGCTGAGACAAGAGCAGGTTCCGGAGTTTTATAAGGACAGTGAGAAATTTAAAGAAAGCAAAGAGTTTTTAAAACATAACGAATGGGGGCTTGCTCTTGACACTCTTATTGAAATGGCTGACGAAAGCGGTGATTATTTTTCAGAAGATTTTTGGTTTGACCTTGCAACTTGTGCCGACAAAATGCAAATGACACAACAAGCAGACTATTGCAGACAGCAAATAATAAGAAATGAAAAGTAAATTGCATTGACCAATTATACATACAACATTAACGGAGTGTTTGCCAATACAAACCTGCAAAACTTAATAGCATAAATACAAACGTTAGTTTCAACTCTATGACAACAATTCACAGGCATAGCACATTTATTATCATGGGACTGTTATCAGGACTTCTTGCCTTGTTTGGCTGTAACACAAAGGCTAAACAAACTTCAAAAACAATAACAACTGACACAACAACTGCAGGTATTTATCCCACCAATCATAAATTGACAAGTGAAGAACGAAAAAACTTTACCAATAAATTCCTTAAACAAAAAGGGGTTCCCACATTAGACCATTTACCATTTGTAGAAGATTATAAAGCGGCTCGTTTTAGAGATGCAAATGAAGTTGCTCGTAAAGCCGTGGTTTTGTATGGACTAATATTTGTTGCTAACAAAGAAAAAACTTCCGATGAAATAATTGCGTATTTTAAAAAGTACGACTTATGGAAAAATGTTTCGCCTGACGAACAAAAATATTTAGAGAAAAAAATTAAGACAGATAATGACAATAATCCGGTTACCTGGCGACTTGAAAATTTAAATGTTTTGCTTTGGGCTTTAGGGCACTTTGATAAACTCTCATTTCCAACAACAATTTGCGACTTTAGTAACTATCAAAATTTACCCAATTTGGACACCGACCCCAATGGGTGGATTAATAAAGCAAAACTTAGAAGTACAGAAGACATTTTAAATGAAACAGATTTAATTTATAGAATACATTGGGCAACAGAGGATGCAAGAATAAATAACAAAAAAATTCCTGCTAATTTAAATCCAGATATCATAATGGAAAGGCATTTTGCTTTAAACTGGTTGACAATGTATGCCAATGAATGGGACGATATCACAACCGACACTTAGAAGAGTATGCAGCTAAAATGAACAATGTAAAGAACTATCCACCCATGTTTAGGTAAGATTTCATATTGCCGCTAGTTCAAATTAGTAATTTTAGTAAATTGCATTGATGCGTTGGTCGTAAGTTTATTCGACATCCCGTTTATAATGAAAATTTTGACAATTACTTTTTTATTATCTCTTTCACTTTGTTTGACTGCTCAAGACAAAATCATCGGACGCTACCGGGATTATTTTGGCAACCGAATTCAAATTAATTCAGACAATACTTTTAAATACACATGGAACTTTGACATGTCTGCAAGCTGGACAAAGGGAACTTGGACTTTAAAAAACGACACCGTTTTTTTTCGCATAGTTCCAACCTATGACACATTAAGCCATGTAAATGTTGACGGCGTTACAGTTGACACACTCATTTTATCCGACGATGAAATATCTGAAAGAATAACGCCAATACAAAGTGCAAGCATCGCACTTTCATCATGGGGACAAAATCGAATGACATACCCAGACAAGTTGTTATTTAAGAAAGGACGGCTTTATAAAATTCAAAATGGAAGTTTGGTTGTAAAAAAACAGAAAGGTTTTTGGACAAGTAAAAAATGGAACCCATGGTATTTTAGGAGTGACGACTAAAAATCTACGCCCAACTTCGCCGTTGTCGGTATGCAGCGTTAGCATTGCGCCAGGCGTACCAACAACATAGCCATAAGCTCACTCTTCCACAAGACCAAACATATTAAAGCCATGATACATTAATTTTGCTACTTTGCAATTCTTAGAACCTCTGCTCCAAAGGAGCCCCATGGCCCCGCCAAACTAAAACAGCATTTCAGCCCCCGAATACCATATCTTTCTTATCTTTAAAAACTTGCTGTTTACAAACCCGTTTACAAAAAATATCAGCCGGCAGTAATATGAATGCATTACTCATTGTAGCTATAGGAATTGCCGTGGTGCTGTTTGCTATCATCGTATTAAAACTTCACGTGGTTATTGCGCTGCTGTTTGCCGCATTGCTTACGGGTATATTATGTTCGCAGGCGCAGCTGTACCAATATGCGGTACACAGCGGCATGGCCGATGCGGAGGCCGCAAAATTTTCTTTACAAACAATCGGGGTACGCTTGTCCAATGCCTTTGGTAATACCGCAGCCAAAATCGGGCTGGTGGTAATTTTCGCTTCTATCATTGGTTCGGCATTAATAAAAAGTGGTGCGGCAGAGCGCATTATCCGCAGCTTACTGAAAGGCGTAGGCGAAAAAAATGCAGCGCTGGCATTTCTCTCGGGTAGCTTTGCGTTGGCCATTCCCATATTTATCGATATGGTGTATTTTTTAATGATACCATTGGTGAAATCCATGGGTATTCATAACCCACGTAAGTTCAGTTTATACCTCAGTTGCGGTGTGGGTGGTGGTGTAATGGCACATGCGATGATACCGCCAACACCCGGCCCTTCCTTTGTGGCTAACGAACTGGGCGTAAACCATGGTATCATGATGATGATGGGTGCTATTGTGGGCATCATCACCATTATCTGCGGTTATATCTATGCCAGGTGGGCCAATAAAAAATGGGAGCTGCCCATGCGTGACACGCCGGATATTTCCATTGCCGAATTAAAAGAAAAAGCGGCGCAGGAACAGGGCACTTTACCAGGCCTTGGTATTTCTTTACTGCCCGTGGTGCTGCCCATTGTTTTAATTGCAGGCAATACCATCGTCAATTTATTTATCAATGAAAAGACGGTAAGCCCTGGTTCTTTTCAATCGATGCTATTAGCTTTTTTTAAAGTAGCCGGCGATAGTAATATTGCTTTATTTATTGCCGCTGCTATTGCATTACTGTTGCTGCACAGGCGCACCAATAATAATGCTGCCTTTCAAAAAATAATTGCCGAGGCGGTAAAGAGTGCCGGCACCATTGTACTCATTATTGCTGCAGGTGGCACATTCGGGCAAATGCTGCAGCAAACAGGTATTGGTGTACAAATAGCAGCCATGGCTTCAGTGAATAAAAGCTTTATTCTACCTTTAGCATTCCTGATAACAGCCGTGGTACGCACAGCACAGGGTTCGGCAACAGTGGCCATGGTAACTACCATTGGTGTAATGAAGGGTTTCAGCAGTGCGGCGGTATTGGGCTTTCACCCGGTTTACCTGGCACTGGTGATAGGTTGCGGCTCTAAAGTATTTTCGTGGATGAACGACAGTGCATTCTGGATCATCACCGAAATGTCGGGTATGAAAGAAAAAGAAACGGTACGCTTTTTCTCTGTGATGCTCACCGTAATGGGTATTGCAGGTTTGATTGCCGTAATGATCTTATCAAAAGTTTTTCCACTTATCTAAACAAAGCATGAGTACTATTTCAACTGCCGCTATTATAAAAACCACCGCACTGGATAATGTGGGCATTGTGCCTAACCCGTCGGGGTTAACAAAAGGCACTATGGTTTCGGCAGGCATTGTATTAACCGAAGATATTCCCATGGGGCATAAAGTGGCATTGCAGGATATGCCTGCGGGCAGTGCGGTAATCCGTTACGGACAAATAATCGGCCATACCAATAAAGATGTAGCACAAGGCAGCTGGATAAATGAAACCAATTTAGAAATGCCCCTGCCTCCATTATTACAAGATATTGTGTACAATAAAGCAGCAGTTCCTGCTCTTACACCATTAGCAGGTTATACTTTCATGGGTTATAAAAATGCTGACGGCAGCGTGGGTACAAAAAATATATTAGCCATTACCGAGAGTGTGCAATGTGTGGCGGGTATTGCCAATTTTGTTACTGATAAAATAAGAAAAGAACTCTTGCCCTTATATCCCAATGTGGATGATGTGGTGGCCTTCAGCCATAGTTATGGTTGCGGTATTGCCATTGATGCACCTGCGGCCATGATACCAATACGTACCATTAAACATATTGCTCAAAACCCGAATTTTGGTGATGAGACGATGATCATTGGTTTGGGTTGCGAAAAATTAAGGCCCGAAAAATTATTACGGGATGGTGATGAAAATGCAAAAGATTCCATATTGTATTTGCAGGACGAATCATTTTCCGGCTTTGTACAAATAGTTCAGGGTATTATGGAAATGGCAGAACGGCATTTAAAAAAACTCAATCAGCGCCAGCGGGTAAGTTGCCCTGCAGCCGATTTAGTAGTGGGTATGCAATGCGGCGGCAGTGATGCTTTTTCCGGTTTAACAGCCAACCCGGCAGCCGGTTTTGCAGCCGATCTTATTGTTCGTGCTGGCGGCACCGTTATGTTCTCCGAAGTTACAGAGGTAAGAGATGCGGTTCATTTACTTGTTCCCCGTGCTGCCAACGAAAAAGTGGCGCAGGCATTAAAAGATGAAATGGCCTGGTATGATAATTATTTACAAAAAGGACAGGCAGACCGCAGTGCCAACACCACCCCTGGTAATAAAAAAGGTGGCCTCAGCAATATCGTGGAAAAAGCATTGGGCTCTGTGGTAAAATCGGGCAGCACGCCCATTGTAGATGTGGTGGCACCCGGCGAAAAGATACGCACCAAAGGATTGAATTTTGTGGCTACACCGGCCAGCGATTTTGTTTGTGGCACGCTGCAATTGGCTGCAGGCATGAATGTGCATGTGTTTATGACGGGCAGGGGTACACCTTATGGTTTATCCATGGTGCCTGTAATAAAAGTAAGTTCTAATTCCACTTTAAGCAACCGCTGGTTCGACCTGATTGATTTTGACGCCGGCCCCATTGCCTACGGTACAAAAACTGTAGAAGAAATGGGATGGGAATTATTTCAATACATTCTTGATGTAGCCAGCGGTACCAAAAAAGTAGCCACTGATAAATTAGGTTTGTACAACGATTTAGTTTTATTTAACCCCGGGCCCTTAACCTGATTCACTATTGACAATTCACTATTCACTATTGACCATTCACCAATCTAAAATCGCAAATCTAAAATCTAAAATTACAACTCGAATGTTACCACTAACTACCATCAAAGCTTCTCTCGAAAACGGTTTATTATCTTTTCCTGTTACAGATTTTGACAGTAAGGGACAATTCGATCCCAACACTTACGCAGCAAGGCTAGACTGGTTTGTAACCCACGATGTATCTTCTGTTTTTGTTGCCGGCGGCACAGGCGAATTTTTTTCCTTATCAGAAGAGGAATACCGGCAGATAGTAACCGTTACTGCAGCAACAGTAAAAGAAAGAATACCCATGATCTCCAGTGTGGGGAGAAGCATTCCTGATGCGATTGCTTATGCAAAAATTGCAGAGCAAGCAGGCATGAATGCATTGCTGCTGATGCCACCCTACCTTACCGAATGCCCGGAGGAAGGCACTTATCATTATGCTAAAACAATTATGGATAATACCAGCCTGCCGGTTATTTATTACAACCGTGGCAATGGAGTGTTATCAAGTGCATGGATACAAAAGTTAGCTGATGCCTGCCCCAACATGATTGCATTGAAAGATGGCACAGGCAATATCCAGGAATTGAATGATACTATTAAATCTGTAGGTAACCGTCTCTCCTACATTGGAGGTGTACCTACTGCCGAAATTATTGCAGAAGCGTATTTGTCTATTGGTGTAAATACTTATTCTTCGGCTGTATTTAATTTTGTGCCGGAGTTAGCCAACCTGTTTTATAAAAGTTTAAGGGCAGGCAATAAGGAAACTGTTGCAGCCATCATCAAAAATTTCTTTGTTCCTTTTGTAAGACTGCGTAGTAAAAAGAATGGCTATGCAGTAAGTTTAATAAAAGCAGGTGCCACCATCATCAACCGCAGCGCCGGTGATGTAAGGGCGCCATTGCTGATGCCGTCGGCAGAAGAAGTGGCTTTGCTGAAGCAATTGATAGAACAGTCTGATTCGCTTATAGGCTAATTTTCATACCATTACTATGTTAGACTTTCAAATAACTGAGTTTTGGAATTGGTTTGCAAAAAATTCAAATGGATTTGATCCTTCCAATTTTGACAAAGGTCTGATGAAGGAACTCGATCATAAAATAGTGAACTGGGAACTTTCATGGGAAATCGGACCGGGGTTCACAAAGGAATACTCATTGACACTTTCTCCCAATGGAAATATAAACCTCTTGGCTCAAACAAATAATATTATTGACCAGGCACCAATGCTTGACGCTTGGGAGTTTTATTCTTCAAAACAACCTAAACAAAATTGGCAAAGAGCTAAACTAATTGACAAGGGACTTGAATTCGAGGCTACTGATTGGACCTATATTCTTTTGCAATACCCTGATGACAAAGTTGAGATCTTAGTAAAAGCTGATAACCTGAAGTCATTGGATAAAAACTCCAAAGAAATTGCTGTTGACCTCATATTAACAAACCTTCTCGGCGAACAAATAAAGATGACACAATTGGATTTTATTGATATTGTCAATGACTTTGAAAATGAAAACGAGATAACTGAAATACAGTTTTTACCGAAACACTTAAAGGAGATAAAAAAAGGCTCATAACATTTTTTCCCCTTGGTCGGTGTCTTCACCGAACAAAATGATGCCTTATAATCCTGTTGGTGTTGGTCGGTGATGACACCGACCAGGGAATAGGTGATAACATGGGCCAGGGAATAAAACGTCTTTTCGATTTACCGGCAAAAAATCCCTCTTTTTTTCCTTGGTCGGTGTCATCACCGAACAAAATGCCGCATTATAATGCTATTGGTGTTGGTAGGTGAAGACACCGACCAAGAAGTGAAATAAATTAATTATGGCAGAACAAAATTGCCCAAACTGTAAAGAAAACAGTTTCACATGGCATATCGACGAAGAAGAGTCTCCTCTTACAATATGGTATTGCAGGAATTGTAAGTATGTAGCTTACGAAGATGAAGCAACGATAAGAGAATGTTCTCATTGTGATACAAGAACTGAGTCTGAATTAAAAGATGATCTAAAGAAATATTGGTGGTGTAGCAGATGTGATAAGATTATACCAATAGTATAGGCATAGCTATCCGCTACCACAAAACCAATCTTTCTATTGCAACAGGATTTTCACATTATCCATCCATTCCTTCCCCTTGATCGGTGTCTTCACCGAACAAAATGATGCCTTCGGGCCAGGGAATAAAACGTCTTTTCGATTTACCGGCAAAAAATCCCTTTTTTACAGGATTGAAAACCGGGCTTTACCATTGCATTTTTACAGCATCAAAAAATGTTGTAATGAAAAAAGCCCTGATCATAAGCGTTTGTATCTTATATGCCTGCAGCAGTGCATTGGCACAAATTCAAAAAATTGAAAAGCCCGAACGGGAAGTGATAAAAAAAGTGATCCCACCGCCTCCTTCTACACTACCGGCCGGAAAAGATCTCAGCATCAGCATTAAAAGTTTTCAGTACGATCCCGCCAATGGTGGTGCCATTCATGTTACCTATGTGGTAAAGAATAACGGTGCCGATGCAGTGGACCTGAATAATGTAAGTATACAGGGTTATATTGATGATCCTGTAACCAGGCCAACAACTACAATGCCTACATATCTTGTAAATGGCAAATACTACTATGCAGGTGGCGGGCATGCCATCGCCAGTGTTTCAACTATGCTTAATGGCGGACAGGAAAAAGAAAATACCCTGCATTGTTTTAACCTGGCAAAGGAACATTACTTTAACAGTAGCAGCAACTATAACTATATTTTGTTTGTCGATAAAGCCAATATCATCAATGAAACAAATGAAAACAACAATTCAGTAAACTGGTCATTCAGGGGTTACGAGGGGCAGTACAATCCTTCACTGAATCCGGCACAGTATTATCTTACCGATGCATTCATCACCATAAAAACCGGCGCCGATAATAAAGAAAAAGAATCTGAAGTAAGCATCCGTGTTATTCCCAGTTTAATAAAAAATCTCAGCAATGACGATCATAATGAATTCATAAAAAAAGTGGCTAAGAATGACCTGGAGTTTTATAGTAATTCGCCACGCACTTTACAACTGGGTTTATTCATGGCCAGCACATACACAACTGTTAACCCGCCCACCAGTCTTGCGTCTTTCAGTCTTAACGGGTTGGGTACGGTAATAGAATATAAAGCCAACATCTTTACCGATGCATGGAAAATTGAACAGGTAGAGCTGGTACTGCATTTTAAAGATGCCAATGGTATTTATCATCCCACACAAGGTGTAAAAACCATACAGTTTAATATGCCGGCCAATACTTTTTTAGATGGCTTTGCCAAACATTACCTGGTATGCAAGGCTGATGCAGCGCTTAATCCTGTTTCTGTAAAAGTGATAGATAAGTTGTCGGCTTACTGACCGGTTTACTGTCCTCAATTGTTGATGTAAATTATTGTAGCCCGGAGGCTGATATGGCTGTTACAAAAAAGCCGGAAAGGATTTTCAGCGTACTTATCTGTACTACATTTGCTGTTATGAGCAACAATAAACAATGGTTTCAAATTGCTGATGCCACAACAATTGATTCCCCTGCCCTGCTGGTTTTTACAGAAAGGGTACAACAGAATATACAGACAGCAATAGAAATGACCGGGGATAGCAATCGGCTACGCCCCCACGTTAAAACACATAAGTGTGCCGAAATTACCAGAATGATGATAGCGGCCGGCATTAGCAAATTTAAATGCGCCACTATTGCCGAAGCAGAAATGCTGGGCATGGCAAATGCTGCAGATGTTTTGCTGGCTTATCAACCGGTTGGCCCCAAACTGCAACGTTTTATTCAATTAATAAAAAAATATCCCGGCACAGTATACTCCTGCTTAACAGATAATGTAGATAGTGCGACAATGCAAAGCAAAGCCTTTGCTGAAGCCGGGTTAACTGTTCCTGTTTATATCGATTTGAATGTGGGCATGAACAGAACCGGTATTTTACCTGAAGAAGGCGCATTGGAATTATACCGCTTCTGTGCAAAAGCACCCGGCATTTTAATAAAAGGTTTACATGCCTACGACGGACATATCACTAACAGCAATTTTAAAGAACGAGAAAAAGAAGCCAATGCAGTTTTTTTAAAAGTAGAACTGCTTGTTGAAAAGATTAAAGCCGCACAGTTACCCGTACCAGCTATTATTTTAGGAGGGTCTCCTACTTTCTCCATTCATTGCAAAAGGCCGGAAGTTGAGTGCAGCCCCGGTACATTTATTTACTGGGATAAAAGTTACCTGGTCAATTGCCCGGAACAAAAGTTTTTGCCGGCAGCTATCCTGATTACAAGGGTAGTTTCTTTACCAGGCACCGGATTAGTCTGTACCGATCTTGGGCATAAATCTGTTGCCGCCGAGAACGAAAGATCAAAAAGAGTTTTCTTCCCGGAGCATGAGCATTTAACTGTATTGTCGCAAAGCGAAGAACACCTGTTGTTAAAAAATCAATCGTCTGATATTTTTAAACCTGGTGATTTACTGTATGCTATTCCCTGGCATGTTTGCCCTACCGTGGCTTTATACGATACTATCATTATTGTTGAAAAAGGCAAAGTGGTAACCACATGGAAAAATATTGCGAGGGATAGGAAGATATCGGTGTAGGTGTGAGACGTGAGTGGTGAGTCGTGAGTGAGTGCATGCAAGCGGAACTTTCTTTCCCTTGGTCGGCGTCTTTTCCCATGGTCGGTGAAGACACCGACCATGGTCTTATTGCCCTTGGCCGGTGTCTTCACCGACCAAGATGCTGCTTAAAAATGCTATTGCCCTTTGTATTAGCCGGTAAAAACGCCGGCCATAGACAGCAATTCTTTCCCATGGCCGGTGTCTCCACCGACCATGGTCTTAATGGCACGTGCTATTGTACCATAACCCTTCCCGTTACTAACTCCCCTTTTGCCCCGCTTATCTTTATCATATAAAAACCGGCTGATAGTTTATTGCCTGGTGCAGTTATTTGTAATGCTACTGCTACACCGGAAATAATCCGGGCAATATTTTCCTGGCTCACTACACGTCCGTTAATATCTGTTACAGTAAGGGTTGCGTTGCTAATGTTGCTGCTGCTTTTAAACCTGACAATATTATTGGTAACAATAGTTGGATAAAACAACGCTTCTTTATTACCCAATACTGTTTCTATACGTGCTGCCAGGGTTTTAGAGTAATAAATACTACCGCTGATATCTGTAATTTTTAACCGGTAATACCAGGTGCCGGGTGTAACTGTTTTATCTGTTGCGGTATACTGCAGGCCTGCAGTGGCTGCTGTTGTAATAACGGTAGAAAAATTAATGCCATTGCTGCTTCTTTCTATTTGAAATTGCTTTGGCGTACTGCCGGCACCAACAGACCAGTTCAATTCTACTTCATTGTTCTTTGGTGCGGCATCAAATGTGGTAAGATCAACCGGTAATATAGTAAGTGCCTGGGCAGTAATGGATATCCGGTTATCGCCGCCGTTTTCATAATATTCCAGTACCAGGTTATACGTTCCGTTTAATGTAATTACCGGAGACATAGTGGTGTTGTACGACTGCAAATTCCATTGGTTGACCAGCCAGGTGGCACCACCATCAATACTTAAGCGGTAGCCATCATCGCCACCTACTGTAAATACATAATTTCCGTACGCAAAAGTTTTTGTAAGGCGGTAGCGGGCACTGAAGGTTTCTGTTTGCACATTGCAACTGCTGGTTGCATATAATACATTACTACCACCAAAACTTTCATCAAAGTTCAGGCTGCCTGCTGTGCCTTCATTAACCATACCGGTATACAAATCGAAATTAATACCATCGTAGATATAGCCATTCCATATATTATTGGTGCCGTAAATGGATGTATTTTCTGTACCAATACAAGCTGGTGTAACATCAAAACTTACCCTGTTACCACCACCATTTTCGTAGTATTCCAATACCATATTGTAAGTGCCATTTAGCGAAGCTGCATAAGTATTAGTAGTATAACTGTGATCGCCCCAGTTATCAATTACCCAGGTTGTACCACCATCAAGGCTCAGGCGAAAACCATCATCCCCGCCTGCGGTAAAAATGTAAAAACCGTTGGAAAAAGTTTTGGTAAGCTTGTAACGCATACTAAACGTACTGGTGAAAATAGCACAGCCATTAGTAGTATAGTTTACATCATCTCCACCAAAGCTTTCATCAAAACTGGCACTGCCGGCAGTACCTTCATTTACATAGCCTTTGTAGTTTGTAAAATCTATATTGTCGTAAGCGTACCCGATCCACACATTGTTAGTGCCATAACTTGTCTCATCTCCCTGCGGCGTGCATGGCTGAGCATATATTGAACCGGAAAAAAATAGCAGGCAAAGTAAAAAGATGATACGGTTTCTCATATTAAAGGATTTTATGCAGTAACAGTTAAAACGTAGTTTTACGATAGTTTATTGCTTTTTTTCTACACAAAAAGTAGAAAAATAACTACAGCGATACGAATATCGTCTACATTTTATGCCTGTCTTACCCTTTTTACAGTCAGCAGACAGTACTAAAAACAGCCTTTTAATAAGGAAGCAATAATCACCCGGCTAAAAGATGGAGAAAGAATATGTTGCAAGGAGCCATGCATAATTTTTGCAGCAGTGGCTTATCGGGTTTCTTGTTAGACAAGCTGTTAAGTGTACTATAAAGATGGTTATTTTATTTTCTCCAGCGTTAAAGTTCCATCGGCTTTTACGCCATTTATATTTTTCCAGGTACCGCTTAATTTGCCCTGCTTATCCCATGTTGTGCTGCTTGTTTGTAAAAGTCCGATAGAACCTTCCGAGCCGTAAATGCAGGTATAGGTACAAGTTAGTGTGGTGCCGGTTAACTTCCAGTTACCGGTACTGATATGTTGTTGCGTACCTGCTTTGGAATCAACGATCAGTTTTCCGCCTGGTTTTATTACAAAACTATAATCGCTTGAAGTGGAGGAACCGTTGACAAGATATTTTCCTGTCCACAACCCCAGTATACGATTGGAAGGTAGTGCGGCTGATGCAGCATTTTTTTCACGAAAGGCACATAAGTATAAAAACAAAACTGTAACTATCAATGAGAAAATAATTCTTCCCCTTTTCATATTTGCTGATTTAAGTGAGTTAAAAAACACCAAAAAATAGGTCCTTCATTTTCGAACCTGCTGACCAGGGCACTATTAATTCAATTTAATTTTTTGAAAAATAGTAGCTTCTTTTTTTTGCCGAAGTTCGATGATGTAAGGCAGAATAAGCATTTTATCAAACCATAAACAAGCAGCTGCTTCAATTCCCGATCCCTTATCCACACTTCCACGATCCACTACAATGCTATTCAGAATTATTTCCAGCTTATCTAAATCTATCTTTCCCAAAATTGTTGCATACTTAGCGGCTCCTGCAATATCTGTATATAATACGTACAGGAAGTGGTCGTTTATAGTATAGCCTGCAAATTTCTGATCAGGTTTGAAAGCTTCATAATAACGGCCAAAAAAAAGGTCTTTTAAAAACTTTAAATTCTTGTCATATACCGATACTATAATTTGGGAACTACTAAATCTTACAGAGCTGTTTTGAGTGGGTGGCAAGGTTATTGTCTGTGTTTCCTTGCATACAATAATCTTATCGCCGTAAAATTGAACCGATGAAACTTTGAGATCATCAAGATTGCTTATTTTTAATTCCTTTTTATGTGCTTTTGTAAATTGTTCATCTTGCTGATACGTTTTTCCTTCAGTAAAATTAAAAAGAACAGCTAAAATGGAGTTATCATATTTTGGGTTTCTATAACTAAAAGCAACTGCCAGTAAATTACCACTTTCATCAATATTTAGTTGTCCATGCTTATAATCATTTTCCCCAAACTTATATGTGTCAACTTTTGCATCATAAGCAGTAGATAATTTAGCAGATGATATTGTACCATTTACCGGGTATTTTTCGGCAAATAAGAGATTATCGGAACATCCCACAAGAAAGATTTCTCCTCGTTTATTCATTGCGCTACCCATAAATTCTGCTTCATCACTTAAACCACTGGTAAGCGTCCGGCTTTGTATAGCTAATTCTGAATCAATTGAAATAAGATCCAGCTTATTGGTGTACCTTTTTCTGATGTCGCTTTTTAATGACCAGTGCTTTTTTTTGTCTGCCGTATAACGGATCAGTATGCCCTGGAAATCATTATTATCATCAGCAAAAAAATCAGGATCAATATGAATGTGTGCATTATTTTCAAAAATTGATTTTTCCGCCAGCACTTTTCCTGTTGAAGGGTCCAGCAGGGCCGCATTCATTTTTTTCAGGAACTTGTCGTTAGATTTCTTCCAATCAGGAGTTGAAATAACCAGTATTTTATTTTTCAGCCGGGAAATGAAAAGTACTTTATCTTTTATTGGAGTTTGCCACAATATATTCATAGAAGCATTCATCTTAACTACCGACTCATCGTCTTTTTTGGAGGAAGACATCGTAAAAATAACTTCTTCACCACCGGTATAAAGTATACTTTTTTTAAAAGAGCGGCTGTCATTTGAACGAAACATATCAAATTTACCGGAATAAGGCGTACCTGGAAATTCCGGGGAAGTAGCTGTTAATTGCTGTGAGAAAGAAGGTAAGATGAAAAAAAGCGTAACCAGGGCCAATAAAATTTTGTTCATAAAAGGGGTCGGTGTTTTTGATCATCTAAAATTATGCTTTATGCCTCGATTGCAAAAAAAAATCTGGTAAATGTTTCCGTGGTTGGTTACGCTTTGCAGATCAGCTACTCCGGCTGTACATCCAGTTCATTTATCTGGTCTTTATAATCAGCAGGCAACAAAATATTTTTTAACAGCCAGTCCATTTTCATCAGCCTGCTTATCTTATACAGCGGTACTACAGGAGTAAGAAAAGAAAAATCACTAAACTGCAACAACTCTTTTACTCTATCCGGCACCACCAGCTTCTGTCCTTCTATTAATACTTTAAACCGCATAGCACCCAGGTGTTTTTTATATTGCTTAAAAAGATCTTCGGTGTATTTACTTTTTTGCAGGTCTTGCAGTAAATGCTCTTTTTGTACCGGCAGCCATTCGGTATAAGTAAGCGGCAATGCCTTCAATCCCATCCTTGCACCCACACGATAAAAAACATTGAATACTTCTTCTTTTTCTTCATCGCTTAATTTCTTTTCCAGTAATTCGTACGATGCAATGGAATAATGGATGAGCATAAACAATACATCACGGTAAGCCCAGTCGGGTATGGTAGCACCGCGGTTTTGTTCTACAGCAGTATGTATCTGCCGCATAGTATCAATGGCTTTATTGGCTTCTTCCATCGGTGAAAAAACAATTCTTCTTGCATAACGCACAGTGGAGAATAATCTGCCTAAAGGATCGGCGGGTAGTTTGCCGGTAAAGTACAACCAGTCTACAGCTTTATTAAGTGCAAATTCTGCAGCGGCACCTGCAAAAATAAAAAGTATGGTATCGCTCTTGCCCCATATCTTTCTTACGATAGAGCTTTTTTCAACAAAGTATTGCATAAGGTAAAATTAGTTGCTCTAAGTTAAGCATCATTAGCACTTTATTCATCTGATCAATGCTTTTTAACTTTATAAAATAATTAAAGTGCTTGCTGTAATAAAAATAATTTTCTTGCTGCTGACATAGGGCTGTCATTCCTCCCTTTCATCTTTGTTGTATCAAAAAACAAATAACAATTATGACAACACAGGAAGTAGCCAACCGATATTGCGAATTGGCAAAGCAAAACAAATGGCCGGAGATATTAGATGAACTCTGCAGCCCTGATTTAATAAACGAGGAGCCGGAACATGTTATGGCAAGAGGCATAGCAGTAACTACCAAAGGCTTGGATGCAATTAAGGCCAAAGGCGTGGCCAACAGGGAAAAGATTGAAGCAATTCATAGTCAATATTGCAGCGCACCACTGGTAGCCGGCAATTTTTTTACGGTGGTATTAGGAAGGGATATTACTTTTAAAGGTATGCCCCGTATGAATAAAGAAGAAGTAGCCGTTTTTGAATTGAAAGATGGTAAAATTATTGCAGAGCAATTTTTTTATTGATCGTTCAGTAGTTTACCTCGTACATTTTAGCGCAGGCAGTTGATTACTGGCTGCGCTGCTGTTTTACAGTTAATTTTATTGTACTTTTAATTGGCATGACGCAATCTTTCGATATCATAAAATTAACACCTGAACTGGCCAGGCAATATGCTGGTATGCCGTCCAAACCTCACCGGCACAATTACGAAGAAATAATAATTGTTGCTAAAGGAAATCCGCAGCACTTTATAGATTTTAATAAAGAAACTATTACACCTCCATTGGTTATTTATGTGGCACAGGGAAAGATCCACCAGTTTTTACCCGATGTTAATACCGAAGGCTGGGCCATCCGGTATAAGAATGAATTTATTCCGCAAAGCCGCTTTCATTTCTATTCTAATTTTTCTGACAACATTAATTATACTTTTGAAACAGATAATTGCCTGGAGAAATTAAATGGCCTGTGCAATATGATGCTGGATGAATTTAAACAAGCGCAGATCAACTACACCATGATCAAACATTTGTTACTGGCATTATTATCTAAACTGGAAGAAGAAGGTAAACATCGTTTCCGGCAGGAAAGTACTTCCAATAATACCCAACTCATTTCTTTCAATAATTTTTTAAAAATACTGGAAGAAAATTTTAAACGTACTGAAGGAGTGGAATTTTATGCGGATAAAATGAACATGTCCGTACGTAACCTCAATCTTATATGCCAATCCATTTTTAATAAAAGTGTTTCTGAAATTGTAGAAACCAGGAAGCTGATAGAAGCCCGTCAGTTATTACTCAATACCGATCTTTCCATTTCGGAGATCGGCTACGAGTTGGGCTATAATGAAAAAGCTTATTTCACCCGTGTGTTCACGAAAAAAACGGGTCTCACTCCTACCGACTTCCGCAACCAGATGTCGGCCATGCTTTCCTAAAAGTACAACAGGTTTACCTAAAAGTGTAACCATAGCGGCAGTTAATGGCTGCACCTTTGTGTTATCAATTTAAACAATCAAATAAAAAATTATTACATGAAACAGACAGCAACATTTGCAGCCCTTTTTATTACCGCAGCAATATTTACCTTCACCAGCTGTACAAATAATAATAAAGCTGTAAGCCAATCAGAAATTGATTCTCTGAAAAATCAGATCGTAACATTAACTGCAGGCAATGAAAGTATTGCAAAGAATCTCGTTACGTTCGACACACTGGATTTTACCGTTTTTACTAACCAGCAATGGACAAGGTTGCATGAAAGTCATGCAAAGGATATTAAAGTGAACTGGCCCGACGGGCATTTTACTACTGGTATTGATAAACATATTGAAGACCTTAAGGCCATGTTTGTATATGCACCTGATACCAGGGTCAAAGAACATCCTATTCGTTTTGGATCGGGAAATTATACTGCAGTAACAGGTGTAATGGAAGGCACTTTTACTAAACCTATGCCAATAGGAAATGGTAAATTTATTCCACCAACAGGCAAATCATTTAAATTGCCTATGGCTACCATCGGCATCTGGAAAGATGGCATCATGGTTGAAGAATCATTATTCTGGGACAACCAGACCTACATGAATCAATTAGGATTAAGCAAATAATGTAATGAACAATGAACAGAAAATCTTTTATACAATCCTTAGCACTTACAGGTATGGCAGGCGCAACAATGCAATTAAATAAACTGAGTACACTTACGGATCCTTTAAACAGCACAGAGCAAATGCCGGTGTTGTTTATGGGGCATGGCAGCCCGATGAATGCCATTGAAGAAAATGAATTTGTACAAGGTTTCAGGGATATAGGAAAAACGATTCCAAAACCAGCTGCCATCCTCTGTATATCGGCACATTGGGAAACCAAAGGCACTTTTGTAACGGCTATGGCAAAGCCACAAACCATTCATGATTTTGGTGGTTTTCCCCAGGCTTTATTTGATGTGCAATATCCTGCACCCGGTAATCCCGAACTGGCAAAGGAAACAAAAACGATCATCACAAAAACTGAAGTTGGGTTAGATGAAAAATGGGGCCTGGATCATGGCGCATGGAGTGTGATAAAACATTTATACCCCAATGCCGATGTGCCCGTAATACAAATGAGCCTGGATTATATGCAAACACCGCAATATCATTATGAGCTGGCAAAAGAATTAGCCGGCCTGCGTAAAAAAGGTGTGTTAATAATCGGCAGTGGTAATATGGTACATAACCTGCGCATGATTGCGTGGGACAAATTAAATACTTCGGGTTATGGCTACGATTGGGCAATTGAAGCCAATGATAAAATGAAACAATGGATCTTAGGTGGTGATCATCAATCATTGATCAATTATAAAGCACAGGGCAAAGCTTTTGAACTGGCCATTCCATCGCCGGATCATTATCTGCCTTTGTTATACACCATGGCATTAAAAGAAGAAAATGAAAAAGTAAGTTTATTTAATGATAAAGCCATTGCAGGTTCGTTAACGATGACATCAGTAAAAATTGAAAAGGCATAATTAACCGGCACCAGGTTATTATGGCTGATATAAAAAGCACCCATTTTTTTATTGGGTGCTTTTATATTACTATCAGTTTTCCCTGCGATGAAAATATAAGATTACCATGGGCTGGTTATAATTATCCCATTCCTGCTGCCTGTTAAATACACTAAACCCGGCTGCAATCAATGCTTCTTTCAATGATGACTCCGTAATGCCCAAAGCAGTTTGCGGCACTTTGATACAACCATTGATCTCTTTAGCATCTGCAATCACTTCTGATACAGGAATTTTTTCCTGCAACCCGGGTAAATGCATTGTTCCTTTTTTTATTACCACACCCATGAAATGCTGAATGTATTCATCCAGCTCAGCCTCAGCGTGGCGGTTCATATCTTCCTGCATCATTTTAAAATTTTTGTAGTGTGCAGGATAATTGAAAACTGTAAAAGGCTCCTCTTCATAATTATTACTGCCACCTGCTGCCTTGCCGAGTGCATAGCGGAAACTTTGCGGTTGTATCCACACACCGGTGTTGCTGATGGTGAATGCCGGGGCACAATATCCTGAAGCATCTGTTGCCCGAATAGTAAAATTATCAGCCGGATAAGAGTGATAATAGGCTTTACCAAAATTTATTACAAATGGAGCAGCTACAGGCTTTCCTTCAGGTAAAATTTTTTTGCCGGTAACTGTATCACAAGTGGCAATAAATGATGGCGGAAGGTTAAGTGCAGCAGTACCTGAATCCAACACTACATCCAGCGATCCGAATAATCTTTCTTCCACTTCCTCCGGGTATCTTGTGGCAAAGAGTTTTCTGAAAATGTTTACTGTTGCTTGCCTGTTGGTACTATCGGTAGCTAAAACTTTTGCTTCAGCAGAAAAAAACGGCAGCACTGCCTTTGCAAGTACAGCAGAAAAATGGCGCTTGAAAAAAATACGTCCATGATCCGTTTTTTTATATTGTTCAAGGGCCTGTTCCATCGCTTCTTTTTCATTGTCTTCATCAAGCCTTCCGGCATTAACCGTAACACCATAATTTTTTTTCAGCAAATGATACAGCAACAGGCTATCGCCGGAAACAGTTTCCAGTACCTGCTGGTAATTCATGTAATCATCGCCCCGTTCATATACCGCAATAGCACGTTCCAATACCTGTGCCAGTGTAACAGGTTGCAATAATTCTGTTTCGTTGTCATAATCCCGGTACCACTCTTTTACTGTGGTAAGTTGCGTATGCTCAATACTAAGGAGTGAGCGGTTAACACCATGCATACAAGGTGTCAGGTCAAGGTACATACCCTCCTTGTCGATCCACAACTTTTGATCTCTAACTGCAATAATGGGTGTTGGCGAACAATAATTGCAGCGCACAAATGTATATTTATAAGCAGTATCAAGATTAAAGCGCCTCATCACTGCATTAATAGATTTGAATGGCATAAACGATTCCGATGGATTAAAGAATGAAGGCCCCGGTATCTCCGGCATCGGGTTGTTGCAAAAACAATTGGGATAGGCCGGCGCAGTAACCTGTTCTATCCCTTTTATAAAATATGTTTTAGATGCTATGCTGCCATCAGCATTATAGGTTATCCATTCACCCTCCTTGTATCCGTCAGTCATTACTCCTTCCATTTGCACCTGTCCATCGGGATACCACCGGTACTGCTTGCCATGTGCATAATTGCCCGGCTTAAACCCTGCATCCCACTGGCGGCTTCCATTTTCATAAAAGCCTTTACTCGTGTATCCGCCGGCGGTATCATACAGGCGGATGGTTTTTACATTGCCATTGTCGTAATAGTCATACATATCTACCGCTTTGCTGCCGGTGTGCTTTGCATTCATATAACTGAGCTTACCGTTGCTGTAATGATAAAAACGCAATACCTTTTCTACCGGGTCATATTTTGATGATATCAAAACAGTTCCCTGTTCGTCATATTTTTCCAGTTCATCATAATAATTGCCGGAAGTATATTGTTGCACCGACAACAGCAAGCCCTTAGCAGAAAACATCCGCCATGTACCCGTACGTTGATTATTTAAATAGTTGCCCACAGCAAATGTATCTGTTCCATTGTCATTCATACTAAGATAAGCCCCATGCAAACGGCCTTCTTTAAAATGCGCTTTGGTATTGATTCTGCCTACGGTATCATAAAACAATGCCTGGCCGGATAATAAACCATTTTTATAAAACACGTTGTATATAATGCGCCCTTTATCATCATAAGCTATCCATTTCCCTTTACGCATTTTATCAAACTTACCTTTATAAAGATTATTATTTTGCTGCCCGTTACGCCACTCGAATGAGCGGGAGTAATTGCCGATCCTCACCGTTTCATAGGTAAGGTGCCCGCTTTCATCATAACCACTGTTGATACAATTTTCCTGTGTTTTAATCATGCCATTTTCGTAAAAACTAAGAGCGGGTGTGCTGCTGGCATTGTTCCTGCAATCGGCATAGTATTGCAAATGCCTATTGCTGTACCACAACCGGGTAATGCCGTCTGCAATGCCTGCTTTAAATTTTTTTTCCGATTGTAACCTTCCGTTCTCATGCCATGTCCGCTGCCTGCCATCAGGATAATTGGCTTTAAAATTTTCGTCAGACTTCAGGTGCCCGTTATTCCACCACTCCAACCTACGCCCTACTTTATCATAGGAATAACCTGATTTACCTTTATCCATATATGCCCCCGTATCTATTTTTCCCGATGCCTTGTACCAGGTGGTTTTAAATATAGTATTGCTTCCGGGGTGATACTGCCGTAACAGGTAGATACTGCCATTTGGATAAAACGTTTGGTATAGCCACGGGGTATAACTTTCCTGCTGGTACATATAAGCTATTGGTGTTCCCCGAAAATTGGGCAGAAAAAAGTAGATACTATTTTTACCGCTATCCTTTCTTGCAAAAGATTTCGTCTTTATTCTTCCGTTGGTATAATACTCAGTGTAGCGTTGTGCTGTATCTTTTATTGCCGCACGGAGTATATCCTTTATTTTTCCTGAAGGCATATAATTGATCAGCCAGCCTTTCCTGGCTATATATTCCTGTACTTTTTTTCCGGTTGAATCTAAAATAACAACATTTGATTGCGGCACATACCCTGTTGTTAACGCTATTACCAGGTCACACATCGGCTGGCCGTTAGCATGCCAGCATTTTATATTTGCTGTATTACCTTTTGTTTGTGTAATGGTTTGAATACGCTGGTATTTTACCCACCAGGTGGTATCTGTTTTCTGACCATAACACATCATGGTACAGTAACTGAATACGAATAAAAAAAGCAGTTTCATTTTGTAAAGATGCTGAATCGTTGGAATATGCATATAAAGCAGGTGCAAACGTGGTAACACCGCTGCAATTAATTGTAACTTTAATGCGGGCACCGCTTGCATTTTACAAAATTGAAAGAATGATGGATAGTTACAAAGAAACATTTGAAACCTGGAACAAAGTAGCATCGCTATACCAGGATAAGTTTATGCACCTGGACCTGTATAATGAAACCTATGATTTTATTTGTGATTCAATTGCTGTTGAAAATGCTGCCATATTAGAGATTGGTTGCGGCCCCGGAAACATCACTACATATCTTTTACACAAACGTGCCGGTTTTAATATCCTTGGTATTGATATTGCGCCCAATATGATTGCATTGGCAAAAAAGAATAATCCTGCTGCAAACTTTGCTGTAATGGACAGCAGGGCAATTGATCAGTTAACCACAACATTTGATGGTATTATTATTGGTTTTTGTTTGCCTTATTTAGCACCTGCTGATAGTGAAAAATTAATTGCAGATGCCCATACATTATTAAATGAAGACGGTTTTATTTATTTAAGTTTTGTAGAAGGTGATCCGGATAAATCCGGCTATCAGACTGCGAGTACCGGCGACAGGACTTATTTCTATTATTATGAGCTGGATAAATTAAAAGAACAGTTTATTGCTAATGGATTTGAAATACTACGATTATTTAATGTGGAGTATGAAAGATCAGCTACGGAGAAAGAGATACATACCATATTAACTGCAAAGAAAAAAACTGTATAGCCAATTTTAATTACGGATAGTTTTCATTTTGTAAGTAGTTTTACAAAAAATATAAAATGTCTAAAACAAAAATTACGGTTAACAATAACGGATCGTTGAAAATAGAAGGCGATTTTGAAGTAGTGGATAGAAATGGCGGCGTGTATAATTTACAAGGCAGGGAAGTAGTTTCTTTTTGCCGCTGTGGCCTTTCTAAAAATAAACCGTTTTGCGATGGTTCTCACAACGGGCATTTTGAACATGAGGCGGTTGCTTTTGATCTGCCACCAAAAAAATCCTGAGTTTAGTTTACACACTTTTAAAATAAAGTAAACATAATGAAGACCAAAACACCTGCACAATTAAAAGATGGTGACCAGTGTAAGGTTACAGGAGGAACGCATGCCGGAAAATCCGGTACGGTCAGAGACATCAATACCAGCAAAACAGGCCACATTACAATAACTGTTGAACAAAAAAATGGTATCCGTTTTAAGACATTAGGTAAGAATGTAGAGGTTTTGCAATAAAAAAACAACCCCAATACTGAAGAACATATTGAGGCTGTTGTGCTTATACTTACGAAACCTGATCAATTCTTTTTTAATGCCAGAACTGGCTTTTGGTATTGTGCCTTCTGAATTTTTGCACGGCATCAAAATTTGTTTGCAATAATTTGTTGCTGCCCTGCGGTTGCGCCTGTTGCCAGGCCGAGGCTGATTTAAATGCCATCACCATATCGTAATCCATGGCTACCTGTCCCGAATCGAAAGGTACCGTACCATAATTATCCCTGAACCATAAATTCCAGGTAGCACTTCCGGGTGTATAGACAAAAAATGCGGTATCTGTTTGTTTAGGGAATGGTGCCGGTAACAGAAATGAGTTAAATGTATACTGCGAAGGAAGATGACAACTCATACAGGAAGATAAGGCCAGCTTATTATATTTTTTACCGGTGCTTACATCCACTGCCTGCTGTGCAACAGCACCATCATTAGGGCCACTCAACCTACCACCCCATCCTAAAGTTTCTGTGCTATAGGCTGGCGCTTTGGGATTAATCACTGTCTCTTTTAATTTAGGATAAGGCGGAGCAACAGGGCTGATCACATCAGGGTCGTTACCCCATATCGCACCTAATGGTACCATCTTATCCCACAACGAACCGTTCACATTCATATCATAAACAAAAGTAGAATACACCCAACCTGTTTTAGGCGCAGTTTTACTATCCTTTACAATCACATCCATTTGAAAAAAGCTTACCGTACGAACTTTATAAACAGTATCACTTGGAAAATTCCGTATGGTGCCAATGGTATCATAAATGCTGAATGTTGCGGCATCTTTCATTACCGGCCAGTCGGGATAATTAATGTTTGAAAAAGCAAATTTCACAATCACACTGCCTTCTTTAAATTGTGCGGCATCATTTACCAGGTTAATTTTCTGGCCGGTTGTACCCCATATTTGTCCTACAGTATATGCTGCAGTTGAATCATATAACACCAGGGCATACCCTGCCTCATCCTGTTTGAGTGTTTTAAAACTGTTGGCCGGGTTGCCGTTACCTAAATAAGTGCCCAGTATGGCTTCTCTTTGCGATCCCATCCATGGTTCCTGGAACCAACCATATTTAGCTGCAGTCCAGTTTTTGTTATCATTAAAAAACGGCAATACGTTTGGTGCAACATACATTTTTAGCGCATCCATATAAGCAAATACATTGGCTTCGGAAATGGGTTGGCCCTTTAAAGCTTGTTGCCAGCTGGGGTTAACCACTGTTTTGGGTGTTGTTGGATAATTATGACTGAGTACGAAAAGCGGGCCGCTGTATTGCTGCTGCGTTGGTGCTGAATCCCTGTAGTTTTGAAAAGCACCATTTGGTATGGCGGCCATTGCTAATGGCGCTGGTTTCTTTTCTCCATCTGCAGATTTGTCGTTGCCATTATTATTACAACTGTATGTAACAACTACTATCACAACCAACATAACTATAACAGTTGAAAGAAGAAATATTTTTTTCATTTGGTGTAAGTTTTGGGATGATGAATTGTGTACGTATTTTCATAAATGTATTTCGATAAAATTACTTTTGCAATACTTCCATCAAAAACACGTATTTATACTGGTAGAAAAAATTCTATACAAGCATTGTTACAAAAGTGTATTTGCTTATTTAATTTTGACTGCATGTTGTAAGCTTTACGAATGAATTGTATACTTCAATAAATTATTTGTCGCAGGTTAATTGTATGCTGCAGGAATATTTTACAGATGGTTAAAATGAATTGTTTCTTCTTATATTCGTACTCAAGTAAATACAGCGGTTTAAATGAAAACTAAAACTTCACGTAATATAATTAGCAGCATTTTTTTATTCCCGCTGTTCTTCCCTGTTTTTTTAAAAGCCCAATATAAATACCTGATACCTTTTTGCGACCATGGTACTTATGGATATTGCGATACCAACGGTGTAATTAAAATAAAACCTCAGTTTTACAATGCAGAGCAGTTCACACTGGGATATGCTTTTGTTGATGCAGGAGGCGGAAAAAATATAATTGACACCACCGGCAAATTATTATTGCCGGTAAATTATGCCAGGCTGAATTTCGTTGGCCTTTCTTTTAAAAGTGAAATAGTAATTGGTGAAGATTATGAACGTAAAGGTTATGTTTATGACCTGCAAAATCAGCAATTATTGAACCAGGGAACTAACGTGATATTTGGAGTAAAGAACCTGTATGTAGAGAATAGCAGGTATTTTACTATAAATGGAGAACAGGTAAGCAATCGTGGTATTTATGATGTTGTTGTAAAAAAGTTTATTTATAAAACCCAATTCTCTTATATTAAAGTGGAAGAAGATAATGAAGTAGTAAAGAAAGTGAAAGGCCGGAGTTATTTCGTTATTAGCGAAGGCAATGGTAATAGTTTTTTTAGTCCTCAGAAAATGAGCTTTGCTTACCTGCAAAACGGCTCAGTTACAGTTTATACCAAGCCTCCTCAAAAACAAGCAACAACTAAACCGGAAATGCTGAAGGAAGGAATGTCTGTATCTAAATCTAATTCTATGGATGCGATGATACCTGCAACAGACATGCCTAAAATAATTCCCTTTTATACAGGTTCAAAAATGGGAATCATCGTTAATGAAATTAAAAATAAGATTTTTATAAAAGCGGATACCCTGAAACCTGTTTTTGATTCTATTATATTCCCTTGTGGCACTAAAGATGCATGGAGCTGTTGTTTTGTAAAATTGCATCATCAATGGGGTGTATGGAATTGGGAGCATGACGTACTCACTGCAGTTGTATACGATACCATAAAGGCGGGTAATGAATTTTGTAACTATTTTATTACAATGAAAAATAAAAAATCAGGATTACTATATGATACCAGTTTATTGCTTATGCCTGAATATGATAAAATTGAACCTTTGAATGATGGTGGTTATTCGCTGCAACAAAATAATAAATACGGCTATTTCAACAAATATTTTTACGAAGATGATTCACTTGCAGACAGAAGTTTATTAACTCCTTGTATTTTTGATGTAAGGTTGGCTGCCGCTATCACTATTTACCCGGTAAATGGAAAAATGGTGATGAAAAAAAGTGATAGTTTTTTAGCATCTATTGAAGGTACACCTTACCGCATTTTATTACAAAGCTCACCCGGGTATAGTGCTAACTATATGCATAAATATGTTTCGGCCACAGGAAAAAAATTTTATAAGTAAGAGCCTTTCCTGCCCTGCTTCAACATTACTGCAATAGTATTGTCGCCTGCAAACCAGTGGCAGATCACAATTTCACTGATCGCCCTTTTTTCTTTATCTTCAGCAGTAAATTAGCAACTGCAATATTTTTAATACACAACACTATGAAAATAATACTGCTTATAGGTAGTTGTTCTATCTGGTTATTATGCAACAGTTGTTTGGTGGAAAAGACAAAATACGGCACCGTTATTTCTAAGAGAAAAAATGAACAGTTTACTTCCGAAGGTTATAGCATTACAAAAAATGGACAATTCAAACTGAAAAATAAATTTCAATTAACTGATACCCTCCTGCTTTCTCCATCAAAAGTATACCAGTCCTATTGCTACGAAACATACGAATACTTTAAATTTTATGATAACGGCAGGGTTTTAAATTGGGCTATTAATACTGACCCAAAGCATATGACAACTGCCCCCAAATATTTGTGCGGTTATTATGTTTTAAAAAATGACGAATTAAAAATAGAACTGAGTTCTATAGCAACATTTACATTCGGGGATTCTTATGATATATTAGTGATAAAGGGAAAAGCCTTTGGTGATAGTATAAAATTTTATAAGGATCAGTGGGGAGGAACGGGCAGGAATATTGGTCACTATGGTGGAAGAAAAAATGAAAAAGGTGAAGACATCTCATTTGTGCGGACGAATAAAAATTTTATCGGCCCCCAACCCGGCTGGTAAATATTTACGGCTTTCTCCTTTATGGTAATCTTAATAATTTAATTACTAACCTGATTTTTTATAAACCAGCTAAATGAAAACAGCTATTATACTACTCTGCCTTTTCTTTCTTTGTTATATTTCCTCAGCACAAACTGACAGTGTGCATAAAGTAAATGCAGATACTGCAAAAGTAAAAAAGGATAAAAAAGCCGGCCGCAATATGGTTGTCACCCTTGCCTATCATACCGGTACTACAAGATCTTACGAATTGTCGTTATCGAAAGGACATACAGTAGAAACCGGTGGTTATCCCGGTTATTTCAGCCAGTATGGTTTTGGTGCAGAATTATTTTATAAAGCAAAAACTTATTTTGCAGCTCCAAAAATTTCGTACGAGCTGGATCCTTATCTTCCTCCCATGTGCTTATCAAGAATGAATTTGCTGTACGTTACAGATTTTAAAAACAAAGGAAGTTTAAAATACAGGCATGAAATTGGTTTTAGCTTTGGTGGCCGGTTTAATATTAACTACGGTTATACCATTAATATAACTAACAAAGATTTTTGCAACACTTCGCATTCGTTAAACCTGCAGTGCAATTTTTTTATTGGCGGAAGGAAGGTTGAATTTATACGTGAATAATTTAGGTTTCTTCCAACTGTCTCATGTGATCGCTGTTTGTAAATGTGCCCGCATTATGGTTTCACTTACACGAATAAGCCTTGCGGAACTACACCTCCTGTAGAAAAATTTCCAAAAATTTCTATTTTCACCAGAAAAGCAATAACCCATAATCGCTCCCGTTTTCTTACCCTGTATTTTAATTTATAAAACCATATCCCTTAAAAAATCAGCAACATGAAGATTACATCTTTACAAAATTCTCCCCTTATTTTATTCTCCAATTCACTTAAGTACTTTCTGCATTTGCCTCAAAAAATTTATTTTTCAGGCTTGCTGGTATTAAGCTTTTTCTGTGTTACTAATGTAAATGCGCAGGTAAACAGCTACAGCTTTAGCACCACTACCGGTAATGTTTTAGAAACCGGAGGCTTTACCAATTTACTGGGTTCAAATCTTGATGATGATTTTTCTGCAATGGCTAATATTGGATTTACTTTTAATTTTGGCGGCGCTAATTATACCAATTTCAGTGTTACCTCCAATGGATTACTGGCATTTGGTATTTCAGCTACAACAGAATATGATAATAATATTTCCAGTATAACAGGTCCTTACCTTGCCCCTTACTGGGATGATAATATTACCGATGTGAATGGAAATGTGCAATATAAATTAATGGGAGTAGCCGGCAGTAGAAAACTGGTGGTGGAATATAATCTTTCTGCTTACGGAAGCGGAGGTGGCGCAGACAAACATTTTCAGGTATGGTTATTTGAAACTTCCAACAAGATCATGTTTGTGTATGGCAATGGCAATAACACCAATAGTGGTTTTTCAGTTGCTGTTTTAACTGATGGCAACACAGATTTTATGAGTATCAATACAGCTACCAATACTGTTAGTACAATAACACAGGAAGATAATAATACTACATGGCCTGGTGCAGGCACGTCTTATATTATCAACGGAGCTATTCTGTTGCCGGTTAGCATTGTAAATTTCAGTGGTTATAAAGATGGTAACCGCAACCAGTTGCAATGGACAACTGCCACTGAGAATAATAATCTTGGTTTTGAACTGCAACGTTCTGCTGACGGTATAACTTATACAGCAATCGGTTTTGTAAATTCACTGGCACAAGGTGGTAACAGTTCACGTGAATTGAATTATACTTTCACTGATAATAATCCAATTGGCAGCAGGCAATATTATCGTTTTAGCCAGGTGGATATTAATAACCATAGTAAACTCAGTAATGTTGTACGAATTGATGGAGATAAACCATTAGTAATAAAAGTAGATGGCGTTTTTCCTAACCCTGCCATTACAACGGTTAACATACAGGTAAATGCACCAGCTAAGAGTAAGCTTACTGTATACCTTGTGGATAACACCGGAAGAGTAGCCATGCAGCAGGATATCAATGTAGAAACAGGCAAAAATATTGTGCCAATAGATATCAGTAAACTAGCAAACGCCAACTATACATTAAAAGTTAGCAGCGGCCTTGGTAATGCAGCAGCATTTAAGGTGATGGTGATAAAATAGGCAAGTCCGGAAATGGTGAGACAGAAATCTCTCCTTTATTCTTAATAAAATACTACAATGAGGTTGGTGAATTGCACAGGATAAGTGCTTCACCAACCTCATTTTTATTGGTATAACAAACTTTCCTTTCTGCCATTTACTCCAGGATATGCCTCAACAATTATTTGGATACGAAAAAATTTGGGTTAAGCAGAGATATCAGTATTTTTGAATCTTGTACCATTATTATACTGTATGTTTTACTTGTCTCCCTACTTTTATTATATCACCGTTGGTCTCCAGGTTATTTGTGCTATCCATTGTATACGAAAAGACAACCAGGCGAAATGGTTGTGGCTGATCATATTTTTGCCTGTTGTAGGTAGCCTGATCTATATTTTTACTGAAATGTTCAGCGGCAACGATGTGCAAAAAGTACAATCGGGTGTGGGAGCTGTTTTTAATCCATCAGGTAAAATAAAAAAGCTGGAAGACAATTTACGCTTTGCAGATACTTTTGCTAATAAAGTAGCGCTGGCTGATGCATATCTTGAAGCAAAGCAAACGCAAAGAGCCATCACCTTGTATGAATCCTGCCTTTCAGGAAATTTTACCACGCATGAATACGTAAACATTCAATTGATAAATGCTTATGCAGACCTGAAGCAGTATGATAATATTATTCCGCTGGCAAAACAAATTTATACCCTTCCGCAATTTGCCCGTTCCCGTGCACATATGCTTTATGCCATTGCGCTATCACATACCGGTAATGCAGATGAAGCTGAAAAAGAATTTAAATTATTAAAAGGCAGGTTCTCCAATTATGAAAGCCGTTATTGGTATGGTAGTTTTTTATTGCGTATGAACAGAAATGAAGATGCTAAAAAAATATATGAAGAAATGCTGGGTGAATTAGCGCACCTGGACGGCAAAGAAAAAAGAAATAACAGAATTTGGTTTAATTATGCCAGGGAAGACCTGAAAAAAATAAATAATGCTGCATAACATATTTATCAACCCAAAAACAATTCATTATACGCATTGCCATTTAAGGATATTAAAAAGCATATCGCTTACAGGTATTTTATTTCTCTTCCTGGCAGGACAAATAGCTGCACAACAAAAAACAAGCTGCTTTATTAAAACAACATTAGGTACTATCACGATAGAACTTTATCCATCAAAAGCTCCAATTACTGTTGCCAATTTTTTAAAGTATGTAGATGCCCATTTATACGACAGCAGTTCTTTCTTTCGTTCGGTTACCTTACAAAATCAACCCAAAGATTCCATTAAGATTGAAGTGATACAAGGCGGCAATATCGATTCAACAAAAGACTTTGCTCCTATCCTGCTTGAAACAACAAAGCATACAGGCATCCTGCATAAAAACGGTACTATCTCCATGGCAAGGTCTGGCCCCAACACAGCAACGTCCAGTTTTTTTATTTGCATTAACGATCAGCCTGCATTGGATTATGGTGGCAAAAGAAATAAAGACGGACAAGGTTTTGCCGCTTTTGGAAAAGTAATTAAAGGTATGGATGTGGTAAAAAAGATCCAGCAACTCTACCCAAAACAAGGACAATATTTTAAACCGCCGGTACTTATTTTGTCTGTTATCCGGAAATAAGCATATGGAAAATTACCAGCCAGCTTGCTGTGTTATCCTGAATAATTGCTGCCTGTTATATGCAAAAATTCTAAAGCAATAACCAGTACTGCTTTAGAATTAATTTATAAATAATTTTTTAACTCAATTATTTTGCTACCGTAACATCGTTACTGATACCATTCTTTTGTAAATAAGTCAGCAACTCACTATCACTAAGCATACTTACTTTTTTCACATTTATCTGCCCGGTAAGTTCTTTATAACTCTTAGTACGATTGGTAACAAAAGGGCCACCTAATGTGGTTTCGTTTGTATTTGCAGCAAGGTCAAGCACATTTAACTGCGATACATTATCAGGGCGAACCGGGTAGTTATTATCAATTAATTCGGCATCCTGGATGATGATCTTGCCATCTTTAGCTACATGCACTTTAATTTTTTTGATTCCGTAATAGTTTTTATCGTTGATAGAAAACCAACTGTGTGAATAGCCGGCGTATTTGCCGTTCACTTTAGTGATCAACACTTCATACGGTAAAGATTTTTTAGTGGAATCGTTGTACATAGTGCCTTTCCAAAGGCCGGTAATATCCTGGCAAAATGCAAAGACTGGGAAGCATAGCGCTACCAGTGTGGGTATAAAATATTTCATACAGACGGATTTTAGGGTTACTGCTCCTTAAACGTATATATTGCTATTTTATTTGAAAAAAAGGTAATTTTTTATTTTTTTAAGGAGAGAAACCGGAGCTGACTTTTTTTATATTGAAAATCAATCCACTAAGGCCTTGGGTTTAAGGCAATAAAAATGGAATTAGTTTTATCTTTATTACCTATGGGCAATCCTGCATTTCGTTTTGTAAAAACAATTTTTCTGTTATTTTTATACGGCTTAACTCTCCTTTCCTGCAACCGTATTAAAAGAAAAGGACATGCTATTATTGATTCTGCTACTGTTGTTGTAAAAGAGAAAAAAAACCTGGTAGTAGAAAAAATATTCCCTCATTTTGATGCAGATACACCCGATACAAAATATAACCAGCAAAGATTCCTGGAATTTTTTGAATTCGCCCCTACTACGGACGTAAAGAAATTATATTGCTATGCCGACAGGATGGGCATTGATGCTTCTTACTGGTTTAGTTTTATATGTGCCGATAGTACTGTTGAAAAAATAAAAAATAAACTTCAATTGAAATGGGACCAGCAATTTTCTGTAGTAAGAAACATGGAGGGGAAGATAATTGACACAATGTATTACAAGAGTAATTATTTACAGGGTGGGTTAAACTCCTCACCCACCCGCTGGTGGGATACCGCATTTATCAATAACCACACTGCTTATGGAAAAGTACAAGGCCATATTAATTCCTATTTGTGGCATGACAGCAAAAAGAAAAAAGTGTATTTTTTCTCTTTTGATCTGTAATGGCAATTTAAAATTTAATGGAAATAATATCATTACTGCATCTTAATAATAAACTCTAATGCTTAAATTATTTTTTTACTGTTTTACCATTGCCTTGTTTAGCTGCCAGGGTAACAGTGATGAGCATACCCCTGCTGTGCAACAAAAATCACCGGCAATTGATACCATTGTAAAACCTTACGAGTTTGATTGTTTCAAATCGGCTGATACTGTCCGGCAAATGAATGCCAGGGCTTGTGCAGATTATTTTTACAAGATCATCGACAGTCAATATGTATTGGTTTTACACCTGGCTGCAACTGTACAATATGACAGCTGTTTTAAAATTCATATTGACACAGCAACCGGCAGCACAGCAGAATTAATCATATATCAACCCGGCAAGGCTACTTTGTTTGAATATTGCAATGATTATGGCAATGGAATTGTGCCCATAAAAAATATCAGGGGGGCTGTTGGTGATATTTATGTAAAATTCTATCATCCCACCGAATACAGGGGAACGGATAAGCCAACAGCGTCTATTTTTGTGCGCAATATCATCTTTACTGACACAACTAATAATTCAACCATTAAATTTCAGAACGAATTGTATTGGAAGGTAGCGCAATGGGGGCCTGCAGGTTAAGTGATGCGTCAACCCTGTATAATACTATCGCTATGCTTACCTGCCCGATTACCATCACTTAAAAATTCTTATCTTTAAATAACTATGATCTCACTACGTTATGCGCTTACCAATGAAGACTTTGCAAATTTCTCTGTGTATGTACAAATTGATGCTCCAGGCAAAAAGAGATTGATCTATAAAAGCCTGCGGCCATTGATCATTATTTTTTCCATTGTTTGTATCTACAATATTTCATTGGCTGTTCAGTCCGGCAATATCAGCCCGGTTGATTTTATTGGTGTGCCAATCATTTTATTCCTCTTTTTTTTTCCTGTACTTTCTGCCAGGCCAAGATTAAGAAAGCAGGCATTAAAATATGCTGCCAACAGTGAAAATGCTGCCGTGTTTAATATGACGGATTATATTTTTTCTGAAACCGGTGTGGTGGTTAAAGATAGCGTTAAAGAAACAAAATTTCAATGGGCTGCTTTTATAAAAAAACAAGAAACCCCGGAATATATTTACCTGTTTTTGCATTCCACCAGTGCACTCATCATTCCTAAAAAAATGATACGGTCAGAGGTGGAAAAAGAGCAGCTGTCAAAATTATTATCACAGTATATAAGTTTTGATGCAGAAGTGGGTCACCTGGTAAATACATAAAATGTACGCTATTCAATAAAAACAATTTCACTTTTATAATTGTTGTATAAAAAACGCAACATGGACCTGTTCAGTAACGAACTACCTGAAAATATAAATTTATTACCTGGGGAAGGAACGGTTAATTATTATGGCAGGTTAATGCCAGTGCATCAAGCCAATCATTACCTTGATGTTTTGCTACATACAATTGATTGGAAAAATGATGAAGCGTTTATCATGGGTAAACACATCATCACCAAAAGAAAAGTGGCCTGGTATGGTGATACTGATTTTGACTACACTTATTCTAACACTACAAAAAAAGCATTGCTGTGGACACCGGAACTATTAGAATTGAAAGCAATGGCAGAAACAAAAACAGGAGAACAATTTAATTCCTGTTTATTGAATTTATATCACAATGGCAGTGAAGGTATGGCCTGGCATAGCGATGCTGAAAAAGCATTGAAAAAGAATGGCGCAATTGCTTCATTGAGTTTTGGCGCCGAACGGAAATTTTCTTTTAAACATAAAGTAAGCAAAACAACTGTTTCTATAGTATTGCAACATGGCAGTTTACTGGTAATGAAAGATGCCACACAAACCAACTGGCTGCACCGCTTGCCTCCTACCACGCAGGTATCAAAGCCAAGAGTGAACCTCACTTTTCGGACGATTGTTTTGTGAAACGATTTAATGCCGTGTATAAATTATCTTTTCAGAAAAATAACAATTGCTCCCGCTAATGTTAATACCAGTATTATTTTCCGGTAACCCTCATCTTTTATTGTAGCTACAATTTTTAAACCGGCAAAAAAACCGATCAGCAATGCAGGCAATAAAAAGAGATCAGTTTGCAATGAAGCAATATTAATATTTTTCCAGTAGATGACCTGGAAGGGTAATTTAAACCAGTTAATAACCAGGAATACCCAGGCTGCAGTACCAATAAAATCATTCTTAGGCATGCGCATGGCCAGGAAATAAATATTGGAAAATGCTCCGGCAAGGTTACCCAGCATAGTAGTAAAGCCCGATGCCAGCCCAAGCCCTGATGCAAAGAGTTTATTATCGGGCACCACCGGTGTTTTCCTCATCTCCAGCCAAAACATAATGATCACGGTGAGCACAATGATCACTGCCATGATCTTTCTGAACAACGCTTCATTCATATCCTTTCCTACATAAACACCTACTAAAATGCCTGCTACCATCCAGGGCAGCAGCTTCCAGAAATGCGGCCATTGGGCATGACGGTGATAATACAGTACTGCCATTACATCGGCCACACATAAGAGCGGTAATACAATGCCTGTAGATGCTTTGCCTCCAAATACAATAGCCATCAGGGTTACATTCATCATATCAATACCTTTAAGCCCTGCTTTGGAAAGCCCGATAATAAATGCGCCCAGTAAGATCAATAACCAATTAAGGTTGGAATATGCAGTTAGTATTTCCATAATGTTGTTAAGGTTGTCAACTATTTTAAAGCTTACCACCCTATTTAGCTGTCTTTAAAACAAAATATGCTCAGATGAATATTTTCTTATAAATTGTTGCTGCAATTTAAAAGTTAAATCATCATGAAATCCTTTTCAACCAAATTCCTTTTATTATCAGCTGTGTTTTTTTTATTTGCATCTTTTGTTTTTGCTGGTAAAAAACCTAAAAGAGAAATGTACCAGCTTACAGTATATCAGTATGCCACTGCGGCACAGGAAACTGTTTTGACTGGTTATTTAAAAGATGCTCTATTGCCGGCCCTGCATAAAATGGGCTATAAAAATATCGGTGTGTTTAAATCCTTAGCCAACGATACTTCCGCTATAAAAACACTGTACGTTTATATGCCCATCAAAAGCCTGGAAGACCAGGTGGCAATGGCAGAAAAATTAAGTAACGATGCCAATTATCAAACTGCAGGAGCCAGCTATATCAACGCCGTTTACACTGCACCGCCTTATACAAGAATGGAAGTGATACTGCTGAAAGCATTTCCATTAGCACCGCAAATGCAATTGCCCAATCTTACGGCACCTAAAAATGAAAGGGTGTACGAACTCCGTAGTTACGAAGGTGCTACTGAAAAAATATTTGCTAATAAGGTACAAATGTTTAACCAGGGCAACGAGATCGATATCTTTAAACGAATAAATGCCAATGCCGTTTTTTATTCGGAAGTAATTGCCGGCAGCCATATGCCCAACCTTATGTACATGACCTGCTACAACAACAAAGCAGATCGTGATGCACACTGGAAAGCTTTCAGCAGCGACCCTGCATGGAAAACATTATCGGCCTTGCCGGAATACCAGCATAATGTATCGCATATTGATATTATGTTTATACAACCGCTGGAATTTTCTGATTTTTAACGAAGTTGAAAATCTATTTTTTATCTAATTGCTGAATGATATCTGCGACAATGTCAGCAGGTTGTTTTTCAATATCTATTGTAAAAGCATCAACAGGTATTTCTAAACTGTCGAACTGAGATTGTAAAAGAGAGGAAGGCATATAATGTCCTGTACGGTTTTTGAGGCGCCTGTAGATGGTTTCGTAATCACCTCTTAAAAATACCCATAAAATATTTTCAATACCATTGCTTAATGTTTGCCGGTATTCTTCTTTAAGTGCAGAGCAGGCAATGATGGCTCCGTTATTTTGAATTTGTTCATTGGTTAGTGTATGTATCTTTTGCAACCAGTCTTTACGGTCTTCATCAGTTAATGGATGCCCCGACCTCATCTTTTCTTTATTAGCCTGCGAATGAAAATCATCTGCATCAAAAAAAGGGAGGCCGGTCTTTTGGGCAAGCAGCTCTCCTATTGTTGTTTTTCCCGAACCTGAAACACCCATGATATAAATGATCCGTTTATCCATCACTATGTACAATTTACACAACAAATGTATTATTTTAATAAACATTTTTGAAGGCCAATTGTTTCATGATAACTTTGTTCTTCATTTTTTAAAATATTTACATGAGCATAACAACAAAAATTGCATTAATAACCGGTGGTAGCCGTGGCCTGGGAAAAGATATGGCACTCAGCATTGCAAAAAAAGGTATCGATGTTATCATTACCTATCGTACTAAAGAAGCAGAGGCACAGGAGGTAGTAAAAGAAATAGAAGCAATGGGGCAAAAGGCAATTGCATTACATTTAGACATGAGCCTCTTTGCCTCTCTTAATGATTTTGTAAGAACAGTAAAAGAAACGCTGAAGATAAAATGGGATACCGGCTCATTTGATTTTTTAATTAATAATGCCGGCATGGGTGCTACAGTTCCTTTTATGGATGTTACGGAAGAATTATTCACCGATTTTTTAAATGTACATTTTAAAGGCATTTATTTTTTAACACAGCAATGTGTACCCATCTTAAATCCGGGAGGAAGAATCATTAACATTTCAACAGGCACCACCCGTTTTTCTAACCCGGGTTATTCTGTGTATGCATCTATGAAAGGCGCTATTGAGGTGTTTACAAAATACCTTGCTAAAGAATTGGGCGCTAAAGGTATTGGTGCTAATGTTGTGGCACCCGGACCAGTTGAAACTGATTTTAATAATGCTTTTATCAGGAGCAATCCGCAGGCTAAAGCCATGATGAGCAGCCTGTCTCCTCTCGGCCGTGTAGGTGCGGCTAATGATATTGGCAGCGTGGTGGCTTTTTTATGTACCGATGATGCCAGGTGGATCAATGGCCAGCGGATAGAAGTCAGCGGTGGCCTCAATACATAATTGTCTTTTTTTGCATTGAAATTAAAATTGATGATACCGGTAAAAGGAAAAACTATAGATGAGCATACAAGATGTGAGCATTACCATTCTCCATTGGATATCATTGCCATTAAAATGAAATGCTGCGATGCTTATTACCCCTGCATTTATTGCCACCAGCAGGATGCAGGGCATGATGCAATAGTATGGCCCGCAGATGAATTTGATACAAAAGCGATATTGTGTGGGGCTTGTGGTACAGAAATGACCATCAATCAATATTTACAAAGTAATTACAGTTGCCCGTTTTGCAAAGCTGCGTTTAACCCTAGCTGTAATAACCACAATCATTTTTATTTTGAAGTATAATTTTGTTGCGGGTGAGTCACCCCTTAAAGGGTGGCTTACCCTGTTGTAGCAGCAGTTATTTTAACCGGAGTGAGCCACCTTTACTGAGGTGACCCACTCCTGCTGATTGCCCTTTTGCAAAGCTGTGTACAATCCTGGCTGTAGTACCTATTTTGATTTTGAAGTATGAATTTGGCACGGGTGAGTCACCCCTTAAAGGGTGGCTTACCCTGTTGTAGCAGCGGTTATTTTAACCGGAGTGAGCCACCTTTGCTGAGGTGCCCACTCTCTTATCTTAATAAAATGCTTGTTCCTCTCCTGGTATACATCACCCCATCCACACCTAAAGCTTCAAGTACCCATACCACGGTTTGCATTTCCTGCTTTACATTTTTAAAGGTACCATCCCAGCCTTGCTTCATGGTTTGGGTTTGATAAAACAATTGTCCCCAGCGATTATATACCCTGAAATATTTTAATTGCTTAATGCCATAGAATACCGGTTTCAGGTCGTCATTAAATCCATCACCATTAGGCGTAAACGCATTAGGTACAAATATTTCGATGCTCTTTACTATTTTAACCATTTGAGTATCGGTAGTAACACAGCCTGTTTTTGTTTTTATATCAATGGTATACAATTGTTCTGTGGTTCCTTTAAATACAGGATTATAACTGGTAGCATTATCAAGATTAACAGCAGGGTTCCATAAAACAGTTTCACCAAATGACCTGGCATGCAGATCGAGTGGCAGGTTGATCACGGCCCATTCTAAGGGATAGCTAGTGGCTGGCTTAGGCCTGTCAATTACAACTGTGTGTGTGGTGGTGTGCACAGGAAAAGGGCATTGTGCAGAGCTTACCGCAAGGCTGATATTATAACTTCCTGCGGCAGTATAAATTTGTGGCGGTGGATTTTTTAAAACAGAAGTTTGTCCATTACCAAAAGACCAGGAATAACTCAATGGTGATCCTACTGTATCCTGGGTATTATTAATTACCGTAACCGGCAGCTTAAAACAAGTAGGTTCTACTGCAAAAGCTGCTACAGCATTTTGATAAATGACGATATCAAAACTGGTACTATCTGCGCAGACACTAATACTGCTCACTACCAATTTAATGGTGTACTTTCCTGCTTTTTTATAACTATAAGTAACATCTCTTGTGTTGGCTTCATTGCCATCGCCAAATGTCCATTTGTAAACCATACCACCAACAGCATTGGTACTGTTGTTCTTTAAAATATACTGGTTGCCAAAAAGACACTGATTGGGTTTATTTACAGAAAAAGCAGATACGGGCACGGATGCAATATTGATCTGTTTGGCTACAGTAGTTAATGAACAACCATTGCCGCCAAATAATATAGCATAATATAAACCTGTTTGTGTAACCCTGTAAATAGTGGAGGTGGCGCCGGGTATTGCCACGTTATCTCTAAACCACTGAATACTATCTGCCGGCTGTACTATTAAGACGGCACTATCGCCGCTGCCAATACAAAAATCAGCTTTACCCAGCAATTGAATACTGTTATCTACCAATGCCGCTTTTACAATTACGGTATCAGTGTGCAGGCATCCTCCGCCATTACTCCTTGCCGTTAGTACATAGGTTGTAGTGATATCAGGCAATGCTAATGGGTTGGCAATATCGGGGTTGGAAAGTCCTGCTGCGGGAGTCCATTGATACCTTATGCCTAACTTGGGCGGAGAACCTATGGGCACAGGGTTATGGTTACAGGAAACTGTGTCTGGCCCTGCATTGGCTTCTACAACTAAATTGTCTGTGATATCGGTATACAGAGTATCTACGCAACCGTAACCATCGTAAGGAGTAAGCACCACAGCCACCGACATACTGGTAGCAGGTGGTGGAGTAAATGTAAGTGTTTGCTGAGTACCCAATACCTGTGTAAAAGTGCTGTTGTACCAGGTATACCCCTGGTAACCGTAAGGTGCTACAACATTCACTGTTGAATCATCGGGGCAGAACGAAGCGCCTTCAAACCTGCCGCTGCATTCTGAGTTTACATCTATATATGCATAACCAAAATGCCTTCTGAAAGTGCAATCAGCAGTTTTAAAAAATAAGCGTATCCGCTTTCCTGCATTATTATCTAAATTAATAGATACAGCTGACCATTTTTTAAACCATACCGGGGTACTGCCGCCGGGATTTTCAGACATTTCAAAACCTGGTAATGGGGTACCGTAAGGAAAGAATGCAAAAGAAGAGCAAGTGATGACCTTATTATCTGTTACGTTAGTGATCTCAATCTCCATCCGGGGTTGTTCATATTGCTGGTGGTTAGGATCCTGGAAAACCACTGCATAATGATAAATAAGATTGTATTCATTTACACCGGCGGGAATAACAAATTCGTAAGACACACCTTCTGCCTCTGCCCCGCCTGATGTATTGCCCAATTTAATAGAATGTCCGCTTCCATTAGGACAGTTAACAGGAAAATTGCCATAAGGATCCATGCCGTCGCCCGGAAAAGCAGACATTATTGTATGCCTCCCTGCAATGGGGCCAGATGCTGTTAATGTAATTACATTCTGCCCGCCAACGGCAGCCACACCTCCGGTATAACAGGTCCATCCGTTAAACGTACCTTCTTCAAAATCTATATTTGGGGGGCAATCCTGTGCATTGGAAGAAATACAAAAAGTAAGCAACACAAGAGCAGATAGTATTTGCTTTGAAAAACTATAAAACCGGTTACAGATAAAGGTTTTAAAATTCAGCACATGATAAAATTGTATTACTAAAGATAAAGTTTTAATACCAGAAAACAGCAGTCAATCTTAAACCTTATATACGTACAAGAGTATGCTTAGGATGCCTGCGGGTAAAGATATTTTTTTTAAAAGATGCCTGGAAAACCGGTTTGGATGGGTACAGATAAAAATATTCTATACCAGTAAGATACGCATATCTCCACAGTTTTCAAATTTCTTATAAGAAGAATATTGTTTTAAAAAGGAGCGTTTACCAGGCGGGTATTGCCAAAGCTGATAGTGGAATCTTTATAACGTGGTGGCAGGGTTTTATTGAACCTGAAGTAGATGGTATATTTATTACCATCCCTGCGGTAATAAATAATATTGTCTTTGCTGAAGCGCTGTAATGGAGGCCGCCCTCTTTTCTTTTCTACCTTTTTTTCTTTATCCATATTTCTAAAGGCAATGCGGAAACTGTCTGTACGTATAAAACTTGCGGTGCGGCTTAATGCTTCATCAGTAAGGTATACATTGCTGGCATCACCGTTGATGCGTTCCACTACTTCATACACATGTAAAATGCTGTCTTTTTCAATGCTGTAATTCCAGGTATCGCTGTGTTTGGTAATAGTATTTTCAAATACAATAACATTATCACCTGTAACTTTTTTCCCAAAACGAAAAGTACTGAAGTCATACGCATTCAGATATTCTCTTTTGAGATACTTTATTTTTTTTGCATAGTAGGTTTGATATTTATCTGGTATGGTGGCAATATAAACCGACCTGTTTTGCAGTTCCGACAATAACAGGTATTCAATCTCAATTAATTTATTGCCGGTACCGGCATTGTTATTATTGATGAGTACCATTTTGTCCCCGGCGTCGCTGGTATCTAAAAACACTTCCCTGATATAAAGATGATAACTGCTGTCTATTACTAATTGCTGCATCCCATCCGGTATTCCTTTTCTAAATGTGGAAGTGATGCTGAACTTCCTGGCACAGGAAAAAAATATCAGTATACAAAATAACAGGGTACTTATTCTTTTCATTTTAAACCAATGGTTGTTTGTGATAAATAATAAGTGCCACTGAATGACAGGTGTTCTTTATACGGAACAATATGATAGGAATTATAAATAGACCAATGGATCAGGTGCTGCACATCCCATTTTGTTTTGTTATATAATTTTACATTTACGCCACAGCCTTTTACCGGGTTGGCAACAGTAAGTGTAAATAAACTTTTATTGTAAAAACGTTGTGCTGTTTTTTTGTAATTCACGTAGGCAAAATCAAACTGGTTGCTGGCTTCAAAAGCATTTTGGGTGTAACCTGTAAATTTATGATAACTTAATTCCACCAGGTTTATTGCTGTGTAAGGCCGGCCATGATAGCTGAGTAATACGCTACCTGTATAATAGCGGTCTTTCCTGTCTCCTAAGTAAATATTTGATACAGGTACTCCCCCATCATTAGAATATGATAATTGAAAACGGTTGAAATGAAAATTCACAAAACCGGTTCGTTGAAACTGTTTATCCGGGTCGTTATTAAAAATAAAATTTGTACCTATAGAGAAAGAATATGCAAATGGATTTTTTAAAGCCGGTAAACCAAAATCAGCAAAATAATAGAGCGGCACATTACGATTGATAAAAAGTTGCTGACGGCTTAGTTGCAAAAAATCTTTTATTCCTGCAGTTAAAGTAAGTGCTGTAACAAGATCAATATTTACCCCGGGCTTTTTTTTACCGGGTTTGCTGCTACCAAGCCCGTTATTATACAATTGCAATTCAGTATTAAGTGTGGGATAAATATTATTATCAATAAAAGAAGAACCGATACCTCCTGTTACAGCCACTCTTATATGCGGCGGCTGTGTCTGTTTTACCGTACTGAATTCTAATTGTGCTTTTACTGCCAGGCCATATTGTATCCCGTTATTACTTCTCTTCAAATCCAGTTTTGCCTGTGCACACACAAACATTGCTGCAAAGCAAAGCGCCAATGTATACAAAGTCCTTTGTAGCATGAGGGGTTTTATGCCTCAATATTACTGAATAGGTGGTGTATATGCAATACTACTAATGGGGAATTTCGTAAGCCGTCAATCGTCAAACGTCAGTCGTGAGACGTGAGTAGCTGCGTTCATGTGAAGTAGTTTTAAAATTCTAAAGGGTATTTCACTACTGACGATTCACCACTCACCATTGCCGATCAAAATACCAACGAAGCCAGCTTAGGATTACCACTTGCTTTTAATACAGCAATTAATCCTTCTTTTACAAAGCTCCAGGTTTCTTTTAATGATGTAGCGTTGCTTACACCTACAAATATTTTAGCTACATATTTATCTACCACAAAAGTATAAGTGTACTGGTTTTGTTGTACTCCCATGCCTGCCATCATCTTTTTCATAGCGTCGCTGGCTTCATATACGTTCCATGCGGCAACACCAGCAGGTTTTGTCACCTGGTCCGTAATTTCTTTACCACCTTCACTTAACATAGCGATATTATCCTGGTACCATTGCAGTGCTTCTTCTTTTGATGTAGCCTGCCAGCGGATATCATTCACTCTTTGCAATTTAGCATCAGCAGAAAAATTGTTGTATACTTTCATCACGGCATCACCTTTTGCCTCGGTTACTTTAAAAGTGCTGCATACAGTGGCAGGAATAAAAAAGGCCCGTGCATTGGCGGCTGTAATGGCAGGCAATTCTGTATTGTTACTTTGCTGGGCAAGGCCTGTTATTTGCAACAACAGTAAAACCGGTAAAAGCTTCCATAATTTTTTCATGTATAATTTTTGTATAAATGTATCGGGTGAAAAGGCTGTGTTGTATACCCTGTTACGGGTATTTTCTAGCTGGTACCCGGGTATAAAAGAATAAATGAGGATGTGACTAAATAAATATTACTAAGAATTAGTTATTCTAAATAATTTTCTATTACTTTTATAAGCCCATCTATCTTCCTGAAAAATCCTTCTCTGCGCCACTTTTATTAATATCAACAACTAAACCTGATTTTTATGAGATCTAAATTTTACATCTTATGCACCATTGTGTTGGTACTTTTTTTCTCATTATTCAACACAGCTATTGCACAGGAAAGCCCTAAATTAAGGCATGATATTGAATTGCTATTAGGAGAAAAGAGTTCCCGTACACCGGCACAACAAAAAATTGATTCCCGTTTATTGCAGGCAGTCAGAGAAAGCCGGGGGCAGAAAATGGTTGATGGTGTAGACCTTGAACCTGCCAACGTAAATGCAGATGCTACCGGTAAACTTACTATTGATATCAGTGCCACTGTAACAGAAGATCTGCTAGCAAAGATTGAAGCACTGGGTGGTCATGTGATATATCCATCATGGCAATACCACACTATCAGGGCCGAAATGAATCTTTCTGCAATTGAAACACTGGCTGCACATACTGATGTAACTTTTATACAACCTGCTGTAACCGCAATGACGGTTGGTTCCGATAATACTCATTTACCCAAACCTCCGGTTGTTGGTTTACCTGCGCAATTGCATACGAATACCATTATACAAAAGGCATTTCGTTTTACACCACAAAGAGCACGTATCCCTTTTGCACAACGTGCCGAAAAAGTACGTTCACAACTGGCCGGTTATTTAAAAAAGTTTAATACTGCTGAAGGTACTTTAACAGGCGTGGTAAATTCTCAGGGCGATCATGCCCACCGTGCAGATGATGTGAGAAATACTTACGGTTACGAAGGCCAGGGTATTAAGATCGGTGTATTATCAGACAGTTACAATGCACTTGGCGTTGCTGCAACAGATGTTGCCAATGGTGAATTACCAGGTGTAGGCAATCCCATGGGGAATACCACACCGGTAACAGTACTGGTGGATTTTGCTACCGGCAGTGATGAGGGAAGAGCTATGTTGCAGATTGTACATGATGTGGCACCTAAAGCACAATTATATTTTGCTTCCGCATTTATAAGCGAAGCTTCATTTGCCAGCAACATTACCGCTTTGCGTAATGCACCCAACAACTGCGATATTATCATCGATGATATTTTTTATTTTGATGAACCTGTTTTCCAGGACGGTATAGTTGCACAGGCAGTAAACACAGTTACTGCGGCGGGTGCATTATACTTTTCCTCTGCCGGAAACGAAGGTTCACTTGGCAAAGGAACATCGGGTTATTTTGAAGGCGATTTTAATGACGCAGGGTCCCCGGTTTTTACTCACCCGGGAGGAAAAACCGGTACCATTCACAATTTCGGTACATTAGCTACGCCAGTTAACGGCGATATTATTTTGACGAAAAATACAGTGTATAATCTAAACTGGGCCGACCCATCAGGCGCTTCAGCAAACGATTATGATTTATTCCTGGTAAGCTCCGGTGGAGCAATAAAGGGATCTTCCACTAATATACAATCAGGTACACAAAATCCTTATGAACAGGTTTCGGCATCACCTGCGCTTGTAGCAGGAGACCGTTTAGTTGTATACAAAACAACAGCCTCGGCCGTAAGAGCATTTGCTATTAATACCATCAGGGGAACGCTTACAAAAGCTACAAACGGGCAAATACATGGACATACCGCAGCAGTAAATGCGTTTAGTGTGGCTGCAACACCTGCGGTTTCGCCTGGCCCTTTCCCGGGGGTATTTGTAGCTGCTAACCAGGTAGAAACCTTCAGCTCTGATGGTTTGCGCCGTGTTTTTTACGATCCCACCGGCACAGCAATTACACCAGGTAATTTTTTATTTGGTACTAATGGTGGCACTGTTCGCAATAAACCTGATATCACTGCAGCTGATGGTGTTTCAACAACACTTGCATTAAACGGCGGCCTGAATCCGTTTTATGGAACATCTGCTGCAGCACCACATGCCGGTGCTATTGCGGCATTATTAAAATCATCTAACCCTGCATTAACTGCTGCTCAAATAAAAACGGCTTTAATATCAACAGCGTTGGATATTGAAGGTGCCGGTTATGATAATTTAAGTGGCAATGGTATTGTTCAGGCGTTCCAGGCTATGCAGTCTTTAAGCCCTACTCCTGTTTCCAATATCAATGTAGGCACCGTAACAATGTCTGAAGGCGCAACGGGTACTAATGGTAATACCTATGTGGAGCCCGGTGAAAATGGAACCATGCTGGTTCAGTTAACTGACCCTTCACTGGTAAACGCTACAGGAGTTACTGCAGTGCTTACCTCTTCCACGGCAGGAGTAACGATTACACAGGCCAATGCATCCTATGGCACTATTACTGCATCGGGTGGTAATGCTACTAATACCGGCACGCCCTATGCATTTACAGTAAGTAATGCATTAGCCTGCGGTGCGGTAGTTAATTTTACACTCACTGTTACTTTTGGTGGTGGGGGTGCAAGCCCTAAAGCATTCCTTATAAGAAAAGCACTTGGTTTTCAACCTGGGCTTAATATTAACTCTTCATTGGGTGCTGCACCTCCAACAGGCGCAGGGTTTACCTCCACTTCTGGGCAACAAACGGGAAGGATCAGCCGAAGTGGTGTAAGTTCCACCTGTGCAGTGCCAAAAACAAATCCGGGTTTAACCACGGCAGTTGGTTTAAGGCAATACGATGCTTATACGTTTACCAATACCAATGGCACCAGTCAGTGTGTTACCGTAACCGTTACTGCCGCCAACGGAGTTAACCTTTATACCGCAGCATTTAATAATGTTGGTTTTGTTCCTGCAACCCCAAGCACCAACTACCTGGCAGATCCTGGCTCGTCCAGTGCCTCTATGCAGTATAGTTTTACAGCACCGGCCGGTCAGCCATTTACCGTAGTGGTACATGATATAAATATTTTACCAACTTCCGGCTCATCTTATAATCTTAGTGTATCCCTTGCTAATTGTGCTGCTGCAGGCCCATTACCTGTAACCTGGCTTGATTTTACTGCTACATTAAAACCCAACAAACAGGTTGCATTAAACTGGAAAGTGGAAAATGAAATTAATGTGAGCCGTTACGAAGTGGAATATAGTGTAGATGGCACTAAATTTTCGCCATTATTTACTGTGCCGGCGTCTGCTGCTAATACAGCGCAAAAAGCATATTCTCAAAATCACCCTTTCCCTGTAGATGGACTTAACTATTACCGCATTAAACAGGTAGATGTGGATGGCCGTTACAGTTACAGCAAAACTGTGGCAATAAAAATTGATCATCCTAATGTGATCAGCATTACCCCTAACCCTGCTGCTGCATTTGTACTGGTACAATCCAAATCGGTAATGAACCGTATTCAGTTATTCAGCAGTACAGGCCAATTGGTTGCTGATGTTATACCTTCGGGAAACAGTTATCGTTTACCGCTTGATAATGTAACCGCAGGACAATATTTTATTCGCATTGAAACTAAGGATGGCGTGATCAATAAAAAGATCAGTAAGGAATAAAGAAATGTAATCACAACAAAATAAAAATCCCCGGTTGTAAAAGCCGGGGATTTTACTATATAGTCTAAAACGTAAACCCCTGTAGAAACAGGGGTTTAACCAAAAACTAACTGCATATGAGAAGAAGTTATTCTTGTGTAAGTAAGGTAATGTAAAGGTGTAAATATTTTTCATCAGTATAGTTACACAACATTGTAAACTATTTACATAATTCACATATTTAAAACAGGCCTTAGCCAAAGATTGTGAGAAAAAAAAATGACTGTTGTATTGATGTAGCCTAACTTTGTATCGTATTATCAAAAGCAAAAAATCAGCCCGATGGAATTTATAGATTATTACAAAATTTTAGGTGTTGATAAGAAAGCTTCAGAGGAAGACATCAAAAAAGCATACCGCAAATTAGCAAGGAAGCTGCATCCGGATCTTAACCCGAATGATAAAGATGCCCATCAGAAATTTCAACAGATAAATGAAGCCAACGAAGTATTAAGCGACGCTGAAAAAAGAAAAAAGTATGACCAGTATGGAAAAGACTGGCAACATGCAGATCAGTTTGAGCAACAAGCCAAAACCAGTTCCCGCTATGCAGGAGATAATCATTTTTCAGGAGATGACGACAGCGATTTTTCCAGTTTTTTTGAATCGATGTTTGGGGGTTCCGGCAGAAAAAGTAAGGCTAAATTTCGTGGACAGGATTATAATGCCGAACTGAAACTGAATTTAACTGATGCAATGAAAACGCACCAGCAAACACTTACTGTAAATGGAAAAAATATCCGCATCACCATTCCTGCTGGTATTGAAAACGGACAGATCATAAAACTGAAAGGTTATGGCGCACCCGGTGTAAACGGCGGCCCGTCAGGAGATCTGTATATTACTTTCTCTATCGCTTCGCACCCACGTTTTAAACGCTCCGGCAACGATTTGTTTACTACTGAAAACATCGACTTGTATACAGCATTATTGGGCGGAGAAACCACTATAGAAACATTAGACGGAAAAGTAAAACTGAAAGTAAATCCTGAAACGCAAAGCGGCACAAAAATCAGATTGAAAGGAAAAGGATTTCCGGTATATAAAAAAGAAGGAGAAGCAGGTGATCTGTATGTTACTTACGAAGTAAAGTTGCCTGTCAATCTTACCGAAGAACAAAAAGCATTATTCACTCAATTATCAAAACTTAAATAAAAACTTTTGTATGCAAACAGAAGAAATGATACCTGCAGATGAATTTTGTATGCACCATAATATTGAGCTGTCTTTTATTTATGCTTTGCAACAAAGCGGCCTGGTAGAGATCATTCATGCAGAAGAAAAAATATTTGTGCCGGTGAACGAATTAAACCGGCTGGAAAAACTGGTTCGTTTATATTATGAAATGGATATTAACCTGGAAGGTATTGAAACCATCACTTACCTGCTGCAGCGCATACATGACCTGCAGCAACAAATTGTACAGCTTAATAGCCGGTTAGGCATGTACGAAACAGAATAAGCTATTATTTTAAAAAATTACCTGCAATTATAATGGCGAAGCTGATCAGTTTCCTCTTCTGTTACCACCATTTCCTCCCCCATTGCCCCGCTGCATCCTGTTATTACCACCTGCACCTTGCGGTGGCCTTCCGCCAAATCGGTTTAAATTATAGGTAAAGGTGAGTAAGAAATAACGTTTTAAGACCACGGTTCTGCTATCGTAATAATAATTTTCTCCCTGCATACGGGTAATGCTTTGATTTTGATTAAGCAGGTCATTTACAGAAAACTTAAGCTCCCCGTTTTTCTTTTTAAAGAGTTGTTTGGCCAGGTTAGCATTCCACAAAGGAATATTCCTGTTGTACCCGGCAGACTGGCCAGTATAACGGATATAATCAAAATCAGTAGAAATGATCAACGATTTGCTGATGTAATAATTCATATCCGTTGAATAGGTCTGCGTATAATAATCGGTATTATTTTTACCCTGTGCAATACTATAACGTGCCTGCGAATACGCAACCCTGGCTCTTAATCCAAAATTGAATTTGTTCTTGATATCAAGATTTACACCTGCTGATTGCGAAAGTGTAAATGTATTGGTAACATTCAATTGCTTGTACAACATACTTAAACTGTGATTGTAATTAACTACATTGGTAAAGTTTACGCTGCTGCCTTTCATTTTTTTAAATGGTATACCTACAGTAATATTAGATGACATATTATAAGCTCCATTTAAATTCAATGGCTTGATGATCTGTACACCCGGGCGCAACAAAGAATCAGGTAAGCCAAGGTTTTTTAAAGTAGTTAATGTTAAACTATCGGTACTGTTAACGATACGGTTGCTGGTTTGTGAACCATTAAGTGTAATGTTCAGATATTTATACGTTACTGCATTTAAAGTTTTAAAACTGATATCTACATTATGCCCGAACTCCTGTCTTAAACCGGGGTTGCCAATATTGATACGCAGAATATTGGTAAGGTCGGGCACATCCTGCAACTGGTTAACTGTAGGTTGATTGGTACGGCCGCGGTAATGAATAGCGAGATTGGTTTTCCTGGAAAAATTATACGTAAAATTGGCTGTAGGAAAAAGGTTGGTATAATCCTGTTTGGTTCTGATCACTGAGTCTTTTCCATTAACCTGGTAAATGCCACGGATACTTTTATTATCTAATTGAGAAGTTTGTACAGATGTACCAACCTGGAAACTATATTTAGGCATCTGGAAACGGAAATTTCCGCCATAGCGATGTGCAATAAAATCATTTTCAAAATAGTTGGTTTGCTGACGATTGATAATATCGAATTGTTTGGAAGAGGAATTATAATCGTAAGCATCTTTATCCGACGTACTGTGCCTGTTGGTATAGGCATAATTCATCTCCAGTATTATATTCTTACCAAACATCTCAGTAAATGAACTGGTGATCACATTGTTGGTGCTCCTGGTTTTTTGAGCACTTTCAAAATTCTGGTCAATAGTAGTAGCTACAGAACCATCTGCATTATAAAAAACAATAGGAGAAATATTGGTACCACTACCGGTACTTTTATCAATACCATTGGAATACCCTAATGTAAATGTTCTGCCAACTTTTTTAAACCTGCGGCGGTATAACAATTCGTTATTGATACTGGAACCATCTCTTTCGCTATTATAAACGGCATTGCGGCTATTGGATAAATATTTAACAGAAGGCTTGATAGCCATTGTAGATGAATTGACTTCGGTATAACTATCAGAATGCTGAAAAGAAATATTCGGCGTATACAGAATTGAATTCAGTGAATCAATATAAAATTCCAACCTTAAATTAACCTGGTGGTTGCGGCTGGTATTAAGAGATATATTACTACTGTTTTCTGTTGCAGAGGAATCATTGAAAAATGTAGCTTCACGGTAACTTGTTTGTTCCCTCCTGTTCCGGGTTTCAAAATAATTATAGCTTCCTGTAACATCTATTTTCTTTCCTATTTTATCAATATAATTAACGCCTATTGAAGAAGAAGTGGTAAGGCCATTGCCTGCAACAGCGCCACCACCTGCTCCACGACCGCCGGCACCGCTTGTTGTTACGGTGCGTACATTGCCCCCACCGCTGTAGCCTCCCATGCGGCTTACAATATCATTAGACCCAAAGCCCTGCTTATTAATATTATTGGAAGAAGCCACCAAAGAAACCCGCCTGGTTTCATTAAAACGGTTAGCCGTAAGCGAAGTTTGATAACGTTCATTATCCCCCACGCCGGCAACCGCTTTCCCAAAATATCCCTTCCGGCGGTTTTTCTTTAATACAATATTGATCGTTTTACTTCTACTGCCATCATCAATACGGGTAAACTTTGCCTGGTCGCTCATATCATCATATACCTGTACACTTTGTATCATATCAGCAGTAATATTTTTGGTAGCCATTTTTGGATCTTTACCAAAGAACTCTTTGCCATCCACATATATCTTTGTTACATCTTCGCCCTGCGCTTTTACATTACCATCAACATCCACTTCCACACCAGGTAATTTTTTCAGCAGGTCTTCGGCAGTGGCATTGGGTACGGTTTTAAAAGCGGTGGCGTTAAACTGTGTGGTATCGCCTTTTATCTGGATAGGCACATCGCTGGTTACCACAAATGTATCCAGTGTATGCAGGTCGGGTTTCATTACTATTTTGCCCAGGTCAATTATTTGCTTTGTATCACTTATCGAAAATGTTTTCTGGTAGGGTTCAAAGCCTTTGAAAGTAATATGCACTTTATAAATATCATTAGCAAGATCTTTAATTTCAAAAATGCCTTCCTTATCGCTCATTGCAAAAGTAGCCATGGAAGAATCTTTAGTAAATATCACCGATACGGTAGCGCCTGCCAATGGTTGCTTGCCAGTAGTATCCATAATAACACCTTTGATCGATCCGGATGTTTTTTGTGCCTGTGTGGCAATGCATAATAAAATTGTCAGGGGAAAAAGCAGGCAAAATTTCCTCATACAGGTTAGTTATTTTACATTAGACGCTGCAATAAAAAATAACTGGCGGCCAATAGTAAGAATAAACAGCTGTTTCAGGACAGTACAGGTAAGTTCGTCGTGAGACGTGAGTCGTCAGTCGAGAGTTTGCACTCTGCAATCAAAAGTTACATTCTGTAATGAAGTCTCAGTACTAACGACTGACGATTCACGTCTCACGCTCAGTATTTAAACACTTTTCCTCCGGCCATTACTTCCTGTGTGGTGGTATTAAAAGTAGCTTTTTGCCCGGTGCGTACTGCTGCGTTTACCATGATGCAGGCAATAGAATGCATGTAGCCAGCTTCTACAGGGGCATTGGGTTGTTTGCGGCTGCGGATACATTCCATCCAGTTGCGTACATGATTAGAGGTTAAAATATCAGCACCTGTGTTTGCAGAAGCCACGGCTTTAACTGCAATATCAGAAAGGTTAAGTTCAGGCAATAAGTTAGCTTGCATATTCATTGCTTCCGCCATCTTTTGTGTTAAGCCACCTTTGGGTGAAACTTTATTGGTGATAAGGTTTAATTCACCGCCGTTGGAATAATAAATTTCCGAAGGATTTTCATCGCCATTATGCATACGGGAAGTGAACACTACCTGGAAACCATTGGTGGCATCATTTTCAGGGCCATAGTCAAATACCGCTGTAGTAGTGTCCCAGTTTTTTCTGCCATCTTTCCATTGGTAAATACCACCATTAGCTACCACACTTCTTGGATGCCCCATACCAGTAAACCAATGCACGGTATCAATCTGGTGGCTCATCCATTGCCCGGGCATGCCGGATGAATAAGGCCAGAACAAACGATATTCTAAATATTTCCTGGGATCAAATTTTTCGTAAGGCCGGTTCATTAAATATCTTTTCCAATCAAGATCTTCTTCTTTGCATTGTGCCACTAAATCGGGCCGGCGCCAACGGCCGGGCTGGTTTACATTCCACGATAATTCCACCATTGTAACCGGACCAAATTTTCCATCCTGTATAAATTTTGCTGCAGCATGATAATTAGCACCGCTCCTGCGTTGCGAGCCAATCTGCACAATTTGTTGTGAGGCTTTCACTGCTTTTAATGCAGCTTTTGCATCTTCCATCGTTTCTGCAAATGGTTTTTCTACATAAGCATCTTTTTTATTTTTAACCGCTTCAATAGCATGCAATGCATGTTGAAAATCGGCTGTGCTGATGAAGACAGCATCCAGGTCTTTCAATGCATATAACTCGTCATTGTTTTTGCAGGCAGTAACATCATGGCCCATTTTGCTTTTTAAAAAATCTGCTCCCAGTTCTCTTCTTAGTTTCCAGATATCAGATACTGCCACAATATCAAAATTCAATTCCTGCTGATGATTCATAAAAGAAGGGAAATGAGAATTTCTGAAACGATCGGAAAAACCCACCACGCCTACCCTTACACGATCGTTGGCGCCTAAAATGTTGGCATAGGATTTTGCACTTATCCCGGCAATACCTGCATACAAAGCAATACCTGCTTTGGTGGATTGTTTTAAAAATCTGCGACGGTTTAATGGCATAACAAAAGTTTTAATAGTTAAATATTATTGCAGTTCTTTTATTTTGATACTTCTGAACATTACGTGATTACCATGATCCTGTAATAAAAGATGCCCTTTTTCGGCCATGCCAAAGTTGGGCCATTTTTCATACTTGCTTCTTGCCACCAATGCATAAAAATATGGTGTGCCACGCTGGTACTCCAGTACTTTAATGCCATTCAGCCAGTGTTCAATATGATTATCAGGATAAACAACCACCATGCCTTTATTCCATTCGCCAATATTTCTTTTGGCGTTAGGATGTTTGATGGAAGGAATGAGATCGTATAAGGAAGCCTGCGTTCTGTTACCAATAGAACCGAGTTTAGCATCAGGATGTTTTTCATCATCCAGTATCTGGTATTCTAATCCGATTGCGGAGCCGCTGGTCTTATCTTTTTCTGTAACAAAATATTTTACACCGCTGTTGGCACTGTCGGTTATTTTAAAATCAAATTGTAAAATAAAGGCGCCGTATTCGCCGTCAGTTACAATATCGCCGCCATTTTGAGACTCAGCACCTGCAGACGACAGTACATGCAATTCACCATCTTTTATTTGCCAGCCTTTTTCAGGAAATTTTTCTTTGTTCGCTCCTCTCCACCCATTGGTGGTTTTGCCATCCCACAATAATTTATAACCTTGTTTTGCTTCGGTAGCAGAAATAGTATTGGGAATAAAATTAGCCACACGTAATTCCGGGTTATCGGGTGTTGTTTTTAAGTTAGTAGTTTGAATACGTATATTTCTCCAGTGAATGGCTCTTCCGGCTTCGGCTTCACTTGCTACCGAATGTACCTGCAACGCAAAAAAACCTTTTGCAGTAGCATCGTCAATTACTTGTGCCATCAGCTTGCCATTAATAAATGTTTTCAGATTATTACCCACACATTCAATCCTGTATTTATACCATTGGCCTGTTTTAAAATCCATCTTATTTTTCTCATTCAATTCCATGGGGTATAACCACCCTCTTCTCGATTCATCATAAATACCGCCGCTCCATTTACGAACCGAAGGATCTATCTCCATCTGGTACCCATGCACTCTCCCGTTTTGATAGCTGGCAATGCTTTCACTTCTGAATTGAATGCCGGAGTTTACGGCTGCATCTAGTTTTACTTCTGTTTCAAAAATAAAATCGCCATAATCTTTTTCTGTTGTTAAAAATGAATTGGGGGTATTGGCAACAGAGATACCCATAATTTCGCCATTGCTTACTTTGTATTGGGCGGCGCCACCAATTTGTTTCCAGCCGCTAAGGTCTTTACCATTAAAAAGGGATTGCCATTGTTGCGCTGTGGCAGTAGAAAAAATAAATACAGAAAGGACAAGGAAGATTTGTTTCATACAAGATCGTTAAAGTAGTAAGCAATTTAAGGAAAAGAATTGTTTAAACACAGAGATTTTTAATGCACTGTTTTAAACCATTGAGGCATTTAAGGCATATAAGGAAAGCGCATAAGGGCTTTACCTGATTTTGCTGATCCGGTAAAAAGATATTTAAAATGAATGTTCCTTTTTGTACAAAGAGATCTTTTATTAATTACACTGCATTTTGCAGTTTTTTGCCTTGTTCAAAATCGCTGAGGTTTTGCAATGTTACCAATGCAATCTGGGTGAGAGCTTCGTCAGTTAAAAACCCCTGGTGGGATGTAATGAGTACATTGGGGAAACTAAGCAGGCGCATGATGATATCATCTTCAATAATATTTTCACTAAGGTCGTGAAAGAATAATTTTTCTTCCTGTTCGTACACATCAATACCTAAATAACCCAGCCTTCCCCTTTTCAATGCTTCAATAGCATCTCTCGTATCAATCAACGCACCACGGCTGGTATTAATAAGCATGGTACCATCTTTCATCATATCTAATGTAGTGCTGTTGATGAGATGTTTGGTTTGTTCCGTTAATGGGCAATGAAGGGAAATGATATTGCTTTGCTGCAATATATCCATCAGGGGTAAATATGCTACGCCTGCTGCTTCCAGGTCTTTATTAGCAATAATATCAAAGGCTAAAACTTTGCAACCAAGGCCAAGCATAATATGTGCAAAGCATTGCCCGATCTTACCGGTGCCAATTACGCCAACAGTTTTACCATACAGATCAAAACCGGTTAAACGATCGAGAGAAAAATTACCTTCTCGCACACGGTTGTAGGCTTTATGCGTTTTGCGGTTGAGCGTCATGATCAATGCCAGTGCATGTTCTGCCACTGCATGCGGTGAGTATGCCGGTACACGTACCACTGCAATGTTGTTTTCTCTGGCCGCACCCACATCAACATTATTAAAACCTGCGCAACGTTGTGCAATAATTTTAACGCCGGTTTCAGCTAATGCCTTAATCACTTCTGCATTCAACCTGTCGTTTACAAAAGCACAGATGGCATCGTTGCCTTTGGCAAGATTCACTGTTTGTTCATTCAACTGTGCTTCGAAAAATGTGATTTGGTGCTGCTGGTTATAGCGCTTAAAATATTCTTTGTCGTAAGGTTGTGTGGAGAAGAATGCAATTTTCATGCGGTGAATTTACACTACTATCCTTTACAACAAAATGATTTAGGTTATCCTTTTAAAAACAATTTGCAGGAAGCGCTTTAAAATCCCCGGTTGCCAACCGGGCTTCAATTATCGTATGATCATATTCAGCTGAAGCCCGGTATCTGTAAACAGTTTTTCAATTATGCAAAATGCCTTCTTTGTGTACTTCTTTTCTGGCGTTGGATATTCCACAAGTCAGCAGCTGTAAAATGTTTTTCCTGGTTAATAACTCCAAAGGCTAAAGTTTCTTTAACGATGGTAGTTAATTCTTTTGTTTCGCTTTTGCTTATTGATGTGAATAAGCTTTTGTTTTGTGTGTTCATTGTTTGAAGTTTTTATGGTTTATACTTTTTGTTTTTTGGTAAACCTTTTGTTTGATTACCTTGATAACACAAAGATAAGGCGAATTTTAGTACTATGCAAAACAAAGTAGTATAGATTAAGGTAGTATTGTTGAAAATTACAGCCCTCTATACTTACATAAATAAATGATTATCAATTATTTATTATTTTATTGCCCAAGATAAACAGCTTTTTTGTTGATTTTACGAACGGTAAATGGGCAGGTTAACTGGTAAAAATTAATAATACTACCTGCCGGAATGGGGTAAAAAAACTACCCAACCTGTTGCTTTAGCTTCAATTATCCGCCGGTTTACCAGTCAATTTTTTGGCCAGGTTCCGCCTTGTTGATCCATTTACCCTACTACATAAAAGTTCCATGGTTATCAGAACCAAAATCATCATTTCCACTTTTCCCCGTCATATTTTTTGTGGTTACACAGCTATACTTTGTAAGCACAATTTATTTTTTCATCTAAAAATTATTTTATGAAAAAGATATTCCTGCTGCTATTCTTCTTTCCTATACTAAATAACTATGCACAGAAATGGGAAAAGAATTACGACTTTGTAGATAACTGTGTATGCGGCCTTTCTAAAGTTAAAAAAAATGATAAGGTTGGCTATGTAAATAAAGAGGGTGTTGAAATTATAAAACCACAGTACGACGAAGGCCTGACTTTTAAAGAAGGCTATGCTGCAGTAAGACTGGATACAAAATGGTTGTACCTGGACAGTACCGGCAAAGCTATTACGGAAGCCATATTTGATGATGCCGTAAGCTTTAGTAATGGCCTGGCTGCAGTTTCAAAAAGTAACCTCTTTGGTTATATTAATACTAAAGGAGAAACAGCCATACCGTTTGAATTTGCAAGTGCCCGCAGTTTTGCAGAAGGCCTTGCTCCTGCTTCCAATGTAAAAGGCTATTGGGGTTATATAGATCCTAAGGGAAACTGGTTGATAAAACCTTCCTATGATTTTTCGGATTGTTTTGAAAACGGTGAGGCAAGGGTGATCAAAGGAGGAAAAGTATTTTACATCAACAAAGAAAATAAGATGGTACATGAATAGTTTCTCCTGGCTATTGTGCTTAATAAAAAACCGCTTTATGTAAAAATGAAGCGGTTATTTTTATCGTTATGTGTTGGTTATTGTAGTATCGAGAACTACATTGGTACGTCCTGAAAAACATGACTGGCCAAATTTCGAAACGAAAAATGTTCAGCCACAATATTGCCAAACCGTCTGAGGAAGTACAGAACTATTGATACAATCTGTAAATGATTAGTATACCGTAGCAATTATTTAACGGTTGCATAATTTTATTCTGTTTCTATAGCATGTTTTTTTATTAGTTCACTTAAAATCATTTGATAAGACTGTACTTGATTAGAAACGTTTCCTTCAACCACTATTTCCGCATTTAAATAATTAGATCTTTTAGGGTCGCATCTATAATTTACTTTGTCTCCAAAACCTAGCTTATTTACAAAAACAAAATTTTGTCCATCCTTGGTTAAAGTGAAAATTTCTAACTCATTTTCGCTCATTTTTACAATTTTGTACTCAGCAAAGTCTCGTTTTACACATTCCAAGAAATTGATAAATACTTGGTCAAGCCCACCCTGCAAAATTACATTTTTTCTTAGCTGACTTTTGTCACTACTGTATTTTGAAAAAAAGAATACTACTGCTATTGCAATAACAATTAAAATCCACATAGAAATTTGCTTATTAATTTATTTGGTTTCAAATACAGACATTTGCTTTATATAAAGATTACACAATAATAAGTAGGCTTGAGAATTAAGTTTGGTGTCTTTAGTGATGTATAAGTCTTTATCTTTTATAAATGTTTCTAACAACTCTAAGCATTCTAAATTATTATCTGCGTCATGTGCCCAGGTATAAACATCAGGGAAACAGGCAATGAAACAAGTGCTATAATGAGGAGAAAGTAATCCTAGGTATTTCTCTGTCAAAACCTTATTAATAGATGTAGTTCCGTAATTTGGCACACGATAGTCAAGAAATGAATAATTAGTAACTATATCAAAATTTTCCAGGCATTTATTTATGTCTAAGTCCCATGGAATGCTAAGTTTTTTTACTATTTCAACCATTTCAAGTCCTTCAGGGCTGAGTTCATTTCGTTTTTGGATTTCATACAATTCTTTTAAGTAATCGTTCCACTCATTCATGAATATTCGTTTTTTGTAAACTGAAATAAATTGAAGATAATCTTTCATATTTAACTATAACAAATAGTTTTGTTTACTTAGTAAAAAAATAGGTGTAAAAAGAGGCCTTCAAAATGTAAATTTTGAAGGCCTCTTTTACGATTATGAAACACAACTATTTTACCGGTGTAATACTAATTGCACAACCTCCTCCCCGTGCCAGTTTCAGGCTCAGTATCATTTTACTGTCTACCACTTGTTTACTGATCTTATAGGCAGCAGGGTTCTTTTCAAAATCTGCATCATCTGCATCCGCATAAATAGTAGCAGTGTATTTTTTTCCGGCATCTAAAAAAGAAAGGTCAACAGTTGCTGTTCTTGCATTTTCATTGGTGATGGCTCCTACAAACCAGTTGTTAGTGCCTTTTGCTTTCCTGGCTTCGGTAATATATTCGCCAGGTTCTGCTTCTAAATATTTACTATCATCCCAATCAAGAGCCACATCTTTTATAAACTGGAAGGCATCCATTTTCTTTTCATACACTTCAGGCAGATCGGCTGCCATTTGCAAAGGACTGCAAATAGTTACATACAAAGCCAGCTGTTTTGCCAATGTGGTGTGAATAGTTTCTTTTTTATTCTTGTCCCAGTAATTTAATTCCAATTGAAAAATACCCGGTGTATAATCCATTGGTCCACCCATAAACCTGGTGAAAGGAAAAATAGTTTCGTGCCGTGGTTTATTACCTTCACTCCATGCATTAAACTCCATACCACGTGCAGCTTCGCATGCCAGCCAGTTAGGATAAGTACGGCTTAAGCCTGTAGGACGAACGGGTTCATGTGCATCCAGCATAATTTTATAGCTGGCTGTTTTTTGCGCCACCCTCACATAATGATTTACCATCCATTGTCCGTCGTGATGTTCGCCACGGGGAATGATATGGCCTACATAGCCCGTCTTTACTGCATCATAGCCATTGGCCTTCATAAAACGGTAAGCCGTATCCATTTGCCTTTCGTAATTGGTAGCCGATCCGGATGTTTCGTGGTGCATGATTAGTTTTACTTTTTTGGACGCTGCATACCGATGCAATTCCTTTACATCAAAATCGGGATAAGGCGTAACAAAATCAAATACATTCTCTTTGTATTGGCCAAACCAATCTTCCCAACCCACATTCCAGCCTTCAACTAAAACTCCATCAAGGCCATTCTTTGATGCAAAGTCGATATAACGTTTTACATTAGCCGTAGTTGCACCGTGTTTACCCGAAGCTTTTAAATTCTTTGTATCAAAATTGGTGGCATTCTGGCTCCCTGCATAATCCCAGGTTGATTTGCCTACATGCATTTCCCACCATACGCCTACGTACTTGGTAGGTTTTATCCAGCTGGGATCTTTAATTACTGAAGGTTCGTTTAAATTTAAAATGGTGTGTGAAGCCAGGATATCTGTTGCTTTATCAGAAACGATGATCGTTCTCCATGGCGTTTTTGCCGGTGTTTGTAAATACGCTTTATTACCCAATGCATCAGGCACCAGTTTTGAAGTTAAATTGAAAGATGCTTTATCAACATGTAAATTCATAGCGGGATAATTTACCAATGCGGCTTCATGAATGTTGATGTATAAACCATCAGCCGATTTAAGCATTAATGGTGTTTGTACCGCATCTTTATCAAAGAACTGGTGGGCAAAAATGCTGGCAGCATATTTTGGGTCTTCGCCATTAACCTCACTCAGGCTGGTTACATTCGGACTAAATTCGTTACTATCATAATCGCCGGGTATCCAGAATGCTTTATGGTTGCCGGTAAGATGGAATTCTGTTTTTTCATCTGCTACAATAAAATGTTTCAGGTTTTTCTGTTCAGCAAATTCATAACGAAAACCAACGCCATCGTCAAAAACTTTAAACACAATCGTAAACTCAATAGCCTCGGCAGTTTTCTGGCTAAGCTTTACACTCAGCTGTGTATAATTATCACGTATTTCTTTTACATCGCCCCAAACCGGCTTCCAGGTAGTGTTTGAACTTATTTGCATGGAAGCAACCTCCGTTAAATTATTAGTTAAAGAAGGTAAAACTTTATCCGTCATGGTTTCTTTTAGCTCTAATCCAAGACCAGATGGCAGCATGATCGATTTGTTTTTGTACAACACTTCATACATCGGCGCTCCATTATCACCAAGCCAGAAATTAAGTGTAATGTTTTTGTTGGGAGAAGTAACAGTGGTTTTGGTTTGGGCTAAAGCAGCAGCACCAATTACCACTGCAAACACAGCAGCAAGCAATCTTTTATATAGCATCGTTTTTAATTTAGGCTGTAAATTTATTGATTATTGTGTAAAAAATACACAATTTATCTTTTTAATTTTGGTATTAAATAAAATGTATAAAAACAAATCGTTACCTGCTGTGGCTGTCTTTTCAAATACCTTATTTTTGTTGCGAAACCTAAACATTCGATGAATGATCAATACATGCAAAAACTGCGGTAATCACAATAAGGGTAATTTCTGCGGTGAATGTGGCCAAAAATTTTCTGTTACCAGTTTTACTTTCAGGCATATTTTTCATGAAGCCTTTCATGCATTTACACATGCGGATAAGGGCATTTTAGTATTGATGAAGCAGCTTATCCTGAACCCGGGAAATGTAGCTTATGAATATATAGCTGAAGGCAAACGGAAAAAATATTTTAACCTGTTTACTTTTTTTGTTTTTATTACTGCTATCGCTGCCTTTGTAGAAAGTAAGGAGCTGGCTATTAAAGAATCCATATTTCATGATAATAATGAATACGGCCATGCTTTTAATATTTACAGCAAAATTTTATTGCTGATCATCATACCGCTGGTAGGTTTTGTGATCTGGTTGTTACATGATAAAAAGAATGGCTTCCGCTATAGTGAGTATACTGTATTTGCAATGGTGCTGGTATCTATAAAAAGCATGTTTGATATTGTTGCTAATACCATCAATTATTTTTTAACTGCAGTTTTTAAGGTATACGGATCGGTACATGAAAATTTATTTTACGCAATTTTCTTAATTGCATTTATTGCCTATGCTAATTATGGTTTTCATAAAAAAATAAAAAAGAGCAGCTGGTGGCAAAGTACTTTAACTGGTATAGGTTTTGTTTTGGTGCAGATTGCCATTGCCATGTTTATAGTGTGGGCAGTATTCAGGGATTTTAATGGCCTGGGTATTTTCAGTATGTATGGCATACGATTCAGCTGAAACTGATGTTTATATGTTACTAAACTGCCGCCAGGTTTTTAATCGCTGGCGGCAGTTTTATAATAAACAAGTATTAAAATTATTTTTTCCCTGTAGCTGCCCAGAATATTCCGGCATACAAATGATTTAAAAATGCAGGATCATTATACACCGTTGGTAAATGCCCAAGCGCTGTATAAAAAGCACGACCGCCATCAAAATTGTGGTACCAGCTGATAGGATGCATTTTTCCCATACCCTCTCCTTTTTTGGGGCCCCAGTCTGCTTTCGGGTTATAAGAAGATTCGTCAACAGCAAGAATATATTTTAAGTCGGTAACTTTTTCAGGGCCAAATTGGTACCATTCATCTGTCCATAATTTATTATTGGCAAAGCCCTGCAGGCCGGGAAATTTATCATCCACGATATTCAGCTGTGCAGTTTGAATTACAGGATGAATATAAAACATGCGACCTACCAGTTTATTATACCAATCCCAATCGTATTCGGTATCAGAGGCACTGTGAATGCCTACATAGCCTTTACCGGATTGTATAAAACGTTCCATCACTTTTTGTTGTGCCGAATCAAAAATATCCCCTGTAGTATTTAAAAAGATGATCACCTGGAATTGTTCTACATATTTATCTGTAAATCCCTTGGGGTCTTCCCAAAGCACTACATCAAAAAAATTCTTTACCCCTAAATCTTTAAGGGCAATAAACCCATTGTGTATAGATTCGTGATGCCATCCCCTGGTGGTGGTTACTACTAATGCTTTAAATTGTTTTTGCTGGGCTGGTGTTGCGTTAATCATACTGAGTTCAATCAATAAAAAAATGAGGAGAAATTTTATTCCTTTCATACAAGCAATTTTACATTTAGGTTATGAAGGTAATTTAATATTTGCAATATACGCTCCTCTACGCCACCAAAAGTAAAATGCTCAGCTGTACACCATTACCTGTATTTCATCTTGTGCAATGCTATGCAATAGGGTAATGTGTGAATAATGTAACTTCTTAATAAAGTTATGTAACAGTTATCGTGTGAGATATGCTGACCTTTAAGTACGTGGAAACGTTCCCTTTAAATATTAAAAAAGACAAAGGCAGTTCATTCATCAATCTTCCATTCCGGTACTATTAAATTATAATTATGCCATTTATTAATTCGGTTCAAAATAATGAAAAGCCTGTAAGAATTTATTACGAAGATCTTGGCAAAGGGAAGCCAGTGGTTTTCATTCACGGCTGGCCCTTGAGCGGTTCGATGTGGGAATACCAGGTAACACAATTACCACAACATGGCTTACGCTGTATTATTTACGACCGGAGAGGTTTTGGACAGTCTGACCGGCCGTTTACAGGCTATGATTATAATACACTGGCCAGCGACCTTAAAGCTTTATTGGATGAATTAAATCTTAATGGTGTAACATTAGTTGGCTTTTCAATGGGTGGAGGAGAAATTGCAAAATATTTTTCACTCTATGGTGATGCCAGAGTTTCAAAAGTTGTTTTGATAAGTGCGGTAGTTCCCTTTTTATTGAAAACAGATGATAACCCGGATGGTGTACCAAAGGAACATTTTGCCGCCAATCAAAAAGCAATGATGGACGACCGGCCAACATTCCTGGAAGGTTTCAATAAAGATTTTTACAGTTTAGGTATATTAAATCAGCCGGTTAGCGAAGCCTATTTAACCAGTGCCTTAAACAAAGCAATGGATGCATCACCTGTTGCCACCATTGAATGTGCCAAATCATTTTCTTCTACTGATTTCAGAAAAGACCTGTTGAAAATAAATGTGCCTACACTTATCATACATGGGGATAAAGACAAAACGGTGCCGATAAAATTAACAGCAGAAAAATCGGTGACACTTATAGAGGGAGCGGTACTTAAGGTTTATGAAGGTGCACCACATGGACTGTGGTTTACAGATAAAGAAAAATTAAACCAGGACCTTATCGATTTTATCTAATATTCCAACATATGGCCAAGCCAATCAAAAAAGAAGAAGAAATACAGCAAAATCCTGATGCCAAAATTGACCAGGATTACCCGGGCTTTCCGCATCTTCCATCCGATAAAAAAAGTATTACACCACAAAATAAAACCGAAAAGAAACTTGCCGGAGCTGTAAGTAAAAAACAACCGAAAAAATCCTATGGTGGATAGTGTTTTTATAATACCTGATCGGTTATAATTAAATGTCGTATAAAAAAAGTATAAAAAAAGCAGGTAAAATATTATTGTACATACTTGGAAGTGTGGTGCTATTGTTATGTCTTTTTTTATTGTTTATTAATCTTCCTGTTGGAAAGCGAATAGTAAGAAACAAGGTACAGAATTACCTTGAGGCAAAGCTAAAAACCAAAGTTAGTATTGGCGCTATTGATTACAGTTTACCAAAATGGATTGAAATCAAATCTGTTTATATCGAAGATCAAAAAAAAGACACTTTAGTTTTTGGAGAAAAGATTGCTGTGGATATCAATATGATTCAATTGATAATGGGTAATACCAGTATCCAAAAATTATTGCTTAAAAATATTCTCATCAATATTAACCGGGCTGAAGAAGATTCAACTTTCAATTACCAGTTTGTTATTGATGCATTTGCCGGAACAAAGCCTGCCACACCGGTTGTAAAAGATACAGCAGCATTAAAAATAACTTTAGACAGGCTGTTGCTTGATCATGTTTCTTTACGGTTTAAAGATAAAAAAGATGGGAGAGATTTTGCTGCAGGCATACAACAACTTGATGCTACTTTAAATACATTTCAACCCGATAGAATAAATTTTGGTATACAAACTTTTAATGCTTCCGGGCTTGATTTCTTTATGAATACTTATAAAGAAACAGTAAAAGATTCCCTCCATTCAAATACCAGTACCGCAGCAAGCGAACCTTCTTACGGATTACATGTATCGGCAGCCGGTTTCGATATCAGGGATGTAAATGTAATTGTGGCTGACAAGACATCAGGATTATATTATGCTAACACCATTACCCATTTGGCATTACAAAATGTATTGTTTGACCAGGGACATACTTTGGTTACCACCGATGCACTTCGGTTAGATAGCTCCATTGTTCAGTTCATCAGCCCAAAGATCATCAATAAAAAAAATTCCGGTAATGCTCCCGGCAATAATATGCCCTGGGTGATCAATGCAAAAGAAATTTTGTTGAGTAATAATCATATCAGCTACGACGACAACAATCTTGCTAAGGCAGGAGGATTTGATTTCGGACATTTTAATATTAAAGGTCTTGGTGCCAAAATTACTGCATTCAGTTATGCTAAAAGCAAAACCGCTGCATTAGTAAACCAATTGAGTTTTAAAGATACCAGCGGATTTATACTGGATACAGTACATGCCAATTTTTTAATGACCGATTCTATTCTTTCGGCCAAAGAATTATATGTAAAATCGCCGCAGACACTTTTACAAAACCTTTTTGAAATTAAATATGATAGTCTAAATGGCATTGCTACTAATCCAAAGAACAGTTTGTTAACTGCAGTGCTCAAAAATTCCACCATTGCTTTTAACGATTTGTACTTGTTGGTTCCGGAATTAAAAACATCATTCCCTCCACAACAGTTTGCCAATAATTCGGTTCATTTTAATACTGAGTTAAGGGGTAATCTTGCACAGGTATATTTGCCCTACCTGCAACTGATTGGGTTTTCCGGCACCAGTTTAAATGCACATGGCACTTTATATAATCTTACTGATGTTACAAAATTTTCCTATGACCTGTATATAGATAAAAGTAATTTTTTAAAATCCGACCTTCTAAAATTTGTACCAAAAGAAAATCAATCCCTGCTTGTACAATTGCCTGATGTATTTAATTTAACCGGGCATATTACAGGCAATAAAGAAAACCTGGTGGCTGATATTCAAACCAATGGAAAAGGTATTGCATTTAATGGCATTTTTACACTAAGGAATATTTCCAATCCTGCAAAACTAAAATACGATTTCGCCATTAGAAGCGGTACAATCGATAAAAACATTATTCTTGGATTTATACCACCGGGATCATTGCCTCCTGGAATAAATCTTCCGGATAAAGTGAGCATCAGTGGCCTGCTGAAAGGCGATATAAAAAACCTGGTTGCCGATGTTAAAATCAATGACAGTTACGGACAAGCTACTGTAAAAGGTTTTATTAAGAATATGACCGATCCTGCGACAGCAGTTTACGATTTGTTTATTACCACCAACAACTATGAAATTGGCAAACTCATCCGGCAGGACACGATAATTGGAAAAGTTACCGGTGCATTTACAGCAAAAGGTAAAGGCTTTGATTATAAGACCATGCAAAGTACCATTACAGCGTCTGTACAACAATTACAGTATAATAAATACAATTACCAGCATGCCGAAGTATTTACAGTTTTTAATGCAGGAATAATTGATAGCAGGGGATCGATCAATGACAGCAGTGTAAAATTGCATTACGATATAAAAGCGAATGTTCAGCAAGAATATCCTTCAATTACTGGTATTGTAAAAGTAGATACGGCGCAATTACAAAAATTACATTTATATAAAGACACCCTAAATTTTTCTTTAGCAGCGAATATCCATGCAGATAATTTACAACCACGTAACCTCAGTATCAATACCGTAATTGATTCTATAAAAATGCAGGTTGGTAAGAATTTATATTCACTGGATAGTGTTTCATTGGTGGCTACATCTGCCGCAGGAAAAGACGATATTAATTTTAATACTTCTTTTGCCAACCTGCATGCAAACGGTGCATTTGATTATGATAAAGTTGGCGATGCCATTGTACAATACGTAAATCATTATTATAAGATATCCGATTCGGTAAATATAAAAAATATCCCCGGCCAGCAACTCAGCTTTGAAGGCAATATAAAAAAACATCCGTTTCTGATTGGTATTATACCCGGACTTAAAGATTATAATGACATTAATTTTAAAGGCAGTTTTGCATCAGCCAATACAGACAGTGCATTAAACCTGAGTATGACACTCCCCTATCTTGCCTACGAGGATAAGGCTTTAAGAAATGGCGTAATTAACTTCGGATCAAAAAGTGAGCGCATTAATTATGCCATAACTTTCGACACTTTAAATTATAAAGCCAATACTTTTTATGGCACTGCCCTAAAAGGAAGTGCAGCAAGGGATAGTATTTTATTAAGTGCTTTTACACAGGACAATAAAAGAAAAGACTGGTTTGGATTGAAAGCGTCTCTTTCTGAAAGCAACAGTATTTATTCCTTCAGGTTAAAAGATAGTTTACTGCTGAATTATGAAAAGTGGAATGTAACCACAGATAACTATATCAATTATTCTCCCGCCGGTTTAATCATTCATAATTTTTTAATAACCAGTGATACTTCTACTATTTCCATTAAAAGCAGGGCTGAAATTGTGAATAGCCCTATAGATATTGCCATTGACAATTTTAATTTCAAAAGTATCAGCGCTATTATAAGTAATGATACTTTATTTGCTTCCGGCATCATGGATGCTAAAATGGAAGTGAATGATCTGTATAAAAATATTCCTGCCTTTACCGGAAACCTTACTATCACTGATTTACAGGTAATGCAGCAACCGATGGGGAATTTAACCGGTTCAGCTAAAAAACAATCGGAAAATAATATTACTGCTACCCTTTCGCTTTTGGGAAACGGAAATGATATTACTGCGAATGGAAATTATTACCTGAATAACGAACAGCAGGAATTTGACTTTTTCACCGACATCAAAAAATTAAATATTGCAACGCTGCAAGGTTTTTCGAGTGGAAAACTAAAGAATGCAACAGGCAATATTCATGGAGACTTTACCGCCAATGGAAAATTTGCTGACCCGAGATGGAAAGGTGCATTGAACTTTGACACTACCCAATTTACTGTAACCGACCTTGGCACTGCTTTTAAAGCAGACAATCAAAAAATAACTTTTGACTACCCGGTAATAAAACTGGATAATTTTACGATCAGGGATTCATTAAATCACCAGATGAAAATTGATGGCGTTGTTACTGTTGAGCCGAAAAGTGTGTTTGATCTGAAGCTGGATATCAATGCAACAGATTTTATTGTACTCAATGCCCCAAGATCATTTACTAATGAGTTGTATGGATTTGCAGCTATTGATGCCAATATTTCCCTTACAGGCAATTCTGTTTCTCCGGATATAGAAGGTGATATTTATGTAAAAGATAAAAGCAATGTAACTATTGTTATTCCTGAAAAAAGTTATGGCAAAGACGAAGGAAGAACAATAGTGCGGTTTATTGATCGTGACACTTTTGAAATCAATCCTCCTGTAACACCATTTGTTCAGGAAAGAGATGTGCAATCAAATTTTGCACAGTTTTTAAATTACAACCTGAATATTGAAATTCAAAAGAAAGCAGCGTTAACCATAATCATTGACCCGGCAACAGGCGATGAAATAAAAGTGCAGGGAGATGCCAGGTTAAATGCAGGTGTAGATCCCGGTGGCAATATCATTCTTGCAGGAAATTATAACCTGGATAATGGTTACTATCTTTTCAATTACCAGTTCCTGCAAAGAAAATTTATTCTTCAAAAAGGCAGCAGCATTGTGTTTGGTGGTGAACCTATGAAAGCCAAATTAGATGTTGTAGCTGCATATACAGTTAATACCGCAGCAAAAGACCTTTTAGGAAATGAAGTAGGAAGTGTTGACCCTTTACTTTCCAATTCTTTCAATCAAAAAGTTCCGTTTAAGGTTGTGTTGTATTTAACAGGCGAACTAAGTAAACCCACTATAAAATTTGATATCCAGTTAACAGAAGAAAATGCGGTGATCAGCAGCGACCTGAGAACAACGATTGAAAATAAACTCACTCAAATAAGGGGTGATGAATCAGCTACCAATAAACAGGTTTTTTCTTTATTATTATTAGGAAGGTTTACCGGAGAACAAAGTAGTGACTTTTTTAAAGGCAATGGTAACGATTTTAATGATATTGCCCGCCAGAGCGTAAGCCAGTTTTTATCCGGCGCATTAAATGAAATTGCAGGTAACCTGTTGAAAGGAGTTGATATAGACCTTAACCTTAACAGCTACCGTGATTATAGTAATGGCGGCAATGCACAACGTACCGATTTGAATGTGGCATTAAGCAAAACTTTTTTAGATGATAAGATTACTGTGAGTGTAGGCAAAAACTTTGGTGTGCAGGGACAAGATGCAGCTGCAAAAGCCAATAACAGTTTTATACCCGATGTTACCATTGCTTATAAATTAACCAAAGATGGCAAATATTTATTAAGAGCATATCGTAAAAATCAATTTGAAGTAGTACTGGATGGTTATGTAGTGGAAACAGGATTAGGTTTTTTAGTAACCATGGATTATGACAAATTCAATGAATTGTTCAAAAGAAAAAAGAAGAAATAATTTATTACAAACATTCATGAAGGGATATTTTTTTACAGGATTGATTGTATTACTCATTGCATCGTCATGCAGTGTAAGGCGTTATTTGCCTGCAGGGGAAAAATTATATAATGGCGCTACCATTAAAGTTGAAAAGAATGACGCTGTAAAAACCAGCAGCAAACAATTAAAAAAACAATTGAAGCTGGCTGTTACGCCACGCCGGAATAAATTTTTACTAGGACAACCTTATAAAGTATGGTGGTGGTATAAAATCGGCGAGCCGCATGCCAGTAAAAAAGAAAAAGGATTACGTGCATTTTTAAGAAAAAAATTAGGAGAGCCACCTGTGCTCAGCAGCAGGGTAAATGCAGCCGTTACAGCAGAAAACATGCAGGCCTTTATGGAAAACACGGGTTACTTTCATTCAACAGTGCAAGGCGATACCACAAGCAAGGGCTATTTTGTAAAAGCAATTTATAAGGCAATGGTGCAGCCGCAGTACCATATTAAAAGTATCACCTGGGTTAGCGACAGTTCTGCATTGTTAAAGTTATTAGAACAAAGACAAAAAAGAGGTATCCTTAAAACCGGGCAGCCTTACAGGTTGAGTGATATCAGTGCAGAAAGAGATGAATTGGATATTTTTCTTAAAACAAAAGGCTATTTCTATTTCAATCCCGATTACCTGATGGCTTATGCGGATACCACTATTGGTAACAGGGAATTAGCCTTGTACCTGAACGTAAAAAAATCAACGCCGGAGAAAGCAAAATATCCTTACACTATTAATAAGATCATAGTATTTGCTGATTACTCATTGGTTGCTGCAAAACTTGATACCAGCATGCTGGGTGCCCTGCCATACGAAGGATTAATTATTAAAGACACTGCGAAAAAATTTAATCCTCGCCTGTTTGCACAAACAATTACATACCGGCCCGGCAGTGTATATAGCAGCCGTGCACAGAACACTACACTAAACCGTTTCATAAGCCTGGGCGCCTTTAAATTTGTAAAGAACCGTTTTGAATCGGTAAAGGATTCTAATAATCACAAACTAAATGTGTATTATTATTTAACGCCTGCAAAAAAGAAATCTTTCCAGGGAGAAATAGATGGTTTCTCAAAAGATAATAATTCTTTAGGCACACAGGTAAGTGTGAATTGGAAAAACAGGAATCTTTTTCATGGTGCAGAGTTGCTTACTGTAAAAGCTTACACCGGAGTTGAAGCATCGTTTGCAGATTCAACACGTAATAACAATAGTTTTCGTATTGGTGGCGAAGTAGGTATTAAATTCCCCCGCTATGCTATCCCCTTCTTTCATATCAGGGAAAACAATTATTACACTCCTAATACTAATTTATTGATCGGGTATGAATTATACAGGAAGCAATTGTTTTACACCAAAAATTTATTCCGCCTGCAATACGATTTTACCTGGAAACAAAATATAAGGAATGAATTTACACTGGCACCGATAGCATTAAGTTACCTGAATGCCAGTAATGTAACGGATAGTTTTTATAAACAGGCGTTGATCAATCCTGCTATTTTATTAAATGTATATTCCGAAGCTGTATTGGGCACTTATTTTTCTTACACCTACAACAGCACACAACGCAACCGGAAAGACAAATGGTATTTTAATGCCAGTATTGATCTCTCCGGCAACATAACCGGGTTAATAACAGGCGCTAAAAGAGTAAGAGAAAAAAAAGTCTTCAACACACCATTTGCACAATATGTAAAAACAGATTTTGATGTACACTATACCCATCGCTTTACCAATAAATGGGATTGGGCAAATCGTTTCCAGGTTGGTATTGGTATACCTTATAATAATTCAGCCATGTTACCCTTTGCCAAACAATACATTATTGGAGGATCGAGTTCTGTCCGTGGATTCCGTGTCCGCAGTTTAGGGCCGGGCACTCACCAGCCTTCAGCCGCAGACCAACAATATTTCCAGATCATTGGGGGTGATTATAAATTTCTATTCAATTCTGAAATAAGAATTCCAATTACCTCAATCGTTAGTGGTGCCATATTTTTTGATGCAGGCAATATCTGGACAAAAGATACTGTGGCATTTGGCCCTGCTGCAAAACTGAGTAAAGACTGGTATAAAGAATTAGCAGTAGCATCCGGTATTGGTTTACGTTTTGATGCTACTGTTTTAGTGATAAGGGCAGATCTTGGTATCCCACTGAGAAAACCATTTTTACCATCCTCACAAAGATGGGTGTTAAACCAGATTGATTTTGGAAGCAGTGCCTGGAGGAAAGAAAATCTTGTTCTGAATATTGCATTAGGTATGCCTTTTTAAATGAACCGTATTTTGAAAAAATTTATAAAAATAGCTTTTGTTGTTGTTTCAATAGCATTATTGGCTGGTTGGTTTTACTGGCAGCAACACAAAAAAGGTATCATCAAAGATGCTATTGAAAATGCTTTGCACAAAGGAACCAACAATTTATACTACGTTCATTACGATAGTTCTGCTATTGATGAGGAAAATGGCAACGCATCCTTTTATAATGTGGTACTGCAATCAGATTCATTACAACAACAGTTGCTGCAATTTGATACCGCTTCTGCAAATACCATTTACAATGTACGTATTGATAAAGTGGCGGTAAAAAATGCCAATATCAGGGCATTGCTGCATAATACTGCTGTAGATGCCGGATCTATAGAAATTATTCATCCGGTTGTTTATATTATCCGTTCAGGAAAAATTGAAGAAAAAATATTGAACAGTAAGGACAGCCTTGCTATTTACGAAAAGCTGCTGGGTAAATACAATAGCATTCATGCAGGAGAGATAATAATTGACAATGGTTTTTTAAATTTTGCTGATAAAACCGGTGATCCGCACACGGCTTTAAAGAATATTTCGATTCATTTAAAAAATTTCAGCATCGACAGCACAAAAGACTATCAGAATATTATCAGCTATTTTATTAATGATGTGGTGGTAAAAGTAAAAGAGATTGCCGTAAAAGGAGAAAAACATAAGGCAACTTTTAGTGACCTGGAATACAATGCCCCCGGTAAATTTATGAGGGTTAAAAATTTTCAGCAAAAAAATAATGAACAACAACTTGTATTTGACGTTAATAATACAGCAATCAATAAAATAGCTACGGATTCTTTTATACTGAAGCAATTGCTAAAGGCCGATGAACTAACCAGCGATGGCGGCTTGCTGACTTTCTATCGTAAGAAAAATAAAAAAACCACTGCTGATACATCATCCGATGAAATAGATATCGACAATAATTATTTTGACGAAGCGGTATTAAACAAAATTAGTATTGGCAATACCAAAATACTGATCTACAATACAACAAAACCGGCAGACCCTCCCCTTTCTGTTGCCAATGTAAAATTTACAGCCACGGATATTCAGAAATTATATTCCGGTACCAGTATAAGAAATCTTATTGGCAGAAGTAAATGGATACTTTCCGGCGATGGATTTTCATTCGTCTCTGCAAATAAACGATACAAAATTAACGTGGGGGCTTTTGCACTCAATAGTGCCAATGCAACATTGCACATAAATAATTTTTCGATGATCCCGCAATTATCAGAAGCTACATTTTCTAAAAATTCAAAATACCAGGAGGATTTGTATACACTGAATTTTAAAAATATTGAGCTGAACGGAATCAATAATAATGCATTCTTAAAAGATAAAAAGCTGGAGGCTGAAACAATGATATTTGAACCAGATATCAGGATTTTTGATGACAGGACTATTGCTCCAAACCTTTCAAGTAAAGTCGGATCTTATCCTCACCAGGTATTGCGGAAAATTGATTTTCCCATCAACATAAAAAACGTGATCGTTAAAAACGGCTATGTGGCGTATAAAGAAAAAGCAGAGATTTCTAAACAAACTGCCACCGTATTTTTTAAAAACGTTAACGCAACTATATCCAATGTAACTAATATAGAGGACCTCATCAGTAAAAATAATTTACTGTTATTAAATGCCAATGCCGTGTTTATGGGAGTAAGCAATATGCAAACCTCCTGGAAGCTTCCCCTGGACACAAGGAATGGAGCTTTTGATGTTTCGGGTAATGCAGGAGGGTTCAACGCAACCGTATTAAACCCTATTACAATTCCATTGGGAATGGTTTCAATAAGAACAGGCAGGGTTAATAAAGTAACTTTTGAACTTACCGGGAATGACAATATGGCGAAAGGAACCTCCACATTTTTGTATGAAAATTTAAAAATAGATATTTTAAAAAATGATTCTGCTGAGAATAAAAAGAAAGGGGTGGTAAGTTTTGTGGCTAACTTATTTGCAAAAGATAATAATCCGCAAAATGGCGTATTGAGAAAAAATGAGATCAACCAGGAAAGGGATGTCACCAAATCTTTTTTTTACCTGTTATGGAAAAGTGTTTTTGCAGCAGCAAAAAAAACAGTTGCTGGTAAGAATACAGATGGATTGTAGTTTAGTTGCAGCTGCTATTGATAAAGCGTAATTTTAATAAAAATATATTATTATGGAACCTAAAAAACGCTTGGAAGAATTAAACAAGGAAGCGCTTGAAAAAATGGACGAGTACATGAAAGCTAAGGGTGAAGCCGGTACTGAACACCATGAAAAAATAAGCGCAGCAAAAGATAAATGGCAGCAAGCCTGGAATGAATTTTTAGAAACGTTGCTGGTATTGGAGAAACTGGAGATATAATCCAATCCGTTTTCCTTTAAAATGGATGGATTTTTTAAATCCCCAGCACTACTTTTAATTTACTGTAACCTGCCTTACTCACGGGCAGCTGAGCCCCGGTGGTGAGTAGGGCCAGGTGACTTTCTTTTTCGTAAGGTGTTATACGTGTGATCAGTTGAGCATTTACAATGTAGGAACGATGTATGCGGATAAATTCCTGTTGTGGCAAACTGTCTTCAAAATACTGCATCGTTTTCTTTTTTAGAAAATTACCTTCTGCAGTAAATATTTTCACATAGTCATCAGCAGCTTCAATGTACTGCACCTGTGGTAACGGAATGATCTTTATTTTACCATTATCTTTTACCACTATGCGGTTACTTGCTGTGGGAGTTTGTAAAGCTGTAGCAGCAACAGCTTGTGCCATATTGGTTTTATGCAATAACATTTTTTGAATGGCTTTATCAAAACGGTCTTTACTGAAGGGCTTTAATAAATAGTCGGCAGCATGTGCATCAAATGCCTTGATAGCGTATTCTTCAAAAGCAGTGGTGAATATAACTAAAGGTGGATTATCTACCAGTTCCAGCATTTCAAAACCATTGATCTTGGGCATTTGAATATCTAAAAAAATAAGATCGGGCTGATGTTGTTGTATAGCTTTTAATCCCTCAAAGCCATCGCTGCATTCTTCTGCCAAAACAATAGCAGTATAGGGTTGCAGGTATTCTTTTATTATTGACCTAGCCAATGGTTCGTCGTCTATTATAATTGCTTTCATCATTTATTTTTTTGTCGCCACGAATTACACTAATTAACACGAATGAAAAACGTGACTAAAAGTTTGTACAGTAAATTATTTTTATCCCGCTACTTTATTATCATTTATAATTTGCGGAATGCTGATCACTACTATAAATTGGTTGGCCTCTTTTTTTAACTGTAACAGATCCTGCCGGCCAAATAACAGGAACAATCTTCGCCTGATAGATGCAAGGCCAAATCCGGTTCCTTTCATTGGCATTGCTGTAGATTCATCGTAGGGATTTTGTACAGTTACCTGCAACATGCCACCGTTTTTTTTAGCTGCAATTAATATTTCCACTTCGCCAATGGTATCGTACAAACCAAACTTAATGGCATTTTCTACCAAAGGTTGCAGTAACATGGAAGGCAGCGTCATTTGCAAGGCCGCTTCTTCACAATCTGTTTTAGATTGCAGCCTGTAACCAAAACGTACTTTTTCTATATCCAGGTACAGCTGCAAATATTCCATCTCATCTTTCAGGCTTACCCATTGCTGCCCTTCGTTACGCAATGTGCCACGTAAAAAGTCCGACAGTTGCTGGATCATGTGCCTTGCTTTTTCGGGTTGTAGCCCTGTTAATGCACTTATGGAATTAAGGCTGTTGAATAAAAAATGAGGCTGCAATTGCTGGCGTAATTTATTCAGTTCAGCATCACGGGCTAATTTTTCAGTAGCAGTTCTTCTGTCCGTTTCTTCCTGTTGTTCTTTCTGCGTATACCAGATCAGGCTTAAAAGAATATTACAGGCAATCATTAAAAAAGCAACCACATAGCGAATCACCAATGTACGTTGCAATAATTGCAGGTACATATCATCGTGCTTATAAATGGCCTTCAAAATAAAATTCAGCAACGCCAGCCATAAAGCAGTTATGGCAAAAGACATTACAATAACATAGAGGTATTTTTCTTTTTTGGGAAGATAATACCGCATATTATTGATGATAAAAAGACAAGATCCGCCAAGCAACAGGTAGCTGATTGTAGCATCTGCCAACGCTTTATTATAAGTAACGCCAAAGTATTGCAGTATCCATACATGAATACTGCCGCATATCAGCCACCATACAGTAAACACCACGCCGATGTTTGCTTTTCTGCTGCCACGGATATTATTTTTTTTGGCCAATACTATTTCTATTTAAATGATATCAAATTCATGCATGCCTTGCTCCAGCAACCTGCTGGCCTTTTGTTGCGTATTGCGAATATACAGTTCTGCATCTGAATCCTCATTCATAAACGACCAGAGTTCAGCTCCGTCTGATAAATTATCTACCGGTAAAATTTCTGTTACATCAATAAACCGCCATTGTATCGAGATGTCGTTATTTACAATATCTAATGTTTCTCTTTCCCCGATAAGCCTGGCTTTATAAAAAGCATGCAGCGCATCTTCTGCAACAATCAGCCGGAGTTGTTCATTAAACTGCGGCGTATGTTTTCCGCTGCCGCAGATAAATTGATACACCAACTTTGCCATATACCAGTTCATTGCAGATAGTTTTTAGTTAATAGTGATGCTGTTTAATTTTCTTTCCGCTTCGCCTGTTGTAAGAAAATGATCAATACCCAACGCTCAATTTTCAATGTTCAGGGAAAATGCACTTGTGTTTTATATTGAGTATTGAGTATTGAGCATTGAAAATTGAACATTTGTATATGCCTAATTATTACCGCTGGTAATTTGCAAAGGCTCGTATTAATTTAGTAGCTCTTGATCTCCACCCCGCCAAACACCACCGAGCCTTTAAGTATTAAAACTTTTTCGGCAGCGGCATCAACTGCAGCATTGTACCTGCGTTTATCTTCCACGCCATGAAACACACCGTCAATCTGATTATATATAACCCAGTTTGGAGGCACAATTAATTTTACACCACCAAACACCACTTCAAACCGGATCTCTTTTTTGCCTTGTATGTCTGCTTGCGTAAGATCAATATCGGCGCCACCAAAAACACAGCTTATCCTGCCGCCCTGGAAATTCTTTGATACCATACTTCTTTCTATACCACTGAACACAGAAGATACTTTTAAAAAATCAGTACTGTCAGTTTCATAATTATTGCTTTCTGTTTTTTGCCATGTACTACCTGCTATGGTATCCGGGTCATTTTTTTTTTCATCATTATGGTTATGCAGCCATCTGTTTCTATCAGGGCGAAGTATAAAAAGTACGCCTGCTGCAATAATGATCACCGGCCAGAAATAAGGTGCCAGTTTCATGTCAGGGATAAACCTGTCGACAAGAAAAAAACCACCAATACCAATCATAATGATCCAGGTATTATTTTTGAAGTTGTGTTTAAAGCCACTGTAAATGCCTACCAGTATCAATATTACAGGCCAGCTGAAAAGCCAGTTGGGAAATGGAAAACCGGAATTACGCATCAGTAATGCTGCACCAACGCCCACTAAAATTATCCCGGCAAATATCCTGCCTTCCTGTCTCTTGTCGCTTTTAAAATTATTTTCCATTGCTTGTTGTTTTTGTAATACAAATGTATATCGCCGTTGCCCTATGAAAAAACGGCATTAGGCAATTGCAATCAAAACGTCGGTAAACCACAATATTTTGCAGGTGAAATTTTCCGGGGAATTATAAATAGAGGTAAACGCTATATTATTCAGAGGCGGTATTTACCTTATCATCACTGATATCAATAAAAGATACCACCACAGCATAAGGATTAAATTCTCCTTCTCTCATTATTGCCTGGCTGCTGATCAATATCGAGAAAGATTTTCCATCGGGTTTTTCAATACGCACTTCAACATCCTTTTGCGGAAAACCGGTTTGCAGGCTTACCACCGCCGGCAATTCGCAATCCGGAAATGGCTTTCCGTTGGCCCGAAATACTTTCCACCTGCCGCCACTTACGGGAATCTGCCCTATCAGATTTTCCTGTGCCACACCAAGAATTTCCGATGCTTTTTTATTGGCCGCCATTATCATTCCATTTGCCTGAATTAGCAGTACTCCCTGGTCAAGTGCATCAATCACCATTTTATACATGGCCTCTGTTTCAACCAGCTTTTGTGCCGCAATTATTTGTTGATTGATATTGTGATTGACAATCATAATTGAAGAAGGCTTTCCCTCAGCATCCATAATATAATGTGCAGATGAACGAAAATAAATATCCATTCCATCTTTCCGGTTAAAATGAATATTACCATTCCATATACCATCGTTACGGAATTGCTGCTTCATGATTTCAATGGATTCAGCAGAAAAATTAATATTATCTAACTCGAAAATATTTTTTGCTTTCACTTCAGAAAGCGCACAGATCTTTTCTGCGGCATCATTCCAGCCTGTAATAATAAAGTCCAGGTCTGTCTGGAAGATCACATCCGGAAGCTGCAGCAGTTCATTATACAACGCATCCGTTTTGTTGGCGTCGTTGTCTCTTGTAAAAGAATATTGATCCACTTGTGGGAAATTGGGAGGGGACTGGTTTTTCATGGTTGGTTTAAGGTTACGATTGTAAGATATAAACAGAATCTTACATTTTAAAATGTTAAGACAAATTTATTATTTACGCTATTTCTTTATACCAATATACTCTTATACTATTGCCTTTAAATGAGTAAAATTACGACGTATTGCTACCTGATATTTTCTAAAAAGGAACCGGGATATCAAACCATTATATTAATGGTTTGATATCCCGGTGAAAAAAGAAAATGATTTCAGTTTTTTATTGTACTATCAACTTCTGACTTGTTGACTCACCCTCGCTGCTTACAATACGAATTATATAAAATCCTTTTGCCCATCGACTGGTATTGATATCTTTTTTATTATCAGTAAACTGTAATTCTGTAAATAAATTTCCATTTGCAAAATACACATGAATCATTTTATTACCGGGTACATTTGCAGAGACGGTAAACTGATTGTTTTTAACCGGGTTGGGATATACTGATATTATATTGTTTGTATTGCGGAGGGTTACTAATTTTATATCAGACAAATATTGAGTACTGTTTATTTCTATAGCTTTAATTCTATAGTATAATTTTTCGCTAATTATATTTTTATCAGTAAATGAATATACAGATTGAGATGATGCCCCAATAATATTACCAACACTGATAAAATCACGGCCATTTACAGAACGAAGAATTTCAAAAGACCGCAAGTTATCTGCCTGGCCTGTTTTCCATTGCAGGAGTACATTTTTATCCTGGCGACTTGCTGAAAAATATTCAAAGCTTACGGGCAGTACACCAGTTATTGAAGACACAATAATATCAGAGCTGAATTTCTTAAAATTATTCTGCACAAGATCTTTGGCCGCAATACCATCTCCATAATATACTTTATCTCCGTTATCACTTATAAACTGTAGTTTATTCAGCGATAGCACACCACCCTCATTTACCTGCAAAACACCTTCCAGGTTAAGGCCGGTAACATCAAAAGAAGAAAGAAGAACAGGAGCATCTGCTGAAATACCGGTCCACCTGTATACGGCTGGCACAGCTGTTTCATCATAACTGCCTGCAACAAGTATATAAAATCCGTTACTTAAACGAATAATATCACGAATACCTCTTCCACCTAAATCAAGTTCTATTGGTGCGCCAATAGTTGGATTACCAGCCGGAGCACCATTATTAAACCAGCTCTCAAAATTTTGAAGCGGAGCAATAACAGCTTTTGTACGGTTAGCCGTTGGCACTAACGGTGCCCTGAACCCGATAAATAAGCTGGTATTATCAGGCCCAAAAACCATGCCTTCAACATTAAAGCCATCAATTAATTTAGGATCATGCCCATCAGCTGCACTGGCAGTAAAATTATAGCCATTATTATCACCCCAGGTTATTAACTGCTGTCTTAAACCTGCATAATAGCCGGCGTTTACAAAAGTAGTGGCAACGCCGGTTCCGGTTGTAGTAATAGCGAATAAACGATCACGGTTGGGCTTTACATTAAAACTGCTGCTATTGCTCATAGAGCCCAGCCAGTAACTTTTTCCAGTCACAGTAGTACTTACTGCACTGGCTTCCACATCCACTTCTTTCCAGTTACCTGCACTGCCATCAGTTAAGCCAAGGTAATTGGTAAGTCCCTGGTTAAAATCAAAAGTTTTTACTGCCAGCCCTGATTGGTTTCTGTCAAAAACATACAATAAATTCTTTTCATCATCACAAGTGATCATATAATTATCATCTATTGCAATGGCTGAGGATGCATCCGAATCTCCTGTATGCCAGTGTGTACCTGCCGATGATGACGCTGAAGAGGAAGCTGCATAATGAATTACGAGTGTTTTAGTATCAACACCCTTTGTGAGTGTAAGTGTAATATCGGCATACCCCACTGCTGCAGGCGTAATTTTTATAGTTGCCTGTCCGTCGGCTGTTGTTATGCTCACATTTGCAACCGGTACTACTGTGGTATTAGTACTTGATGCTGTGAGGGTATAGTTTGCCGACGGTATATTAATCCCGTTTTCTTTTATATCAGTAATAATGCCCGTTTGTTTAGCAGGGTCTGCAAGATCATTTATCGTTCCGCTTATGTACGGAGGATTGAGCACTATTGTTGTTGAAGCACTGAAAGTAAGTGATAGTGCATTATCTCCAGTGCCACTTACTGCAACATTTGCCGATGCAATAAGTATGCCTCCCGTTATGCTTACGTTACCTGATTGCAAACCAGATGCCTGAGGAGAAAAACGAACCTGGAAATTACCCACTGATGCCCCACTTGCACTATACGCAACTGTAGTACTGCTACTCCATGTAGTGCCGTCATTTGAAACCTGGAAATTAGTATTAGGTGCTGTAATAGTTAATAAACCTGATGCAGGAGATAAATTTGAAGCAGAGAGTGTAATTGTTTGTGGCGCAGACAATGCTCCTGTTAATGTATTTGGAAAATTAAGATTTACCGGGTTAGGTATAATTGACGGCGCTACAGAAGCTATCGGGGCAAATGCAACTCCTTTTGCGATTTTACCGGTTGGTGCACTGTATAATGTTATGTTATTTCCAGTTGTAATTGCAATTGTTGCATTATAACCTGCAACATCTGTTAACTTAATAATGCTGTTAGCCGTTAAAGCTCCCATCCCCGTAGAAACATATAAAAATGCTCCGCCGCCGCCCATTTGTGCAGCAATACCAAAACCACCAAAAGTAGTGGTATAACTTCCATTTGCTGTCCAGGTACCACTAACAAGAGAATACTTACTTATTGTTCCTGCTGTATTTGATGTGGCAGACAAAACATATAACACATCATATGCAGCGCCGTTAGATCCGGATGATACCAGGTAAAAATCCTGCAGGTTGGCATTATTGGTAAGCCCGGGTAAGCCGGTAAGTGTGCCGCCGGAAATGGCTGACACCGTATTAACCTGTATCACCGTAGCACTTGCAGAAGATATATAAATAGTACCTCCGAAAAATTTTCCTGCACGAATATTAGCTGATGGGCTTGCAGTACTGGTGCCATTTGTATATAAGCCACCCTGGTCTATAATATACCATGAAGCATTATCAGAAGTTGATGCGCCCCTGGTTTGGTTGCCTGATGTACCTGTATACGTAGTAGCCAGGTTAAAATTTTGTGCTGCATTTAATGTGCCTATACCTCTTGGGTTAAGAGTATTTACATTGGCTGCAGTATTAATATTGTTCGCCCCGGTAAAGCAGAGCAAAGTACCATCATTACTGGTAGCAAGATAGCCAGTAGAAGTAGCACTGCCTGAAAACCTTAACGCATTTGTTCCTGCACCGTTAATTGCAACTGTAGTAATTGCAGACTGAGCGGCAGTTGTAGTGTTAATTTCCACTACGCTGCAGGTTGTATTGTTTGCAGAGGCATCTGCCTGTAAAACTGTAAGATTACCTGGTGTAAATTGTGAAAATCCGTTAATAGAAAAGAATAAAAAAAGAAAAATGTAAATAAGTTTTCTCATCGTTGTTAGTTTCGGCAAAGGTTCCGCTAACGGATGATACTAATGTTACTGAATTATTAAATTAATGTTACCTCTGTAATAACGCATTTTACAGGGATAACTGCATAAATACAATTATTGTAATGCAATTTTTTTTAAGTAACTTAATTAAAAGCGGGCCGGGTATTTAAAATCTATGTCAGTTTCTTTATAATTTTTCCCAACATCATCAAACCATAGTCAGCATCGTCACTCCATGGTTTACCAAAACTCAAACGTATATAATTAGAGTAATCAATACTGGCAGAAAATATTTTTCCCGGTACAATAGAAATTTTATGTTTCATAGCTTCTGTACGCAACTTAAAAGAATCTACTTTTTTATTTAGTTCGATCCAGAAAGTAAAGCCACCGGTGGGCCGGGAAATTTTTGTATCTGCAGGAAAATATTCAATTAAAGCCTGCATATACCGCAGGCTTTGTGTGTGCAATGCCTTGCGTAAATTCTTTAAATGATATTCGTACCGGCCATTTTTTAAATAGTGCGCCATTGCTGCCTGTGTTAATGAAGGGCTACTGATATTCTGAATCCGTTTGATCTGTTTCACCTGTTCGAAAAATTTACCGGGCAATGCCCAGCCAATACGGTAGCCCGGTGCTAATGATTTTGACAGGGAAGCACAATACATCACCAGCCCTTTTGTATCGTACACTTTGCAGGCTTTGGGGCGGTTCTTGCCAAAATGCAATTCGCCATAAGTATCATCTTCAATTAACGGGATATTGTTTTTAGTAATGATCTCCACTAATTTCTTTTTGTTCTCATCACTCATGCAGGTACCTAGTGGATTATTGAAATTGGGAACCGCTACACAAGCTTTGATAGGGAATTTTTTTATTGCTTTTTGCAAAGCATCAAGATCTAAACCATCTACAGGATCAGCCTGTATTTCCACTACTTTTAATCCCAGGTTTTCTATAGATTGATAAATACCAAAATAAGTAGGACATTCTACTGCCACAGTATCGCCATGATTGGTCACTGCTTTTAAACACATCATTACCGCTTCCAGGCAACCACTGGTGATGATCACTTCTTCCGGTTTAATTTTACCACCCCAGTTAAATGAAAGCTTTGCCACTTGCTGGCGCAATTCCAGGTTTCCCTGCGTGTGTTCGTAACCGATACAATGGTCTTTTGAATTTCTTAAAGCATACACAACCGATTTATTAATTTTTGCTGCCGGCAATAATGAAGGATCTGGAACCCCCAATGCAAAATTGATCACATCTTTTGCTGCAATATCTGCATAAATAGAAGCGATCATTTCCTTTACACTCACATCATGCGATAAAGCGTCCGGTTTTACCTGGTCGGGTAATTGCGGAAAGCGCTGGTGATTGAAACGGACGTAGTAACCCGACTTAGGCCTTGATTCGATAAGCCCCCTCCCTTCTAAATGGTAATAAGCCTGGAATGCAGTACCCATGCTGATTCCGTACTCTTCGCTAAGTACACGTACAGAGGGTAATTTATCACCGATACGCAATACTTCACCCGCAATCATTTTCTCTAACCCATCAGCCACCTGCAGGTATAAATGATCTTCTGAATTGAATTGATTTTTTTTCATAACAAATCTGATATAGTCAAAAATAACAAATCTGCATCTGTTTTAAACAAAATAAAAGTACAAAATTTGTATTGTAAATGTGAAAAAGAAAAAAGATAGCTATGAACAATATCACCATTGTACCATACGAAGCAAAGTACCAGCCTTACTTTGAAAAATTTAACAGGCAATGGATTGAAGACTGGTTTACGATGGAACCGGTGGATGAATATGTACTTACTAATCCTGAAGAAGCCATATTAAAAGATGGCGGGGCGATATTGATGGCTTTGTATGAAGGTGTTGCTGCTGGCACTGTTGGATTAAGAAAAGTAGATGCACAGACTTATGAGTTTACCAAAATGGCGGTGGGTGAAGATTTCAGGCGCAAAGGAATTGCAGCAGCTTTAAGCTATGCCAGTTTTGAAAAAGCAAAAGCATTGGGTGCCACTAAAGTGATTCTCTACTCCAATACTAAAAATGCTAATGCCATTAAGTTGTATGAGAAAATTGGATTTAAACATTTGCCGGTAGAACCTGGTGTGTATGAAAGAGCGAATGTAAAAATGGAGATTGTGATAGATGATTTGTGATGTATGATATAAGATTTATGATTTAGAATAAAAATTAAACCAACATTAATATGGAACTGACAATGGACATCTCCGTACGTAAAACTCTTCATTCAAAATTAAATGAAGTAGATTTTAAAACCCTTGAATTTGGAAAATATGTTGCTGACCACATGTTGCTATGCGACTATGCCAATGGCGAATGGCAAATACCACAGGTAGTTCCATTTGCAAATCTTTCTTTAAGCCCTACTACATTGGCATTGCATTATGGCCAGACTGTGTTTGAAGGCATGAAGGCGTTTAAGATGAGAGATGGCCGCATTAATATTTTCAGGATGGATAAACATTACGACCGTTTTTTAAAATCGTTAGACAGGATGTGCATGGCACCGATACCTAAAGATATTTTTACTGAAGGATTAATGCGCTTAATTGAAGTGGATAAAGGTTGGGTACCAACTGAAAGTGGTAGTGCTTTATACATACGCCCCTTCATGTATGCCAGCGAAGCAAAATTTGGTGTAAAGATCGCCGACGAATATCGCTTTATAATTTTCACCGGGCCGGTGCCTTCTTTATTTGCAAATCCTATAAAAGTAAAAGTGGAGAACATTTATATACGTGCTGCCAAAGGTGGCACCGGATCTGCAAAATGCGGGGGTAATTATGGCGGTGCATTTTACCCCACCCAATTAGCCAAACAACAAGGCTACGACCAGGTATTGTGGACAGGTGGAAAAGACAACCAGTTCATTGAGGAATCAGGCATGATGAATGCGATGTTTGTGATTAATAATACCCTGGTTACTCCCCCGCTATCAGATTCTATTTTAGATGGCGTAACAAGAGATTCACTATTAACATTGGCTAATGACCTTGGTTATGCAACAGAAGAAAGGCCTGTAAGCATTACTGAATTAGAAAATGCATTTACTGCAAAAAAAATCAGTGCTGCATTTGGTGCAGGTACTGCTGCGGTTGTTGCACCAATTGCTGTAATAAATATTAATGGTATAGATCACTCCTTACCTGCATACAATGAAAATAGTTTGCACAATAAATTAAAAGATCAATTGGAATTAATACGCACCGGGCAAATTACCGATGTACATGAGTGGAATTATATCGTTTGATGAGCAACCATTTTTTTTAGTTAGTTTATGCAATGTAAAGTGCCGGTTTTAATGCTGGCATTTTTTATATCTTTATAGGAGAAGTACAAATCATTAAACTATCCGCTTATTATTTTTTGTATGAAAACTGCATTACAAAATTTACTACTTGTATTTATTATTATGCTTTCATTTTGCAAAACTTTTAGTCAGTCTAAAACTGATGGGGTACAGATTGCTGATTACAAACCAGAAGCTGCTAAAAGTGGAAAAGATGGCGATCACAGATGGGTTTTAATAAAATTATTCCGCATGGCTAATAGTGGCAAAGATGGCAGCGATGGAAAAGCAGGTGCCTCGGTACGCATCAATATTGCAGCAATACCTGCTGAAGGCAATAATGTAGTTTTACAAATAGTTAGTACTACCAATACAAAATCATCAAAAGATACTTTTTTTGTAGATCCGCAAAAGGGACAAATTAAATTTATTGCAGACGGTGGTAATGGAGGAAGTGGTGGTGCAGGTGGAACAGGTTTATCGAAGGATGGTAAGAAAAGCGCTACGTCCGGCGGATCAGGTGGTGATGGTGGTAAAGGTGGCAAGGGCGGAAACATTGAAGTGTATTTTGATTCCACTGCTTTTGCATTTATCAATTGCCCTTGTCTTATTTATTCTAATGAAGGTGGCCGTGGTGGTTATAAAGGCCAGGGAGGAGCAGCAGCAGCTGATTATACATACGAGCCAGGCAAAGGCACAGATGGAAAAAATGGTGCTGCCGGCGACAGAGGATTACCTGTGTACATCAGGAAAGTTGGTTCTGATAAAATTTTCTTAATGAAGTAATTAAAAAATTAGTGAAGAACCGGGATCATTACCCGGGGCGCACCAATTTATTTTACGGGTTTTCAGCAATACCTGGCAGGCAGACTAAGCAATACTTTCAATGATATACTGATTACCATTTACTTCGGCCTTATCCCCTGTTTTTAAACCCATTAGCCGCATCCCCAACGGCGATTGCGGGGAAAGTGCCATTACTGTACAGCCATCTATTACAGCTTTGCCTGCTGCAATGCTTACAAAAAGAAATCCACGGTTGGTTTTAACCAGGCTTCCATTTACAATTATACCGGCGACAATATTTGGATTAATTTTTTCAATCGCAGCTTTTTGCAACACCAGTTTTTCCAATTGTTCCCTGTTATTAGCCTGTTCAATCTGCAGCATGGCCAATGCGGTTTCATGTTTATCACCGGCAGTACTTTTAGTTTCATTGGCACCACTCTCTTTCAGGTCGGCCAAAACCTTTTGTAACAACTGTACTTTATCATTGATCACTTGTAGATAATGATCATGTATTTTTTGTTTGAGCGTCATTAGTACAAAAATAAACTTTCCGGCATTAAAATTTTTTATTCAATTCATGTTATAAAAAAAAGAAAGTCCACACAGCGGCATGAACTTTCTTTGTATAATTAAGGCAAGCTTATTTTTTTAATCGCTGATAAATTTCTATCGCTTTAGTACCGTCGGTATCAGTAATGGTTTGTTTAAATTCATCCGACCCATTCATTTCAATATCGATATCGAAACTTTTTCCTCTTATCTGGGAGTATGTTGAAGCAGTAACATTTTCTTTAACTTTATTGGTACCGTTCATTGCGAAAGTACCATATCCCATACCTGTGTGCACCTTTTTTACAGAATCTGTGTAGGTATGTCCAAACATAAAATAACCTCCATAATAAGTTTTATATTGAATAGTGGTATTAGGTACAGTGTCTTTTCCTTTTATATTATATCCCTTAATTTGCTTCCAGGCACCATCTAACGCAGCTGTTGTTGCGGAACCAGAAGTTTCATATTCTTCAGTGAGTTTTAATTTCTGATCTCCCATTTTTATTTCTGGTATTACCTGTTTGTAGCCTTTGGCTGTTTTTTCTATCAGCAAAGTAAAACTTGCGGCGGTACTGTTTGCGCTGGTATCAGAAGCGTTGTATACTACGTTTTCTGTAACAGTATCTCCACTGGCAGTATAAGTACCAATACCAAATGAGGATACAGAATCGGCAGGATTTACATTAGCATACATCATGTGATCTGCGGTGTAGATTTTTAACTGTTTAAGGTTGGTGTAAGTGGTATCTTTTTTACCATCATTTACCGATTGAGACAGCATGGTATATACACCCGTCATACCGGCGCTTTCTTTTTTGTCAGAATTGTTGCAACTAACAATTGCTAACAACCCGATAGCAAGAATCGATTTCATTGTTGTTTGGTTTTAATTAATTAATAAAAGGCAATCGTAAAAGAGAGCGAATTAAAACCAGTTTTAGTAAGGTGCAGGCCAAAACATTACCGACTTAATAAAGAGAAGTGATTGGTAAGATAGCGTTTTTAAATAATTATTGTCTATTTATTTTTCTGCACTTCAGGGTTATGGTTAGGTAAGTACAATTTATCCCAACTAAAAAGCGGCCATTTATAATAATTTGCCGCTTCTTAACAATTTCATTTTCCGTTAGTGGACATACACTACACATGATGCCTTTTATTACATCATTGCCAGATATTATACGTAACCCCATTTATTTTTTGCAGCGTATTACCGGTTTTCATAGCACCCTGTAATTCTTTGCGGTCAAAATCATTATACCAGGCATAATTATATGAACCGATACTTTTAATTTTTCCTTTATTGAATTTGTCATCAAATATGGAATAATAGGTAAGCAACGTATTACCAACAGCTTTTAATTTTCCTTTAAAAGATTCATTATCGAATGAAGCATAATAAGTAATAGCAACATTCCCGGCAGATTTTAATTTACCTGCAAAGCTTTCATTATCATAAGTCATATAATAATCTAACAAAACAGTACCAATAGTTCTTACTTTTCCCTTTTGTGATTCGGGTTGAGAGGAAGTGTAATAAGTGATAGTACAGGTACCAATACTTTTTACTTTGCCACGAAATGCCTCGTCAGCTTCCTGTCCGTAATATTCCACCCTGCCCATATAAGGCTGCAATTTGCCCTGGTAATAACCAAGCCTTCCAGGTTCCAGTTCGGTTCCCCATTCCATCATTTTCCCATCGGGAGAAATCCTGATGATGGCCTGCTGGTCGGTAATGAATGAAAACGATGTAAGTGTAATACCATTAGATAAAGCAATATGGCTAAGTGTTTGTGCAAAACCCATACATGTTAACTGAATAAACAATGCCACTAAAAAAAGTCTTTTCATATTGTGAGATTATACTGTGAAATTATAAAATTTCCGGCTAATTATGCAATGCATTTAAGTAAATCGAAACAAGATCATTTATCACGTGAATATTCTTTCCTTAACTCCCTTGTTGTCTGCCTGCTGCCATCATGGCTGTAACCAGGTGGCCCAAACAGGTATTTCAATTTTTGTTTGACTGTAACAGGCTGGCGGGTATCATTTATTATCTGCTTTATTTCATAGGTAACCACGTCAGCAAAATTTTTATACGGTGTTGCTTTTCTTATACCGAATTCAACAGGCTCTTCCTGTTCTTCTTGTTGAAAAGTGCCAAATAATTTATCCCATAAAATGATCGTCATGCCAAAATTTTTGTCCAGGTATTTTATATTTTTTGCATGATGAACCCTGTGGTGTGATGGTGTAATTAAAAAATATTCCAGGAAACCCATTTTTTTTATGAGCCTTGTATGTGCCAATGTACCATAAGTTTGAGAAATGATATAAATGAGTAAAATATCTATAGGCCTGTAACCCACTATTGCTAAAGGGATGAAGAAAAAGAATTTTTCTACCGGCTCAAAAATAGCGGCCCTTACGCCTACTGAAAAATTAAACTGATCGGAAGAATGATGTGTGATATGCCCGGCCCACAATACCCGTACATGATGATCGAGGTAATGCATGGAATAATAAATAAAATCTTCTGCAAAATAAAGGCTTAACCAATATATATAAAGATTTACTGGCGCTGTTTTAAAACCATGTGCATACACGGCCATCAGCATCAACAGGCAGGCTCCACCTAAAAGTGCCTCTACACCTGCAAACAAAAGTCCCAGTAAAATATTGTCCCTGGTATCAGTATAAGAATAATATTTTTTTTGTTGCCTGTAACCGATATACAACTCAATACAAATAAGTAAAAAAGTGAGCGGTATACTTATTATAACAACCAACTTACTGTTTACAAAACCAATCATAATTTTTGATTTAGACCCGGAAAAATTTCCCGCCCTGTTAAATCAAAAATATATTTTTTGGCCTGAAGCACACGATATCAACAGTACGTTAACTACCGTTTTACATAGGCACAAATGGTTACTTGTTTAATTGCAGCCATTGCGCCCTGGTGATAGTATAGATATAATCAAGCTTAGCAGCCTCTCCGTAATAAGCCATTTCTTTTTCGCCTGTTTTTATGGCGCCAAATCTTTCCAAAGAAGTTTGAGAACGTTTATTCACTGCACCAATATAAAAATTTACAGTATCAACAAATTGAAAGATATACTGCAGCATCAATTTCTTAAGTGCATAATTGTGCCCGGTGCCCCAATGACTGCGTATAAAAAAAGTATAGCCGATAGCAACAGTATTTGTTGCAGCATCATAATCACTAAAACGGGAACTGCCAATCACTTCATTGGTAACAGCATCTTTCACTATAAATGCACCGCCGGATTCTATAGCCCCTTTAAAATAATTTTCAAATTCTGCACGCTGGTACCTGTTTTTATTAGGATGCTGCTCCCAGATCAAAGGATCTGATGCGGCATTGTATAATACTTCAAAATCGTTAGTTTGAAGTGGCATTGCAATAACAAGAGCATCTTTTAAAAATGGTTGAAAATTAATAGTTGTAGCCATAAATATTTCCAGTGTTAATAATTTACTACAAAGCTAAGGCAGATACAATAAAAAAGCCCCGAACTACCGGGGCTTCAGGTTATTCAGCAAAAGTATTAATTAGCTTCCGTATACTTTTTAAAATTATCGAGGATCGCCTGCCATCCGCCCTGTTGCATTTCTAAAGGATTCTGACTCTCTGCTTCAAAGTTGCTTACTATTCTGGTTGTATCTCCTGCAGGAGTGAAATTGATTTTTACTTTTCTGCCATCACCCAATGTGTATTCAATATACTCATTAGTGGTTACCACATCATAAACGCCTCCAAAATCAAAACCAAAACTACCATCTTTGGCTTCCATCCTGCTGCTGAAACTACCACCCACACGCAGGTCATTTTCTGCCTTGGTGGTATGCCAATCATCAGAGGCGGCATTCCATTGGATAATATCTTTTGGTGTTGTCCAGTAAGCCCATACTTTTTGTACCGGTGCATTAATGGTAGCTGCTATTGTAAGCACGGCTTTGTTTTGTGTTTCCATCTTTTTAATTTTTATTGTTACTGATGTATTTTTTTAACAACACAAATATCCAACAACAATTTTATAATACTGCTGGGTAAAAACGAAATTAAAAGGGGTAATCACGACAAAGCCGTTTTCAGATCATTACCCACTTGCCTTCTGCCGAACTTTTAAAAACCGCATCAATCACCACCATATTATTTACCGCATCCTGCAGATCAGTGGGCACTGCAGTGTTTTCCAGAATTGCTTTTGAAAAAGCATCACCTTGTAAAGTATATTGATCAACTGCTTCAAACAATATTTCTTCAGTACCGGTTTTTGTATGCAGCCCAATACGTGTTGCAGTTAATGGTGGTGCATTAAATGGAATCTCAATTTCTATTCGACCTGTAGTGCCCGAAATATTTACCCGCTGATAAGGCATCAATTGTGTGGAGCAGGTAAATGTGGAATCACCTTTACTGAATTTTAAAATACCGGAAGCCATACGGTCAGTTTGCATAACAGGATCAAATTCCACATTGCCAAAAACAGCTGTTGGTTCTTCATTAAAAATAAAACGGGCAAGCGAAACACAATAGCAACCAATGTCCATAAGGCCGCCACCTCCTGCTTCTTTTTTATTGCGGATATTATTGGTATCGGTATTATAATAAGAAAAAAAGGACTGAATATTTTTTAACTCCCCTATTGCACCATCTTTTACTATTTGCTTTGCCTTTATCCATTGAGGGTGTAAGCGGTACATAAACGCTTCCATCAGTTTTAAATGTGGTTGTTGCTGTGCAGCCAATTGCAATGCTTTTGCTTCTTCCGGCGAAAGTGCTATTGGCTTTTCGCAAAGTACATGCTTGTTGGCTTCTAATGCTTTTATTGCCCAGGGAACATGCAGGTGATTGGGTAAAGGAATATATACCGCATCAATATCTGCATCATTTAATAAAGCTTCATAACTGTTGTAGGCTTTAGGTATGCCCAATGCATCAGCCGTTGCCTGGGCAAGTTGTATATCTCTCGATGCAATAGCATCAATACGGCAATAACTACCTGCCTGCATAGCCGGTATCACTTTTTCTCTGCCAATTTTTGCCGTACTTAATATGCCCCAGCGAATTTTATCCATAAGAATGATTTTGTATTTTTTTTTTGACACTGTAATTTATCACTATATTTTTTGTCTGGCATCAAATAAAAAAGCTGCTATTAAAAAAACTAAATTCCCTACATTCGTAGCCATAGTAATTAATCATGGATATGCCAGCATTACAAAAACGACAAGGCTATATTAGTTGGGATGAATATTTTATGGGAGTAGCGCTATTGAGTGCCTGCAGAAGTAAAGACCCGAATACGCAGGTAGGCGCCTGTATTGTAAACGACAAAAATAAAATTGTGGGAGCTGGTTACAATGGCCTGCCCACCGGTTGCAGTGATGATGAATTTCCATGGGAAAAACAAGGAGATTTTTTGGAAACAAAATATCCTTATATCTGCCATGCAGAATTGAATGCTATTTTGAATAATATTGGTATGGATCTGCATGGTTGCAAAATTTACACCGCCCTCTTCCCTTGTAATGAATGTGCCAAAGCCATTATACAATCAGGCATTGCAGAAGTTGTTTACCTGTCGGATAAATATGCCGGTACAGATACAGCAAAAGCCTCAAAGCTGATGCTGGATAAAGCAGGCGTTACTTATCGGAAAGTGAATGCAACAATCAGTAACCTGGTGTTATCATTTAACGAAGATGATGTGTAAGCAGAAAAGCTAAACATTATTGACAAAAATTGTTTTTTTTACATTAGTTGCTGATAAACAACCAGTTAGGCATTCTTGCGCTGCCACTCGTACACCTTATTTACCTTCCACCAAACCTTAACATACCATTCATCAGGCGTACTTTACCACTTGTGAAACCGCAAGTCCCGTTTGTACCGTATTCGCTATAGCAGCTTCTGCCGCCAATATATCTTTACGTTTCCAAATCAAAAAGGAGTATTACTCCAACTATTATGACACATGCATTTCTGGCCAAAAGATTTACTCTCGTAAGATTGAGAGAAAATCCACCCGGGAATATCTCCAGCCTGTAAATTTTTCCAAACAGTAAAGATTTAAACGTAACGATTTTACTTCCGCTTACAAGCAGTGGTAAATCTTTTTCAACCTTAACAAACAGCATTCAGAAAATGAAGCTATTTAAACTGGTGGTAACCGGTACCGTTATACTTATGTGTATACTGATGGTGATCATCAAAAAAACAAGGGTATTTGCACAATCGTTGCAGCATGCTGTAACCATTGTGCCGCAGGACAATGCTGAACCTGATAGTATTACTGACTATCCGTTCAACATCACAGCGCCCCTGCGCTACTGATAGTTTTTCATTAAGCAAATGCAAGGCAAAAAAAATATGGCGAAAGCTATACAGGCCATGCTATGCCCAAACAAAAATAAAACCTGAGTAATTAACTATTAAAAACAACAACACTATGGCAAGTTTTGGAAAAAAAATTCTTTCAGCCTTCGTGGACATAACAGAAGAAAAAAAATCTGTTACGGTGCCGGAAGAAACGCAACAACATTCCACACCGGCATCTATGGCAAGAGCAGTACCGGCTAACAACAACGAAAAATTTAAACAGTATTTCGACAAGTTGTTTAACGATGCTAACCTGCCCGGCCCCGACTACTTTGAATTTGCAAAGATGACCCAGGCAATGTCTGGTATTGCAGATGAAAAGTTAAGGTATAGTTCTGCATTCGCAGGATTGAATGTGCAGGGCCTTGATAAGAACAAGCTGCTTGAAACAGCCAATGCTTATTTAAAGATACTGGAAACGGATGCAGCCAACTTCAGTTCTACTGTTGATGCGGCACTGGCAGAAAAAGTACAGGCTAAACAACAGGACATCGTAAACAAGCAGCAACGTATGGAACAATTGCAAAGAGAGATTGCTGATCTGCAAAACCAGGTTCAGTTGCTGCACGCCGAAGTAAAAGAAAACGAGGAAAAGATCGAAAGCAATACCGGTGGGTATAAAACTGCTTCTGAAAATATGAAGCAGCAGATAACACTGGACATTGAAAAAATAAAACAACATATCGCTTAACAAAAATTTTAAACAAGTATTAATCACCATCAAAAACAACAACAATGATGAACACCATTCTTAAACAAACTAAAAAACCGGGCTGGTTCAGCGAACCTAAAAATATCGCCACCACCATTATCGGCTTGTCGCTATTTGCAGGATTAACTTATGCGTTTCTAACTTTTGTGTTACCCTGGCTGGTAACCGTAACCTGGAACCTGGTAAACCTGGTCATCGGCGGATCTATCCTTGGCGTATTGCTGATGATAGTAACCAATAAAAAATTCTGGAGGGCTATCCGTTATTTTTCTGAGTTCATTGCCAACTACACATTGGGACTGGCTATCGAATTAAATCCTTTCAACATCCTGCAATTAAAAATTGAACAGGGTTATAAAGACAGGAATACTTTGTTTCAGCAATCTTCAAAACTAAAAGGCAAACAAAGTGAACTGATGGATAAACTAAAGGATAAAGAAAAAGAGTTGATGCTGAATGTGCAGAAAGTAAAAATTCTGCAACAGGAAAAAGAAAAATCAAAACAGGTTGACCTGTATGCCAATAATGTATTGCGTTGCCGTGAATACATCGACAATGTAACACCCATAGTAGGCGACCTGAACAAGCTCATCAAATTCTCAGATACAGCTTATGAAGAGAGTGGTATCATGCTGGAAGATGCAAAGCTTGACCTGGAAGCAAAGAAGGACCTGTACTATTCTGTAACAACAGGTTTATCAGCCGTAACCACCGCTATGAAAGCATTTAAGGGTGATGATGAACTGAACCAGGATGCAGAAAAAGCTTTGGCGGTTTTGAAACAACAGATCGGTGAAAAGATCGGCCACATTAAATCTGCGATAGATGTTACGTCGAGATTTATGGATGATAAGGTACTGGAAGATAAAGCAAAATCTGCACAGGCTATTGAACTCATCAACAACTTCGATCTGAACAAAGATTTTAACTATACCAATAATGCGTTGGACAACAATAGCAACACCGGTAAGTTGAAAGATGTAAACATAACAGATAAGTATAGAGGATTACTTGATTAGGCTTCAGCAAAGTTTTCACGCAAAGAGGCAAAGAAAACATAGGCGCAAAGTAATTCGTGTAATTAATAACAATTCGTGTAATCAATTAAACAAACAAAATAAAAACATACAACTATGTCAGTTAAATTAAAACCCGCAGGTAAATTATTCATTATAGCAGCCGTAGTAGCTGCCGCAATATTCAGTGTAAGATGGTATCAAAGCCGTCCTAAAGAAGTAAGCCAGTCAGTTGACCTTGGCGAAGTAACCCTACCCGATGCGCCCGATGCATCATTGAGTGGTAACGCAGTATTACTGCCTTTACCATCCAGCGATAATGCAGTGAACGGAGGTACGAAGATCATCTGGCAGCGTATGGCATGGAACAGTCAGTTCAGTGGCATGTACGCTAACGGTGGTGTGCAAACGACTAAAAATTCTTTATTCGACAAAGCGCATCTTGATGTTACTTATGTACGCCAGGACGACTGTAACAGGCAGATGGCAGACCTGGTAAAGTTTGCCAATGAATACAAAAGTAATCCTAACACCCCAGCTGTATTGATCACTTTTATGGGTGACGGTATGCCGGCCTTTATGACTTCCTTATCGAAAGAACTGGAACCATTAGGACCAGAATACCAACCTATCATTATACCGGTAACACACGGTAAAAGTTATGGTGAAGACCAGGTGATGGCTCCTGCATCATGGAAACAGGATCCGAAGAATGCTTTAGGTAAATGTGTGGCCGGTGTATTGCGTGACGGTGATATCAACATACTGTTGAAATGGGCTGGTGACAACGGTTTAAAAGTAAACCCTGATGAAACCACTTATGATGCAGATGCGATCAACATCATCGCTGCGAATGATTTCCTTGATGCACCTAACAAGTACATCACAGGTTACAGTGAAAAAAGAAAGATCGTAAGGAATGGTAAAACAACCGGTAGCGATACTACTGTCAATGTTGATGGTGTGGCCACATGGACACCCGGCGACGTAAACATCGCCACAAAAAAAGGCGGACTGGTAACTATTGCCAATACCAAACAGTATGCATCGCAAATGCCTAACCAAACCATCGCCATTAAAAAATGGGCTTATGACCACAGAACAGATGTGGAAAATATGATCATTGCTTTGGCACAGGCTGGTGACCAGGTACGTTCTTTCAATGAAGCCAAAGCCTTTGCTGCTAAAGTAAGTGCACAGGTGTACCAGGAAAAAGATGCTGATTACTGGTTGAAGTATTATAATGGTATCGTGGAAAAAGATATCCAGGGTCAGCAGGTAAACCTTGGCGGTAGTATGGTGTTCAATCTTAGCGATATGGCTAACACTTATGGTTTAGGTGAAGATAAAGTGGATCGTTACAAAGCTGTGTACAACACTTTCGGTAACCTGATGGTGAAAATGTACCCTTCGCTGATACCAACATTCATGCCTTACGAAAAGGCTGTCGACAAAAGTTTCTTGTTCAGTGTGATCTCCAATCATCCTGACCTGATGCAGGGTAAAGCGATTGAAACAAAGTATGCAGACCAGATCACCGCAACTGTGTCATCTAAAAGTTACAGCATAGAATTTGAAACAGGTTCTGCTAACATCAAGCCTGCTTCTTACAGATTGCTGGATGAAATTTTTGAATCGGCTGTGGTTGCTGAAGGTTTAAAGATTGGTGTGTATGGCCATACTGACAATAGCGGTAATGATGTAACCAACATACCATTGTCTGAAAAAAGAGCGAATGCTGTAAAAGCATATTTGCAGAAGAAGGGTTTACCTGTAAACCGTGTGGAAGCAAAAGGTTTTGGTAGCGCTAAACCGATTGCTGATAACAGCACAGAAACTGGTAGAAGCAAAAACCGTCGTGTGGAAATTGTACTCGGTGAGTAATCGAGTTGAAAATTGAGAGTTAAAAGTTGAAAGTTGAGAGCGGTCTGCGCTGTTTGAAATAATAAAATGGGAAACCGGTTTCAACTTTCATTTTTAATTACAATGAGATAAGATTTTTTAACAGTTCATAGCCATGAACTATGAACCATTAACTATTAACTACAATGAAAAATATATTTAAACCATTTGGAGTCATCAGCAGGCAAACACTTGCCATTATGATAGTATTGCAGGTAGTGGCAACATTACTGCTCTGGCAAACTGCTTCATCCGGATTGATTCCTAAGCCGGGCAATGTAGCAACAGCTTTCGGTACACTCATTACTTCTAAATTATTTTTAGATAATATGGTAGTTAGTTTGGTACTCACCTTAAAAGCCATGTGCTACTCTATCGTTATTACTTTGTTCTTTGCTTATGCCTCAGTTATTCCGTTTTTTAAAAGCATAGCACAGTTTATTGTAAAGTGCAGGTATTTAACCTTAACTGGTTTGATCTTCATCTTTACATTATTAACCAAAGATGGTAGTGAATTAAAACTATCGTTGTTAGTGTTTGGTATCGTGCCATTTTTTACCACTTCCTTCTTAGCAGTCATCATTAATATCGACAAGCAGGAATATGAATTGTGCAAAACACTGGGCTATAACAACTGGCAAACATTATACGAAGTAATTATTATTGGTAAGGCCGACCAGGTATTTGAAATACTGCGTCAGAACTTTGCCATTTCCTGGTTAATGATCACTATGGTGGAAGGCTTGAGTATGAGTGAAGGCGGTATTGGTTCTCTATTGATCAAATACAACAAGTACAACGATCTTACCAATGTAATCGCCCTGCAATTAGTGATATTTATTATCGGCTTGTGCTTCGACTTTTTATTAGGCACCACAAGGCATTGGTTATTTCCTCACAGCAAATTAAAACAAGTAACATCATGACAGACTGTATAAAAACAAGTGTATTATTAGAAGCGAAAAATATTCAGCTTTCTTATGACGATAAAATTATTTTGCGTAACATTAATTTTTGTATCAAAGACATAGTGCGCCCCGGTATGCAACAGGGGCAAGTAGTTTCACTGATCGGCAGAAGCGGTATTGGTAAAACGCAATTGTTTAAAATATTATCCGGTTTACAAAAACCAAGTGCAGGATCAATCACTATCAATGATAACAAAACTGTACAGGCTGGTGATATGGGCGTTATTTTTCAAAACTATTATTTATTTGAATGGAGAACAGTGTATCAATCTTTATCATTAGCAGTAAAGCAAAATGCTCTGTTGAAAGGCAAAGAAAAAGAAATGATAGAAAAATACGCTGCCGATTTTCAGCTGAATGGTGAACTGCAAAAATATCCGCAGCAATTATCCGGCGGGCAAAGGCAACGGGTAAGCATCATTCAGCAATTATTAAAGGGCTCTGATTTTTTATTATTAGATGAACCGTTTTCAGGTCTGGATATTTGTGTACTGGATAAAGTAACGGATTTACTGCTGCAGGTTTCTGTATCTGATGAAAAGAAAACGCTGATTATTGTATCGCATGATATCAACACATCTGTTGCTATCTCCGATACCGTACTTATTTTGGGTGAAGAACCTGGTAAGGCCGGCGCTACTATAAAAAAAGAAATTGACCTTATTGCAAGAGATCTTGCCTGGAAAAAAGACATCAAAAAAGAAAGGGCCTTTATTGAAACTGTAGAAGAAATTAAAAATTGTTTATAAATAGTCCGATTATATATTCTTATAAAATAGTAATTTTAGTATTCATCAAATAAAAAGGAGGTATTCATGCAATCTACAGATCAGTCATGGGCACCTTCGGTAACAGTAAGTTAACCGAATGCTCAACAAATAATCTGTCCCGCTTAATGCGGGAAGCCATCAACCGTGAAGTTGGTGGCTTTTTATTCCCCAGGCAAAGTATTAAAGATCACTTTCACTTCGCATCCCTTTCCTGGTGATGAAATAATAGTCACTTCTCCGTTAAATAATGAAGCCCTGGTTTTTATATTCATCAGCCCAACACCGCCTGGTTTTTTGCTGGTATCAAACCCTATCCCATCATCTTTAACACTTAATATTGTTTTTTCATTTTCCTGTGTTAAATGCACCATAATCTTTTCTGCATGCGCATGCTTCAGAATATTTGTAAACTGTTCCTGTATGATTCGGTAGATATTCAGTTTCATTTTATCGCATACAATACTTTCATCAAAACCGGCAGCCTGAAGGCAGATCATGATGCCACTGCTTTTTTCTGTTGCCTGTATAATATTACTGAGTGCTTCTAAAAATTCTGATTGTGTTAATGATGGTGGAATTAAAGAATGCGACAACTTTCTTATTTCATCAATCGCAGAGCTTACCAGTATTTCTGTTTCGTTAAGGTAAGCATTTGCATCTTTACATTCTTTTTTTGCAAGGCCGAGATACAATAAAGAACCTGCCAGTATCTGGTTAATATTATCATGCAGTTCGCTGCCCAGTTCCTGCCGCTCCTGTTCCTGTGCTGTAATTACTGCAGTTGTAATTTCCTTTTGTTTCGCAAGCTTTTCCTGTTCAAGCAATTTTTCAAGCAATATTTTATCGGTGATATTTGTTGCCAGCGCCAGGATTACAGGCCGCCCTTTAAACTGAATACGGTGAGAATCGATATGCATATGCATCTCTTCACCTGATTTAGCAATATGTTTGCAAGTGATCTCCTGCTTAAAATCCTCCCTGTACAAGGCGGTCATGCAAAATTGTTCTATATTTTTATAATCGTCAATCAAACTTATGTCTTTAACAGTCTTTGTTAAAAATTCCTTCCTGTTATAACCATATAAATCAACGGCATTATCATTTACTTCAAGAATCTGAAGGCTATGGATATCCCATATAAAAATACTGGCAGGATTATTATTGAACAGGTAACGGTACCGTTCTTCGGATGATTTTAAAATCTTTTCAGCTTGTTTTTCTTTTGTAATATCAGTTTGAATAGCGAAAAAATAATTGAGTTTTCCTGATTCATCAAACTGTGGCTGACATTGAATTCTTACCCAATAACTCTTGCCAGATTTTTTATAATTAATAATATCGCATTCAAAGGCTTTTACTTTTTTCAACTCTCTTCTCATAAAATTAACTACACGGGAGTCTGTTTCTGCACCGTGCAAAAAATCTCCCGGCTTTTTACCCATAGCTTCATTAAATTCAAATTCGGTTATCCGTGTAAAAGCTTCATTTACCCAAATTATTTTGCCGTCAATATCTGTCATTACCACACCATTCATTGTTTCCCGTGCAATTATCGACAGCTTATTAATTTTCTCGTCTGCTATCTTTCTTTCAGTCACATCTCTCGAATTAAAAACATACCCCTGCACTCCTGGATTATCGCATTGGTTAGAAACCTTACTTTCAAGCCACCTCCATTCTCCCAGCGTATTTTTAAAGCGAAAGGGAACAAAATCCACACAATCTCCCTTTTCTTTTTTTGCCAGATGGGCTTTAATTGTAATCACATCTTCAGGATGAATAAAGGAAAAAGCATTTTTTCCAAAAATGAATTCTGGTTCATACCCTAAAATATTTTTAATAGCGGGGCTGCTGTACAGGTAATTCCCTTTGTCATCTAAAATACTGGTAAGATCAGAACCATTTTGTATCAGCGACCTGAAGCGTAATTCACTTTTAGCTACTTTAAGTTCTGCTTCTTTTCTGCTGGTAATATCTTGTGTGGCACCTATCAACCTGGTGGCTCTACCATCAGCATCACGTACTATATATGCCCTGTCGTGTACATAAGCGTAGGTACCATCATCCCTTCGTACCCGGCACTCCACTTCAAAAAAGTTTTGTTCTGCTTCTTGTATGGCATCGGTTATCCGTTGTACTTTTTCCAGGTCTTCGGGGTGAATACGTTCCTCCCATGCTCCGGTTAAACCATTTTCAATTTCATTGGGTGCAGTACGGAATATCTTTCTCCAGCCTTCTTTATTACGGTATACTTTTCCTGTTGCAAGATCCCAATCCCACACCATATCATTGGTAGCTTTACTAATTAAATTATATCGTCGATTACTTTCTTTAAGCAATACTTCGGCCCGCTTTTTTTCTGAGATATCTATTAATATGCCATCAAAAAAAGCTTCGCCTGTTAATTCATCTTTACGCAAAGAAATATTTTCTATAAAATGTAATGAGCTGCCGTCTTTACATTTTAAAGTGCTTTCGTAGTTGTGTATTTTTTTCTGTGTAATTACAGTATTTACAAAATCATTTCGTTCTGCAGGAGAGAAATACAATTCACTTGCGTTCTTTAAAAGCAACTCTTTTGGAGAATCGTATTTCAGCATTTTTGCAAAAGCATCATTACAATTTAAAATAACCCCATCAACGGTGGTTTGATAAACACCAGCTACGTTTTGTTCAAATAAAGTGCGGTACTTAGCCTCACTTTCTATTACTAACTGGGCGGCCTGCTTACGTTCTGTTACATCTTTAAAATAAACTGATAATCCCGAAGCTGAAGGGTAAGCACTTATTTCAAACCATCTGTTTAATGCTGCATAGTAATCTTCAAAAACAATATGTTGGTTAGTAGTAAGTGCCCGGTGATATTGCTTATAGGATTCTGAATCAATACTACCTGAAAATACTTCCCATAAGTGCCGGCCCACAATAGTATGTTTGGGTGTGTGCAACATTTTTTCTGCTTCCTTATTCCAATAAGTTACCATCCAGTTTTTATCTACTGCAAAAAAAGCATCGGCAATACTTTCCAGTATGGTATCTTTTTCAATATAAGCAGCCTGCAATTCTTTTTCTGCCTGTTTTCTTGCGGTAATATCACGGGCAAATCCCACAACCCGGCCATCATCAAGCAATTTTACATTTATTTCTAATTCTATACCTGTGCCGTCTTTTCTTTTAAACCTTCGTTCATTACTCACCACTTTTCCTGTTTGCAATGCATCCGTTTTAAAAGGACTGGTAATAAGGTCTTCTGCATAAAACAAATCAGCAAGAGAAAGTTTTAAAAATTCTTCTTTGCCATAACCCAGCAACTGGCAGCCGCTGGGATTGATATCAATAATATGCATAGCAGCATCTGTAATGCAAATAGCATCTGTGGCCTGTTCAATTAATGAACGGTATCTTAATTCGCTATCAGAAATTTTTTGTGCTGCAATTTTCCGTTCTGTAATATCCTGGCAAGTGCCTACAGCTCTTACAGGCATACCCTCTTCATTACGGAAAATACGCCAACGCTCTTCCACAATTTTTATTTCGCTGCTGGTGGTGCAGATACGATGCTCAATAATATTAACGGCATCACTTTGTAATGAATCAATAAAAGCTTTATCTACCATTCCCCTGTCATCCGGATGTACGAAGGTTAAAAAACCCGGATGTGAGGTGGCAAAACTATCCGGCTCAATTCCAAAAATGCGATAGGTTTGTAAAGACCAGGTTACTGCTAAAGTAGACAGGTCTGTTTCCCAACTACCTACTTTGGCTACTTCCTGTGCTTCTATCAACCTTGCTTCACTATGTTTAACCTGCTCTTCTGCTGATTTTCTGCCGGTGATATCTACTGCTGATATCAACGAAACTTTTTTCCCGTTGTGATCAAAGGTTTGTGAAGTGACTTCCACATCTTTATGGCTCCCGTTTTTACAGCTATGCCGCAATACACCGTTAAATGCTACTGTCATTTCTGATTCTTCAATGGCAATGGTAATTGTTCCTTCTTTTTTCTCATGATGTATTGAGGAAAGTAAAATATCAATTGGTTTGCCTACCAGTTCTTTTTTTGTATAACCAAATAGCGTACAGAAACCGGTATTCACTTCTATAAAATCATTATTATCATCTGCAATAGCTATTGCCATTAAGTTAGAATTGAAAATCGCATGCAGTACAGGATTTTCCGTGGTAGCTGTTGCCAGCCCCGAATATATTTTACTATCCGCCGTGGAATTGAAAATTTTAAAAAGCAGGTGCTTTGTACTGGTTGTGGTTTTTCGGGCTCCGGAACGCATAAATGATAGTGGATTAATGAGTGCTTATTCATTTTCTTTTACAATACCGTAAAAGCTACCAGTCAAATGAATGTGCTCCTTATCATGGAATACATAATACTACAACAGGCAACGGTTATCCAGGTATTACAAAATAACAATACACAAATTTGCACTTTATAAAATGGTATGCACTAGTGCAAAATGGGTTAATGTTGTAAGCATCCTACTACAACAGAGAGGCGTAGGTACTGCGGGAGTTGATAAATTAATACAACATACCTACTCGGCATGCGGCAATAAATGCAGGTTTTTACTGCATTATAAACAGATGTTTGGTAAGAATTTTTTAACTAAAGAACATGGTAAAAAACATACTCACCAATACGAAGAATAAAATGAATAAGATCAGGCTTGCTAAGATCAAAAAGGAAATAGCTCTCATAGAATTGGATTTGCTGTTATTTTCCAAAAATTATACCAAGCATACCTGTAATGGAAAAAATATTGCAACTAAATATACCTCGTAAAATAACAACTGTATTTTATAGCTGGCAGCACTGTAAAATATATTGTTGAGCACTTTTTTATCCTGCAGACCAGCATCGGAAATGGTGATAACACGGCGTAAAAAAAATCAATCGCTATACACCTGCTGGTAGTCTTACGCATACCCTATGTGAGGGCTACTAAAAATTGCAGGGTGAGTTTACGAATCAGTACCAATTTTGAAAAAAGGCAGCATATTTTAAGCTTGCTGTATGCGTTGCAGATGTTTAGCCCAAACATCATGCATTTCAGCTGAATTTTCTTCAGTTTTTGTTTGCCAGAAATCAGCCAGCAATGCAATCGTATTTTTAAGATCAGGATCACTATTTACTATTTGCTGCAGCTCCTGCAATGCCTCTGCCGAAGCCTCACCGGTAAGATAGCCGGCAATCAATTGCCAGACATGATCCTGTTGCTGCATACAAAAAAATTAAGGAAATAATTAGCGGACTGCAATTGACATAACTGCAGTTGTTTTCAAAAATTAGAAACTAAAACACTATTATACGTAAGGGAAACTAAGAAGTTACATCAGTAGCAATATTTTTACCAGGCAAAGCCATTACTTTACTTTAATCATCATTTTTATTTTCAGACCTGCTTTCAACAGTATTTTCTTTTTCATCATTTACATCTTTCACTTCATCTTTTGCAGCTCTTTTTTCTTCTTCATTATTTTTTATTTCGGCCTGTTTTAGTTTTTCTTCTGCTTGTTTTAATTTTTGTTCGTTTTGTTGTTCCCTCAGTTCAGCTTTTTGTTTTTGAATATCAACCTGCTTCAACTGTTTCTTTTCCGCTTCAAGTTTCAGTTGCTGTGCCTTATTAAACGTAGCAGCCTTTTGTAATTGTAACAAATTGGCTTTATTGTATTCAAGGGCTTTTGCCTTTGCATCTTCAAGTGATAATTGTAATTGACCAACACTCAGTTTATCCTGCGACAATTGTAACATCAATTGTTCTGCTTTAAGTTTATCGGCACTTTGCAATTGCAGGCTTTGCATATCTTCATTCAGCATATTCTTTTGTGCCTGCAATTGTAATTCTTCCATCTTCTTTTTATCTGTACTATGTAATTGCAGTTTTTGCATGTCTGCATTCAGATTATTTTTTTGCGCCAGCAATTGTAATGATTCCAGTTGTTTTTTGTCAGCTCCCTTTAGTTGAAGCTTTTGCATATCAGCATTCAGATTATTCTTTTGTGCCAGCAATTGCAATTCTTCCAGTTTTTGTTTATCCCCGCTTTGTAATTGCAGCATTTGCAGCTCTGCATTCAATTTATCCTGTTGGCCCAGTAATGCCAGTTCTTCGGCTTTTAATTTTTCGGTCAGCTCTTTATTATCATTACCTGAAGTAAGGTCGCTTTTGTGACCGGCCCTTAATTCATCAACCAGTTTTTTATACTTTCCCCAGTCTGATTGCGGAATAATTTTGCCATCAATTTTAAGGCTCGTGATATCGCCATACACTTCATACAATTTTCCGTTTCTTTTATATATAACCAGGGTATGTGTAACACCTTTTATTTTCTCTGAATAACTGGTGGCAGAACCTTCGGCAAAATCAGCCGGATCATAATGCTTGTCAGCAATAGAAATAGTAGTGTCGATATTCAGTTGAATGGTATCTGCGCCACTGGTTTGTGCAGTTGTTGGTGTTGTAAAAAATACTGCCAGCGAAGTAGTAGCAACAAAGCATACTGCTAAAAATGTTTTTTCCATGGTGTTAAGCGTTTTATTGTTATTGTAAAGCATACGTTTTACTCTCTGTAATAATTGATTTTTATCACTGCCCAGTGCAGTGGCATATTGCATGGTATGCAAATGGTATTCCTGGAAAGATACCAGCGCATTAATGTAATTTCTTTTACTGCCCGCCTGTGCCACAGCAATATCATCACAACAATTTTCTCTCTCTGATTTTATCAATGCTGAAACCCATAAAACAGCCGGGTTAAAAAAGAATACGATCTCTGTGCAATGCTGCAGCAGGTTCACTAAATAATCTTTGCGGCGGATATGTGCCAGCTCGTGCAATAACACTGCTTCTACTTCTGCTGCAGGCAATGCGGTTAATAAACCTAAAGGAAAAAGTATCACCGGTTTAAAATGTCCCACCACCATGGGCATTTTAGCAATGCCTGATTGTACCAGTTGAACCTTACTCCTGATATTTAAAGCGGCAGCAAGGCAGGTAATGCGCTCACGCCAGTATTCATTTACCGGTGTAAGCTGTGTGGTTTTAATTTGTTTTATTTTATACAAGCCCCCGGCAAATTGTATACAACGGAATACGATAATTATAAGCCAGCAGCATACTACCCATGCAGCATGCTCATTAAAAAAATTAATTACATTACCTGTAAATCCATTAGTATTGTTACTAAAAGCATAAATAGTTTCAGTACTATCTGCAGGAACAATAGCAGTAGTTACAGTACCACTATTGTTGAAAACCAACTCACTTGCAGTTAGCTGCATGATAAAAATTACTGTAATTGCAAGGGTAAACAAAAGTAAAGCAGTGGAAAGCAGGTTGTAACGCAATGCTGCAGTTTGTTTTTTAGTAGTTAATATAATTGTACCGGTTACAATAGTTAAAGCAAGCCCCAGCCATAAGGAATGCAGCAGCATCCAACATAAAGCCTGCACCAGTTTGCCCGAAAAAATATTATTTACAATAAGTAACTGCATAAAATAATGGTATGATTATTTACTGCCTTTGTCAAACCTGGCAAGAATATCTTTTATAGCCTGCAATTCTTTTTTAGATGTTTTTTTATTACCCAGCAATTGCAACATCAGGCTGCTGGCCGAACCTTCGTACATAGAATCCACAAATTTTTCCAGTAAGGCGCCCTTGGTTTTTTGCTCTTCAATGGCGGCATGGTAAATGTGTTTCATACTGCTTTCATCACGGGTGAGCATTTGCTTTTCGGCCATTATCTGCATCAGTTTTAATGTGGAGGTATACTGCACGGCACGTTTCATTTCATTCAAGGTATCATTCACAAAACGCACTGTAGACGGGCCATGCTTCCACAACACCTGCAATATTTCCAGTTCCGACCGGGTAGGCTCATTTAATTTATTACTGTTTTCCTGTTTCATAACCTAAAGGTAGGAAACATTTCGTACGAACAAATATTTAGGTTAGTTTTTTTGTAAAAGTTTTGTGAAAGCAGGGAAATTATGGCAACACCATTAACTTCGCCACAAATTTTAAAAAACTAACAACCTGATGATCACGAATTTTGAAGCCGTATTACAAACCCTTTCCATTCACCAGACCGGCAACAAATTACTGGACGAAAAATATAAACTTTCTGAACAGCCATTTGAAATACAAGATGATATCTTAAATAAATTGTTGCAACAATACTTCCTCTCTCCTTTTGAAAAAATAAATGAGATCTACCGGTTGTGGCATAGCAGCGATGACCTTAATTTGAATGAAGTATTTCATTTTGCCGAAACCATATTCAACAATCCGGAAACATTTCACGAAAACAGTCAGCAATTAGCTAAACATTTATACGATGCTTCCAATCATCCAAAAATAAAATCGGGAGAATTGTATGTGGCTTATTTTACCAACCTTCAGATTGAAGGCGAATTACATGATGCCATTGGTATGTTTAAATCTGAAACCAAAGAACCCTACCTTACTGTACAAAATAACAATAACAATTTTGAAATGGGTTACCAGCAGGAAGCTATCAACATAAAAAAACTGGATAAAGGATGTATCATTTTTAATACCGAAAAAGAAGCCGGTTACAAAGTAGCTATTGTTGATGTTACCAACCGCAGTACCGATGCTGCATATTGGGTAGATGATTTTTTAAAACTTAAGATCAGGAATGATGATTACAATCAAACTACTAATACCTTAAGTGTATATAAAGATTTTGTGACCAAAGAACTGGAAAACTCTTTTGATCTTACTAAAACAGATAAGATCGACCTGCTGAACCGCTCCATGAAATATTTTAAAGAGAATGAAACTTTTAATATGGATGAGTTTGCTTTTGAAGTGATCAATAACGAAGAAGGCATACAATCTTTTAAGACCTATAAAGCCAATTACGAACAGGAATACAATACACCCATACCGGATTCTTTCGCCATCTCCAATGCAGCGGTAAAAAAACAAGCCCGTACTTTTAAAAGTGTTTTAAAACTGGATAAGAATTTTCACATTTATATCCATGGCGATAAGGAATTAATTGAAAAAGGATTTGATGAAGAAATGAACCTGAATTTTTACAAAGTGTATTTCAGGGTGGAGAATTAAAGCCAATAATTTCTTTTGTAAATAATTATCTTTGGTATACCTGAACCTAATACTTTACACGATGAGAAGTTGCCTGCTTATAGTATTGCTTTGTTTCTGTTTATATTCCGTTGCACAACTACAACCTATTGGCTCCGGCGTGTATCACTGGAATGAGTTGGCTGTAAAAAAAGACAGCCTTCGTGAGAGCAGAAAGATCCTGCAAGGCACTACAGCCGACCTTGAATACTTAAGCATACATGCCACTACACAGTTTAAAGGCGCTGCGGCAAAGCCTGCCCATATACAAAAGGATATTGAAGAACTGATCATTATTAAAGAGGGTACAATGAAATGTACGGTTGGCAGTAAAACCGCTGTATTGGGCAAAGGAAGTGTTATTTTAATTCCACCGCTGGAAGCACAACAACTGGAAAATATTGGAAAAGGCCCGCTCACTTATTATGTATTACAGTTCCGCAGTAAAAAAATGAACATGGAAAGAAGCACATTGGCCGGCGGTGCATTGCTACTGAATTATGATTCGCTGAAGTATACCGAAGCCAATAATAAAGGCAACCGTAAATTTTTTGACCGGCCAACAGCCATGTGCGATAATTACGAAATGCATATCACTTATCTTAAACAAAAAGGGCCCAGCCATGCACCACACCAGCATGTGGATACAGAGATAATTGTAGTGATTGAAGGTGATGCCGAAATGACCATTGATGGAAAAAACTATACGGGTGCTGCAGGTGATCTGTTCATTGCAGAAAGTGGTAAGCTGCATGGTGTGGGCAATGCCACTGAAAAACCCTGCAGTTATTATGCCTTTAAATGGAGATAAGAAAAGCTATCAAAACTATGCCTAAGCTATTTTTTCTGTGTTTATGTTTTTCCCTATTGCTTACCAGCTGTGGTAGTATGTTTGATGTAACCGGCAGAGGTGCTAAAGACAAAAAAGTTTTTTATGATGTAAAAAGCAATGCTGTTACCTGCACTTACAAAAAACCCATGAGCAGCGTATATATCCGGCAAAGAAAAAATGATTCCACTTTAACCTATGTAGAAATACGGTTGGATACACCAGTTAATTTTATCACATTGCCGCTACCCAAAGATTCCATTGCCTTATACAATTCCTATATCTGGATACACTTACAGGATGATCATTGGCGGTCCATCTTTCATATTGATATTACAAAAGAACTGCTGCAGAAGAAACAGAAGATCTGGTCCAGGTTTACCGATCATTAATAACCTGGCATTGTAAGATCTTCCGTTTGCAACAGCACTTCTCTGTGAAATAATATGCCCTAATTATTGCTTCACCACTTTAAAAGTATTACTATCGGTGGTTGTTTTTACAGTAACCAGGTAAGTGCCCTGCGGCAAATGCTGTACATTGATTTTTTGTATCAAAGTGCCATTGCCATTTACATCATACACCTGCCGGCCATTGATATCAGCTACCGCTATACGAAGTATTTTTCCCGGGCCGGAAATATTCAGTACATCAGTTACCGGGTTAGGATATGCCTGCAGCTGTATGCTATTATCTTTCAGCAATAAAAGAATACTATTACTATAAGTAAAGCTGCCGTCACGGTCTTCCATTTTTAAGCGGTAGTAGCTGCGTTGCAGCAAAGGCCCCGGTACACCAAATATATAATCAGCGGCTCCCGTGGCCCTTACTGAGTCTATCGCTGTAAAAGAGCGGCCATCAGTACTTGTTTCAATTATATACTGAAACAGGTCGTTCTCGCCTTTATTGCGCCACTCCAGTACATTGCAGCTGGCTGTAGTAGTGCCACTGAAACTAAGCTGGTTTACAGCAAGCACGCCTAATGTAAATACCGGATTGGAACCCGGGAAAAAAGTACCGCCAATATTCAGATCATAAGTTGTGGTAAGCGTTGTGGTATACGTCCAGTTGGCACGTTTGGCAATAGCAGCCAATAAGTTTGCTTTAATACCCGTTCTGGTACCACTGTAAACAAAATTATTAGCAAAATAACCGGCGGCATTGTTGGTAAATGCAACGGCTGTTGCTGCAACAGAACCATCTAATGCAGCATTGTTGGTGAGCCCAGGTGGCAGGTCGCTATCCCTTGCAGAGGTAGAACCTATCTGCCAGTTACCGGCTGCTGTTATGGTGCTGTTGCTGGTATTAAATCCATATACAAAATTAGAAGGGTTGGTATCACTGCCCTGGTAAATGATCACCTGGTCGCCTACATTGGCATTGGCGCCGGGTATTGACGTACTCGTCCAGCCAACAGTAATTGCGGGTGTGCCATAAGTTGACGGCGTAATAGTTAAAGACGGTGTGGTACCTGCGGTAACCGTTATTTTAAAAACAGTGCCGGCAGGAATTGTGGCAGTAGTGGTCCAGCTCATCACACCATCACCGGTATTGGTGGTGATCATTGCACTGCCGTTCCATCCCCTGTCGGTAATTTTTATAACAGCGCCTGATGGTATGCTGGCTAATGCCAGGATGGCAAATTCATCGGGGCCAATGGGCGCTGTGGTATTAATATTAAAAGAAGTGTTGAAGCCAATTACGGCAAAATCTCCTGTATTAAGTGTTTGCGCTTTTGTGGTATTTGCGCTCACAAAAAGCAACGCAAAAAAAATACTGCCAACAGAAAATACATGTATAAACTTATGCCGGAGCATAACGGTTTTAGGTAAAAGGGGATGCATAAATATTGGATTTGAAATCAAAAATATAATAAAGAATGTATTTGTTTAACACAATAAATGTTTTTACAAGTACAACTATATTGTTTTAGAATTTATTCTACTGTTGCTGTAGTGGCGTTGTTTGTATCCGGATTGACGATTTAATATTTTATACCCCTGTTTTATTTTTTATTCTCCTCTCACTTCAAAAAACTGTTCTCCATACAATACCTCATCTTTTGCCACCCCTTGTACCACAATCCTGAATTTACCCGTTATATCACTGGTATAAAAAATTAATTCCGCCTCGCCGTTAGCGTTAGTAAGTAAAGAATAGTTCCAATATAAAGTTGATAAATATTGCGGATCAGTGGCATCTGCTTTAGTAAGGTCAGTAACATAAAATTCTTTTTTGTTGTAAATACCCTGCATTAAAAACCTGTATTCATTGTTGGCTAACTGTGTAAGTGCGGTGCAGCCATAATACACCATCTGAACTATGTTATTACCTCCAAACCTATTGCCATAACTTTTGCCTACTTCAGGCTGAAACTGGTCGTTGGGATGATTGGTACAATTTAAAATACCATTAAGGCAAACATAATCCCCGCAGGCATTTACACCCGGTTTACGGGCAGTAAAAAAGCTATTGTCTTTTTTTGCAGCTACCACAACAGTTTTTAATGTTTTGGCAACTTCGCCTGGTTTTAAAACAAAAGCCTGGCTGCTTTGTGCAAAACTCCGCGGACTATAATCAGGAAATATTAATGATGCCGCCAGTTTTTTATTCATCGCCTGGTAAGGATCGTTAACTGCCACGGCGTATTCCAGTTGCCTGTCGTTACGCACCGTAATTTCAAACCTGGTTTCTGGTTCGCTTATGATCTTTTCGGGCAGTAATTCAAAATTACCTGAGCTGTCGCTGTTTATAAATGCCAGTTCAGTAAATTTTGGTGTGATAAAATTTTAAGGTTCAGCAAAACCGGTTTTTTCAATGGCTTTTTATTCATGGTTATTTTGCCTTTAAATTGCAGGGACGTGTAAACCGGAGTATCTTTTGCTTTTGCCATGGCCACATCCTGCCAGGTATATTTGCGCCAGCCTTTTATCAGCAACACTTGCTCCAGCCAGGTTTTATTATCTGCATCATTGCCCATCATGTTACGCTTGTACGTAAAAGCTTCCAACGCACTGGTTATATACGCATAGCTTTCTATGTTCATCGTTTTCACCAGGTCTAACCTATTGTTTTGTACGCATGCAATAGAAACCAAACCGGTTACCGGACGATGATCAGCATCTGTAATTTTTAAATGCAGCGTAACTTTTTGCCGCATGGTATAAGATGCACTGTCGGTACTGATATTCACCAATGCCCTTTTATCAAAATGAGCAAAGAACACTCTTTCTGCCACCGGCCTGCCCAAACTGTCCAGCAAGGTAAATGTGGCCAATCCTTTGGGCACTTCCTGCAAAGGAATTTTTAACAGCATGGCTTTGCCCCTGGTGCTTACCTCCGAACTGATAAAACTATTTTGATAATCATGTACCTGCAATAAAAGTTTTGCCGGCATTCCCTGGTCGTTAACGTTTACAAAAAGTGTATCTGCACTCAAGGCATTCGTTACCGTTATTACCGGACCACCGGACAAGGTTTTTGGTAATCTATACAAACTATCAATGCCCTGTAATTTTACATAATAACGGCTACCTTTTGCCGGAGACAATGAAAAGGTACCCATGCCATACACATTGGTGGTAATGGTTTGCAACACCTGGTCACCCTGGTACAATATCCCTGTTACAGGCAAAGGCTCCCCTTCATTATTGGTGGCCTCCCAGCCAATAGTATTTACAGCACCTTCAATTAAATGTCCGCCTTCGGGATAAAATTTAACGAGGGTTTGTTTTTTATACACCGGCAATTTAATACTGAAATTTTTTATGCTGGTACCATTATTGATCTCTGCCTGCAATACATTGTTGGCAGCAGTAATTTCTTTTAAGGGAATAGGTATTTGTGCTTCGCCGAAATTATCTGTCTTTAAAATACCGCTGTGTAAAGGGTGTAGCCTGTCGCCGATAAAATATTTTACTTCCGCTTTTTTTACCAGCGTATAATCTTTCATCATGGCTTTTAATAAAACCATCGTACTGTCTTTACCCGCCGTGATACTGTCCATTACACTAAGTGTGGCATTAAAACCCCTAGCCTCCCCCGATTTAATAGTGATGGGTTGCACAAATAATGCCGGTGGAAAACCGTTTACCAATAAATTGGTATAACACAACAAACTATAATCACCGGTGGGCAAACTATCAGGCAACACCATATTGCCCATGGCCAGGCCTTTATCCATCACATATTTGCCTTCGGCCATTACCGAGCGGTCGTCATTACGTACCAGCGCTACGGCAAGTGTATGGTGTACGCCGGTGGTATTGCTTTTAATAATGTACCCGGTAAACCATACTTTCTCATTGTTGCTGTATATCGTTTTATCAAAATGTACAAAAAGTAAGGCGGTTGGTTTTTGTGCGCCTGCTAATTCTATCTGATTGACAATGGAATCGGTTAGTGTTGCTGGCGTTTGTGCCATTATAGTACCGCTGCAGAAAAACAATAGCAAAAAAATATAAAGGCGGCACTGCATGCAGGTAGAAAGGTTAAGGATTGAAGATAAGTAAAAAAGGGATTTAGTACAGGCGGTATGCCATACGGATAGGATCTGACTGCTATTTACTATAGCCTCTTACCGTCTTTGGTACGGAGTAACCATGACGTTGCTACGGCGTTGCTACAAGGTTGCTATGGAGTTGACTACCACTTTTATGCCGGCAATGTATGCCGTTGGTTAAAACCCAGACGGCGGAGTAAAATGATTATGCGTATCATCTTAAAAGTTTATTTTCAGCATTGTAAACCGATGGCGTATCGCTGCCGTTTAAACCAATAAAAATATTTATTGTGCTACCGATAGTTTTTTAATGGTTTCGTCGAGATAAGGTACGATCGCCGTATTTTTTAAATAGCATAAACGATACCCACTATTCTTTACCGCTACTTCCCAGGTGGAATCGGGGCCGATCTTTTCAAAATTCGTTTTTACAGCATTAAGCGCAGGGATAAACTCTTTTTTATTGTTTTCATTGATATACCGGATAGCCGTTAATTTAGTTAACAAGTCCCTGTTTTTTTCCTCCAGCAATTCCTGTACAAGCCTGTTACACTCCTGCTCCCCTTTCACTTTTTTTACAAACAATAAATTATCATAAGAGTCATCTTTGTCTGCTTCAAACACAAAAGCAAAGCTGCCTTTAGTATATAAGTTGATATAGCTCTGAAATACTAAATAGCCAATACTCATTAGCAAACTGATGGTTAAAATAATTTTCAGGTATTTCATTGTAAGTAATGTTTTAAGGGATTACTTATCCTGTTATAAAGATATTTATTTTTCAGCTGTTGTGGTTACTTCGGGGTTGTGGGTTACTTAAATGGGCGGAGTCTAAAGATAGTAGTCAATTTTTCCTTCTTTAGTTTTGGCAAAATTAATGTCAAATTTAGTTTCATAATTTACAGCACATGCTTGTGAACAAAACCAACCAAAGTTGGGCACAGGTACATTGCCGTTTTTGTAACATTCTTCTGCTGATGGCACCATTATGTCGTTCTTAATTTCAGCGATTTTCTTGTCACAAAATCGGCACTTGCAAAAGTTGTCATCTTCTACACTTGTAACAACAATCTTTGTTTGGCGCATGGCTGGTTATTTATTGTTTTTTAAGGATGAATCGATAGTTACCCACGGCGGCGAGCGGCACTGCATGCAGGTTGAAAAGTTAGGGATTGAAGATAAGTAAAAAAGGGATTTAGTACGGGCGGTATGCAATACGGATAGGATCTGACTGCTATTTACTATAGCCTCTTACCGTCTTTGGTACGGAGTAACCATGACGTTGCTCCGAGGTTGCTGCGGAGTTGACTACCACTTTTATGCCGGCAATGTATGCCGTTGGTTAAAACCAAACGGCTGTGAAGATTTAAGCGATGGTTACCCACGGCGACGAAATTTATTTATTTTTTACACAGTTCATGTTGTGTGCAGGCTATCGGTTATGACAGTAATTATCAATTGTACTTCAGATATTTGGTTCCCTTATAAGTTTTTGTTGTTGGTATTTCGGTAACCAGTACAAGTTTTACGGTATCGTCTTTTTGTATCTCAAAAGTCGCTTTGGGAAAGCCCTTTCCACCTTCAAAGGTATTATTGCCAATATATTTCAAACTTGCCCAAAGCTGTCCATTTTGTTTCATAAACAGCAGGTCATCGTTCTTGATAAATTCAAAAAAATTGTTATCGCCAACATCATAAAGTCCGGTAAGCTTGTCATAAACTTTTTTGTCAAGAGGAATTTCCTTACTCATAGTTACATTGAAAACTATTTCACTTTCGCCGGAATTATTTTTACTAATAGTAAGGATCCTGTTTACAGATTGTGGGGCTGAAGCCCATGGGTCAGTGTCAACATACTTACCGTTTTTAAAATAGATTTGAGTTATTAGGTCTTGTTGATCAGGTACAGAAACTCTCATGTGTATATGAGCAGGTCGCCAGGTTAAATCGTTATCGGGAATCGCTTTATAAGGCACTGGCAAAATAGATTTGAACTCATACTTTCCATCTGCTTTTGTTCTTTGTCCGCCACGATATTTGTATTCGTCGGATGTGTTATCATACACTTCATTTTCATCGCAATGCCAGATTTCTACGAAAGCATTATTTATGGGAGTTTTTCCATCGGCTCTGAAAATCTTTCCTTTTAAAACTATCGGTGTTCCATTTGAATTGACAAGCCTGAGATTAGTTCGCAACGGCGCTCCCGGTCTGTAAAAGGGACCAAGTATATCAGTTGTAGTTGGCGTGTTACCTTCAAAATTTTTTCCATTCCAGTTTAAAGCTCCAAAAGCGCTAACGCTAATAGCTGTCAGCGTTGAGTTTTTGATAAATGTCCTGCGTTGCATAATTATTGGTTTTGGTTGCCTGAGAATGAATGTTCAGCTTTAGCTTGCGTTCGAGGCTTTGTACAGTTAGGGAATTGACCAACTGTCGGCCCTGAACTGAAGCTAAATTTATAACTAAAAACTGAAGTTACTAACTACCGCCTGTCAGAAATACGTCTGCCGGAACTTTTTATAGCAACACTATACAGGCTGTAATTAATACGACCTGATGGCACGTACAATTAATGCATAATTTTTATTGAGTATCGCAGGGTTATTGGCTCCATCAAACCTTAGTGTCCAGGCGTCGAAATAACTAGCTGAACTTTCGCTAGAACTCCAGTAATGGTAAGGAAAAAAAGCACCGATACGGGCCTGGTTGATATAAAGTTTGATCAGTTCATCCTTACTGGGCAAATACCAATCGCTGTAGCCATTTAAAACAAGATCGTAACATAACCTGGCGGCATAATTTCCGGCACCTTCTGTTGCAATAATTTTTGTGGTGTTGGCATCGCCTGTGCCTATTGCTGTACCGGTAGCACCGGTGGAGTGCCTGAGACCATTATCCCATGATATAGTATTACCCTGGTCAGTGGGTGCCACAATCAATCCATGTTGTACCTGCGGATCGTAACCCGGGTCGGCAGGCATTAAAATATAAGCCAGTATACCGCCCTGGAAAGTAGTGCCTATATCTACAGAAGTTTTAAAACTTATTGCTGTACCATAAGTTGTGCCAGTGGCATTAGTAGCATAGGCCCTTACATAATATACCGTGTTTACAGTAAGGCCTGCAATAGTACTGGTAAATGTACCAATAGCCGTGCCTTCGTTTGTTTTATTATCAGCAATGGTTGGGTTGGTTGCTGTGCTCCAGCAAATACCCTTTGCCGTTATAGCGGCACCACCATCTGCAGTTACATTGCCACCGCTTATTGCTGTGGTTGCAGTAATACCGGTTACTCCTGTGGTTGCAGCAACTACAGGTGCCGTAACAACAGGTGCAGGTGGTGGATTGGGAGTACCCGAATCGGATTTACTGCAACTATAAAAAAAGGATAATCCTATAAAAATGCGGAGGATGATATTAATTTTCATACTGTGTTTAGATTAAATGCGGCCTGTAAATGTAAAACAGACCTTATATTTCAAAAATAGTACATTTTATTCATTGTGTTACGCCTTAATAAAATACTGGGGCAGGTATCAGTTTTCAACAGCAACGATTAAAGTGTAATGTAGTACTACGCACAACAGCAAAAACAATCTTCCTTTGGCGATTGGTTGCAGCGGGCTTGGGAATATTTGCTGGTACGCATGCACACATAGCTATGCGGCTTATGACGATGAAGACGGGGAAAAGAATGCACTGCATTTAATTGAACCTTGAGCGTTGAAAATTGATTATTGAACATTTGTATTCACACTACCCGTTCCCTACCCTCTCCATCTCATCTCCTGCACCGCCTCCACTCCGCTTAGTAGCTTTATAGGCTTTACCAAACCGGTAAGTAAAAGAAAGGTTGATCACACGGCTGTCGCGGTGGAGAATAAAATATTCCGTGGCTTTGGGGAATTGTGTAAGCCCTTCCATAACGTTGGTAAAAAAGATATCCCGGAGGCTGAGTTTAAGCGTGCCTTTCTTTTTTAAAACAGGGCGGCTAACGCCAAGGGATAACTGGCCGGTGGGATAGAGTTCTTCCTGCAGGTCGTTACGGGCACGGGTGGTATAAAAGCCGCTGAGCTCGCCATTGTATATTTTAGCAAAGCTGAACTGGTTGCTCATGTTCAGGTTCAGTTGGTTGATATCACTTTTAAAATTGGCATCGCCATTAAAGCCTTTTAATTCTTTATGGTTGTACAATGCCTGCAGGGTAAAGCTCCACCATTTTGTGGGTGCTACAGAAAGCATGGTGCTCAATCCCAAATTATGTGTACGGCCCACATTGCCCTGCGAATAATAGAGCAGGCCGGTAATGGTATCATTTAAAAATATCTGGGAAAAATAATTTTTTATAATGCTGTAGGCAATAGTGGTGGTAAGTAATTGTTTGTATTGATGGCTCAGCTCCAGGTTGGTGCTGTATTGTGGTACAATAAAAGGATTACCATTCTGAAAGGTATATTTATTGATGATGGAGGTAAATGGATTAAGCGTTTGAAAAGCGGGGCGGTCAATTCTTCGGCCAGCCGTAAACGTAAAACTGTTGGATGAGTCTGCCTGGTAACTGATATAACCACCGGGGAACAGCCCATCATAATTACGGCTAAAGGCCGAATCCTTTACCTGTATATTGCCCAGCTGGCGGGCATCGTAGCCTGTGGCTTCGTAACGCAGGCCAGCCTGCATGCTAAAGCGTTTGTATTTGGTTTCAATACTGGTGTACAGCGCATTTATATTTTCTTCGTAAATAAAATGGTTGCTCTTGCCATAATCTTCCTGCCAGTTGCTGCCATCAAAGTTTTGGTAAGCAGCAGTATTGTCGGTACGGATATGAGAAGTTTTAAAACCGGATAAGAGCGTACTGTTTTTTGCAAAGCGCAATGTATAGTCGGCTTTGGCAGAAAGTATTGTAATGGTTGTAGGAATATTACCTCTTGCCGCCTGGTTGTAGCCGCCTGCAGTAAGCAGATGATTATTGAATTGCTGCTGGTTGGTAATATGATAACTTAACCAATCGAGATCGATGGCAAGGTCTTGTTGTTTGTTGATAGCGAGGCGCAGGTTGGTATTAAGTGAATTGCTTTTGTAATGACTTACATTAACCACATTGGTAGCAACAGATGAATCCACAGCGCCTGCTGCATTAAGCCAGGTGGCGGTAGCATCGCCGGTGCCATTACGTTTTACTCTTGTGCCGCCGAGGACAAGGCCAATCGTTGTGTTGGGTGTTACATAATAATCGATGCCTGTTTTTATGGTATGGTTTACTACAGTACCCGAAAAATAAGTGGGTTGATCTAGTATGGCGGTAACATTGCCCTGGTCGTAATATTTACGCAGCGCATAAATTTCGGTAAAGTATTTAGTGATGTTAGCACTATAATTAAAAAAGGTATTGAATTTTCCGGTGCGGTAATTTAAGAGGAGGCTGTTATTATTTTTTGGATATACACCCTGGGAACCGGCTAGTGTAACCGTTCCGTTAAAACCCTTTACTTTATTTTTTTTGGTTTTGATATTGATGATACCGGCATTGCCACTGGCATCATATTTTGCCGGCGGGTTGGGCATCAGTTCTATCTGGTCAACCTGTGTGGAACTCATGCTGCTGAGTAAATTATTCAGGTCGGCACCGGATAAATAGGTGGGTTTATCATCAATCATCACCAATACGCCTGCCTTGCCCTGCAAGCTGAGGCCGCCATTTTTATCTACCATTACGCCGGGTGATTTTTCCAGCACTTCCAATATGGTGGTGCCTGTATTGGTTACGGCTGCTTCTACATTGATAATAGTCTTGCCTTCTTTTTGTTGTATCAATGGCTTTTTGGAAGTAATATTTACGGTCTGTAAAGTGGTGGTTTCTTTGGGCAGTACCACCACAATTTTGTTGGTGGCCGTAGGTACGTTGTAAACTTGTGTGGTTATGGTTTGGTAACCGGTATGGGAAAGTTTGAATGTATAAGCGCCTTTACTGATATTAATGAAAGTGGTATTTCCGCTGGCATCACTAGTCATTGTACTTATTATTTTATCTCCGGAAATCAATGTTATAGTAACACCCTCAATAGCTTGTGTATTTTTATCTACTACTGTAATATTAAAACTGGTAGCTGGTATTGAGGTAGATTTTTGTGCAAAGCCGCTGATTGATAATAAGACTGATACGATTAATGGTAGTGCTTTTTTCATTGGTGGCGAAGATAGCTTAACAATGCTTTTCGGTTCCGGTGTTTTTGTTCAGTGGTTGTATGGGTTTGGGTAAAGGCGGTTGGGGAGGATGTGATTGGCGGTTTTTTACATGAGTAATGAATACAAATGTTCAATTTTCAATGCTCAAGAATCAATGTTCATTGAAATACAGGGCTTTTTGGATAATAATTCTTTTTCGCTTTTTTTGACTTTTATGCCGGTTATTGTATTTTCTTTTCCATTTTCACAAGCTCTTTAAGATTGTTACTTTCGCCTCCACAGCCGGCGGGCTGCGTACCTGCGCCGGCGCTACTTTTTCCCCTTTGAAAAAATTATCGCTGAAGCGAATTTTTTCAATCCCGCCTTCGGCTGTACCGGAGAAAAAGAGGCGCCTTACGCAGGTACTGGTGGAAATTAAATGCAGTGGCATACTTATGGTGCTACTACATCCTATTCAGCAAAGCGTTTTGAAGTATAGGCCTCGGAAAAATTGCGTTAAGAAAATTGGTTGGCGAGATTTAAAAATGAAATTGATGTTACTGAAGCTTGGATTTATTCTTTGTTAGTAAGTCGCACATAGCCGGCAACTGTACCTAAGTTCGAGCTAATTTCATTTTACACCCGACAGACAATTTTTAGTTTTTTTTTCGCAGCCCTTTTTTATCAAGAAAAAGTAGAAAAGAAAATTGCACAAGAGCTTATATCAACAACAGAAAGGTTATTGCTCCTCCTCTATCCACAAAACAGAATTACCGGTATTATGCTCATTCTGTTCCCATAATTTATTGGCAGGGTCGAGTATCCATTTGCCGTCAACAACAAATTTATAACGGTGCTTGCCCTTATTCAGGTGCGCCGGAAAAATCCATTCATCACCTACTCTTTTCATGCGGAAAGAAGTGGGATTCCAGTTATTAAGATCCCCGGAAACACAAACGGTTTTAGCATTATCAAAACCTTTTAAACGGAAGGTGAAATTAGGAGCGATCACTAATGCCAAATTGCCTTTGGTAACTTCATCAGCAGTAAGGTTACCGTCTATACTTAACCGGTATTCATAATTACCAGGACCGAGAGTGTAAGGCAGTTGCCATCCGGTGGCGGTTTTGGTCATCAGCAACTCATTATCCCTCCACTCGTTGAATGAACCCAAGAGGACGACTTGTTTAGCGTTTAAAAAGCCATCCAGTTTAAATATATAAGGATTACCTATCCGCAGCACCGAATTATAATCGTTGAATTCGTTCGGTAATTTATCAGGATTAGCAGGATCGATAAACCAGTTACCATCGGCAATAAAACGATAGGTATGCGTTCCTTCGGATAAGTACACGGGCAGGTTCCAGCCGGTAGCGGTACGTTGCATCAATAAATCCTTCTCCTGCCAGTTATTAAAGCTACCTGCCAGGTAAACTTTCCTGGCATTGGCATAACCATTTAGTGTAAACGTATAATTGGTTTTAAAATACACGGAGTTGTCGTTACCCCTGCCGTCGTTTTCTACAAGGTTATTATCTTTATCAATCCTCCAGGTGTTGTCAACAATAAATTTATACAGGTGTTTGCCTGCAGCCAGTTTTACATACGCTATCCAGCCACTATCTGTTTTGCTCATAGGCAATGCACCGTTTTGCCAATTGGTAAAACTGCCTGCTAATTTTACGGTAGCAGCATTCGTTTGTCCACGTAAGAAAAAAGTAACAACAGAATCTGCCACTGCAAAAGCTGGTCTGTTTTTAAATTTATTGGCACCAAAATGTACCTGGTTGGCCGGCACCACCAAATCGCCACCTTCATTTGGTGTAAAAATGATCTTGTCTAATGGATTGCTGATATCAGCTGCACTGAATAATGGTTTGCTGATGACAACAACTTCCTTGTTGTTAACATCAACTGTCCAGCCCAGTTTGTGCAATGAATCGGGAATGCTGTTCTTTATAAAATGTTGCAGGTCCAGGTCGGCCAATTCATATTTTTTAATAAAACTATCCAGGGCAATCGGAGGGATATCTTTCCCTACCGTAATAAACATTTTACCATTTTTAATGCTGTAGGACCTAACGGGTACCTGTGCATGGGCCTGCTGTGCAAAGAGCAACAGCAATAGTATGCTGCTAACTTTTAACCAATGGGATAGTATCGTATTACAACGCCTCATTTCCAGATGTACATTTTATTATTTACAAAGTTAAACCCAATTTTATGTAAAGACAGGAAATCAAATCCTAAAATACCGTCAATACAACTATTATCTGCCAGGCAGGTTTTTTCAAGATTGGTAATGAGTACCGGAAGGCTGCCGGTGTTCTGGTCGCCGATAGTAAGGTTGTTTAAATTACCATACAGGGCATCTACTTTTTTGTCGCCGGTTCCCAATAATTGTACACGCCTTAATACTTCCACATTCTCAAAAATCTTGTTGGGCAGGCGGCTGTCCAGCACATTGGATTCGGCACCGGAATCAATGATCAAACGTAATTTTTTTCCTGCCATCACAGTACGTACCACCATTTTATTATTCCATATTTCAATGGGCACCACGCTGTATTTAGAAGTATCTTCCAGCATGGGATTTTTATAAATGGCAGCTATTTTTTTTGCATAACGGTGCAGGTACAGTAAATTATTTTCGTAATCGATGATCATTTCAAACTGTTTGAATAAAGAGAGGCCGATAAGCCCCAGTATCTTTACCCCTTTGGTATTTTCCAGGTGGCCAAGGCTAAGCAGGTCGGCCTGTTCCAAACCGGTTTTTATACAACCGAAGGTAAGCTCTCCCACCTGTGTTTTTTTTACACCGGAAGCGCTGCCGGTAATGCCACTTTGTTCCTCGTTAATATCTGTAGTGCTGGTGTAGTCACGGAAATAAGTAATATTGAGTACCAGACCCGGAGCACCGGTATCTAAAATAAAATTCCCTTCAGTAGTATCGGCCTTTGCTCTTAATAAGATGAGGTTGCCTGCCCGGCTGAAAGGAATGGTGCAGGTAACAGAATCGGTTGCCAATGCCTCCTGTAAAGATTGCAATACGATGGTTATTTTTTTAGGCGGTACAGAATCAGTACAGTGGTGTGCCGCAATTGTACTGCTGCTCATTACCAACAGAGCAATGAATAAAATACGGGTATAGTGATTAATGCTTTTAATAAATAGCGGCAATTGATATACTAATGTAGTTTAAAGCAGTTTAATTAAAAAGAAAATAATTACCGGTTATTTTACTGATTTAAAAAATGCCCAGGCAAATACATATACATCAATATCGTTAGGATAATCGTGATGGCCGCCTACTACTTTTAACAACGTAACCGGGGGTTTGTTTTTCTGGCGGTAATCATACTCTTCAATAGTTTTCTGATCATTGGGATCGGCATCAGGTAACAAAGTTTTTACCGGTTCGCCATTATAGCCCGCTAATGATGCCCAGTAATGAAATGTATTTTCGGTACTGCGTACCACACCAAAGCTGGCATTGTTCACAAACATTTCGCCACCATTATAAGGATTGGTTTCATCTTTTGTACCGTTGACAATAAGTACGGGCTTAGCTTTACCCGCCAATACACAATCGCAGGAAGCGCTATCCGGCATATTTGCCACCACAGCTGCAATAGCTTTTATTTTATCAGGCATTGTTGCGGCCAGTTTATAAGCCATATGCCCCCCGCCGGAAAAACCTGCAGCAAATATTTTCTTTTCGCTGATATTATATTTAGTATGAAAATAGCTGATCATCGCTTCAAAAAAAGCCGGTTCATTAATATTTTCTTTATTAGCAACAGCGGTGGAATATTTACGGCATTCATTCCAGTAATGCAGGTAACCGTTGGGGTAAACCACCAGCAATTTTTGGCTGGCAGATAAAGATTCCAGTTTAGCAGTGCGTTTTATCATATCGCTGCTGCTGCCGCCGGAGCCATGCATCAGAAACATGAGGCTGCCGTTCTTAATATTAACAGAGGGGATATTGTAACTGAAAGTGCGGTAATGCTGTTCTATCAAAACAGAATCGGTGACCAACTGGCTTTTTGCAGTAAAAGAAATGAGTAAAAGTAAAAAGGGAAATATTTTTTTCATGGCAACATCTTTGCCGGTAAAGATATTAATTTAATAAACGCTCAATACATAAAACTAAGGAAGGGATTTGAACCATAGAGGCATTAAGTGCATATAAGGTAACCCATAGCTAAGCAGGAATAATTTCAATTTTTGATATAAATATGGCCATAGGTGTGATAGCAAAAAGTCTTCTCATGATTTTCTATATGCCCTTTATGCCTGAATGGTAAATTAATTTAATCGGCAATGGGCAATGGTTCTTGCTCTGGTATAGCCTGCCATAATATCCATGCTGCGCTGAGGATGATGATATTTTTCATAATGTACTGCCCTACTAATGTAAACCCATAAGGCAAAAACTTAAAAGACAACCCGGGAAAGAATAATAATGGTGTAAAAGTACACAGCATATGCAGTACCATCAGCACTAACACTTTTTTTGTTTGTAAGCCCAGCAGTAATAAAGTACCCACCAGGGTTTCCCAGGAGGCTAACAAAATAAGGCTGGTTTGCGCAGGTATCAATCCTGCTGTTAATTTATGTATGGTGTTAACAGCCAGGTCTTCGGCAGGGCTATAGCCATGAAAGAATTTCAGCATTCCAAACCAGGTATAAATGAGGCCAATGCTGCAGCGCAAAACTGTAAGTGAACGACTGCTGATGCTGAACGTTTTTTTCATAGCAAACAATTTTATTGCCCAAAATAAAAAGTATCTTCTGCTCCCGCTGCTGATTTTTATCATAGTGCATTATGACAAGGATCATTACTGCAATAAAAAAAGGGCAGGCAAAATGCCCACCCTGCTATTTAAATAAGTACCTGATTATTTATTTTTATTTGCCGAACAAATAAAATACGCCTAACTGGAAACCCCTGTTGGTGGATTGAACGGAAATATTTTTCCTGATATCGCTTAACCCCAGGTTATATCTTGCATCAATACCAAATCCGGTTGGTACAAACAGATAACCGGCGCCAACACCTACTGCAAAATCAACTGATTTAAAATCATTCTTAACATCAGCTGTAGGACCATTGCTTGCATCAGCTTTAGCACTTGCTAAAAAGCCTACCTGCGGACCTGCCTGCAATCTCAACCCATTATCAAACATATATTGAAACATTACCGGTACATTGATGTAATCCAATTTAAGTGTAGATTCAACATTAGCGATGGTGTATTTTGCTCCTTGCTGAGAATAAACAATTTCTGGTTGTATTGCGAATTCTTTAGAAAGGTGGAAATGCCCGATAAGGCCAACATGCACGCCAGTTTTTGTATCATATTTAACGTCATTGTCGTTATGGATATTTGACACATTCAATCCTGCTTTGATACCAATATTGGCTTTTTGGGCTGTGGCTGTTGCCGTGATTAAAATTGCGGCGATCGCCACTGTAACATACTTTTTCATTGTTGATTGTTTTAATAGTTAATTGATTAGCAGCAATTGTTGCTTTATAAAACCGGCGAACCTGCATCCTGAAAAAAATAGCCCCTGAAAAGATCAAGGGCCACATTCCAAAACCTGGTGCCTGTATGCTCAATTTTTTAAAGTACTAATTGCTGATGCAAAGATGGCGTGCATTAGAAGTTTTTTTGTTACACAATTCAATACTTGCGTTACATTATTCACACATTTTACAGAACAGTAAAGTTGAAGTAAATAAGAAGTCTGAAAATAATTATATTTTGCTTAATGATGCAATACATTTTTACCCGGCGCAAATTGCTGCTGCCATTGTGGATATTTCTGCAAGACCTTCTGAGGTTCGTAAGTGTACCAGGCATACCCATCTCTTCTTTCTCTTTCCACTTCAGCGAGCGAATACACTACTTTACTATCCCGGTTACAGAATAAAGGCCGGTGTGTCTTTAATTCGTAATAGCGTGTCCATATTGCTGGCGCAGTAGAATCATTCACCACACGTTTATCGGTTTTAGAAATACGGAATGGCGTAACCATTTCAGGTGCAGCAAAAGTTTCTACTTTTATACCGTTGATCTTTGATTCATTAAACCATACTACTGCATTTTGTACCGCATCAATAACCGCTGCTGAGGGCCTTTTAATGCTCATCAACAGCAACACTACTTCCACACTCTCACCATTACATATACTTGGTGGTTCAAATTTTCTTGCCCATGCTGGTTGCAAAGTGGTTTCATCATATTGCTGGCACCAGGCAGTGGGTTTACCGGCATCGTTGATCTGCGTTTTTAAAATGCAGTCCAATCCTTTATCATAAGCTTTTTGTAATTGTACCCGTAATACAGCATCAATAAAACGGTATTCCTGTTTATCCTCTGCAATATCTTTCAGTAACAACATAATGCCTCCAAAGGCATCGTCGTTGTAAGTGATATGCCGGCTATAACCTTCTTCTAAGGGATAATACTGCGGCCAGCCACCATTGTTATACTGCGCTTTTAATATATATTCTAACCCTTTTACTGCAGCAGTTTTATATTTTTCTTCTGTGGTATAGCTATACGTTTTTGAAAGATAACTGATATGCGAATACGTGGTACGGTTATCGAAGGTGGTATTTAAAACAGCTTTTGCTTTTACCAGGCTATCCTGTTGTTCGGGGGTAAGTATGGCCTGCATATCATAATTCTTTGGCCAGCCGCCATTATCTTTCTGGTATAATAAAATATTATCTGCAATAGCTGTTATTTCATCTGCTTTATAGCGGGGATGCCCGGGCCTTGGCATAATCACCGTTCCTTTATCGGGTATGGCATACCAATGATTGGAGGCATCATTAAAAATAGAAAGATCAAATACAGTTTTTTTATTATCCCCCTGGCCTTTAGAAACTGCCGACACGGCAAGCAATGCCAATAAAAAAAAGATATAGCGCATTTTACGTTGATTAGGTAACGTAAATATAAGCCTGGCTGCCGATATTGAGAATGTAGCGGCAGCAGTTAACATTTCATTTATATACCAGCGGTATTTATTTTGGATAAGATGAAATTACAGTAAGCAGTATCACATCTTTATATCCCTCGTTATAATAATAATTCAGTTCAATAGTGGTGGATTTGTTGAGCTTTATCTGGAAATAATTCTCATTGTTATATTGATAGATCACGGCGGCATCAGGATAAATACTGCTGATCTCATCACACAATGCCTTATATCTTTCTTTCAGCCTGCCTTTTAATTGTGCCGGTTCTTCTTCATCAATAAAACTTTTCCAGTAGTAATAATTGGCCGCATTATTATCTAAAAAATCAGTCACAAAACTTTCAATAGCCCCGGGTAATTCAACACTGGCATGGTATATTTTACCGCTATGCCTCCTGCTCGTCATTTTTTTACCCCGCATTTCGCTGAAATGTTTTGCAGGATCGTTGGCACTGGCAACCACCTGGCGTAAAACTTTATCCAGGTTACGTATCACTTCATCAGGTTCAGTAGCTGCGGCAGTTGCAATAGCAACTGAAACTTCCATCTGAAAGCCGGCATTATTGGTACGTAGCGCAAAATCAATAGCATGTTTCAGCAATTTTTTATTACTAAGGTCTTGTGCTATTGCTTTTCTGTAAAATGCAATAGCTGCGGTATTATCTTTAACCGAATCAAAGTAAGTGGCTGCAGTTGCGTACACAACTCCCTTTTTGCCCCAGGAAGGATTTTGCTGTATCAATCTATCCAGTGTATCGGCAAAATCATGCATGCCGGCATATTCGTTTTCACGTATCAGGCGCTGGTACATGGTATCTACCCTGCTGCACATTTGCAATGCCATCATTGTAAACTGCAGGTATTGTTCATCTCTTTTATTCTGGTAGCGCCTGTTCTCCCAAAGTTTATTGGCAGCAATATACCTGAACCAGGGCGTGGTATAAGGAAAACTGATCACCTGCTGCATAAAGCCTACAGCTTCATCATATTTTTTTGTATTGGTACATATCTCTCCCATGCCGGTATAATATTCAGCGGCCGTGGGTGCAAAATTCGAATATTTTATCACGTAATCTTTACCGGTATACTTATAACGTAATGGAAAATTAGCAGAGTCGCTGTAATACCTGATGTCGGTTTCTATTTTTTTAAGTACATCGTAGCCTTTAAAATTCTCTCCTTTCATACCATATACAAAACCCAGTTCGTACTGCAACATCGTAACAAAATAACGGGCAGTTTTCTGCTGCTCTGCAGTGCCGCCGGATAAGGCACCCGAAAATAATGGCGTTGCTTCTGCGATATAGTTTTTAAGACGTGTAATATTGGAATCCTTTGTTGTGGCATTAGTCAGTTTGCCCTCATAAGCCCTCATCTCATTGTACAGTCTTACACCTTTTTCTATATTGTCGTCGATGGTTTGGGCTTTTGTTACTGAGGAAAAAATGCTTGCTAAAAGGCAACATAAAAATATCCTGTACATATCATTTTGTTTTAAGACAAAATAATCAAACGCCGGTTTTTATAAATACCCACCCCACGGTATTTATAAGGCCGGTAAATTATCAAAAAACAGTAGCTGATGTATTTTAAAGTATTATTATGCAATATATTTGGGTTTCAAATTGCTGTGAGATGTTTAAACCAAGTTTATGCCTGCTGTTACTAACAGTATCGTTACAATCCTTTGCCCAGAATAAAGCGGGTACATTAACTGTAGCCAAAATAATGAGAGATCCCAAATGGATCGGTACTTCCCCTTCTGACCTCCAATGGAGTAATGACGGCAATACACTTTACTTTAGCTGGAACCCCGAAAAAGCTGCGGCTGATTCGCTCTACTATATTTCTACCAGTAATAAAATTCCTGTAAAGGCAAAGCCGCAGGATATTCAATCCCTCAATAATACAAGTAATTATGTGTATACCTTAAGCAAACTGGCTTATGTATACAGCAAGGATGGGGATATTTTTTATGTGGATACTAAAACAGGAAAGACCAAACGCATTACCCAAACCACAGATGCAGAAAATAATCCGCAATTTTCTTTTAATGAAACCAGGATTGTGTACAACCGTAACCAGAATTTATATGCCTGGGATATTGCAAGCGGTGAAACAATACAGTTAACCAATTTGAAGTCGGGTGATGTTGCAACATCGGCGGCAGGTGGATTTGGCAACCGTGGTGGTAACACTTCTGCAAGAGCAAACAGGGATGGTGGCCCGCAAGGCAATGCACAGGAAGAGTGGTTAAAAAATGACCAGCTGCAATATTTTGAAGTGTTGCGTACAAGAAAAGAAGACAGGGAAAGCGGCGAAGCTTATAACCGTTCTTTACCTAAAACAAAAGAGATCAGGAGTATTAATATAGAAGATAAAATTTTACAGGGACTCAGCATTAGTCCTGATGGCCGGTTTATCAGCTACCGGTTATTTAAAGGCGTTGCCAATCCTAAAACTACCATTGTACCCAGCTATATAACAGAATCAGGTTTTACTACTGATATTAATGGCCGTACAAAAGTTGGTGCATTACAAGCCATGTCTGAATTTTATATTTATGACAGGAACAGGGATACTGTAATTGCGATAAAAACAGATTCTATACCGGGTATAAAAGACCTGCCGGATTATGTAAAGGATTATCCCAAAGACCTGGAACGCCGTACCAAAAACCCTTTAAACAGGGCTGTTACCTTTAATGCTTTAGTATGGTCGCCTAAAGGAAATACTGCACTGGTGGATATAAGAGCCCGGGATAATAAAGACCGCTGGCTGATGTTGTGGGATACAGCTAACGGCGGCCGGTTACAATTGCTGGACAGGCAAAGAGATGAAGCATGGATCGGTGGCCCCGGCATTGGCTTCAGCCGCAATTTTGGGTGGACGGATGATAATACGGTATGGTTTCAATCGGAAGCTACAGGTTATTCTCATTTATACACCATTAATGTAAATACCAAACAAAGAAGGGCATTAACTGCAGGTAAATACGAAGTTGAGCAAGCGCAATTAAGCAGGGATAAAAAATATTTTTACATTGTTACCAATGAAGTGCACCCTGGTGAGCAGCAATTTTATCGCTTAACCATTGCTGATAGTAAGAAGGAACGTATCACCACTATGACCGGTGCCTACCAGGTAACTGTTTCGCCTGACGAAAAATATATCGGCCTTTTATATTCTTATTCCACCAAGCCATGGGAATTATTCTTACAGGAAAATAAACCCGGCGCAAAAGCGGAACAGATCACCAATAAAGCACAAAGCGAAGAATTTAAATCGTATGCATGGCGTGACCCGGAAGTGCTCTCTTTTACTGCCAGTGACGGCGCTGTGGTATATGCCAGAGTTTACAAGCCCACCACACCCCATGCCAATAAACCTGCTGTATTGTTTGTACATGGCGCAGGCTACTTACAAAACGCACATAAATGGTGGAGCAGTTATTACAGGGAATTTATGTTTAATAACCTGCTTGCCGACGAGGGATATTATGTAATGGATATTGATTACCGGGGGAGTGCAGGCTATGGCCGTGACTGGCGCACCGCTATTTACCGCCATATGGGTGGTAAGGACCTGGATGATAATGTAGATGCAGTGAATTACCTGGTAAAAACCTACGGTGTAAATCCACAGCATGTTGGTTTGTATGGTGGTTCATACGGAGGTTTTCTTTCGCTGATGGGTATGTTTAACAAACCTGATGTGTTTGCTGCCGGTGCTGCTTTAAGGCCGGTTACTAACTGGGCCAATTATAACCATGGTTACACCGCTAATATTTTAAATGAACCTTATAACGACAGCCTTGCTTACCGCAGAAGCTCCCCGCTTTATTTTGCCGAAGGATTAAAAGGCCACCTGCTGATATGCCATGGTATGATGGATGTGAATGTGCATTTCCAGGATGCGGTAGAACTATCACAACGTTTGATTGAATTGGGTAAAGATAACTGGCAACTGGCACCTTTCCCTATGGAGGACCATGATTTTGCCGAACCCAGCAGCTGGACGGATGAATACAAAAGGATATTTAAGCTGTTTGAAGACGTGCTGAAAAAATAATCCTGCTATCGTATAATTACTTCGCCAAAATACACTTCTTATACAGGGGTTAGTACGGTTTATTCCGGCATTTACCGTAAAAACCTCCTGATTTTGTACTATTTTCCAGATTCTGGAAAAATAGCTTCCTTCTGTTTTTTTTAAATCATTCATAATAAAGCATTTATGCTATTGGCACGGCTGTGGCATGTAGATGAAAAAATAATTATGAAAATGAAACTTTACATCACACTCACCGCAACAATGATCTTCACCTTACTATTCCAGGTTTCAGCGCAAACCACATTGCCTGATTCTATTTACATAAAAGAAACTTTTGGCACCGGCACCACTAAAGTTGCTTTATCTGCCGGAAGGACTACTTACGCTTTTAATAACAGCAGCAGCCTTAATGATGGCGACTATATGTTGTATAAACAAACCAATGGCCGTCCTGAATGGCATAACAGCAATGACCATACCGGCAATACCAATGGTCGTTGTATGGTGATCAATGCCGGCATGACAGCTGCAGAATTTTACAGGGATACTGTGTATAGCATTACAAGTGGCGTTACCTACAGCATGTATTTATATGTGATGAATACAAATACCTTAGGTACCTGCGGCTCATCGGCACTGTTACCTAAACTACAGTTTATTGTAGAGTCTTATAACCAAACTACAGGGGCATTTGCACAGATCACTACTTTTACAACAGGATTTATTCCTCAATCAGCTTCACCTACATGGGTGGTTGTGGGTAGCAGCTTCTCTGTACCTGCAGGTGTAACCAGCTTACGTTACAGAATTATCAACAACTCATCTGGTGGTTGTGGTAATGATCTTGCTATTGATGACATTACTTTTGCAAGAGCAGCAAGCATTCCTGGTCCTTTACCAGTAACAGGTCTGGAAGCTTCGGTTCAACGTTCAGGTGATAATGTATCTGTACAATGGCAGACTTTATCAGAAAGCAATACCCGCAATTTTATTGTAGAAAAAAGTGCTGATGCAACTAACTGGGTAGCGATGGATTCTGCTACAGCAGCAGGTTACAGCCAGAGCCTGCGTTTATACCACAGCACTGATACTAAACCCGGCAGCATCAATTATTACCGCATTAAACAGGTTGATAATAACGGACGTATCACTTATTCTAATACAGTGCGTATGGTAATGGCTGCTAACAGCATCAACGCAAATACTTTTCCTAATCCTTTTGTAAACCAGGTTCAGGTTGACCTGAACAGTACAGCCAATCAAAAAGTAACGATCACTTTCAGTGATGCAAGTGGCAGAAAATTATTACAGCAAAACTGGACAGTAGTAAAAGGTAATAACAGCACTGTTTTAACCCAGGTACAGCAATTGCCGGTGGGTATGTATATTATCAGCATCAATAATGCAGATGGTGCAAGCCTGTATAAAACAAAACTAATTAAAAATTAAATTTCTTGTGGTGGTGGATGGTTAAAGTCAGGCTGCCTGTTTACAGGCAGTTTTTTTATTTTGTATTATTTGTGTTGAAATGTATGCTATTGTAATAAACCATCAATAATACCCGTAATTTTTTTTGATGAAGGCAGCGGTGCATTCATATCTACCATTTTAAAATCTTTACCGATCAATAAGGTCCTGGGAATGCCCACAATATTGTACGCATTCAGTTTATTGCGGTTGACGAGCCATTGATAGCCTGTGGCTTTTCTGCCACTCACACTACCCTTCCATAAAGTTTCATTATCTTCAATAGATAAAGAAATAAAAACAATGTTCGGGTTACTGGCGTACTTTTCTTTCAAGGTTTCATAGTGTGGCATTTCCTGCATGCAGGGGCCGCACCAGGTAGCCCATAAATCTATATAAATTACTTTGCCTTTAAGGCTGCTGAGTGCAATCGTTTTGCCATTAGTATCTGTAGCCGTAAAATCTGCGGCCGTATCTCCTTTACCAAATTGCAGCAAAGCAGAGAATGATTGATTAACTGCATTGCGGTAAGGAGCCGTTTTTATCGTTTTAATTTCAGGTTTAAAATTTTCCAGCAATTGTTTATCACTAACCAGTTTTAATTTTTCAATTATGGCAGTAGCCTGCAGCCAATCTTTTATTTGTTGCAGGTCTTTTACTTTTCCATGTTGTGTTGATAGAGTATCTGCAAGATCTCTGTAAACCACCAGTTTTAAAAAGGATGCTTCAGTAAAATCTTTCAAATACTTATCTACATAAGGTTTTATTAATGCTGCATACTCATCTCCATATTGTTTCAGTTTTACCGAATCTTTTTGAATTGCTCTTGGCCTGTAAAAAGATATCTGCCCGTCAAGCAGGCTGTTAATAATATCTGCCTGTATCCTTCCTTTTTCCAATCGTTTAAATTCAGCCGTTACTGTTTTCAAACTATCTAATTGTCTGGTGCGTAATGCAGCGGCACTCAAAATATAATCAATGGTTTGTTGCGGAGTGGGTTGTGCTTTGGTACCGGCTTCCATATATGATCCTCCTTTTGGAAAAGGGGTAAACCGTAAAAAATGATTGGCTTCGCTGCCCCTGCCCTCAAATATTGCCACTGTTGGATTGTTATAATCAATAAATACTTTCAGGTTATCACCCGGAGACAGGTATAAAGCATTTCTTCCTATACGGAAATAGTTGGGCGCAGTAATTTTAAATTTGATATAGAATTGTCCATTGGCTGCATCGGGCACAACTAAACGCTCTATTGTTTTGGGCAGCAGGTATTGTAACTCCGACATATCTTCCACTTCCACTTCATTGCTGAAATGCGCCAGTGTTCCCCTTATCTCTACAAGGTTTTTATTGGTTTGTGCTATTGTTAAACTACTATTGAAACAACAAAAGCAAATAAGTACCAGTATATTTTTTTTCATAAAAGAAGATTAAACCAAATATACAATGATATATAATTACGATGGAGAGAGTCCGCCGAATCTTTTATCAGCATTGCCAGGTTTTAAAATACCCACCAGCACTTATTATAACCATTTGTATTCTAAAGATATTTGTCCATATATCATCCGCTTAAAATGATAATCGCAAAATGAAAAAATTACCCGTTGTTTTTACTATTGCATTGCTTACATTTTTATATACCAATTCCTTTGCACAGGCAGGCATAGGTGCCCGTATAGGAACCGATTCAATAGCAACCGGCAGATGGCCCTATATTATTGAGATACTGGAAAATTCCCCGGCAGCAGAAAGCAACCTGCTGGGATTTGCCTGGATCACTGCAGTGGATGGTGCTTCTACACAAAACCTGAATGTAGGTGATGTGGTAAAAATGATCGGCGGAGCAGAAGGCACAACAGTAATCATACGTATGAAAGACAACGGTGTGGAAACTGATGTACCTGTTGTACGCCGGAAGTATGTGCTTAAAGATGCATTGACTTTAATTACGCCTTCATTAATTCCTTACCGGTATGGTAAGGTTTGGGGTTATGCCAACCAGCAAAAGAAAATAATTATCCCTACCATTTACCAGGACGCCACACCTTTTTCTGAAGGGGTTGCCGCTGTTAACCTTAATGGTAAATGGGGCATTATTGATTCACTGGGCAATACGGTACTTGCACCCACTTACGGTTCAATACAAAAAGCACAGGAAGGCAGAATGACTTATAGCAGTGGTGGTGTATATGGTTTTTTAGATACCAAAGGCAAAGTGATCGTTGCTGCAAAATATAAGTATGTTTATCCTTTTGTAAATGGCTTTGCAAAAGTAAAAGCAGTTAACGGTTACTATGGTTTTATTGATAAAACAGGTAAAGAAATTACCGAGATGAAGTACGATGACGCTGATGATTTTAATTATGGTCTTGCCGCTGTGGCACTTAATAAACACTATGCTTTTATTAATGGATACGGAAGAGAAGTAACGCCCTTTAAATATGAGTTCTCTATTTATTTTCCAAAATTTTCTAATGGATTATGCAAAGTATATGATGGCAAACGCTACGGGTATATAGACCAGTATGGCAAAGAAATGCTGAATTGCAAATACAAAAATGCCGAGAATTTTAAAAATGGCGTTGCTGCTATTGTAGAAGATGATATTGCCGGCAACCCTACAGGCAGGTGGACGCTGATAAACAAGAAAGGGGAAACATTGAGTGCAGAAAGATTCGGACAGGTAAATGGTGGTTATTCCAATGGCATGATAGCAGTAAGCAAAGGAAGTAATTTTACCGATAACTATGGCTACAGCAATAAAAGAGGCAAGATGGATATTGATGTTCAATTCAATTACGCCGGTGAATTTATAAATGGCTATGCTACAGTTGCCGATGATGATTATAATTATTATCCTATCAATGGTGCAGGTGAAAGAGTAACAGCAGATGACTACGAAAAAATAACCACTTTCAACAACGGGATAGTGATACTGGAAAGAAAGGACAATAAAAAAGCTTTTGCCACGCAGGCAGGAAAATATAAACCCTTTACAGATTTTAAATATGATTATGCTTATGAATTTAATAACGGTATTGCCTGGGTGAATTTTAATGGCGGTGCCGACCTAGGTTATTATATTGATGCAAAGGGCAATGAGTATTATGATGCTGCGGCTGCTGCAATAGCAATAAAAAAATCGGAAGATGATAAATATGTGAACAAGCCAAATGAATTAAATCAACACCCATCAGATGGCGGTACGGAAATAAAAAAAGATGATGTATATGTTGGTTATTTGTCAACCGGCGATCAGAAAGCAGCCATATCTTCTGACAAGCAGGAACGCTATATTGATAATTATCCAATTACCGTTAAAGCCGGCGATCGTTTAAAATTGAATATCAGCTCCATGGAGTTTACCATTGCTGCTATACTGCAATCTCCTTCCGGTAAACAAGCCATTATGATCGGCGATGCCAATCAATTTCAAAGCTCAGCTAAATTAGATACGGTATTACAGGAAGAAGGCATGTATACTTTTTACATCACGTCTTCTGAACCGGGAAAGACGGGCCGTTACTCTGCTGGTAAAAAATTAGCTTCCCCTGCAGCAATGACGTTAAACTCCAATGCAGATTTTTGTACCAGGTTGAATTATATAGAAAAACATGCGGATGCTTATTTTGAATTTGCATCAGGAGATGTTGTAAAAGTGGAGAAAGGAATTTTTACAGCAACCTTTTATGCTACAACTGCTGAACTGGTAAAAGGCAAGACTGCTACAATTGAAAAAGGGTTCCGCACATTATACAGCAGTACTATATTTTCTGCAACCAATAAAAAAGATGTGGAGAAGAAATTCAATGAGTACGAAAAACTCATCCGTTCCTGCTTAGTTGATGACTGGGAATTTAAGATCAGTGATGACCCCACTGATAAAGATGGTAAGATACACACTTTAACTGCCACCACCGGTTATGTAAGAAGCCTGAACATGAGTATTGTGATGGATAAGGCGGGTAATTATTCTTTGACAGTAGAAATAAAATAATTGCTTTTTGAAGATGCGCTGCAGTTTTAAAAAACTGCAGCGCATCTTTTATTTTTTACCTCCGCATGTAAAAATTGCTGCTGCAATCTTTTCCCTGAACTCCATATCTTTTTGCAATTGTACCAGCCTTATGGTTTCCTGTTGTTCAAACAACTGGTAGTTAACATCTTTTTTAAGTGCTTCACTTTTGCTAAGCGAATAGGTGCTTAACGATTTACGCAATGCTACATCTGTAACAGGGAATACGCTTAAAATATAATCTTTCGCCTGTACATTTTCTTGTTTGAAAAAATAAGCCTGCGTTCCTTTATAGGCTACTACTACAGCTTCGTACTTAAACAGCCCGTTAAGTTGTTCTTTAAACACGTTGCCTTCTTTTGCTACTCTTTGAAAGCTGGTGAGGCTATCAGGAATTAAATAGACCAGCACCCGATCGAACTGTGCGGCATTTTCAATTGTAAAAGAAACACCGGTATAAGTAATTGTTGCAGTTTTTCCACTGAGCCCATCTTTGTAAGTCATACTCTGGCGTTTTACTGTAGCATCATAAACATATGCATCTAAATTCTTCCAGCCGGTACTGCTGATGGTAGTATTGTAATATTGTGTGGAGGAAGGCGGCCTTAAATTATTGTTGCAATCATGGGCCTGACCGATCTGCCTGTAAGCATCAGTAACATTCGCACAAAACTCTTCCCTGAAATTGTTATTTGTTCTTGTAAAATCATCAATCAATTGTCCACGTCTTTTTACATCTGCAATTGTACTTAAACTATCTAATGTATGCTGGTATTTAGTCCATGTTTTTGCAGCGGCATCTTTATAGGCTTTATATTTCTGTTGAAAATAATTGCTGAGTTTTTGCTGCATACCATTTGCAATTATCACACCACCATCTTTTCTCTGTTCAAACTCAATAAATTTATACCTTACAGCTGCACTCATGTTACTTTCCATATTATTAAAACTACTAGCACAAAGCTCATCTACCTTGTACAAAGGTTTATCCAGGTTATTAAGGTATAATTCCAGGAAGAAAGAAGTACATAAAGTATGCATATACTGTAGTCTTTCTTCAAATTCTTTTGTAGCAAGAAAAGTATTGTTGAATTTTTTGTTCCAGAAAGCTCTTATTATAGAAGGGTCTACCTGGTAAGGCGAGAAATCAGTTGAGATATCAAATGCGATCTTTGATTTTGCTAATGAATCCAATATTTTTTTCAACTTCCCGGTATCTGCAGAAAGATAATCATTTCCTTCTTTTTGAATTTGCACAGCAGAATCGCCTCTGACTTCCTCCCTAACACTTGGTTGATTTGGGTAACCACTGAAAGAATAATACAAACTATCGGTATACTTTTTATTCTGATATGCTTTACCCAATGCTTTTAGTGCAGGAATATATTTAGGCGGATAAAAATCCAGTGTGGTAATATCATAAGTGCGTAATTTTTTCTCTACCGGTTTAGGGTTAACCCAATTAATATTTCCGCTGCTGTCCTCTACCCCATCAAATAATTGCATTTCAGGATTGACAGTATCAGCCGGCACACTTACACTGATATCTTTTGCCAGCGGCACTGCTTTGCCATCTACAAAGCCATTGATATAAAACATACCGGCAGTTTGCAATAAAGCCTCATTGCTTGTTGTGGAAAGCCCGTTATTGATGATATCGTAGGCATTTAAAGCGGTCTTAATTTCCAACTGCACTGTTTTTCCGTCTGTATTGAATGCATTAGCAGGTATACCGAATACAACGCCGTCTTTGGTTTCAATAATAGTATCTGCTGCATTATTGATCTCAAATTTCTCCACTGCTTTATTTTGCTCCTGCTTAATTTTTTCTTCTGCAGCTTTATTATTTCTCAAAGAGAAAAATAAAACTGCAGCAATAGCAACTACGCCGATAACAGAGCCCCATTGCAACAATTGTTTTGTAATAATTTTTTTACGGATGGCTTTTGTAAATTCAGCTTTTAATCCGGCTGTAGTAGCCGCTTTTATAATTTGCTGTTGCAAATGCATTTCCTGCTGTAGTACTTTATCAGTTGCTAATTGATCTTCAAAAGCCAATCTTTCCTCAGCACTCATTTCATTTTGCAGGTAGCGGTCTATTAATATGCTGTTATTATTCATGAGTGCCGTTTTTAGAAAGGGTTAAGTAATTGTCTTTTGCTTTTTGCATACACCTGTACTTCTGGTTCTTTGCAACCCTTTCATCGCTGAATGATAGCGCTGCAGCAATTTCTTTAAAGCTTTGTTTTTTAAAATAGAAGAGAATGAGCAGCTCTTTGCATTTTTCTCCCAGTAAATTAAATGCTGCATTGGCAAATGCAAAGCCGGACTCTTCATCAGTTGTTGCAGCAGCAATATCACCAGGAGCTTCGCCGGGTGGTAGTTTTTTTCGTTGCCGTAATTCCTGCAGCCAGCAATTTTTCACCACGGCCAGCAGGTAAGTTTTCAAGGGTACGGTTAAAATAAAATTACCGGCATGTATTTTTTTATACAATATCACCAAAGCATCCTGGAAGATATCCTGTGCATCATCAGGCGTGCCGCTATTGGCTTTAACGTATTGCTTTACGGTGGGCAAAATATTGTACAGGCCTTTTATAGCCAGCGAATATTTATTGTTTTGTAAATGGTCTATAATTTCTTTATCAGTCATTGAAGGGCGCTTATATTACTTAATGCCAGTTTTGGCAAAAGGTCATCAAATAAAATAAAATATTTTTCAGAAAGAAGTTGGCCCAGGTACAGTTACCGTGTATTTACTTATGGCCTGCCACAGTAGTTGGGTATTGGGATCTGGTATAACATCGATAACTTTCTCATTAACAGAAAAGGCCTTTACCGTTTTTCTTTTTTGAACCGGTATTGATTTTAACAGCTTCCCTTTTTCTGTTATTAATAAAAATTCCATGGGGAAACTAAATAAACCGGCCTGTTGCTGTCCGATCGTTATCAGCACCTTCTTTTTAACCGGGTCATATTTCCAATCTGTTGAAACTACCGGGATACCCGGCTTATACAACCATTGCTTAAAGAATACCTGTAAATGCTGGTGCGAAAGTTTTTCTGCTGTAGCAATAAAATTTTCGGATGATGCATTACTGCCGGCATATTTGCGGTACTGTTCACGGATGATATTTTTAAACACACTGTCACCCACTTTATTTCTCAACATGTGTAATACCCAGGCTCCTTTTTGATACGAATTGGCATTGAGTAATTTTTTATAATTGGAAGTGGTATCAATAACCGGGGACAAAGTGCGTTTGGTAAAGTCGATCACTTTATCTCTTTCACCACCTAAGCGATGCAACATACTATCCCTTCCATATTTTGATTCTAAATAGATATCCGTTAAGTAAGTGGCAAAACCTTCACTTAGCCAGAGGTGTTTGAAATTGCTTTCTGTAACCATATCACCAAACCACTGGTGTGCAATTTCATGTGCCAGCAGGTCTTCTACCTTGCCTTTGCCGGTTACTGATCTTTCAAAATAAAAAATAGCCCCGGCATTTTCCATACCGCCAAAAATAGTTTTCGATTGTACATTCGCCAGTTTTTTATACCCATAAGGGCCAATGTAATTAATAAAGTATTGCAGAATATCTTTTGCCTTTGCATAATCATAAAAACCTTGTTCTTTATCATCCTGGTACACCCAGCTGGTTACCGGTATATCACCTGCATAGCCTGCATCGCTTACTGCAAAATCAGCTGCACCTATCACCATTACTTTTGTTGGCAAGGGCACATCTTCTTTCCAGTGGGTGAGCTTTACAGAATCATTTAGCCTATGTTCATCTGTCATTACACCATTACTTACGATGCTGTAATGCGATGGTGCAGTAACGATAAACGCAACGCTTGCTTTATCTGAAGGAATATCATTACAAGGCAACCAATAGCGGGCACGGTCTGGCCAGTTATCACCAAAAAAAGTACGTTTATTGAAAAGGTTTTTACTAATAATAAGCCCGTCGGCAGGTATCCCTTTGTATTTTACAATTACAGTCTGGCTATCACCGGCTTTTGCCATTGCGTGTAACCGTATCAGTAACTTATCATTATTGTGTTCAAAGGTGGCCAACTTTAAATCTGTCATTGTACTTATCACCTGCATGCCTTTTCCACTGCTGTTAATATTGCCAAGATCGAGTTGTATTGACGAGGTATTCTTTAAAAATTTTATGTGCATAATGGCGGTGCCATTTATTGTATCGGTATTATCGGAAAGAATAAGATCAAACGTATAATGCTGCACATCAATGGAGGTGTTATTTTGTGCATGGGCTATACCACTGAAAACAAAAAAGCAAAAGTTAATTAAGGAAAGGAATTTAAAGCGCATTGATAAATTTTACAGATTTCAGAAATAGTAGTTGTTGCTATAGAAAAATAACAATTGAAAAAAGACATGACCGTAACATAGCGATCTTTTTGATGATTAAATATAATACAAAAACAAAGATGCTGTATCACTTGCGTAATACAGCATCTCTATAAAATACCGATACAATTAAATTACTGGCCTTAGTCAGTTTTTATTTTATATTCTTTTGGTGTTTCTGCACCTTGCAGGTTCTTTACAAAATAGTCCCAGCGGCGGCGCATCATATAATAGCTATCGGCACCATAACCGTGGTGTGCATTAGGGAAGATCACCAGGTCGAAATCTTTATTGGCTTTTTCCAATGCTTCTACTACCAGGTAAGTATTGTAAGGCGGAACATTATCGTCCATATTACCGTGCGCCAGCATTAATTTCCCCTTTAAACCTGTAGCAAAATTCTGGTTGGCCTGACCATCATAATTTGATTTACCGCCGGTTTCTCTTGTCATCAGGCCAATATATCTTTCGCCCCAATCATCCTCATAATTTCTGTTCTCATGATTACCTGATTCGGAAATACCAACTTTATAAAAATCAGGATAACGGAACATCGCTGCTGCGGTGGCGAAGCCGCCGCCGGAATGCCCCCATACACCTACACGGTCAAGGTCCATATAAGGGCGTGTTGCAGCCAGTTGTTTTATTCCACCTATCTGGTCTTCTAAAGTATTATCGGCCATATTGCCATAGCATACATTATGAAAAGATTTGGAGCGGCCGGGGTTACAGGTACCATCAATTACTACTACAACAAAGCCTAATTCAGCCAGCGCCTGGTTATCACCACGGGAAGGGCTAAACGAACGTCCGCCTACGCCACCTCCCTGCGGCCCGGGATAGATATAATTGATGATGGGGTATTTTTTTGATTTATCAAGATTGGTGGGAGAAAACATCAAACCATATAAATCCCATTTGCCATCACGTGATTTTACTGTGATGGGCTCGGGTGCTTTCCAACCGGAAGCTACCAGTTTTGTAATATCAGCCTTTTCTAATGTGGCTATTAATTTCCCTTTTACATCTCTTAAAACTGAAACAGGAGGTACATCCGGTTTTGAATAGTTATCAACAATGTATTTATTATCGGGAGACAAAGTAATATTATGATTACCATCTTCAGGTGTAAGCAGCATTAAATTTTTACCACTGAAATCTACCCGGTAAAAATGGCTGAAATAAGGATCTTGTCCTTTTTCACGGCCATTGGCTTCAAAATATAAAACACGGCTTTTTTCATCTACTTTTATTAATCGTGTAACTACAAAATTACCTTTGGTAATTTGAGCATTGAGTTTACCGGTGTTAGCGTCATACATATACAAGTGCCCCCAGTCATCTCTTTCAGAATACCAGATAATTTCATTGGTGCCAGCTAAAAAATGCCAGTTCACACTCCCCTGCCCGCTTTCATATTGTGTAGCTACTTTTTCTTCAAATATTTCTTTTACATCGCCGGTTGCAGCATCTGCTATCCGCATCTTTTCTTCTTTATGATCCCTTGAAGTAGAAACAAAAGCTAATTTAGACCCATCGGTACTCCATTCATTATCATCAAAAGAACCCGAGCAGGCAATATCATCACATAGTGTTCCTCTTCTTGGATCGGAAGGAATTTTTAAACGGATCACTTTAGGTTGATCCACTTCAATAATTACTCTTTCAATACGGATTATATCTTTATCTACCGGCAATGGATATTTCCAGGCTTCTAATTTAGGGGTGCCTACATTGGTTGACACCAGGTACATATCACTTACATTGCGTTGGTCCTGCTGAAAAGTGGCGATCTTTTTTGAATCGGGTGACCATAATAAAATGGCACGGTCGCTATGTTTCCATCCTGCATTATCGGTAGCATAACCATAATCTTTTATGCCATCGGTGGTTAATTGTGTTTCCTGTTTACTGGCCACATCACGTACCCATAAATTCCAGTTACGTATAAAGGCTGCTTTTTTGCCATCAGGAGAAAGTACTTCCGGCGAACCTCCAGCACGCCGGCCTCCCATTGCCGGTGCTTTATCATTACCGCCTTCGGGCAATATTGATTTAAGATCAGTACCTGTTTTACGACTGCCATCAGCAGGGTTAATGAGCACAAATTGTTTTCCGGCGGCAGTGTTTACCGAATACCAGAATTTACCATCCGGCAGCCAAACGGGGCTAACATTACTGTTGTACACTAATTTGCTGGTGTTGAAACTCAGAAACTTTGTTGCCTGGTCGTAATCGGCGGTGGTTTTTTTGTCTTGTTGTGCAAATGAAGCCCCGGCAATAAGCAAGCTTACTGCCGATGTAATAAAGATTTTTTTCATACTCAATTTTGTTTCAGTTTGATTATTTGTTCATGCTCTTTTAAGAAGGCTGTAAAGGCCAATTACCTGCAATCAAATTTATAGATAAAAAATGAAGAAACGTATGCCCTTAAAGGGATTGTGATGAGCGGAGTTGATATAAGTAAGGCAACTGAAACAGTTGCCTTACTTTAAAAAATTAATTGATAGCGTAACTGTTACAACGCTTTACCTTTTGATAAAGTTTCTACAGCATTACTGATAATTTTCTTCACTTCTTCATTGGGTGCCTGTGCCAATGCAGCTTTACCATATTCCAATGCTTTTTTCAAATCACCGGCTGCAGAGTAACCTCTCATTAATCCTGCATTGGTAGGCCATATGCCTTTGAATTTTTTATAGTTCAGTTCAAATACTTCAATAGCTTCTTTTACTTTATTTTCTGTAAGTAATTGCCTGCCATAATTATGTAATTCTGTAACACTGGCATTATCCATTGCGGCCTGCATCATTTTTGCCGCTTCTTCTTTTTTATTCAGTTTGTTCAACAAACCGGCTTTGGTAGATAATGCCCTGAAAGAACTTACACCACCTAAAGCAGGGTCAACAGCAGAATTGATCCATACCAATGCCTCATCTGTATTTACATTATTCTGTAAGCACCAGGTGGCAGCAGACTCCAGGCTTGGAGGATCGAAACCTGCGGCGCCACTCATTTGCGCACGGATATAAGCCAGCGTGGTTTTTACCAGGTCAATTTCTACAGTGAATGGTATGCGCCAACGCTCCCACTCTAAACTTAGCTCAACCGATTTATTGGTTTGCTTTGAAAAAGTATAGTCTAATCTTTCCTTACTTTCCTTCATATCTTTTTGCTGGTGTGTGGTAACACGTAACACATCCATATCGCTTTTATAAAAATAGCTGCCCCAGCCAGCGGTATTTTTATTAAAGATGAGTGTGCAGGAATCCGGATACAGCGCAATAAAAAAGCCATACTTACCTGCGGCCAGCGGCACTCCATTTATTGTAACATCAGTTGAAAAAGAAATGGTGGTACTTTCATCAGCACCGGCTCTCCATGGCGATTGCACATAAGAACCAAAACCCAACACAGAGAATCCGTAATAAGCTACATCAGTGCCCCATATTTTTCCTTCACGCCCTTTTACGCCGGGGGCATTCCAGTTAACGGCAATTTCGGTAGCACCAAGCTGCCGGGCAGTTTTGCATTTATAATTTACATTTCCATCAGGCATCCGCATCATTTGCGCTGTGGCGGAATTGTACATCAACAAAAATGAAAGAGAATAAAGAACGGTTGTAATGGCGATACATTTTTTCATAAACAGCGATTTAATTTGAATGAATAAGCGGTTATAAAAATAACCTGAAACCGGCAGACTTTATTTCCGTTCATATAAAATCAACCTGGTTGCAAGAAGTAGTTTGTTGCAACCAATTACACAGGTTTTCACTAATAGGGCTTTCTTATTCGTGTTAATTCGGATAATTAGTGGCAACAAATTTTCAGGTGCAAGAATCTATTTATTCTTTTCTCAGTGGCTTTTTAAAAAAGAAAAAACCTTCATTGCTGAAGGTCTTTCACAGAAATTGGCAGGATACGATGGCCAATTATGGCGCACCGGGATTCATAGGATCGGTTTCAGTTTTTCATAGGGTTCGATTTGGCTTTCACAGGATCGGTTTGGTTTCAGAGATATGGATATTGGGATGCTTTAACAACACAAAGATGCGGCTTTAATAAAAAAGTTATTGTAATATACGGCAGGTAAGTTTTGTAGTTGTATTACGAGAGAAGGATAATAAGATAGCTAAGGAAGAAACGCAGAAAATAAACCCGGTTCAATAAAAAACGCAGGTATGCTAAATGCACACCTGCGTTTAATGATAAAATAAAGAATAGGTTCTCTTAAAAGCTTTTACCTACTGAATCATAATCTTTCTTATTTCAACTGCATCACCGGTAAATATTTTTACCATATACATACCTTTTGCCAACGCAGCAGGCAGACTGATTATAAAACTGCCGGTGCTATTATTTTTATTGCTCCATACCACTTGGCCGGCAATTGTAGTCAATTCCATTTTACGGGCAGTAATATTTTGCAGGTTCACTTTTATGTTTTCTCCTTGTTTAATAGGGCTTGGGTAAATTGTAATTTCCTGTGTGTTGCTGCCTGTTTTCACAAATATGATATCACTGTAAGTTAGCTTACCATTTTTATCAGTCACCTGCAACCTGTAATAATACTTGCCGGTTGTTATACCTAACGGATCGTTATAGTTAAACAATGTTTTAGACAGGTCTCCCTGTTGTGTATTGATCGTTACAAAATTGCTGCCTGTTGTACTGCGTTGCAATTCAAAATGGCTGCCTTCTTCAGGTTGTGCAATTTCCCATTTTACAATTGCCGTATTATTATTCAGCTGTGCAGTAAATGAAATTAATTTTATGGGTAAAACAAATGGCCTGGTTTGTATAATAAAACCACTGAAACCAGCCACATCCACACTTACTTCCCACCTGCTGAAACCTGCGTTCCAAACAATATTAGCATCCGGAGGATCCAGCACAACAGCACCAGAAGAATACGATGCAGGCAATCCTGTACCATTACCACTGCTGCCAGTGTATTTACCTATGCGTAAATTGGCTTTGCCTGCTGCATCTGCAGGGCCGGTTGGCAGGTTAAGTGCACTACCGGCATTGGCATTAAAATTATCAAACTCTGCCTGCGAAAAATAAAGTGTTACTGTTCCGGTAGCTGTTGCCGCACCGGTAGCAGGTGTAACCTGGTAATGCCTTTGCACAAATGGTAAGCCGCCCACTGTAGGCACTGCACCTTCTACCCATACCTGACTGGTAACATTACCCGAAACCGGTAATGCACCCGATGGCGCTACTTTACATACTGCGGCACAGGATGCAGCGTAATAGTTATTATTGGAAGTATTTACCGCCTGCGTTACGGTATTATTAGCAGATAACGATGGTGTAGTAGCTGTAAGTAATGCACCCGTACTGTTAGTGCTGCCGCAACCGCTACCGTTTGATGCCACCAGCCTGTAATACCTGCCATTTACTGTGCTGTTATCAGAAATGGTTAAGGTATTGGAAGTAACCCCGCTATAGATGCCTGTGTTGGTAAGTGTTACCGGCGACGAAAAACCTGCGGTAGTACTTTCCTGCCACACCACGGAAGTCTGGTTGGTGGCCGACGCAGTAAACGATACTGCAAGGCCTGCGCAGGAAGTTCCTGCCGATGGATTGCCGCTGATAGAAGGCGCTAAAACCACTGTAAGCGATGCTTTTGCAGTAGCATCATTATTAGGTACATTATCTACTACAGCATTTGCACTGCCTGCGCCACCTGTTACACCAGCAGTGTACGTAACTGTAGCTGTTCCACTTGCCTGTATAGTAGCCTGTGCACCGGAAAGCGAGCCCAATACTGCATTTGTAAAACTGATAGGCTGGCCGATTATAGCGCCCAGGTTAGCAACAGAAATGGCTTCTGATGCTGAATTAGATAAAAAACTACCGGTAAATGTAGTGCCGGAGCCGGTACAAAGATTAGCTGCCGCTGACGAAGCTTTTAACTGCAGCCACTTGGTAGCAGTAATTGTTCCGGCAGGAGTACCATTTACAACACTAACATCATTTGCACCAGGACCTGTATTTACACCCCACCAGTTATTGTCTGCAATAATTGCTTGTGGCTGTGATGCGCTGCCACCTGTTTCATAAATAGTATTTCCACTAGCGGCGTTGGCTGCAGTATTGTTAAAAAAGCGGTTATAGCTAACCGTTGATGTACCAAACGAATTGCAGATTGCACCACCGCCCACACCAAAAGTATTAGCCATTGTCTGGTTGGTAATAAAAGTGCATTGTGTTATTGAATAAGTACCTGCAGTTCCGTTGCCGGTAGTATATATTGCACCACCGGGTCCGCCGGTATTAGTACCTGCTGCCCCGCTGATGGGCCCTGTTTTATTACTAGTGAATTTGCAACCTGTAATAGTGCAGGTTCCCTGTCCGTTATAACTGATAGCTCCCCCACCGCCACCGGTATAGTTATTGGTAAAGTCGCTGTTAGTAAGTGTAAAAGTATGTACACCTGCGGCACTTACTAATAGAGCTCCCCCGTTTCCTACCTGTATATTAAAATTGTTTACTGCTATATTAGAGAATGTAGTTACAGATCCTACACCACCCGCCTGTACAGCACCTCCGCCCCCGCTAATAGTTCCCACCGGGCCGGCGTAGTTCAATGTAAGGTTATTCATCACAAAAGTAACAGCATTTAACCCCGTACTGAATATACGGTTAGCTGTGGTTTGATTAATAGTAAGTACGGCTTTACCGGGGCCGTTTAAAGTGATATTATTACCCACGGCTGAGTTACCTACTGTTATCTGGCCTAATGAAAGATTAATAGTGGTAATGCTTGCCGGAATGGTGATAATATGCGTTCCTGCCCTTTGTGTTGATGCTTCCATAGCTGATCGCAAAGTGATTTGATTTGAAGCATCCAATGCATTTACAGTTGGGCTTGTTGCATGTGTATCTGCATTGGATGTTAAAGTGTAATCCTGCGCAGTAATGCTGTTGGAAAAAACTATTGCAATAAAAAAAAGCAATGCCTGTTGTTTGATATTACCCGTAACCCGGGAAATAACCTGGAGCGTAAAGTGTAAATGTTTCATAATTATAAGGCTTAAATTGATCTGGAAAATATTTTGTTTTGGACTATCCAAATAATTCATGCTGGTAAATGGTAATACAAAAATTACGTTGGTTGTAATTCAATTACAACCAACGTAATAAAAAACAATTAAGGCCTTTGCGGAAAAACACCTTGTAATGCAATACAATAATTCATAGCCACATAAGGCGACATATTATTATGCGGTGCACTGATTCCCGTGTTAGCTAGTTGCTGAAAGTTCATGGCAACCGGTGCTGTTACGGTGGCACTATACAACACATTGGCCCTGCTATCGGTACCTGACGCAGCGAGTACATTACCTGATGTACCGGGATCAGTACCTGCATCATTAAAACAATTAACGGGATGGGTATGCGCAGGCATTTCACTGCTTAACAATGATACGTTGGCCGAACCTACTGTTTCTCCGATTACATAATCGGTTAAACCACTGCCCTGCCCTTGCCCTATTGCCGTCTGCCCCTGCAGGTTAGGTAATGCAAAATTGGAAGTTCCGTTACCGCCATAGGTGGTGCCTATTAAAGAAAACAAAGCCGTGTTAGAAGCAATAGCGAGCAATTGCCCGTTACATTGTGCCCAGTTCTTTGGTGCAAAATTGCATCCGAAGACTCTTATTTCTGCTATAAATGCATCCATAAAAAATATTTTTTGTTGTTGATGTATAATTAGTTTCTTGAAGGAAAAATACCCGATAGTGCAATGCAATAATTTAAAACGAGGTAGGGCTGAATATTAGCATGTCCCTTGCCCCCTGTATTTAAACCAATAAAGTTGGCAGCCATTGGTGTATTATTCTGGGCATTACTGAATAATTGTGCGGTACCGTTTTGTGCCAGCAGGTTACCGTTAGCGGTAGTTTGGTCTGCATTGGCAGAACTGGCCATCATTGTGTGGGTATGCGGCCCCATTTCAGGTACCGAAAGCGTATGATTTTCTTCTCCGGCTACCTGCCCTTGTACATAGGTGCCACCACCGGGTGCCTGCCCCATGCCTATGGTAGTGCGCCCCCTGAGATCGGGTAGTTTAAAAGTACTAATGCCATCACCACCATACGTGGTTCCTAAAAGGGAAAACAATGCCTGGTTCTGGCTGATTGCTAAAGTTTGCCCGTTGCATTGTGCCCAGTTTTTTGGAGCATATGGAAAAGCGAAAATCTGTATTTCTGATATAAATTGTTCTGTAGCCATAGTATAATTTTTTTAGAATGATCAATTAACTCTGTGGTGGATAAATTCCCTGTAATGCAATAATGTAATTGATTGCCAGGGAAGGCATAATATTGGAGTGTGGCAACCCTCCGCCTGTTGAATTAGCAATTGCAACCGGGCTCATTACGGAATTTGCGGATGCGCCGGGAATATACTCCGATAAAGTGCTTTGAGCCGCAAGAAAATTGGCGTTGGGCACATTGGTTCCCGCAGTGGCCGAATTACTCAATACGGTATGAGAGTGTGGCGGAACCTGCCCGGGCAGTAAGGTAACACTTTCTGTTCCTGCCATCTGCCCGATAACATAGGTTGAGAGCCCGGCGCCCTGGCCCTGGTGAATTGGCATTCTGCCCCTCAGATCGGGCAAACCAAAAGTAACCTGGCCATCGCCGCCATACGTTGTGCCAATCAGGCTAAACAAGGCATCGTTCTCCGAAATGGGTAGCAGGGAGCCATCACAAAATGCCCAGCCAACGGGTGCAAATGTGCCCCCGAATAAAATTACATTTCCAATAAAAGGATCTTGCATAAAAAAAGGGTTTATAAATGATGAATTTGAAACGTGTTTAAATAAAGCCACGAAAAACAAAATTTATCTATTCAAAAAACTATCAGAAAAATCCCCTTTGGTAAGCTGGTAAATCTAATAATTTAATATTAATAAATAAACATCTATTTTTAAAAGTGCATATCTTCTGGCTATGCCGCACCTAACCTGGCACCAGGCATGATCCCAAAATCTTTTAAACGGCCAGCCATTAAAAATCCTTCATCCATATATATCATCCTTACTACCATCGCCTGTCCCGCTGCTGTAGCCACTTTCATCCCTTTCTCGTCAATAGAGATTATGGTACCCGGTGCTTCGTCAGTTAAAGGCAGTAAAGCATCATAGTCGCCATCCAGTAAGCGTATTATGTTTTGGTTAAGATGGGTTACCGCACCTTTATTCCAGGGATTGCAGGCGTTTATCAATGCAATTATTCCGGCAGCATCCATCGTCAACCAGTTGATTGTAATGTCATCGGCAGATTGCTTTTTATAAAATTTTGCCCTGGCATGATCTTGCCGGCGTGCAGGAACACTATTACCAAACCCGGCCATTTTCAATAGTGTTGTAACCATTCCCGAGGCCAGTTCGCCCAGTTTTTTAGACAGCATGCCGTAGGTATCAGTAACGGCTAAGTGCATTTTATCAATCATTACTATCGGCCCCGTATCAAAGCCCTCATCCAGTTTATGTATACTGATGGCAGCGTAAGGTTCCTTATTTTTTATCTGCTGAAATATGGGATCGGGCCCCTGGTAAGCAGGTAGCGGCCCCGGATGAATATTAAAAAACCCCTTGGGTGGCAAGGTATAAACAGCAGCAGGTATTTTATAGCTGAACGTAAATACCAATCCTAATGCGGGTGTGTGTTTTTCTATCACCAGCTGTAATTCGCCAACAAAATTCTTTTTGTTCACCACCACTACCGGAACGCCACTATCTTTTAAAAGCAATTGTACCTGCGCTGCAAAAGCAGTGCAGTGCTGCGGAATAACCACGGCAGCAATTTGCTGATGAAACATCATATCCCGTACCACCGGAATGGCTATGCTGCTACCACAAATTAGTATCGCTTTTATTTCACTCATAAATTAATAACATAAATAAGTATTCGTCCAGCCGGTAACAGCTCCTTCTGTTGGCATAGTTGTAAAAGCCTTCCATTCATTATCTACATTGTGTATCCATTCTATTTGCGCAGCATCAGCTCCGGCTTTTAAACTATATTTTGCTACCGGGGCAATATAAAATTGCGTTTCACTATCAAGTTTTAATATTCCCCTGGGACTGCTTATAGTTTTTGTTTTTAAATGATCCACTACTGCATCTACATTGGTAACTGTACCTTGTTGCCATATTGTTTCAAGAATCATCCCCGTTTCCCAACCCAATAAAGAAAAAATAGTGGCAGGTCTTGTACAGCTTTTTACAAACAATAAGCTGGTTTCATTTTCCATATCTGTGTACCATGGTAAATAACCAGTGATGGTGCAGGATGATTTTTTTATTGTACTGTTCAATAGTTTTGATGACAACATCATGGGAGACACAAAAAGATGCAATGCTGATGCCGCCGCATATTGATCGAGTGATGAAAAGAATAATGATGCAGGCTTTTCATCAAATACGCAAAGCAGGTTTTTACAATTGGCATTTACTGATAAAAAATCGGTGAGTTGCTTAATCTCAAATCCATCATCATAGGCCTGGTTGTTGATATAATTATGCCGGATAGTGCCGCCTTGCTCCATAAAATTTTTAACCATTGCTGCGGTATGCAGGTACCCGCAATCGTAATAACTGGTAGCCAGTACTGCATGGCCATTTGTACTTGCAGCAGCCAAAGCCCCGGTGAGCCAGCAAAGGAAGGCATGCTGCAAGTTCAGGTGAATTACATTTGGCTGTGTGATCCAGTTAACGGGATAATTGGCTCCCGGGTTTATTACCAGCATTAGTTTACCGGTAGCTTGTATTAAAGGGTAAAGAACGGGCAATACTTTTTCATCTACATAAGCAATCAATATATCCACCTCATCGCTGATCAGTAATTTTTCTGCTTTCTGGTACACTTCTTTTTCTACACCCCCAAAAGCAACACCTTCTTTTATAAAACTAATACTATCTGAAACCCCTTGTTGTTTAAGGAAAGTTTGCAACCCATCCATAAAGTCTGCCCCAATACCAGGGTGTGCAGTAGACAATGGAAAGAGTATTCCTGCTTTCATATAAAGTTGCTATCTGATTAGTATTAAAAAGTAAATGTAGAATCTTGTAGGAATATTATTACCCGTAGAAATACCTGTTTACAGACGTTACAGGCATATTTTTATTGCGGGCAAAATACTAAAGACACCTAAGGGGTATTCTTTTTCAATTTTCATAAGGCCTATTAAAAAGGGATTAGCGGCAAATGCCGGATATGGGAATATATTATTTTTGTGTTTAGACAAAACTAATTGCACAAACATGACTGGCACCAGACAAAATAAAACAGCCTTTGCTGTTGCTATTTTCACATTACTGTTTATAAAATTATTTACTCCTGCGGCTAATGCCCAGCAATTAAACAATACCATCAGCAAAACCGAGGAAGCAAAGCTGGAAAAACAAATGATCGATTACCTTGAAGCTATGCGTTTGCGCTTAGACAATCCGAATAACTCTTTTGCAGCCGAAGCTAAAATTAAATACTACGATTCACTGTTACCTGTAACCAAAGAACCTACAGCAAACCTGAACCTGGTTTTTAAAAAAGCACAGGCTTTACTGGAAGCAGGCCGTGAGCAGGAAGCGGTTATTTTATTTGACCGCATTGCAACATTTGTAAAAGATGTACCGCAGTCACGCAAGTTTGCAATTCCATCACTGGCACTTGCATATATGCGCCTGGCCGAAAGAAACAATTGTATCAACAATCATTCTGCAGATGCCTGTATTATGCCCATACAAGGCATGGGTATTCACAAGGATAAATTACCGGCAGAAAAAGCCATTGCGCTTTTTGAAATGTCTTTAAAAGAAGATCCCACTAACCTCGACTCCCGCTGGCTGCTGAATATTGCATATATGCTTACGGGTGGATATCCTGCCAAAGTTCCCAAAGCTTTTCTTATCCCGGGATTAGATGCTAAATCAAAAGTTGCCGTTACGCCTTTTAAAGATATTGCTGCCGATCTAAACCTTGATATTAAGAACCGTTCCGGCGGCATGATCATTGATAATTTTAATAATGACGGTAACCTGGATATGGTATCATCGGCATGGGGACTTGATGACCCGATGCATTATTTTAAAAATAATGGCGACGGGACATTTACAGATGTATCCGAAATATCCGGGATCAGTAAATTTAAAGGCGGATTAAACATTTGCCAGACAGATTATAACAACGATGGCTTCCTGGATATTTTTATTTTACGTGGTGGATGGCAGGGACAAAACTTTGGATTAGAGCAACCTAATTCATTAATAAGAAATAATGGCGATGGTACTTTTACAGATGTTACTTACGAAGCAGGAATATTTTCTGAACATCCCACACAAACCGCCACATGGAATGATTTTAATAATGATGGGTGGCTGGATCTGTTTATAGGCAATGAAACAATGGCTGCCGATCATCCCCACCCCTGCGAATTATTTATCAATAACAAAAACGGTACGTTTACCAATATGGCTCCCGCAATCGGGCTGCAGGTTATTGGTTATGCAAAAGGTGTTACTTCCGGCGACTATGATAATGATGGCTGGGCAGATATTTTTGTATCCACACTGGGCGGGCAAAAAATTTTATTACACAATGAAGGTGCAAAAGGTAATGGCCTTGCATTTAAAATGGTATCCAATGAATCAGGGTTTGCCAATTCTGATTACAGGACTTTTCCAACCTGGTTCTTTGATTACAATAATGATGGCTTCCTGGATATTTTTATGTGCAACTATGAATTTGACAGGGCACTTTCTTTTTACGCTGCTAAAGAAGCATTAAATCCTTCCTCCGATCCGGCAGGTAAAGTGATGCTGTTCCTTAATAATAAAAACGGCACATTTACCAATGCCACTTCTACTATGGATGTGAACCAGACCTCATTTGCCATGGGTGCTAATTTTGGAGATATCGATAATGATGGCTATATCGATTTTTATTTAGGTACAGGTAACCCTAGTTATCAGTCTATTATTCCCAACCGGTTATATAAAAATATTGAAGGCAAAAATTTTGTTGACGTAACCACTACTGCAAGAGTGGGCCAATTGCAAAAAGGCCACGGTGTATCATTTGCCGATATTGATAATAACGGCACACAGGATATTGCTATTGATATGGGGGGCGCTTATGTTGGCGATGCTTATAATACGGCATTGTATTTTAATCCCGGCCAGGGCAATAATAACTGGATCAGTTTAAAAGTAGAAGGCACTAAATCCAACAAGCAAAGTATCGGTGCAAAAATTACCGTTTCCATTACAGAAAACGGCAAACAAAGAATGATGTACCGGGAAGTGAATTCCGGCGGTAGTTTTGGTTGCTCTCCATTGCGCCAGACTATTGGTATTGGCACCGCAACAATTATTGATGAAATAAAGATCAACTGGCCGGCATCTGGTATTACTCAAGTGTATAAAAATGTTACGCCCAATCAATACTTAAAAATTACTGAAGGCAAACAGGAAGCAGAACCTTTTATGCTTAAACCAATTGTATTCAAAACAGCTCCGGCCGGGATGAATCATAGCATGCATAACATGATGAATATGCAGTAAGGTAATGTTATTGACGTGCTTTAAATTTTAAAGTTTTAAAAGCTTGCAAAAGTAATTTTTCATGATTACTATCAAGGTTATTAGCATTAAGTTGAAACCTGATTTTATACTTACTGTTACTTAACCATAAGGAATCAAAATAAATACCTGTTACACCAAATCCGGGATGAATAGGGATAAGGATTTTAGCTGGCCGACCATCAATAGTATCCCATTCAACCCGGCATTTTTTTATTTTTTTAACCCAGGATGAATAATCTTCATCAGGTGATGGAATATTGCCAGCCTTTACATCATCATACATGGTGTCTTTTAAATTTACCCTAACAAAATCGCTGAGATTGCTTGAATACAATCCCAGATCGAAATTGGCTATATACACAGAATCAATCAATATTCCGCCTACATACGAGTCTACTCCCCGGGAATGAAATATTTGCCAGTCCTTTGGTGTCTCTATCGTAAAACTTTCAAAATCGAGTATTTTGTTACCAGTAACCGGACTACTTTTTTTATTAGTGCAACTGCACATCCATACTAGAAAAATTAAGTGTAAGACAGTTTTCAATATGGGGAATTTTTGAGCCAATCGTTTACGTTTTGGTTTTTTATACTAAACTTAATTTCTCTTCTGCAATTGCTTTTAAATGATTGAAGGTCTCTGCTCCAATCTCAAGTTCAGAAATGCAGGTGGCGCTATAAATATTATCTGCCGGTATCAGGAAAATTGATCTCTTGTATAAAGCGTAAAATCCAAATACCTTCCACTCTATTTCATATTGATCTTTGCTGGTGCTGAAAAATAATTTCTCCTTATCAAAAGCCATTTGATGTTCAGTGTTATCGGCTAATTCGCATTTAATGGATTTCCTTTTCCATTGTTTACGTTTATAATATTTCCATACTATAGGAACTGCAATTAATACACCTGCGGGCACAACTATAAAAGTCAGGGAAATTCCAACAACTTTTAAGGTAATAAAGCTTTCGCTACCAGTAAAGAATATCAGCCCCAAAATTAGTAGTACCCAAATAAGCAGGTATAAAGGCAAGCGACGTATAGGTGAATAGGTGATTCTAAACTCCAATCGAATCAGAAAATCTAATTGTTTGGAATACTCTTCAATTTTTTTATTTACAGTTATAAGTTCCAATACGATCTAAATAAAGTCTGGAGTTTGGTGCAATTAGTCCTGTTTTTGCTCTTTAAATATACTTTCTAACGTTTCTTTATTTTTAGTGTATTTATAAAATATCCTGTCTTTTAAGATTGAGCCTAGTAATAAATCTTTAATGTCTTTATCTTTTGGATTTTCTTTATTAAGACAGATCAGATGAGATAAAAGCAGGTCGTAAAACTTATCAATATAATAGCTCTTGTAACTTTGTTTTCCCTGGTCTTCCACTATCAGCATTTCAAAATCAGGAAAATTAAGGTCGGTAAACTGGTAGTAATTAAGTCCGTTGAATTTTGGAAATTTCAGAATGTAATCGTAAGCCTTTTTTGTATTGGCGGGCTTTACAATATTCATATATCCCCAGATTTCACTGCCGCAATACCGCATACATTGCAAAAAGAATATCCCTTTTTCTGTGTCATTAGCAAGATTGTAACTATTAAGTTTGAAATCAATTTTTGAAAAATTAAAAGGCTTGATCTTATTGCCTGCTGCAGCAAATAGCATCGAATAATAATTATCTACCAGTTCGTTTTGAGGAATACCGGCTTGTTTTAAACTATCTGCCAGTGTATAATTATCTGTCGGCATTTCTTTCCTTACATTGGAGTTAATGGCCTCTGCGATATAAATAAATTTTAACGTCGCATTATCGGGAAGTGTAAGATATTTTTCTTTTAAAAGATCATTATCTGTGGAAATTGTCTGTACAATAAAATCAGAGGCCGGCTTTAAATTCTCCGGAACATTATTTTGCAGATCAGTTACAAATCCTTTGGGTGGTTCATTACGAAACATAAAATTTTTGTACGCTTTGCCCAGTTCAATTAATTTTTGATTTTCAGTTGACTGTCCGAAGCTGAAGCTGGCAATAAAAGTTGCTAATATTGCCAGGAATGTTTTGTTCATAGTTACAGTTTTTTTTAATTTTTAATTCAGGTAACAATTAAACAGGTTTGATAAATTGCGGCTGCAAACATGATGTTGTATCCATATCATTGTTTACCATTATGCAAAACCAGTTTGCAATTGTGATTCAATTCTTTAAAGGTTATCCTCAATCCTTTACTCCAAATAAATATTTTGTATCTGGCCTGTAATAAGGTTTGTTGAAAAATCTTTCTACAGTAGCATTAAACAATTCGGGGTCTGTCTCCGGCATCATGTGTGTACCACCGGGAAAAATGCAGAGCCAGGCTTTTTGCAGGTTCTGGTAAATCTGTAATGTATGGGCTTCTTTAATTACATCTTTATCGCCGCCTAATACCAATGTTGGCGCCTTAATAGTATGCACCTGTGCTAAGGAAATATGCGGTTGTTTACCCAGCAAGTCGTTTAGCTTTTTGTATTTGGCAAAATTGTAAGTTGTATCTTTTTTAGCGATCACGCTATCCAGGTAATGATTACTCTGGTCTACCATTTTAATGGCCCATTCATATACGGCGCTGCTATCCGGTTGCAGGTTAGCCCCCATTAATGCCATCATCCTCACTTTATTAGGGTGACGGATAGCCATCAGTAAACTTTCAATACCACCATCGCTCCAGCCAATAATGTACGCAGAATCAATATGCAGTTGATCCAGCAATGCCGACCAGTCATCGGTGATCTGTTCGTAAGTTAATGCGCCTTTACCCTCTTCAGATTTACCTTGTGCCCTGCTATCAGCAACAATCACTTTGTATTTGGTTTTAAAATATTCAATCTGGTTAGCCATCGATTTTACACTGCCCCCATTACCATGTATCAATACCATCGGCATGCCTTCGCCATAGGTTTCATAATACATTTTGATGCCATTTACTGTAGCATATTTTCCTACTGCAGGGTTATTGCCGTAAGGCGTGGAAAATGTTTTTTGTACCTGGGCAAAATTGGTTTGTGCTGCCAGGCAAATGCAAATGAATACAACTATTTTTTTCATGAAAAAGGTTTTAGCAGCATGTTATTTTTAGCCGCATTTAAAATTAGGAATGATGATCTATAAAGAATGGGTGATCTTTTATGAATTGTTTATTATGAGTCATGAAATGTAAACACGACAACAATAATCCTTCCTACCTGCCATTTGCTGTACTTAAATACCGATCTTCTCATTTACTATTTGCAATACTTCTGTTTCCGCTGCAATAATACTGTCTTCAATTGCTTTTCCTTTGGCAATAATATCAGTAACATAATTTTTATCATTATAACCACTTGCATTAATGCGCACATTCATAAATGCGCCCATTACCGCACTACGTATACATAAAGCACCCACACCTGCATCACTAACAGAATTTGGATTACCAATTGCAGCCATTGCTTTTACCAGCTCCATGCTGGCGGCTGCAGTCTGCATTACTTTAAAAGGTATTTCAATGGCGAATTTTGTAGCGGCCTGTATTGCTTCGGTACGTTTTGTTTTTTCATCTGCTGTAGTTTTTGGTAAAGCAAATGCTTCCATAATTTTGTTGAATGCCGCAGTATCTGCATCCACTAATTTCACCAGCTCGTTTTTGTATTGCTGGCCTTTAGCCGCCCAATCACTAAACTCTTCCCAACGTTCATCCCAACCTTTTTTGTGAGAAGACAGGTTAGCCACCATTGTTGCCAACGATGCTCCTAATGCGCCAATATAAGCGGCAATAGAACCACCACCCGGTGCAGGACTTTCGCTGGCCGTTTCATCAGCAAAATCGTTCAGTTGCATGTTTACCAATTTGCTATCGGCTTTATTGGCTAATAAATATTCAATGATCCTTTCTTCGGGTTTAAAAGCCCCGAGTTCATCCAGCCCCATCGATTTAATGGCGATCCTGATCAATTCTTTTTCACTCACACCAACGCTGCGTTGTTGTTTTTGTAAAAAATATTTACCGGCATCCAGCATTGCTTTTAAAGGAATCAATCCTACCAGTTCACTTCCGGTAACTCTTATACCTCTTGCTGTAGCTTTGTTGCACACTTCATCAAAGGCAATATGTACGGGGGTAATATTTATATTGGTAAGGTTCATGGAAATTTGCGCCACACCATATTCTTCAATAAACCAACCAATAGCTTTCACGCTTTTTAGAGTACCCGGCTGATTTATTTTAACACCGTTTTTTTCAATATTTCGTCCTGCTTCACGTACATCAAATGCAATGGCATTGGCACGTCGTGTGGAAGTAGTATTTAAATTGATATTATACGCTACTAAAAAATCTCTTGCCCCAATAACAGTTGCACCCCGTTTGGCATCAAATTCTGCAGGGCCAAAATCAGGTGCCCATTCTGGTAATTTTATTTTTTTAAAGAAGCCTTCATATTCGCCTGCACGGATCACCGATAAATTGCTGCGGTTTTTATTTGGTTGTGCAGCTTCGTAGAGATAGACGGGGAGCTGGAGCTCCCCGATACGCTTTGCTAATTCTTGTGCATAGGCTGCAGTTTCTTCCATGGTAATGTTAGCAATGGGTATCAGCGGACAAACATCTGTTGCTCCCATACGAGGATGCTCGCCTTTATGTTTGCTCATATCAATTAACTCACCGGCTTTTTTAATGGCCAGGAAAGCAGCTTCAATAACATTAGCCGGTTCGCCAACAAAAGTGACTACTGTTCTGTTAGTTGCTTTACCGGGATCTACGTTCAGCAGGCGTACTCCTTCTGTTTTTTCAATTTCATCAGTTATTTGTCTGATGATATTGAGATCGTTGCCTTCAGAAAAATTGGGAACACATTCAATAAGTTGCATAAGTTAGTTGTTAGATGTCGTTCGTGAAACGTGAATAGTGAATCGTAAATCACCGCTGTTTGCTATCCGTAAAAATAGTTTTTCTTTATGTTGCGGCAAAGAAACCAGCGGCGATATTATTTTAATCATATCCCGGCATGACAAAACTCTGTTTTTTAGATTTTGAAATGCCGCATTTTTGCGGTAATAAATGTAAAACAATATGATTCATCCCTACAATTACGTTTCTGCACAAGAAGCACTATCCATTATCCAGAGCGGCATGCGTGTGTTTATGCATGGCGGCGTATGTACACCCCTGCACCTGCTGCATGAATTAGCTAAAGAAAGCCATCGTTTAAAAGATGTTGAACTGGTTTCCATTACTGTAAAAGGCGATATAGAAATAGATAAGCCGCAATACCAGGATGCTTTTCATATTAATTCTTTGTTTGTTTCAGCTGCAGTTCGTGATGCTGTTGCAGAAGGCAGAGCAGATTTTGTACCCGTATTTTTAAGTGATATTCCTGACCTGTTTAAGAATAAGATACTGGAACTGGATGTTGCTATCGTGCAGGTTTCTCCTCCAGATATTCATGGTTATTGTTCATTAGGATTAAGTGTAGATATTGCCCGTGCCGCAGTGGACAGTGCCAAACAGATTATTGCACAGGTAAATCCACTGATGCCCCGTACACATGGTGATGGCATGATACATACCGACCGTTTTACAAAAATGGTTTTTCATAAAGCTGACTTGCCCGAAGAAAGTTATGGCAGTAAAGTGGGTGAAAATGAAATGATCATTGGTAAAAACATCACTAATTTAATTGATGATGGCAGCACTTTGCAAATGGGCATTGGCACCATACCTGATGCAGTGTTACGGTATTTAACCAATCACAAAGACCTTGGCGTGCATACCGAAATGCTAAGTGATGGCATTATTGACCTGGTAGAAAAAGATGTGATCAACAATAAAAAGAAAGCTATTCATCCTAATAAAAATGTAACCTCATTTGCACTGGGCAGCAGAAAATTATATGATTACCTTAATGATAATCCGTCCTTTGCATTTTTAGATATTGATTATGTAAATGATCCGCATGTAATACGCCGTAATCCTAAAGTGATTGCCATTAACAGTGCCATTGAGGTGGATCTTACCGGGCAGGTTTGTTCTGACAGTATTGGTAAATTACAGTTCAGTGGTATTGGCGGGCAAATGGATTTTATGCGTGGCGCAGCATTAAGCAAAGGTGGTAAACCTATCATTGCATTAAACAGCCGTACCAACAAAGGTATTCCACGTATTGTGCCGTATTTAAAAGAAGGTGCAGGTGTAGTTACTACAAGAGGCCATGTGCATTATGTGGTTACTGAATATGGTGTAGCGTATTTATTTGGTAAGAATTTAAGGCAGCGGGCAAAAGCATTAATTGATATTGCACACCCTGATGACAGGGAAATGCTAACGCAACATTGTTTCGACCGCTTTAAAATATTCCTGAAAGACTAGTTTTCCAACGCAGAGAAAATGAGAAGCAGAAAATTCGCAGAGGTGAATAATAAATCGTTGCGTCAACTCATTTTCTCTTTCTCTCTGCGTTAAATAATAAAGGCCTAAAGAGCTGTAGTCGGTGCAGATATTTTTTTTGTGATGATTAAAGAAATTGTCCTTTGATCATTACTTTATCAATCAGGTTATTGCCAAAAGCATACGGTAGATAGGCCAATGAAGGTATAGGTTTTGTAAAAATAAGATTAGCTTTTTTACCTATGCTAATACTACCCACTTCATGTTGTAATTCCATTGCATAAGCACCATTGATAGTAGCTGCATTGATGGCTTCTTCGGGCAACATTTTCATTTGTATACAACTTAAGGCTACCACAAAATTCATATTGCCACTGGGTGATGAACCAGGATTGTAATCGGATGCTAAAGCAATGGCACAATTATTATCAATTAATATTCTTGCTGGTTGATAATTCATTCGAAGAAAAAATGCAGCAGTGGGTAACAAGGTACCGATAAGGCCGGGTGGGTCACTCCTTAAGAGTGGCTCACCCTGGCCTGATGAGCGGGGTAACTCACCCATTTGGGGTGAGCCACCCTGCCTCAATAATGTAATATCAGTTTCAGTCATTGTTTCTAAATGATCAACAGAAATAGCATTTAATTTTATTGCCGCTTCAATACCGCCAATAGAATTCAACTGATTGACATGAAGTTTTGGTTTTAATCCATAACTCATTCCTGCTTTGCAGATCGTTTCCATTTCGTGGGGAGAAAAGAAACCCGTTTCACAAAAAACATCAATATAATCAGCCAATTTTTCTTTAGCAATCACAGGCAGCATTTCATTTATTATGAGATCAATATAACCCTGGTGATCTTCTTTATATGCCTGCGGATAAGTATGAGCACCCAAAAATGTTGCTTTGATAGAAAGATCAGATTGTGCTTTCAGTTTTTTAATTACCCTAAGCATTTTTAATTCGCCTTCTACCGTTAAGCCATAACCACTTTTTATTTCAATCGCTCCTGTACCCAACTGGCTTACTTCTTCCAATCTTTTCCAGGCATGTAAAAACAAAGCTTCTTCGCTGATTTCATTTAATTTATTGGCAGAGTTTAAAATGCCGCCGCCTTTGGCAGCAATATCGGCATAACTCATGCCTTTTATCTTATCAATAAATTCTTCTTCCCTGCTTTTTGCAAAAACTATATGCGTATGGCTATCGCACCAGCAAGGCAATACTAATTGTCCTGCTGCATCAATTATAGCTTTGGGTAATTGAGGCACTTTTAATTCCAGCTCGTACATGGCACCATATTCTGCAATGATGCCGTCTTCAATTAAAACAAAAGCATTTTCTATTGAAGGAAGGTTGGCTAATGCAGCACCACGAAGAAGTGTATGCTCTTCTCTTGTGCCAATAAGTTGTTGTATGTTGGTGATTAAGGTTGTCATTGTTATCGTGCCTGTTTTCAACATGGTCAGAAGAGGGCGTCAGACCATGTTGAAAACAGATTTGCTAAATGTTTCTAATGAAGGATCCCTGGCACCCATCAATAATAAAACGGCATTACCTGCCAAATGTGGCCTTACAGTTTCCACAAAATTATTTCTGTCTTCAACAAAAAATGCCTGTTTACCCAATGCTTTAATATCAGTAATTAAATCATTAGCTGAAATATCTTTTACTGCTGTTCCGCCGGCATAAAAAATTTCACTCATCCATATTTCATCCTGCGGCCTTAGTACATGAGCTAGTTCTTTTACAAAATCCTGTCGTAAAAATCTTGTGGGGCCATAACCATGCGGTTGAAACCAGGCAACTACTTTATCGGCCAATGGCTGACAAGATGCAATGGCGGCAGCACATTTAACAGGGTTATGTGCATAATCATCAATTACCCAAACCCCGTTTTTATTGCCGAGGATCTGATTGCGGCGATAGATGCCTTCGTATTTTTTTAATGCTTCGGCACAAGTACTTAAACCAACACCTAATTGATTAGCTACTGCCGTTGCAGCTAAAGCATTTTCCATGTTATGTTTTCCGATGGCGTGAATAGTAAATGGGGAGTCATGAATGGTGAATGCTATCTGAAATCCCTCTTGTTTAAAATTACGGGTTACATAACCTGCACCACTTTTTTCATCCGATGAAAAATCATGTTGTATATTCTGTGATAATTGTTTTGCCAAAGCATTAGACTGGTTGACAATAAAAATATCTTTAGTATTCTTTTTAAATGTGCCGAATATCTGCATCAGTTCATCGATCTCCTGGTGGTCTTTATCAATATTTAATAACAGGCCCACTTCGGGATAGTATTGTACAATGCTGCCATCGCTTTCATCAGCTTCAATTACCAGCCACTCTCCTGCACCTACTTTTGCGTTACCAATTTTACCCTCTTTAATAATACTGGTTAATCCTGCGCCACTGATAATGCTGGGTTGCATGCCGGCATGTTGCAAAATATCAAACAGCATAGCACTCGTAGTACTCTTACCGCTGGTACCGCCCACAGCAATTGTTTTTTTACTTTTTGCAATCAAAGAAAGCACTTCACTTCTCCTTAAAATAGGAATATTCAACTGCTTTGCCTTTACCACTTCTGCCACGGTATCTTCTATAGCAGTTGATACTACTACCAGGTCAGTTTCCTTAGTGATACCATCTCCGTTTTGTACAAAACATTTTATTCCTTCCGCTTCTAATTTTTCTTTTGTTTCATTGTATTCGCCATCTTTAAAATAACGGTCGCTGCCACCCACATTTTTTTCTATGCCGGCAAGGTATTGTGCAATAGCGCTCATACCTACACCAGCTACGCCAATAAAAAAAATGTTGTTGAAATTTTTTATATCGTTGCTCATACTGGTTGAATTGTTTTTCCCGGGTGTAATGTTTTAAAAGCAACGACAGCTGCTGCTGTCATTAATATGCACCCCAAAAAGAAAGGGGCACCTGGTAAATAAATTGGCGCACCCTTCTTTGTAAAAAAAGAAAACAGTCCATTCATTATAAAGGGTCCGACGATAGACGCTAAGCTCATTACACTCGTAAGCGCTCCTTGTAATTCTCCTTGTTCGTTTGGAGGAACTTTACCCGCCATAGTGGCTTGCAGTGCCGGTTGTGCAAGCCCACCTAAGCAGTACGGCACTAAAAATACAAACATCATCCAGCTTTGATTAGCTAACCCAAATAATATCATTCCCAGTGCATACAGCGTTAGTCCAAGATAAATACTTTTTTCATTACCAAGTTTAGGATTAATAATACGTGTAAGGCCTGCCTGAACTAAACCAACCAATACACCTACTACAGTTAATGAAATGCCTACCATTAATTCTGTCCATTTAAAACGTTCAATAGTAAAATAACTCCAGTTACTCATTACTGCATGGGCAGCAATATATAAAAGTAACATACTAATGATGAGCCCGCCTATTGAAGGAAATTTTTTGAGCTTTTTCAGCGAGCTTACCGGATTGGCTTTCTTCCAGTTGAATTCCCGGCGGTTTTCTTTGGATAAAGATTCTGGTAAAACGAAATAACCATAAGCCCAATTTAATAATGCTAAACTTGCAGCAGCATAAAAAGGCATTCGCTCACCAAAATGGCTGATGACACCGCCAAGCAAGGGGCCTATAATAAATCCCAGGCCAAATGCGGCACCAATCATACCAAAATTCTTTGCCCGGTTTTCAGGAGTGCTTACATCGGCAATATATGCTGAGGCTGTTGTAAAACTTGCACCCGTAATACCAGCAATGATTCTTCCAATAAATAGCCAGCTATAAGAGGGCGCCAACGCTAAAAAAAGATAATCTATACCAAAACCAAATAATGAAAATAAAAGAACCGGCCTGCGACCATACTTATCGCTCAAATTACCGATTATCGGAGAAAAAATTAATTGCATGAATGAATAAGCAACGGTAAGCCACATGCCATATGTAGCCGCAGCACTCACACTTACTCCCTTTAATTTAGATATGAGCCCCGGCATTACCGGAATGATAATCCCAAAACCTATAACATCAATTAAAAGTGTAATAAAAATAAATCCAATAGCTGCCTTTCCTTTTGTTGCCATAAAATAGGTTGATTATTATTTCGCTAATTTAAAACTAAGTTACAATACTATAATTTGTTTATTTCACGCAGGTAATCATATTGCAGGTCTTCGTGCAAAGTAGCAATTGATTTGGTTATTTTTTTAAGCTGGTTGTTGTAGATGTTTGATAGTACCGTATTATTGCTGATGTAAATATTCGCTCCCTTCATCCTGGTACAGAAATAAATCAGTAATTCAATTTCAACAGCTGCAAGCCCGCTGTACCGTATATACTTACTGGTAGTGCGTAATATTTTACGCAATGTCTTTTTTACAAAATACACATTGCTCTTATTCATCTCTGCAAACTGTGCATCTATTTCAGCCTTTACACTTTCAATATAAGCAGCAGTATCGTGGGCTTCAAAAAGTAAATAGGTCAGCAGTTCTTTATTCTCTTTTTTAAAACGGGCAAGCCTTACACAAAGTTCTATTACCCTGGCCGGTGGTGTTTCCGATAATTCCTGTTTTAATTCATTGATTGTTGCTGCTTTCATCCTGCTAAAATACAGCGTTTAATTTTTTCTGCTTTGGTTTTGTAGAAGTTAAGCAGAAAAATGTAAATAAGGTTTGCAGTTTATCGCACAACAGTTTTACAAAAAAAATGGCATAAAATGAACACTGCTGAAAGAAAGAATTTACGAAAGGGTTTTATTAACCTTGCCGATCAATACACCATTATGATATACCTGCATAATGTAATTTCCCTTGAGGTATTTATCTGCAGTTAAAGAAAAATTAAGTTGTTTGGCCTCTCCTTTGGCAGTTTCGCAACGTAGTTTACAGGAGTATATTTTTTTATTTCCTTCAGCTGTTTCAAAACTACCCGATTCCCAGGCCGATTTTTGCAAAACCTGCCCATCGGGTTGCACTACTACTATCACAATATCACATTTGCTGCTCATGTTACTTTTAACAGTAAATGACCCTACCAGTTTTTCTGTTTGCCTGGCTTCATTAGTTTCCTGCTGATCATTATTTGCCAATGCCGAAAGATTAAGGTTGGCAGCACTTAATGACATGGCATTAACTTTTGCAGTAAGTGTTTTATTCTCTTTCTCCATCAGCCTGGAGTTATCTTCTATATTTTGCGTTTCTTTCGACATCTGCTCCAGCAATGCTTTTAATTTAGCATTTTCATTCTCCACATCAGTATTGCGGTAACGCAACTGTGTTACTTTTTGCTGCAGTTCGCCAATTTTTTTTCTTGCCATATCAAGGTCCCCAGCGTTGGGTGCCTTGGCTTGTAAAAGTGTAGCTATTTCGTCCCTTAACCTGTAAAATTCTTTTAAGTTTATATCCAGGTTTCCTTTTAAAGAATCTGCATAATACCATGCAGTATCCAGGCGATTATCTAATCCATTCAATGTTACCTGGTAAATTTTAAGCAGCGAATCCCTGGTGCTATCGGGTATCGTTGGTGCGGCATTTTTTGCAACCTGCGTTTTAGTATTATCATCCTGTATCTGATGATAATACTGGTAGCCCCATGTGCACAATAATATAATGGACAGAAGAAACAGAACCGACGATAACAATAAAAGTGATAATGATTTGGTATCTCTCATGAATTCCTGAATGTATTAAGGATGAAGGCTGATAGAAACATACTGTGTACCCAGTTGTACAAAAAACAACTGTTATTGTTTCACAATATGCTGATCCACATATGCAGAGATCCAACCAACCTGGCCGTTTTTTACAAGGAAGAATTGTTTCTTTTCATAGATCCCTTCAAACTGCCTCATAATTTTAAGTAAAAGACCAGTACCTGCCATTAAAGATTTTTGATCAAACACCTGGTTCACTCTTTTTACTTCTTTACTGATGGCCAGCTTATCCAGTGTTTTATCTGTAATAGATTTTGTAATGGCCTCATCGGATATTGAAGGATAATTTTTATATAAACGTTCGCTGAATTTAAGTACATCGTCATAAGTAACCGGCACTACTGAATTACTGTTCAATTCCGGGTACAATAAAGTTGCCACCGACCATGCAATACCACCACTAAAAGCAATATAATCACTCATAGGATAAGCTCCGCTTTCGTTAACCATGTAAGTGATCTCAGAGTTTTCTGCTCCTGTAAGCACCCTTGTTAATTGCTTATTGAAATTATCAATGGTCTTATCGTCCTCACATCTTTTTTCTGTTGCATTAGCGGTACTTTTTGTTCCCCAGCTCAATTGAAAAAGCTTGAGCATTTTAGTGTCTCCATTTGGAAAAAAACCACCTTTTGTATTACCACTTCCTATGTCAATTAAAAAAGTAGTGTACCTCCTTGATTCCGGCACAATACCCAGGTGGGATAATTTCGCTTCCTGTAATACATCTACCACTTCTACGTCACGCTGTGGTTCATTCACTTTTGTTTTAAATGAATCGATAAGATTTTTAATAAAATCATTTTTATTATCTTTTTCAGCCTGGCTTTTTACACCACTGCTTACTACTGTAAAAATGCTTTCGCTGGAAATATTATAGTCTTTTTTTGCAATAGCGTATAAATTAGAAAACGCATTAAGTGTGGCCTGGAAACTTGATGGCGAAAAAGTGATAAAATCAGAATTGATTGAAGTGTCTTTAAGTACATTAAAAGCACCTGTTTTCTGTGCATTTTTTCCAATCTCCAGCACACTCATTTTTACGCCTTTGGCGCCCACTTCAATTCCTGCATATACAGCAGAATTATCGTATTTAAGTTTGAAACTATTTTGTGAAACTGCAACAGAACTGCCAGCCAGTAAAATAAAAGCTGTAAAGGATAAACGTTTAATGTTGATAGGGAACATTTGGGTAAAATATTTTTTTAAAATTACTATAATATGTTAACCTGTTATAGCTCAAAGCCTTATTGTGAAAAAAATGTGACTAAACTTTTAGGGGGGCGTGCAATAAGTTTTTAGTGGTTTTAAAGCATGAATTTGCATTTTAAAGCAAGTTTTTGCGTTTTTTTGAACGTTTAAATGCGGTTGGCTATAATTAAAGAAATTTTGTAAAACTCAATACCAGCAAGGGTTTAAAGATTTTTTTAACTATTTTGGAGTAATAAAAACTATGTAAAATGGGTTTAAAGAGTTTAAAAACCCGCAGTATGTTTGCATCAGAATTAATCAGTGCTCTTATAAATAATACAGCAAAATAAGAATTTAAAAAAATGCTGTTGTCACTGTTTCTTACTTTATAAAAAGTTGCGTTAAGCACTTTATCCGTTGCCTGCCATATCGAAAAAATCTAACCATTCAGCCTGCTACATGAATAAGAAAGTAAACCCGTTGACTGTATACAGTTAACACAATTATAAAACAGAGTAACCTTTAAAAACGGTATTAATTAGTAACCTTTAAATTAAAACAAAATGAAAAATTTGAAAAACATCACCACGGCTTTTATCGCAGTTGTATTATTTGCTACTTCTGCTTCAGCCCAAACTGCTACAGCAAAAACTGCAAAAGCAGACGAACCATTTACCGTAAAATACATTGGTAATGAAGATGATTATCTTTATTTCCAGGTAGAGATCAACACCGGTAGCAGCAACTATTCTTTGCTGAAAATTAACGACAAATCTGAAGGCGAGCTATATTCTCAAAGCTGGAAATCAAACTTAAAACTGCAAACGTTTAAGATTGAGAAAAAAGATGGCCAGGAATTAAACTTTAAATTGTTATCAGGCAGCAAAGTGTACAGCAAAACTTTCTCTGCTACAACAAGCCTTAAAGAAACAACTACTGTAAACGAAAATGATATGGTGGTTCTCTAAATTGTAAAGCAATTTATCGATACTGTATTTCCCTGGAAAAGCTAAACTAAAACTAAGCTTGTAAGTACTTTAAATAAAGTATTTGCAAGTTTTTTTTATTTACAGTATATCGTTTGGCAGGGGAATTACATTAAATAAACAATACAATAACACCAGCTTTGGGTTACCTTTTAAAAAAATAAGTATTAACCACTAAGAAACTAATATCTGAATTATTTTGCAGCTATTACTTACGCTGCAGCGGTTTTTGATAAGATATTCGCTGAACGAAGCGCCTTTTCCGCCTGCTATAATAAAAATTTTATGCTTTTTTGTAAGTGTCACTTATTGGCACATACAAACAAATATTTTTAACTAAAAAGAAAACAAATGATCCAGAAGACGTATTTTAAAACCAAGGATTACTGCAAGGTAAAATTTGTGTTTACCGCTGAAAATGCCGAAACAGTAGAAGTACTTGGCTTAAACAGCGATTGGAAAAATTCAGTTATAATGAGTAAAAAGAAAGATGGCAGTTTTACCTGCGATGTTTCTTTACCTAAAAACTCTCAGCACCAGTTTAAATACAGGGTTAACGAAACTACCTGGGTTAACGAACCTGAAGCAGATAGCGAAGTGCCTAATGAATTTGGTGGCAGTAACAGCCTGATTAATTTATAATAGTGTTTTTTTATAGTTAGTGATTGTTAATGAACAAGGCCGGTTATTTAAACCGGCCTGTTTTATTTTAGTGTTGCTTTGAAAAATGATCAGAGCAGGATTACTTTTTCCATTATATCACCGCCTCTTATATCATCAATCACATCTACACCGTCAATTATTTTACCAAAGCAGGTATGTACACCATCAAGATGTTTAGTATTACTGCGGTTATGGCAAATAAAGAATTGAGAGCCCCCGGTATTCAATCCCCTATGTGCCATCGACATCACTCCCCTGTCGTGAATTTGTTTTGCACCTTTGGTTTCACACTTGATTGTATAGCCTGGCCCGCCTGCACCGCTACCATTAGGGCAGCCTCCCTGAATCATAAAATCGGGAATAACCCTGTGAAAGGTTAAACCGTTGTAAAAGCCTTCTGTAATCAATTTTTTAAAATTAGCCACGGCAATCGGCGCATCATCATCATATAGTTCAAATTTTAAAACACCTTTTGCTGTGTGTATTTCGCCTTGTGTAAGTGCAACTTCGCTCATAATTATTATTCTTTTTTTGCTGTACGCACCAATGCAGTGCCGTATTTCAGCTTCGTTAATACCAATTAAATTTGTTGGAACAGTTAAGTAAGCAGATCGCCTTAATAACGGTTTCTGTCACGGTTAAAATTACCCCTGTCATTACCACCACTGTTTCCGCCACCCCGGTAACCACCGCCGCTACTTCCACCACCATTATAACCACCTCCACCGCGGTTGCCGGAAGGAGGCCCGCTGCGCTCTTCAGCCTCTTTAATTACCAGTGGTTTTTTTCCCAGTGATATTTCATTAAGACTATCCATCGCATCCTTTGCTTCAGTGCGGTCAGGCATATCAACAAAACCAAAGCCACGGCTTTTCCCGGTTTCTTTATCAATAGCAACTTTGGCAGATGCAACTTTGCCAAATTTCTCAAATATTTCTTCCAGTTCGGCATCATCTAGATCATACGGTAAGCCAGCAACAAAAAGTTTCATATAGATATTTTTTGTAAAAGTAAGTAACTTATAGCTTCTTTCTTTTAATTACTGTTATTTTAAAAATATTTAAAAATACAGGGCTGTTTCTGAAATTTTGATTTAAATTAAATTCTCAAACAGGTATTCACTCAAACGCTCGTTAATATGAAAAAGAAAAAAAATGCTGCGACAGAAAACAATTCACGCAGAAGCTTCCTTAAAAACAGTATTGCACTGGCAACCGGTTTTTACATTATTCCACGGCATGTGTTGGGTGGACGAGGATTCATCGCTCCCAGCGACAGGTTGATTGTTGCAGGTATTGGTGCAGGTGGTAAAGGCGAAAGCGACCTGAATGAATTTTTTAAAAGTGGTAAAGCGGATATTGCTTTTCTATGTGATGTTGACGACAGGCAGGCTGCTACCAGCAGAGGCCGTTTTCCTAAAGCAAAATACTATAAAGATTTCAGGGAGATGCTGGATAAAGAAAGCAAAAACTTTGATGCGGTTTCCGTTTCCACGCCAGATCATAACCATGCTATACAAGCCATGGCTGCAATGCAGCTGGGCAAACATGTGTACGTGCAAAAACCACTTACCCATGATATTTATGAGGCCAGGATGCTTACACAAGCGGCATTAAAATATAAAGTAGTTACACAAATGGGTAACCAGGGTTCGTCAGGAGATGGTGTAAGACAATTGATGGAATGGTATAATGCAGATGTTATCGGTCATGTACATGATGTATACGTGTGGACGGACAGGCCGGTGTGGCCACAAGGCATAGCATGGCCAGGCAAACCTTCTCCGGTTCCTGATGAATTAGATTGGAACCTTTGGTTAGGCACTGCTCCTAAAAAAGATTATGTAGAAAATATAGCTCCTTTTAACTGGCGTGGCTGGTGGGATTATGGTACCGGCGCATTAGGCGATATGGGATGTCACTTAATAGAAGCTCCATTTCGGGTATTAGGACTTGGCTACCCTACCGAGGCCACCTGTAGCGTTAGTTCTTATTACACCGGGCCATTCAGGCGTGGGTATTTTCCTGAAAGTGCACCAGCTGCATCGCATGTTACGCTAAAATTTGAAAATAAAAAAAGTAAAGAACATACCATTTTACATTGGATGGATGGTGGTATTCAACCCGAACGCCCGGATGAATTAGGAGCCAATGAAATAATGGGTGATGGTGGCAACGGTGTAATATTTGTTGGCACAAAAGGAAAAATGATGTGTGATACTTATGGCGCTAATGCAAGGTTGCTGCCGTTATCACGCAATAAAGAAGTAAACACACCTGTAACTATTGCACGAGTGCCGGGCGGCGCTGGCGGCCACTACAAACAATGGGTAGAAGCCTGTATTGCCGGCGTCAATAGTAAAGAAGCAAAAAATCTAAGTTCTCCATTCAGTATTGCCGGGCCACTTACAGAAACAGTATTAATGGGTAACCTGGCCATAAGAAGTTATGATGTAAGAAAAGAAAGAGCAACCGAACCCGGTAAGTTTGATTACCCGGGACGTGGCATAAAATTATTGTGGGATGGTGACAATATGAAGATCACCAATTTTGAAGAAGCTAATCAATTTGTAAAAAGAAGTTACAGAGAAGGCTGGAGCCTGGGCATATAGCTACGCTGCTATTCTCTGCAGTATCACTTTGCAGGGAATAGCAGAGGTTACTGTTACAACATGAGGTTTATATAAAGGAATATTAAGGGTATCCCCTGCCGTTAATTGATGTGTTTCATCGCTAATAACAATATCACAAGACCCTTCAACCACAAGAAATTTTTCAAACTCATCATGATGAATTTCCTGAGGAGCCATTTTCTTTATCCATACAATGGCAGTTGTCATCGTTGGCGTGTACCCGATAATCCTGGCATGCAGATCGGGTAAAACTTCCGGTGCCTGCATATCCTCACGGCTTAACCATGCATTAAATTCTGCGATCGTGGAGTTTTCATTTATTACGGGTGGAAAAGATTCTGCCTCGCCATTTTTAATTCTTTCAGAATAATCAATTGTAGCCAGCAAAAAAGGCTTAATGGTTTCTTCAGGCATTACCGGGTTAGAAACGGAATACTCCTGTAAAGCCCTTTCTATACTTTCAATCTCATCTCCTATCTCAGGGTGCATCACAGCCATGCGCTCAATTTCTTTTGCTTCAGTGGCACTGGCATTACCTAATACATACATTTCCAGTATCCCCGATGCTATAAAATCTTTTAGTGGCTGCATTTTTATTTTATCAACTTGCTGATTATGCTGCAAAATTATAGTCTTTATGCTTAGTTATTTTAAAATGTTTTTAGTTTGATAAATTTCAACAAAAATGCATAAAACTTAGTGCAGTAAAGGGTTTCGTTATAAAAAAAATGCAAAAAAATTTGCGAAACCGGAATATAGTTATACTTTTGCACTAACGATTCAATGCCTGTTATCAACCACCTCCCTCAATAGTAAAATCTTTTCACAATTTATTCCGTATTCCGTATCTGCTGAAAACCAGGTTTTTAGACCTATTTTTTAATCATTAAAACCGTAAGAAATGAAAAAGATTTACGCTCCTGTTGTGGCAGACACATTTGCTGCGATCGGAATTATTGCCGCATTTTATGGATTTTTAGCTTTAGTTGCGTTTGTAGCATACTAAATGTTATCTTGCTATTAACTTATTATGGGTTCTGCAATGCGGAACCCTTTTTTTATGCTTACTTAAAGCCTTTCAATGTTCAGTATTGTTACCGGCCTTACAAATGATTGACCATTTGCCGGCTGGCTTTGAATCTCTCTTACTATCGTCATACCACTTACAACTCTGCCGAAAGCCGCAAATCCCAACCCATCCGGGTTAGCAGTTTTACTGCTGTCAAAATCCAGGTGGTCTCCAATACAAATAAAGAATTCTGTATTAGCAGATCCTGCAACATTTCTTGCCAGCGAAAGTGTGCCTGAAGTATGGGATAAACCCGTTTGCCGTGGAGATTCGTGCGCAATACCGGGAATGCTAACGGCTTTTTTATTATCGCTTTGCCAGATACCTCCTTGTATAAGGCCGGTATTATTATTTGAGGCCATCGATTCTTCTAATAAAACCCTGTAAAAAGAGCTTTTTTTATACATGCCTGCATCTACATAAGATAAAAAAGCGGCAACAGTTCCGGGTGCTTTATCTGCAAAAAGCTCAGCTTCAATATTACCATAGTTAGTGGTGATCTGTATATGCGGATTTTTATTGCTGTTACAGGAAAATAACAGTACTATGCCGGCTATAATAGCAAATTTATTCATACTGGCAAATTACCTATTTATTTGGTTTTATAATGTATGCAATAAATAAAAAAACTGCATTTATAAGACTGCCTGTTAAAAATATCGGGATGTTTTTTTACACATCATTATATTTTTTTACGCTAAACAAACCATTTATAGTAAACCTGTATTTAGTCGTAGCAATGTTGATGGTTTTTTGCAATTACAGCTTTTCCTATCACATTTTTCAACCTGTAGTTCCCTGCAGTTTTTTAATTGCAGGCGTTGATATAGTAGTGAAATTACTACAGCATTAATAGCTACAGAATGACCGTTATCGGTAAAATAAAAACCGGTAATTCTTGTTTATATAGTTACTTTTTTTAAACCATTTTACTATGAAAACACTTTACACAAAAGCATTTTTGATCTTCGTATTTACAACCATTATTTATTTCTCTGCAACGGCTCAATATTGTAGCCCGGTAATAAACAACTCAGGTATTTACATTTTACAATTGAATTTTGGAGGCTTCGGAGATATCGCCGGAGGACAAACTTATTTCACCGCAAGTAATGGCTATACACAAACATTAGGCTCAAGTGCAGGAACCGTAAAACCTTATTTTGGCGGTGGTTTTTTTTACAGTATTTCAAACCCAACCGGTTCGTCAAAAAATTATGATTTCAGAGGCTTTGCCGATTGGAATGATGATGGCGATTTTGCTGATGCCGGAGAGCAACTTTTTACAGTTTCGGGCACAGTACCTGCCATCAGCAGCACCACTACAGGCAACAGCATAATTCCACCTTTATCAGCTGTACCTGGTGATCATCGCATACGAATAACCTTAAGCCAAAGCGGTACAGCTACAGCTTGCGGAACCTATACCGGGGAGGTTGAAGACTACAAAATAACAATACCAATAAATACAGCACCTGTTTTAAATACCGGCGCAACTACTTATGTAAATACATTACTAAGCTCTGTTACCAATTCGGATGGTATTGCTATTGCTGAACTGGTAAATGGTGCTAAGCCTGCTGCAACTTTAATAAGTGATGCCAACGACAGGGGGCCTGAATGGTATAATATGGTGCCCAGGGGTATTGCCATATATGGACAATCTGCACCGAATGGCACATGGCAATATAAAGTTGGCGCAGGCAGTTGGACCAACTTTGGTGCCGTAAGCAGCAGCAATGCGTTACAGTTAATGGCTGACCCGAGCTATACCACTTATCAAACAGCTACAAGAATTCGCTTTACACCTACCAGTACGGGTACACCTTCTTTTACTTACAGGGCGTGGGATGGTACTACAGGCAGCAACGGAAGTTATGCCAATATTGTTTCTACAGGTGGCACCACTGCATTTAGTACGGCCAACCTTACAACAACGCTTCCGGTAATTGCATCAACCGGCTATAATGATAATATTTACCTCTCTACTTTAAATAATATTATCTACACTGCTCCACTGAATAAAACAACCTTTACCCTCGGTAACGCCGAACCGTTATTAAGCAACGCTCCTGATTATTATGCGGCTAATATTACACTGGATGCCAATACCAATAGATTATTCTGGATCTCGGGGCAAAATGCAGATAAGATAGCCTCAGCCAATACTAACGGTACAGGACAGCAACTATCGCTGATATCCGGCATAACTTATTTAACTGGTTTGGCAACAGGCAACGGAAAATTATTTTACTGGAACTGGGCGTCTGACTATTCTTCCGCCGACCTGTACAGAGCAAATACAGATGGCACCGGGATACTTAAAATATCAGGTGGGGCCGGGCAATTTAACGGCACGGGTACATCAGACACAAAAGATATTGAATACTATAACAATAAAATATACTTCCAATATTCTGATGGTACCAATTTTAAAATTGCATCTGCCAATACAGACGGTACTGGTTTCACCGATCTTTATTCCACCACCAATTATTTTGGAGGCATGACTGTAGCTGCCGGTAATATTTACTGGACAGAAACTGACGCTACTGTAAATAAAATGGCTATCAGTGGCGGAGCAGTTACTGTACTTTCCATCGAAACAGGAACTACATTAAACGACATCATTACTGATGGCGCTGGTACAACTGTTTACTTTTTGGAAACCGATGCAACAAACCCTACTTACTCCATGATAAGAAAAGTACCTGCAGCAGGCGGCAGTACTACAACTGAGCTTACAATAAGCGGTGTCGCTACTTCTATTAGTTTCAATACTTCAGCAGTAGTTCTTGCAGTATCACTACTTGATTTTACAGGTGAGTACGACAACAATAAACATGCATCATTACTAAAATGGAAAACATCCGGCGAAACAAATTTTGCTTATTTTACGTTAGAAAGAAGTGTTGACGCAATAAATTTTATACCTGTTACAAACGTTACTGCTAGCGGCTCTACCAGCCAGGGAGGCGTTTATAATTTTACAGATATAGTAAAAGACATTACTACTGATAAATTGTATTACAGGCTTAAAGAAGTAGACCAGGATGGCCATTATAAATATTCAGCTACAGTTTTGCTAAGGATTGCAGCAGATATTACAGTGAGCAGGCTGTACCCTAACCCCGGCAATGGTGTTTACACAATTCAATTGAATGAAGTACCTGCGGCAATGGTTTCTCTAAAAGTGTATAACAAAATTGGCCAGCTGGTAACCATTGGTGAATTCAATACAAAGAAATATCAGTTAAACCTTGGCGGGCAGGCTTCAGGGATTTATTACCTGCAGCTTACTTATACCGACGGCACAAGTAAACAATTTACAGTAGTAAAAGAATAAGTTGATAAGAGGCATAATTATTAATATGCCTTTAACCAGGCAAAGCGTTTCTACAATAAAGAAGGCTGTCTTAAAAAAAGACAGCCTTCTTTATTGTATTTTTCAACAGTGTTTTAACGAATATAATCAAACCGGAGTTTTTTGTTTCCTTTAAATGTACAAGATACCTGCTGCCAATCATTCATTCTGTGCATGTAGCGAATGAGATTATTAAAAATAGCTACAGTTCCATATCTGCTATTGAGTATTTAGACAGAGACGCCATGGGCAATCAACCCGTATGCTTTTAAAGGTATCTGTATATGTACATTTGAAGAAAGGATATAACTACCGAACGGCAGCAAGCGTAAATAAGGGAAAACATCCGTTTACAAGGTAATGGATTGCATACATTGCTTACTGAGACAAGTCTGTTATAAACAAAAATAACAAACGTTCAAATCAGGTCAAATCAGTATGAATGGATATTCCGGTAGTAGTCTTACCAAAGATTAAAACAGAAGCAGGAATTTACCAGCACAAAAAAAGCCTGTTGAAACCTACGTATTGGTTGAGGGATAAAGTAATAAAAAAAGCTGTCTTTTCGAGACAGCTTTTTTAAATTAGTTTTTAGAAACGTATCGCTGATTATTGTAGATATCTGCGGTAGCTAATAAATTCTTTGGAAATACTGCTGCTTTCTTTTTATTGGTAAAGAAATTAAAGGCTTCATTATTGTCCCTTATTAAAGCTTTCATCAGCTCTGGGGTATAAGCAGTTATCTGGCCATCATCACCTGATTGCAGATAAAATTTTTCGGTGGTGTTATGACCATTGTAATACTTCAGGGAAAAGACATTAAGTTTTCCTTTGGCTACTCTCACTGCAAAGCCTGGTAAGGCTTCTACCGCTACATAACTTGGTTTAGACGCACTGAATTCTTTCTGAGAAATGGCATAATGCTCTTTACTCTGGTAAGCTTTAATATCATCTGCTGTAATTATTATACCTCCATCAGCAACAAGATGAGGTGTTTTAAAAACTCCGGTAACCAGTTTTAAACTGGTATAATTTTTAAGGCTTCCGTCTTTCATTTGTACAAAACAGGTGCTTTCTTCTTTAGCACTTTCCATTTCTGCTTTGTGTTGATCGATGGAGTTTTTACTTGATGTACAGGAGTTTAGCAAGACAAAAAGGCATAATGCGCCTTTAAAAAAGGGTAAATTTGTTTTCATTTTATCAGGATTTTGCTAATAACGTATCACCAAAACTTTTATTGTATCAAAACCTTTAAATGATTCCACATGCAATAAAGGTCAACTATTAATTGTATTTATTTTTGTTATGAAACTACATTCTTTTTTTGTACTATTATATTCTAAACCAATCTATATGCTTACAAAAAGAACTAATTTCTCTTTGGGTATTCTGTTGGGCTGTTTTGTTATCAGCTCGTTTTGTGCCTGTACTAACAGCGAAACCAAGGCTGCCGATGCCACAGCTCCAGACAGCTCAAAAATGAAGACTGCCCCTCCTGCTGCAACTAATACAATGGCAAAAGATTCCGGGCAAAATGAATTAGACACAACCAGTCGTTCAAGGCCACTTTTACCCGGCCATTAAAATAAATGTTAGTTAACTAACCAGCATCAATTCGCAAAAAAAAGGCGGGTTGATGCTGCTATTAAGATTGTATGAATCAAAGATTTCTTTTTATTTTCATTCTAAGTCTCTTAAACTTCAAATTCCCGTCACGATTATTAGTTTTCCTGATAGTAAGTTTCTCTATCAGCCAGTGTTCTATCCTGTGATGGGTAGGTATCAGTAGTGATGCAATGATCACAAATATCAAAAGCTCTAAAAGTGGTGTGTGATGGGTAATTTCCACTACTACGGGGTGCAGTAATAAGGTTAAGTATTCAAAAAGTATCAGCAGTGAAATGATGCCGAGAAATTTTATTACTCTTATATGAATTTTCCTCTTGCTCAGCAGCAATGTCATCAGGAAAAGAGCCGGAATGAATATTCCTATTAACAGCAGTTGTAATTGCTGAGACCTTTCCTCTTTTGCCTTTTTTGTATTTTCAGCAATTTCTTCCTGCCTCAATTGTTCATTAGTTGAAATGATCTGGGATTCTCTTATCCTGTCTTTACTGTTAACAGAATCTTTTAAAACCTGCACCTGTTCTAAATAAGCAAATGCACTATCCGTTTTCTTCATTTTTTTATATTGCTCCGTTAAAAAATTAGCGGCCTCTAATTGCCTTGACCGGAACCCGTCTTTTTGGGCAAGGGCAAATGAATAGCGGGCATAAAATAGTGAGGAATCGCTTTGCCCCGTTAGATCATACAATTTTGCTAATCCGATAGTGGCTTCACAAATAAGATCTTCTGCAGTGGCGCTTTCCAGGTAAGGTAATGCGCCTTTATAATTCAATAATGCAATATCATACTGCGCTGTCTTTAAATATACATGTGCCAGGCCGGTCATAGAAATCCCTGTTAAATATCCATCCTTTAATTCCTTTGCAATCTCCAGCGATTTTGAAAAATAGGCAAACGAAGAGTCTGCTATATTCTGCCTGTCATACACATCACCGATATTGAGGGCAATGTTATATTTAAGATCTTTTACGTTGTTATTTGTAATTATTGAATCAGCTTCACGAAAATATACCAATGCCTTTTCATATTCTTCCTGGTAAACATACACAATACCAATATTCATTGTTACACTGGCAAGGTTGTGAGGATTATTTTTCTTTTCTTCCAATTTTAATTTCATAATATAATATTCCAGTGCACGTGGGTAATTGCCTATGCTTAAAAAAGCATTGGCTATTTCGCCCAATGATCTTGACTCACCTTCTGTATACTTAATATTCCGGGAAAGAAACAATGCCCGCTGAGCCAGTATTATGGCAGAATCGGGATTGTAGATGTAAACCGCACCTGCCATTTGCCACATGTAGGTTACCCTGTTAGTATCAATTTTTTCTTTTGCCAGTAAAGAGGCAAGGCTATCGGCATACTGTTTTTGTGCATGAGTAATTATAAAGCAAAAAAGAAATAGAAGTAAGAGGCAGTTCTTTTTCATAAAAAAGTTTTTGGGGCTGATAATTAACTACAGGGGCTACACTTTCAATATCTAAATTAACAGGTAAAATTTTCTTTGAATAAATTATTTTAAAAATTAAACCGGCAAAAGCTTGATATTCCCATTTTTAAAAAGTAGATTTAAAGTAATAAATTCCCCATCAGGCACTGACAATAATGAGAGCAAAAATAACCTTAACCATCCTCCTTGTTTTTGCGATAGGTTGTACAGCCTACTCCCAGTCGGTTTACTATTTAAATTACCGCTTTACCAATATACAGGATACCACATTGTATCATGTTTTTTTAGTACGCTACGACGACGGAACTGGTTTTTACCGGGTGCGGTTTTATGACGATGTTAGTAAAGAAGATGTGCTGGTTGACCTGAATATGGAAGAAATGTATGCTGTTGATAAAAAAGGCAACATAGATCAAACCAAGTTATATTTTAAAGGTTCTGATCCGGAGATCATTGCAGGAGATAAAAGCATTAAATATTATCCCGAACGTTTCTGGTTTAAAATGGATACCAGAACGGGTGTGTATGAGCCATGGGGCGTTACTTCACCGGATGAAAAAGGCACAGCGCAGGGTAAATTTGTTGATCCCCCGGAACTTATCGACCAACAAGACCTTACCAAAGATTTTGTTTCGATCTTCTTTTTAGAAAATGAAGATTTTTATGAAAATCTTTTTACTACTACTTCAAGAGCGCTTACTCCTGATCAGAAAAAGACTCAATTGCATATTATTATAGTTGCCAATACCGAAGATGAAAGTATTGGTAATACCTGTGTGCTGGATAAAGACAGAACTTTAAAGACCTTTAAAGACCTTGCTGAATATCTAGGGATTGGCTTTGATCCTAAAGTTATTTTTGGCAGCGATTACAATAAACAGAATGTTCAAAATGCCATTCAATCATTAAATCCTGGTGCAAAAGATATTGTAGTATTTTATTACAGCGGTCATGGTTTTAGTAATCAGAATGATACCAGGCAGTTTCCCAACATGGCATTGTCTAATAAAAGTTATGAAGATGCATTGGCAAGTTCTATGAATATTGAAGACGTTTTTAGCACAATAAAAAAGAAGGGCGCCAGGTTTAATCTGGTGTTCAGCGATTGCTGCAATAATAATCCTGATGATAAAGCCAGTGTAAGTTGCGACATCCCCCGTACCAGGAGTTCTTCTCTGGGCTGGAGCCTGGATAATTGCAAAACCTTATTTATGAACGAAAAGCCAATGTCGATATTAATGACCGCTGCAACCAAAGGGGAATTATCTAATGGTAATGCCTCTTATGGTGGATTCTTCACTAACCAGTTTCGCACCGAGCTTGTCAATTATTTTGGGCCATTTCACCAAAACGTAACCTGGGATGCCATTTTAGAAGAAGCTAAAAAGCAAACTACAGAAAAAGCTGAAAAAACCAGGTGCAGTGATAGTGGCCAGCCGGTAAAAACCTATAAGCAACATCCTGTTTACAAAATACTATAAGCCAGGCTATTTTTATTCGCAGCCTTTCTTTCTCCTTGTATCAATCAGGTATTGTATTTTCCATTCACCATTTATCTTTACTAATTGAAAGGAATCAATACCACAATGACTGAAAACTCCTTTGTAATAAAATTTATAAGGTGCCCACACAATAGCTAAAGGGCCATCAATTTTTATTATATCGTACACAATTCTTTCATCTGCATCTCCCTTTGGCATTTTACTTACAATAGTTGCAAAGCTTTCAACGCTGTCGTTTTCAATTATCGTTTTACCGTCTTTATTACTGCTGATGGTTTGTAAAATAGCGCTATCTGCAAATGCTGTTTTTAATAATACAGCATCACTATTCTTCATACCATCAAATAATTTACTGATCACTGTTTTTATAGAATCCTCTGCTGATTGGGCTTTTATAGTAACAAACAGCATAATAAAAGTTAAAAAAAGTAAAAACTGTTTCATAAAAAATTCATTTATTCTTTTTTGGTAAAATAATTGCTAGGTAAATGTATAACCCAAGTTTCATGAAAAAATACAAATTACACCAATGGTTACCGTTATTATTTACGTTGGTGATTTTTTCGGCCTGTAACAAAAAAGATTATCCTGAAAACAATGTTGAAAGACAGGATAAATTTGAAAATGTAAAGACAGCTGACGATGATTATACCCCTCCGCCTGTGATCAGTATTGCAGATGATTTAGCAAAAAGCAATAAAGATGGAGAAATGTTTTACGACAATGAATATGGCTACCGCTACTGGAAATTTTGTGATGGCAAGTACTATTTAGATGCTAAATACGAATCGGGGGCAAAGCCAGATAAGAGAGTCGCTAAAAGAAACATCAAAAAGCACCGCAAGAGAAATACGGAAACTGATTATGCACATGAATAACACATAATAATTTCCTCAACCCTACGTTAAATATATAAGCGGGCAAAAAAACCGCTTCTGTAAAATAGCCCACCTGCAGGAAATAGTCTTGTGGGCTTATTTTTTTTAATACCCCAGTATCTTCAGCATACTTTGCGCCGTTTGTTCCTTGGCATATACCCAATCCACCAGTTTTCCGTTCTTATCATGCCCTACAATAATATGCTTTGGCGATGGGATAAGGCAATGCTTAATACCTCCATACCCGCTGATCTGATCCTGGTAGGCACCGGTATGAAAGAAACCAACATATAAAGGTTCCCCATCACCCACCTTTGGCAAGAAAACTTCGTTGATATGCTCTTCGCTATCGTAGTAATCATGGCTGTCGCAGGTAATACCGCCCAGCACCACACGATGGTATTCATTATCCCATTTATTGATAGGCAACATTAAAAATTTCTCACCAATACCCCAGGTATCCGGTAAAGTGGTAATAAAAGAAGAGTCGATCATGTACCAGGTTTCTTTATCATTCTGGTTCTTCTGGCCTATTACACTGTAAATATGTGCCATACTCTCGCCCACGGTATAGCTGCCGAATTCTGTAAAAATATTAGGCATCGGTACTTTACTCTTCTTGCAAGCCACTTTAATATTCCTTACAATTTCGTTGATCATAAACTGGTAATCATACTCAAAGCCCAACGAATGCTTGATAGGAAAACCACCGCCAATATTTATTGAATCCAGTTCGGGGCAGATCTTTTTTAACTGGCAATACAAATTGATCACTTTGTTCAATTCACTCCAGTAATAAATATCATCCTTAATCCCTTTGTTTAAAAAGATATGCAGCATTTTTAATTGAAAACGGTGTTCGTTGCCTTCAATCTTATCTACATAAAATTCTAAAATATCTTTTGCCCTGATGCCTAAACGGGAAGTGTAAAATGGAAAGTTAGGTTCTTCATCTGCAGCTACCCGTATACCCAGGTTAAAAGGAACTTTTACGGATTTAATATAAGCCCGTAATTCTTCTACATTATCCAATACAGGAATTACATTTTTAAATCCGCTGTTTAATAAACCGGCAATACGGCTGGTGTAAGGTTTTTGCTTAAACCCATTGCAGATGATGAAAGTATCTTTATTGATTTTTTTCTTGGCGTATAATTTTTTTATGATATCGATATCATAAGCATAAGAAGTTTCCAGGTGAATATCATTCTTCAGCGCTTCTTCTACAATAAAAGAAAAGTGAGAACTTTTAGTGCAGTAACAGTAATTGTATTTTCCTTCGTACTTATGCCTTTTAAATGCATTGGCAAACATGGTTTTCGCCTTATTGATCTGTTTACCAATTTTTGGCAGGTAAGTTAATTTAAGCGGCGTACCATATTTATCTATCAGCGCTTTTATATCAAGATCGTTGTATTGTAAGTACTCATTCTTTACTTTAAAATCTTCCTGGGGAAAGTTAAAGGTTTGATGAACGAGGTCGTTGTACGTATTATCCATTTACTGAACTGCTTAATTGGGTTAGTGAATTTTTTTACAAATGTAATTGATTGAAAAATATTTATCCATAAAAAAACCGTCACGCTTATGCCATGACGGTTTTACTACATTATTGCGCCAGTAATTACTTTACTGAATCAACTAATTTTTTGAATGTTTCCGGTTCGTTCATAGCTAGGTCAGCCAGAACTTTACGGTTCAAATCAATATTTTTAGCAGCTAATTTGTGGATGAATTCGCTGTAAGTAATACCTTCTGCTCTTACGGCTGCATTAATACGTGCAATCCATAAACCGCGGTATTCTCTTTTCTTAAGTTTACGGCCTACATAAGCGTAGGTCTGTCCTTTTTCTAAAACGTTTTTAGCTACTGTATATACATTTTTACGCTTACCGTAAAAACCTTTGGCAGCTTTTAATATTCTTTTGCGGCGGGCCCTGCTGGCTACTGCATTTACTGAACGTGGCATATTCTAATTTTTTTAAAGTTAATAGTTGATTCTTTCCTTTCGGAGGATTATTTCATTCCCAATAGTCTTTTTACAAAGTGCATGTTGGCATCTGCAACTACACCATCCATACGCATGTTACGTTTGCGTTTGGTAGATTTTTTTGTAAGAATGTGACGTTTGAAAGCTTTCTGGAAAGTGATTTTACCGGAACCGGTAACTTTAAAGCGCTTTTTAGCGCTGCTGTTGGTTTTAACCTTTGGCATTATATAACTTATTTTTGAGTTACTCCCTGCTGGTGCTCCTGTACGTACAGGAAACTTTTTGAACCTTGTGGGAAATGTTTAAAAAAGAGAACTTTTCTTTTTCGGGCGGCAAAGATAGGGATAAATTGTTAGATATGAACGATTGAAGCAAGTTTTTTCTAACGTAGACTACACAGCTATAGGCAATTACAAATCAATAACTTAGTATTACAAATCGACACATAAGCAAACCAATGTTAATAAAGGATCAAATTAAACGTTTCTATTCATTACTGAAATCCGCCAATTTATTGGATTGGAGAAACGAACTGCAAATAAGAAAAGAAAAAAAAGCTATTGGTCATGCATTTCCATCGTCTTTAAGACAGGATGTTGAATGTGTGATCAATATCCTCCCCTTTAACCGTCATATTAAACATCAAGACGGGAACGAAATTAAAGTCAATAGCCTGATTCACCAGGGCAAACTAGTTGTTTCCCTGAATAAAGAAATTTTAAAAATTCCAGAGCGAATATACTTTAATATACCACCGGAGGATAAAGAAAAAGAATTGACCGATTTACAGAAAGATATCCTTAATTGCCTGTACCTAAAGCATCATAATGGTTTCGTAAGGCAAAAAAGGCTTAAACTATTATCAGGAAAAAATGACGACTTTGTGGTTGCTTTTAAATTTGATTTACTGGGCGACTATGTAATTGAAATTGTAGAAGATTTACAAAAACATATAACAAGAGATAGTATTGACAGTTTTGTAAAATTTGCAACCGAAAATGAAAAATATTTTTCCAGAACAGAAAGCAGGATGACTAGTTTTTGGAGCGCTCATTACAGATGGAAATTTGAAAAATTAAAATACTATATTGGCAAACAAAATATTGACGAAATAAAAAAGCGCATTGCAGAACTTCACAAACAAAAACAGGACGCTATCTCTAACGCCCTGTAACAAATATGCTGGTTCAATTATTTTTACATACCTAATGAATTCACTTCGGGTAAGGGTACAAAAAGTGAAGCTACGATCCATATCATTATTGCAATCAATGCGATGGTTTCACCTTTGGTCAGCTCGATAGCAAAATACTTTTTCATAATTAATTTTTTATCGGTTTAATAATTTTTTTAGTTGCTTTCTTTGTAATAATAGACGGTGCACTACGCCACAGGTTTAATAATTCGGTTTTTTTGTTTGTTAAAATTTTGTTTATGCCATTTGTATAACGCCTCACTTCTTTTACAACCTAAATTCTTACTTTTAATTTTTATTGTAATACTGCAGAACGATGGAACAAATAATTGTACGAAAAGCAACGCTGGATGATATGGATACCTTACTCCTTTTTGAACAAGGCGTAATAGCTGCAGAACGTCCCTTCGACATTACTTTAAAAAACGATCCCATCCGCTATTATGATATTGAGAAAATGATAACAGCCGCTCATGTAGAATTACTTGTTGCAACATTGAATAGTACTATTATTGGCAGTGGTTATGCCCGGATTGAAAATGCAAAACCGTTTTTGAGATATGAGCAATATGCCTACCTTGGTTTTATGTACGTATTACCCGAATACAGAGGTAAAGGTGTGAATAAACTGATCATTGATGCGTTGGCCGGATGGTCAGCATCAAAAAATATAACTGAATTAAGACTGGAAGTGTATCAGAATAATGAGCCTGCTATCAAAGCCTACGAAAAAACAGGCTTCACCAAACTTTTGGTGGAAATGCGGATGGAAATAAAAAGTAACCAATAAAAATAATATCGCCATGATAAAAAAAAAATTACAAAAAAACTATTTGCAGTTTTATTAATTACACTGTCACTACACATTTCAACAAATGCACAGGAAAAGAAAGTAGCACAAACGCCGCAGGAATTGTACAACGAAATTGCACATATGGACAGTGTGATATTCAGCTATTTTAATACCCAACAATTTGAACCTTTTAAAGCATTGTTCACAAAAGACCTGGAATGGTTCCAGGATAATGATGGCTTAGTGCCTTACACTACAGTGTTCAAAAATTTTAAAACTACTTTTAATAAGCCGTTTAAATTAACGAGGCAATTGGTAAGTGGTAGTTTAGAGGTACATCCTATTAAAAACTACGGCGCTATAGAAATTGGTGTACACCAGTTTAAGCACATTGAAAATGGCAAAGAGGAAACGGGGACTTTTAAATTTGTAATGATCTGGCAGAAAAAAGAGGGCAATGGAAAATATCCAGGGTGATCAGTTATGATCACTAATAAGGAATGGATCCAAATCTAATTCCGATGTGCTATTCATCCATACCTTCATTACCATCTGCGGTCTTACTGCTGTTAGCTACCATATTGTTGATCACAGTAATTTCAGCAGGAGTAAAATAGCGCCATTTACCGGTTTGCAACCCGGATAAAGTAATATTCATTATCCTTATGCGTACCAATGCTTCCACATTGTAGCCTAATGCTTCGCACATGCGGCGTATCTGCCTGTTTAACCCTTGTGTAAGAATTATTTTAAAACGGTTGGGGCCTTCCTGTTTTACAAAACATTTTTGTGTTACCGTACCTAATATCTTTACTCCATTCCGCATCTTATTAATAAAATCTACGGTAATGGGTTTATCAACTGTAACAATATATTCTTTCTCATGCTTATTACCGGCACGTAAAATTTTATTTACAATATCGCCGTCATTAGTTAAAAAGATCAACCCTTCACTCCTCTTATCCAATCGGCCAATTGGAAAAATGCGGGTTTTAAAATTCACGTACTCAATTATATTAGTTTTATCTTTTAAATCAGTAGTGCAGGTAATACCTTTGGGTTTATTCAATACAATATAAACAGGACCGGCATTATTTTTACCAGTACTGTTTTTTTTCCTGATCGGTTCTCCGTCTACGAGTACCACATCTTTTTCGCCTACACGGTTGCCCTTGTGGGCCTCTTTTCCGTTAATAGTTACACGGCATTGCTCAATATATTTATCGGCTTCCCTGCGGCTGCAAAAACCTGTTTCGCTGATGTATTTATTTAAACTTGTGTCCATTGAAACATTTCAGATTTCAGATTTGCGATTTTAGATTTCAAATAAACTCACAATACCCATTTTTACAATAAAATAGGGAAGCTGGAGCTTCCCTATACAGTACTATTTTATTAGCATAGAAATTAAATTAATTGCCCGATATCTACTAACCTGCATTATCCGGTGCCGGTGCTTCTGCAGCTGGTGCAGGAGCAGTCTTATCTTCTTTGTGCAACTTTCCTAATTCCGATCCTGATTTTTTCTTTTGTGCTTTTGGTGCAAACATAACCAGCATCCTTTTACCTTCCATTTTTGGTAACCCTTCCAATGCACCAACATCTTTTAAGCTATCTGCAAATTTCAACAGCAATAACTCCCCACGTTCTTTAAACATGATGGCACGTCCCTTAAATTGTACGTGGGCTTTTACTTTATTACCATCAGATAAAAACTTTTCGGCGTGTTTTACCTTAAATTCAAAATCATGATCATCGGTATTAGGCGTAAAGCGAATTTCCTTAACCTCACTGGTTTTGGATTTTGCTTTCATCTCTTTCTTCTTCTTCTTTTCTTCGTACAAAAATTTATTGTAATCGATGATCTTACAAACCGGAGGGTTAGCGCCTGGCGAAATTTCAACAAGGTCCAAAACTTGTTCTCTTGCAATTTTTACAGCTTCAGCTGTAGGATAAATACCAGGTTCTACATTATCACCAACTAAACGTACCTCAGGTACTTTAATCATGTGATTGGTTCTGTGTTCCTGTTGTTGTTCTTTTTTAAAGCGGGGATTAAACGCTCCCCTGGGCGGCCGTGGAGGAAATGCCATTTACAATTTTTAATTTACAATGTTGTTTGTTTGTATAGCGAAATTATTATTTCGCTTATTTATAAAACCTATTTAAAAACGAAAAAATATTTTCGTTGCACTACAAAGAACGCTCTTTTATTTCTGCCGAAATTTCTGTGATAAATTCACCCAGGTCTTTCGCACCTAAATCTCCTTTACCTTGTCTTCTGATTGATGCTTTGCCTTCATTCATTTCTTTCTCACCAATCACCAGCATGTAAGGTACTCTTGCCAACTCTGTGTCCCTGATCTTCTTGCCCACTTTCTCATTCCGGTCATCAATCTCTGCACGAATATCAGCATTTTTTAGCTTTTGCAAAATAGTATTTGCATAATCCATGAATTTATCGCTGATGGGTAAAATTCTAACCTGTAATGGTGCCAGCCAGGTAGGGAATTTTCCGGCAAAATGCTCCAGTAAAAATCCGATGAAACGTTCATGAGTTCCCAGCGGAGCCCGGTGAATGATCAATGGCACTTCGGGTTGGTTATCCTTATTGGTAAAAGACAATTTAAATTTCAGCCCCGAATTAAAGTCCACCTGGTTGGTGGCTAATGTAAATTCCTTGCCTATCGCACTCCATATCTGCACATCAATCTTAGGGCCGTAAAAAGCGGCTTCATCCTGTACCTCAACAAAAGGAGTGTTTGTATCTATCAGCACCTTGCGTACCATATCTTCGGTTTCTTTCCAAAGCTCAGGCTCATTTACATATTTCTGTCCCAGTTTAGCAGGGTCGTGCAATGAAAGGCGCATTACATATTTATCTACACCAAATATCTTGAAGTACTTGATATACATTTCATTAACGGCCTTAAATTCCTGTGCAAACTGCTCCCTGTTGCAATAAATATGAGCATCGTTCATGTGCAGGCAACGCACCCTCATTAAACCAAATAATTCACCACTTTGTTCGTACCGGTAGCAAGTACCGTATTCTGCAATACGGTAAGGAAGGTCCTTATAACTCTTCTGGTCAGCATCAAATATTTTATGATGATGAGGACAGTTCATTGGTTTAAGATAATATTTTTCCCCATCCATTTCCATTGGAGGAAACATACTATCAGCATAATATGGCAAATGGCCGCTTGTTAAGTAAATACTTTCTTTTGCCAGATGTGGTGTAACTACTCTTTTATATCCTGCTGCTGTTTCGGTTTCTTTGGCCAGTTTTTCTAATTCCTCAATAATCACAGTTCCATTCGGCAGCCATAAAATAAGGCCGGGTCCTATTTCATCATCCATTTTATATATGCTCAGTTCTTTACCGAGTTTACGATGGTCTCTTTTCTTAGCTTCTTCCAGCAAAGCAAGGTATTCGTCCAGTTCTTTCTGGTTTGGAAATGTTACGCCATATATCCTGGTAAGTTGTTTATTCTTTTCATCGCCTTTCCAGTAAGCACCGGCAATGCTCATCAATTTAATTGCTTTAATAGCACCGGTTGCAGGAATATGTGGCCCACGGCACAGATCGGTAAAGCTGCCCTGTGTGTAAAAAGTAATACTGCCATCCTGCAGGTTTTGCAGCAGGTCAAGCTTATACTCATCTCCTTTTTCGGTAAAATAAGCAACTGCTTCAGCCTTTGATTTTTCAGTACGCAGGTAGGTATTATTTTGTTTAGCCAACTCTGCCATCTTCTTTTCCAGTTCCAGCAGGTCTTCTTCATTCAATTTGCGGTCGCCTAAATCAATATCGTAGTAAAATCCCTTTTGCAAACCATTATCAATAGGCGGGCCTACCCAGAACTTAGCGCCGGGGAATTTATCTTCTACTGCCTCAGCCATTAAATGTGCTGAAGAGTGCCAGAATGTTGATTTCGCATCTTTATCATCCCACGTGAGCAATTTTAATGAAGCGTCACTATTTATCGGGCGTGTGGCATCCCACACTTCTCCGTTAACACTTGCGGCCAATACTTTTCTTGCCAAACCTTCGCTGATGGATTTGGCCACATCCAAAGCTGATGAACCCTGTTCATATTCCTTTACAGCCCCATCCGGTAATGTAATCTTTATCATATCTTTATATGCCTGCCTTAAAGCAATGCAGACTGCAAATTTAACGAACTATTAGCTAAGGAAAAATTAATCTAAAATATCTTTGTAAATAATGTGATCATCTTATGCTTGAAACAACTTTTAACAGAATACCGATTGAGAGCGTATACAAAATTTATTATGAATAAATTGAAAAGTGAAAATGAAAAAAATTATACCATTAGTAACCCTTGTTTTTTTTAGTTGCATTGCATTTGCCCAGGAGTTTAAAGGCCAGTGGAAAGGGCAGTTTATAGATAACAGCAGCACATTTATGGGCTGGGGTGGCGAACGTTGTGATTATGTGCTGGAACTTGAAACAAATGGCAACGATGTTACAGGTTATTCCTATACCTATTTTAATGACGGAGGCAAACGATTTTATACTATTTGCAGGCTGAAGGGCAAAATAAATAAGAGAGAAAAATATATTGAAGTAACAGAAATAGAACGCACCAAAACCAATGTACCTAATCACATCCGCAATTGTTTCCAGGTACATAAACTCACTTATTTTAAAAAAGATGATGTGCAAACGCTGGAAGGAAGCTGGTCGCCGGCACCCAACCAGGAAGGTGATTGCGGCTATGGCACTACTGTTTTATCGAGAAGGATACTAAAAAGAGAAACGCCTCTTTTTAACAATGCTACCGCAAGAAATATAAAACCGGAGAAAAAGCCTGATAACAAATCTATTAATACGGACAAAAATAAACCTGTTGCACCCCCGCTGGCAAACAATATCACTAAACCTCCGGTTGCTCCTCCTCCGCCGGTTGTTAAAACAAACCCTCCGGCAAAACCTGAAATCAAAATACCTACCGATCCGGTAGTAAAAAATGACCCGGATATCAGGCAACGTCCAGATGCGAATTTTGAAAGACGCAACAGTAATTTCATTAAAACCATTGAACTGGATAATGAAACATTTAAAGTTGACCTTTACGATAATGGAGATATTGATGGCGATAGTATTTCACTTTTTTTTAATGGGAAATTATTGCTTTCTCACAAGCGCCTTTCCGACAAAGCTATCAGCCTTACCCTGAATACCGAAGATAACAGGGATGTAAATGAGCTGGTAATGTATGCTGAAAATTTGGGTGAGATTCCACCCAATACTGCATTAATGGTTGTTACTGACGGTACTCATCGTTATGAAGTACGAATTACCTCCGACCTGGAAAAAAGTGGTGCCATTCGTTTTATACATAAACCAAAACCTGCACAATAAAATAGCAATAGCGGCGTTAGTACTTAAACCAATATTGTTTAGTGATGAAAAACCTCATTACCACTTCCGTACTTTTTGTGGGTATTGTAACCAGCTGCTTTATTTCTTCATGTGCCAAGAAAGACACCAGTACCAGTAAACCTAAAGAAGAGCAGGTTATAGGCACCTGGTCAATCAACAGGATACAGCTTAAGTTGTATTATAGCGGGTCTTTTTACAAAGACACCATTATTCCTCAAAAAGCACTTCCCAAAAATTTTGTTCAATTTGATGCCGGAGCCAGTTTTATGTATTGCTTTAACAGCGCTGCTGTTAACAGTGGTACTTACCAATGGAAAGGTGCCGACTCTTTAATTTCTACTACCCCATCAACTATATACCGCTGGAAAATGTTAACACTTACTGATGTTTTATTCACCGTAATGAATACATCAACTAATAACCCCGCTTTTCCGGGAGCAAAAGTGGAAACTTACCAAACGTTTGTACGTTAATAAAAATAGTTCTTAATCCGAACTCTCACAGTAAACTGCATCCCTACATTGGGATGCTTTTTTTTGGTGTCTGACGGCTTGAAACCGTGCTGACACCTGCCTAAAATTTAAAGTTCCAGGTAACTGCAGGAATGATAGGGAAAAGAGAGACCTGCTTGGCCTGTATGGTCAGGCTTCCATTGTAAGCACTTCCACTCTGATCAAAGTAAATGAAATAAGGATTTTGGCGGCTGTAAGCATTATAAACACTGAAAACCCATTCACTTTTCCATTTCCTTTTTATGTTTTTCTTTGGCGTAAGTATGGCGGAAAGATCGAGACGATGGTAAGCAGGTAAACGATATTCATTAATACGGCTATACTCCTGCGTTAGTACACCACCAACAATATAAAAACGCTGTGGTAAGGTTGCAGCATTGCCACTTCCGTAAACAAAGGCTGCAGATAACTTCCATTTTTTATTCAGCTCATACATTGCTACTACACTCAAGTCATTTCTCCTGTCGTATTTGGCAGGATATTTTTCACCAAAGTTTAAAGCGGCAAATTTCCTCCATGTCCAGCTTAAGGTATAGCCTATCCACCCTGTTAGTTTTCCTTTGGTCTTATTAATAAACAATTCGCTGCCATAGCTCCACCCTTTTCCAAATGCAAAAAAATTCTCTGTATCTTCTAAAGTATTTGGGGTATAGCCTTCTTTATATTCTATCTGGTTCTCCATTTGTTTATAATACAATTCCAAAGAAGTCTCGTACATGTTATCCTTAAAATTCTTAAACAAACCGGCAGCATATAAATAACTTATTTGCGGTTTTACTTTATAGGTACTCGGCACCCAGATATCTGTTGGTAATGTTGTTCCGGCATTACTTACCAAATGAATGTATTGCAGGTTTCTTGTCACCGATGCTTTTAAAGAAGTCTCGTCATTTAATGCATAGCGAAGTGTAACCCTGGGCTCAAGTCCACCATAAGTTTTTACAGCCTGTCCACCTTTATAAACAGTACTATCTAAACGATTGCCGTTGTCGTCAGTTTTATAAATCTTGTAAGCACCTATCTGTTGAAACATGCTATACCTTAAGCCTGCGTTAATTTTTACTTTATCGCTTATCTCCCAGTCATCCTGTATATAAACTGCGGCTTCATTGGCAAATTTTGTTTGTGCATTATTGGGCTTAAATACAACCGAATCCTGTTTACCACTAACTACAGAAGGAGTGAATTTATGATAGGTAAAAATACCCCCGAATTTTATCTTGTGTCCTGTAAAAGGATACAGGTCAAAATCCTGTTTTAAACTAACATCTCTTATGCCTGATGCTAATTTTATTTCAAAATTGTTTTGTGCGGCTTTAAATGCAAAATTATAGTCGTTGTAAACTGCAGTTGTATTACCAAATAGCTTGTTGTTGAACACATGGTTCCAGCGCAAAGTTCCTGTAGCATTTCCCCAGGGAATATTTACGTTTAAACTTTGTCTTCCATTTACAAAATCAAAAACATCTCTGCCGAAATAGCCGCTTAGGTATAACCTGTCTTTTTCTGAAAACCGGTAATTCACTTTGGCATTCAGATCGTAGAAATAATATCCTGAACCGTAGAACTGGCTGGTTTTAGAAATAAAAGGTTTTGTCAATGCGTCAATGTAAGTTCTTCTTGCAGAAACAATAAAAGATGCTTTGTCTTTTTTTATAGGGCCTTGTATAGAAAGCCGTGAAGCAATTAAACCAAGGCCACCTTCAACCTGGAATTTCTGGTTGTTTCCTTCCTTCATTGCAATATCCAATACGCTGGATAAACGTCCGCCATATTGAGCGGGCATTCCTCCTTTAATGAGTGTAACGTTTTTTATAGCGTCTGAATTAAAAATAGAAAAGAAACCAAACAGATGCCCTGTATTATAAACAGGCGCATCATCTAATAAAATTAAATTCTGGTCGGGGCCGCCGCCACGTACATACAGGCCTGCACTGCCCTCGCCTGCGTTACGTATGCCCGGTAGCAATTGAATGGTTTTCAACAGGTCTACTTCGCCTAAAAAAGCAGGGATAGATTTGATCTGTTCAATTGGCAAAGTAAATTTTCCCATCTGGGCATTCTTTACATTGGCATCACGTTTCTTTGATGATACAACCACTTCCTGCGATAAAGCAATCTTAGGCAGCACATTAAAATTTAATTGTTTATCGCCATCAAGTTTTACAGCAATTATTTTTGGCTGATAACCAATATAAGAGCAGATAAAGAAGTACTCCCCTGCTTCCAGTGTGATAGAATAAAAACCGTACTGATTACTGCTGATGCCTTTTGTTATTCCTTGTACGGCTATACTGGCACCAATCAGGGTTTCCCCGTTTAATGAATCTCTGATATAACCACTGATGGTATATTTTGAAGATACTCTCTTTTCCTGTGCAGCAACACAAAGAGGAAGTAAGAGTACAAGAAAAATTAAAAATCTCATTTTCATAAGTTCAGTAAGAGAAAAGAGCGGTTTTACCTGGCAATGATAGAATCTTTATCTTCTCCGCAATGCAACATGTCACTTCCGTGGTCAGGGTCTTTTTTACCCAGGTAAGGATTAGTTCTTGCATCACCGGTTTTGGTATCCAGCCAATAAGCTTCTTTATTACCGTCAAATGCCATCGGGCAATTTTGCCAGTATATTTTTTCGCCTTTATAATTAATAGCTTTCAGCAAAGAATACATTTGCTGGTTTACCTGGTTAAAATCCAGGCGCATCTCCTTAAGTACAGATTGTGAAAGCAAACTAACTGCATTAGATTTTACATCACTTATTAATCCTTCAACAGTACTTACAGGTGCTGTAGTATCTTTTTTCAATTCATCCAGCTTAATACCTTCAATCACTTTTACCATAGCGCTACAGGCTGATTTAGCGGCAGCAGTATCGGCCTCCACAAATGCCTCTTTCATACTGAAGTAAGAAACCAGCATCGCTTTTACAGATGAGTCAAATACAGGTGTAGCCGATTTTATTTCCAGTTTTTGAGCCTGTTCTCCTTCAAAACCGCCGCCTTTATTGGTGGCAAATTTATACCACACATATCCTGCAATAGCTAAAATAAGGATGAGTAAGCTTAAGAATATCTTTTTTATCATGTCACAAAAATTTCAACAAATTTACGATATAACATCGTTTACTTTAAAATGTTTGTTGATTAGCGTACTTTTGCAGCCGTTTCGTGAGTTGTAAGTTGTTAGTGGTGAGTAAAAAGCGCCACGCAGTCCTTACCAATCACGAATCACAACTCACAATTCACTATTATGCTTTTAGGATTACAGAATGTAACATTTGAATTTGGCGCAAGAACCATTGTTGAAGATGCTACCTGGCATATTCAACCTAATGAACGTATAGGTTTGATTGGATACAACGGTACTGGTAAATCTACTTTACTTAAAGTGCTTACCGGCCAGTACAGTCCTGCCAAGGGTACTGTAGAAAAAGGCAGGGAGACCACCATAGGTTTTTTACACCAGGATCTGCTGGGTTTTGATACGGATGATTCTATTTTAGAAGTAGCCATGGGTGCTTTTGAAAGAGTAAAACAATTAGAAAAAGAACTGGAATTACTGGGTCTTGAACTGGAGAAAACCGGCGATGAAAGCTTAGCCAATAAATATGCGGATCTTTTGCATGAGATGGATGTATTGGATGGCTACAGTATTCACCACAGAACAGAAGAAATTTTACAAGGCCTTGGTTTTGCCAATGCTGATCTTGGAAAACAATATAAAAACTTTAGTGGGGGTTGGCGTATGAGGGTTTTGCTGGCCAAAATGATATTAATGAATCCTGATGTGTTGCTGATGGATGAACCTACGAATCACCTGGATCTGCCGAGTATTGAATGGCTGGAGAAATACCTGATCCATTATCCCGGCGCTGTGGTAATTGTATCGCATGACCGTTTCTTTTTAGACAGGATGGTGAATAAGATTGTAGAATTGTACCAGAGAGAACTGCATTTTTATACCGGTAACTATACTTACTACGAACAGGAAAAAGCGTTGCGTATTGATATGCAGCAAAAGGCTTACGAAAATCAACAGGATTACATCAGGCAGAATGAAAGATTTGTGGAACGCTTTAAGGCCAAAGCTAGTAAAGCTGCAGCGGCACAAAGTATTGTAAAAAGACTGGAGAAATTAGACCGCATAGAAAATGTGGAACTGGAACGTCCTAATATGCGTATCAATTTTGCCATAGATAAAACGCCAGGCCGTACAATTGCTACTTTAAAACATGTCAGCAAAAGTTTTGGAGAAACAAAAATTTTAGAAGATACAGGTGCAGAGATAGAACGTGGTGATAAGATTGCTTTGATTGGTGCTAATGGTAAAGGAAAATCTACTTTATTAAGAATTATTGCCGACGTGGAATCTTTTAATGGCGACAGGGTTTGGGGCCATAATGTGGAAGAATCTTTTTATGCACAACACCAGTTAGAAGCATTGAATCAAAACAACGATGTACTGGAAGAATTGAAAGATGCCAGAAGTGGAAAAAATGATTTAGAATTAAGGAGTTTGCTGGGTGCCTTTTTATTTAGCGGCGAAGCAGTGGAAAAGAAAATTAAAGTATTAAGCGGTGGTGAAAAAGCAAGGGTGGCATTGGCAAAAACAATTGCCAGTAAAGCCAATTTTTTAATGCTGGATGAACCTACGAATCACCTGGATATTCATTCTGTTGATTTGTTGGTAGAAGCATTGAATAAATACGAAGGGACTATAGTTTTAGTAAGTCACGACCGTTATTTTATCAGTCGTATTGCCAATAAGATATGGGATATAGAAAACTATAAAATAAGAGAATTTAAAGGCACTTACGCAGAATATGAAGACTGGAAAGAAAGAAAAGAAAAAGCAGATGCTGCTTTATTAAAAGCTGAAAGCAGTAACAACAAACAACAGGCAACCGGCAGCGGGCAACAAGCAGCAGGTAATAAACAAGCAAAAGAAAAAAATACCAACACCGCTAATCAGCCCGTTGTAACTAATCAAAACACAGGCATTGATAAAGAATTAAAAAAAGAATTACAAAAGCAGAAAAACCGTTTTCAGCAATTAGAAGAAAAGATTGCACAACTGAATAAGAAGAAGACGGAACTGGAAGCTGCCCTTGCCACACCGGAAATTTATAATGATAAAACTAAGTTTACACAAACAGAAACAGATTATAAAAGCGCCTCGACCGAATTAAAACAATTGAATGCAGAGTATGAAATTGTTTTTGACAAAGTGATGGAACTGGAAGAGAAAATAGGTTAATCGCTCAAACATAATTATAACAAAAAGCCCTTTGAATATTCAAAGGGCTTTTGTTATTTAAAGCAGTTCTGATTAATAATTTCTGGCTTTCATTTCCACTCTTCTGTTTTTAGCACGACCTGCTGCTGTTTTGTTATCGGCAGTAGGATTGTCGGAGCCATGGCCTGCTGATGTCATTTTACTTTCATCAACACCTTTTGTTGACAAATAAGCTTTAACTGCTGCTGCTCTTGCTTCAGATAAAGTTTGATTTTTTGCAGCATCACCAGTGTTATCGGTGTAGCCATCAATATCAAGTTTCAAAGAAGCGTCATCAGTCATGATCTTAGCTACTTCGTTCAAAGATTTGAAAGATTTAGGCAACAATTTAGAGCTACCTGTTGCAAAGAAGATATTCTTAGCAGCAAAATTGATCCTGTCCACAACTGCCTGTGCAATTACAGGGCATCCAAAGTTTGATGCAGGACCAGCTTCTGTAGGACATTTATCTTCTTCATCGTTTACACCATCCTTATCAGTATCTGGTATAGGGCAACCCTGGTAACGGGCAACACCCGGAACTGTTGGACATTTATCATTTTCGTCGTTCACACCATCTTTATCAGTATCAGGAATAGGGCAACCTTGGTATTTGGCCAAACCTTTTACATCGGGACATTTATCATCAGCATCAGTAATGCCATCACCGTCTTTATCTGGGCAACCTTGCAAAGCAGCAAGACCTGGTACATCAGGACATTTATCATTAGCATCAATAACGCCATCACCATCTCTGTCTTTAGGAACTTCTACCACAGGTGGTGGCGGAGGAGGAGGAACTACAGCAGTTTTTTTACCAATATTTTCAGCAAAACCAAAAGAATAGAATAAATGGTCATCCAGAACCTTATCAGTTAAAGTAAACCTGTATTGTGCCTGTAAGAACAAGTAGGTAAGGCCACTAAAATTGAACTGAAGACCTACACCAGCCGGAACATAAGCTCCGAATTTACCGGTATAATAGCCACCACCAACACCCGCTGTTAAGAAAGGGGCAATTTTGGAATTGTCTTTTATCGGGCGAATGTTAAGGGTAGGTTCTAATTCCAGGCCTATTTCTGTTTTATCAGATAACCCGTATTTTTCCAAACGGTAGTTATGGAACATTGCATTTAACCTGGTAGAGAAATCGATCTTTGAAGTAAGCCCTTTCCAATATGAAAAAGATAAGCCTTTGCTCATATTTCTTACTGAACTGTACACTTTACCGGTAAGCGGATCTTTGATACCCGAAGGTGCATTAAAATCTGCCAGGTTGAAGTGGATACCCACCAGGGAGCCCTTTTTTGGAGAGGCCCAGTTTTGTTGTGCCATGGCACTAGTGCAAAACAATGCAGCTGCCAGAAGTAACGTTAGTTTGTGTTTCATGTGTAGTGTAGTTTATTTTAAAAAGTTTGAGCCAGTCCAAACGAATACAAAAGATTATCTCCTGCAACTTTTTTAGTTAAAGTAAATCTGTATTGTGCCTGAACAAACAGGTAAGTAGTACTATTGCAATTTAACTGAAGACCAACGCCAGCAGGAATATAAGCACCGAAATCTCCGGTATAATAGCCACCACCAACACCGGTTGTTAAGAATGGAGCTAATTTAGCTTTATCAGAAAAAGGCCTGATGTTGATTGTAGGTTCTAATTCCAAACCAATTTCAGTTTTATCTGATTGGCCGGAAGAAGCCAGTTTATAATTATTAAATATTGCATTTATTTTGGTAGAAAAATCAATAGTTGAAGTAAGGCCTTTCCAGTAAGTTAATGACAATCCTTTGCTCATACTTCTAAAAGAACTGTACCCTTTTGTGGTACCCGGGTTTTTAATAGTGCTTGGGCTGTTGTAATCAACAAGAATAAAATTAACTCCGATCAGCTGCGGTTTTTTACCATCAGCAGATTTTTTGGTTTTTTGCGCAAAAACGCTTGTACATAAAATAATCAGTGAAAAAAAGAGTGTTAGTTTTAGTTTCATAACCTTAGTTTTGGTTTATAGTTTACATTTCTCAATAAGCAAATATAATGTTAAATTCATGTAAAGGCAAAAATAGGCTATAAATTTTATGCCTTTATTTGAACACATAAACTTACACTTTAATGGATTTCCATTTACCTCTTTTAAAAATTATAATACTCACCGCCGCAAGTATTGATTCTGCTATACAAATGGCCATATAAACTCCCTCCTGGCCAAACTTAAGGTACTTTACAAAAAGGTAGGCAATGGGTATCTGGATCAGCCAAAATACAAACAAATTAATATAAGTAGGTGTTTTGGTATCACCGGCGCCATTAAACGATTGCGTTATTATCATACCATATGCAAAAAAGATATACCCGATAGCCAGGATATGCAGGCATAATGTTCCCGATTCTATGGCCACTTTATCAGCAGTAAAAAAACGCATCAGTGTTGCTCCGAAAAAGAAAAATATAAGCGCTACCAATGCAAAAAAACACAAGGCCATAAAAGCAGTTCTCCATACAGATTTCTCTGCTCTTTCCGGTTGCCCTGCACCAAGGTTTTGGCCTACTAATGTAGCTGCCGCATTAGCCAGCCCCCAGGCAGGCAGAATGGTGAATATACATATGCGGATAGCTGTACCATAACCTGCGGTAACTGCTGTACCAAATCCGGCAATCAATTTTGCGAGGAAGATCCAGCTGCAGCTACCAATGATAAACTGGAACATGCCTCCTAATGATGTATCCAGAATTTGTTTCATTATTGTAATGCTGATGGTAAATTGTTTTTTCACCAGCTTTACCAATGCTTTACCATTAAAAAGAAAATACAATTGATATACCACGCCGCATGCCCGGCCGATAGTGGTAGCCACGGCAGCGCCATGCAACCCCAATTCAGGAAACGGGCCAATCCCCTTTATCAATAAAGGATCCAGAATGATATTGATGGCATTGGCAATAAGCAATGATTTCATTGCAAGGTTGGCATTACCAATGCCTCTGAAAATTCCATTATTTACAAAAAGTAACATGATAACAATATTACCTGTTAGCATTATTTGTGTAAACAAAAAGTTTTCTTTCACTACATCTTTTGAGGCTCCCATAAAACCAAGGATCTCCTTAGGAAAAATAAAGCCGGTTATACTGATGATAATGGAAAAAAATGTGGCCAGTAGTATTGCCTGGGCAGCAATATCGCCAGCGGCTGCAAAGTTCTTTTCACCTGCACGCCTTGCCACCATTGCAGTCACCCCCATGGCCAGCCCCCATGCAACAGAGTATAAAATAGTAAGGGAGGCTTCTGTTAAAATAACCGTAGAAACAGCAGCAGTACCCACCTGGTTTACAAAGTAAATATCCACTATTGCAAATAGCGATTCCAGTACCATTTCGAGTATCATTGGCACCGCCAGTAAAAAAATAGCCTTATTGATACTGCCTGTTGTAAAATCGGTAATATCGCCCCGAACGGCTTGTTGAAATAATTTAAATACAGATAGTTTTTTAGCTGGTATAATTGTTTCTGTCATGATAATAAATTGAAAATAAAAAGATAAACCTCTTTTGAAAATTATAGCTGCAAACACTTAAGGAAAAGGAAGGAAATACTAGCGCATGCCATTAATAATAACAACATGTCATCCTTAAGTGTAATTAAAACTTCATAGTTCAATAAATTGTAGGCAACAAATATAGAAAAATTTTCTTTCAGATAATATGGAGTTTTTATTGCTCATTTTTTTTTAATTGCCTTATATTTGCAGCCCAATTGAGGTCCGGTAGCTCAGCTGGATAGAGCATCAGCCTTCTAAGCTGAGGGTCATTGGTTCGAATCCAATCCGGATCACAAAACAAATTTCACTACATTTCATTGCCCCTGTAAGTTCAATATTTACAGGGGTTTGTGTTTCAGACCTCCTCGGATTATTTCATTTTTTTTCGGTTTTGGGTTCCCAAATGTTTCACTAACAGAAATACCTTGTTTCACCTAAAATCATTCAAATGAAATTGTCCATTTTGTTCTTTCCAAACACCCAAAAAGCAGTAGCAAAAACAGGTAAAGTACCCATGTACGTGCGGGTAACCCTCAACAGAAAAAAGGCTGAGATGCGCCTTAACATTGAACTAGAAAAAAATACCACCAGATATTTTTGTATCTGAATAATAGTTTATTATTTACAAGCAACATAACCTTATTTGCCGCATATATGCTTTAGCCAGTTTATTACAATAATCAGCTTAGGAGACATCCATTACTTCCTTAAATGTTGCATGTAAGAATAAACTTCACGGGATCAATACTGGTATCATTGGATATCAATCAATCACAAGTTCATACTCTTTACATACTTCAGGTGCAGTAACAAATATTTAACCCTGGCTACCTAATGCACAACTTTACAACTCAGATCCTGGCTGGTAAAGAGCTTTATCTTTAATTCTGCATACTGGCTCTATTTTCACTCACAATGAAGTTGCAAATTTATTGAACTATAGTTTTACAAAGGCTTCATAAATACAACACAAGATAAATTTAATACCCAATTGCTTTTAAAAATTCACTTTTCTTCCTTTTAGAAATTTCCAGAGAAGTACCGTTAGAAAGCACTACTTGTCCGCCTTCTCCGCGTATATATTTTTCTGCAAAATTTTTATTAATTACATAGGAATTATGGATCCGGAGAAATATTTCAGCAGGTAGTATATCTTCAAAATCTTTTAAAGTACGGCTTACAATGTATTTCTTTTTATCATTGCTGAAAATATGCGTATAATTACCACTTGCTTCCAAATAGATTATATCTTGCAGTTTCATAAAACGTAATCCTTCCATAGTTGGAATAGCAATGCGATTAAAGGTATTTTTTTTACTTAAGATCTGCTCTACCAATAATTCAATTTGCGGATTTGGATAAGAAAAATTCCGTCTCCCTTCTGCTCTGTTTACCGCAGTCTTTAAATCTTCGATCTCAATGGGTTTTACCAGGTAATCTAACGCACTGTAACGGATAGCTTTTATAGCATAGTGATCGTATGCAGTAGTAAATATCAATTCAAAATTTTTATAGGTAAGTTGTTGCAGCATAACAAAGCCATTCATTACCGGCATTTCTATATCCAGGAAAACAATATCCGGATGCAGGCTATCAATAGCTTCAATGCCTTTTGCAGCATTATCGCAACAAGCTATTATTTTTATTTGTGCACAATGTGCTAATAATTTTTCTTTCAACGAGCTGAGGCTGTTTGCTTCGTCATCTATCAATATTGCTTTGATCATTACATTAATTTATATTTTTTATACCATTTTTACCCATATCTCCACCCTTGTTCCTGAAGGTTCGCCATTTTCAAAAATATCCGTGATGATCACATTGTTGTTCGCCCCGTTTTGATTGTATAACTGAATACGTTCTTTGGTGATATCTATTCCGTAGGAAATATGTTCGGGTTTATTAATTTCCTTCAGTTGCTGGGCTTTAGCACGACCTACTCCATTGTCTTCAACAGTATACTTAATGTAATCAGTTTCCAGGGTCGCAGTAATTGTAAGTCTTCTGCCTCCATTCTGTTTATTTAATAATCCATGATGAATGGCATTTTCCACAAAAGGTTGCGCAATCAGTGGCGGTACTTTATAGTCGCTGTGTAACAACTCTTCTTCTGCAACTAATTCATAACTAAATTTATCACTACAGCGAAACTGTTCCATTTGGAGGTATAATTCCAATGTTTCGTAATCCTTCTGAAAAGCTACCACATCCTTCTTAGAACTGTCGAGCACATTACGGATGAGTTTTGCAAAACGTGCAAGGTAAGTAGTAGCTTTATCTTTCTGGTTGGTTTGTATTAAATTGTCTATCGCATTTAAAGAATTGAAAATAAAGTGCGGATTCATCTGGCTGCGCAATGCTTCCAGCTTTGCTTTTAAAAGCTGTTCATTCATGCTGTACATTTCTATATTGGATTGCTGCAACGATTGCTCTGCTTCAATCGATCTTATTTTATTACCCATTAGTGTTGCAATGGTATTCAATACCTGCAGGTGCTGCTGGGTGAAAAAATTCTTCTCATTATGTTCGCTGTCTATTACGCCTATTAACTCATTGTTATAAATTACGGGAACAGTTATCTCACTCCATCTTGTCATTTCATCTGGCCTGTAACGGGTATCTTTAGAAGTATCAGGAATTACGACTGATTCCTTAGATTGGATAACAAAACCAACTACCCCCTGCCCCGGCAATACATCAAATGGCTGTTTATTAATTTGCTCCACCGAACCCTTAGGGCCAAAACCTGCTTTCTGTATCATTGCCGTTTTATCAGCATTCCATAAATACAAAATACAATCGTCAAATCCTAACTGGCCAATAAGATTTTTTGCCACATCCCATAAAACATCGTCTACTGTGTTCTTATCAATTAATGAAGAGGAAAAATAATTGATGATCTGCTCCATCTCTAATTTACTTTTATATTGCTCCGCATTTAATTGCTGTACTTTTAGTTTTTCAGCCGCTATTTCCTTTATATTCTTTTCACGCCATTTTACTAATACAAGGGTTAATAAAAAAACAATTACAAATAAAATAGAGATAAACCACCATGTTTTCCAGAAGGGGGGTGTTATAATTATCCTGAAAGAAGTCACCTCCCCTTTATTGCTTCCATTTTCGGCTCTTACTTCAAAAAGATATTCACCCGGATGCAGGTCTGTATAATTGGCAAAATGTTTTGTTCCGCCATTTACCCAGTTTTTATCTATTCCGTTGAGCCGGTAATAATAATTGGTTTGCTGAAGGCTTGAAAAATTCAAAGCTGAAAATTCTACAGTAAAAAAATTTTCTTTGTAGGAAAGCCGTACAGGATTATTTTGATAAATTAAAGAATCGATCAGCAAAGGGTTATCAAAAATTTTAAAGCCTGTTATCTCTATTTTGGACTGTGAGTTACCCGGGTAATTTGTCCTTTCCGGTGGAAAGATAATTGCCTCAGAATATGTAAATGTAAGCCACTGGCTATCTTTCAACGGATAAAAATCAGCTGATTTAAAAGGGGAATTAATAAGCCCGCTTTCCATACGGTATGGAATAAATTTATTATCGCTGTAAATAAATTTATATAGATTGGATTCTGTAGTAAACCACACATAACCTGCAGCATCTTTCTTTATGGCGTAAATGTTGTTGGACGGCAGGCCATCAGCCACATTTATGTGCGAAAAATTTTTTGTTTTATTATTGAAAAAATTCAGGCCTCCGTTATTTGTACCTATCATCAGTGTACTGTCATTGTATTCTTCTATCCCTGTACAGATCTTTGCGGAAATACTCTTAGTATTATTTTTATCCGGCTGCCAGGTATTGATGTATACCATTTTTTTAAGATCAAATTCTTTAAAGCCAGCTTCAGTAGCTATCCAGCAATGTTGCGCTTTGTCAATAAACATATTAGTTACAGGCGCAGGTATTTTTAAGCTATCCTTACAGGAAAAAAAACGTTGCTGTTGCTTGTCCCATTTCGCTATCTCACCACTATGCAGCCCGAATAATATATTTCCGTTGTTGTCTTTCTTCATGCAGCGGATAGTGTATCCCTCCATTTCCGGTGGGTGTAATGTTTGTGTATTGCCAGTAAGTATATTATACACCAGTAAATAACCATGCTGGCATCCTATCCATAAGGTCTGTTCGTCAACCTGTTGAAAACTCCATATAAAATTCACTTCAGAAGGTCCTTTAAAAACTATGTTCTTTTTAAATTTAAGTTGTTGATCATACACAGCAATACCTCCACCCCAGGTACCGATATACATGTCTCCAGTAGAGGCTTGTATAAAACTTTCCAATTCAATTTTACTTATCGAAAGCGGATTATCTTCTTCGTGCCGGATGGATTTAAAATACTGCCGGTAAGGATTAAAGATGCTGATGCCTTTATCTGTACCTACCCATATATTCTGTTCCACATCCTGGAAAAGACTGAATATTTTAAAATTGTATTCAATTCCTTCGTTGTTTTTTTTACTGGAGATACAATAATCAAAATTATCTTTCCCCGGATTGTATCGTAATAATCCTGCTCCTTCTGTCCCTATCCAGATATTATGAGCATCGTCTTCCAGCATACAATCAATAAGGAGGCCTGCAACTGCGGTCTTATCTCCTTCTTCCCTTTTTTTTATAACTGATAAAGAATACGTGCTTACTTTTTTTGTGCTGTCATCATATTTGTATAATTTATCGGACCAGGTGGTAACCCAGATATTGTGCCTGCTATCGATCATCAGGTACCTTACCGAAGTATTTCTTGTTCCATAAAATAATGCCTGCAAAAGAGGATGGTAAGCGGGGTCAAAAGTACTTGACCAAACCGTCCTGTCTTTCCTGTTAAATAAATATAAGTCCCTGTAATTAGCTATCCATAAGTTGTTATTACGGCTATCTAAAGCAATGTAAGAACTTTGATAAGGGTTTGCGGCATGGGTATCCAGGTATCCGAAATTGAATTTTTTCTTGCTGGTATCCTTATAGTAAACTGAATTCTGTGAAACCAACCACTCCTGGTTATTTGATTCCCGATAGGAATTGAAGAGATGTGCAGAATCTTTTAATATCTTGTCAACATTATAAATATTAAAGCGGCTTTTCCCTAATTGCAATTTTTCGATGTAATTCTTATTTCTGATCCACAGCAGGTCATTTTTTTTATCAGCACTCATGTCAATGCCCTGGGTAAGCCCTTCGGCAGGATTACTAAGAGCCGCAGTGTAATTAATAAAACTCACACCATCATACCGCTGTAATCCATTGGTTGTAGCTATCCAGATAAAACCTTTTTTATCCTGTGTTACTGCAAGCACCTGTTTGTGTAATAATCCATCTGCTTCGCTGAGGTGACGAAAAGAATAACTAAAACTTTCCTGCGCCTTTGTTCTTGTTGTAATAGCAGCAATAAACCCAATCAATAAAATAAGGCGGCAATAGCTCATGTATTAAAGTTACTTATCGTTTTTGAACATATTGATTTTATAATTTTAATAGTAGTGTATCGTAAGGTAGCCAGGATATTGGAGTCAATACCTTTTAATTTGATATGGCCATGTATCCTGCCTTCATCCCCACTTATTTAAACCCTTGGCCAATGCAGACACAATAAAATCATTTCTTTTCATACGCCGTATATTATTTTAGTTTAGAAAAGTAATTATTGTTTTACAAACTTTATAGTTACTCTTCCTGTATTCCCAGTCAATTCCACCAGGTATATACCTGCAGCCAGGCGGCTTACATTGATCTCCTCTGTGTTTTTTACAATACTTTTTTGTTGCTGAAGTTTTCCTGTAACATCAATTATTCTTACAGTATGATAATTGTTCACGTCTTTAAGTATAATAAAATGGTTTGCTGGGTTTGGTGAAAGAGTAACCAATTGCGGTTTATCAAGTGTTACTTTAATAATATCACTATACTTCACCATACCATTAATATCAACCATTTTTAACCTGTAAAAAATAATATTGCCTGTGGCATTTACATCTGTTGATATATAGCTGTTCTGTACAGCATTATTTTTTGCAGGGATGCTGTAAAATCCATTAAAATTTCTGCCATCAATGCTTTTTTCAATTTCATAGTGTGAGAAATTTATTTCATTTGCTGTGATCCACAATAAACACACATCAGTATTGCATCTTGTTGCAGTAAAGCTTAACAGGTTTACCGGTAAAGGATTTAACAAGGTTGCAGAAGCTAAAGTAAATGGGCTAAAATTAGTAACTGCACCCAGTGATGTAATAGTACCGCTTGTATTAGTACCGGTAGTTTGGCTGTTGCCTTCATCTTTCCACAAACTTCCGTTCCATCTTGCTACTCTAAGATCGGGGATGTTATTTACTGTACCGCTGCGGCTGGCATCCCAGCTTAAAGTTACCGATACACTGGAGCTACCAACAGTTCTGTCCAGTATCCAGTATTCCGATGAAGACAAATGATTTAACGAAACATCTTTTAAACTGGTATTGTAGCCACTGCCAGAAGGATCAGTTGTAAAATACTGTGCCCGGAATGCATCAGTTAAATTTAAAGGAGCAGAAATGCTGATGGGTGCATATGCACCTGGTTTACCAACCGGAAATACAAATGCAGTATTGCCTATTTTAGTTACCGGCCCATCCAGGTAGCTGGCTGCGGAAGCGCCTGTTTGTGTAGCATTATTAGCAAAAGTGAGACTGTTGGTGGTACTACTGTAGATAATACCGCTGATAAAAGTTACGTTGCCGGATATGGTAACCGGATCATTCAAAGTAATTTTACCGGCGCCAGTTTTTTCAATTACGAGTTGCTCTACAACTATAGGTTGTGTACCCAGCTGTTCTATTATACTGTTTCCAGTGCATATAAATTTTATCTTACCAATTAAAATATTATTTGCAGAATTTATTGTAAAATTTTGGCAGTACTCATTAGTATTGGCTGAAGAACCCCCAATACCAATGTATATATCACCGTTAGTTCTGGTATAGGTTACATTGCCGTTATATTTATTGTGGTAATCAGATGAACCCGGATTATATGCATCAAATAATGCACTGTTAGCGTTATTTGAAAAGTTACAATCACCGGTAATGGTATTATTGCGCATGTCAGTATAGAAGCCTCCGTTATTACCGGCATCATCACCAATGGTAACATTGCCGGTAATAGCATTATTAAAAAACTGTGCAAAAAGATTGCTGTACCCTGTCACACTAAATGAGTTTACCAGGAGTGTATCTTTTTTTATATTAAACCCTTTCGAATTAAGTACATCAATATTACCTCCACCGGTTTGATTCATTATTTCATCCATGGCAAAAACATCAGGCGTTATGTAATGCGCTGTAATATTTACAGTACCGCTGATGATTGTTTTTCTATTGGTAAAATCAAAAAAATTGCCAAGATGTGTATCACCAGCAGTGTTATTAGTATAAGAAAAATTACCATTTATAACAGCACCGTAAGTAAATGCTTCCGTATAACCGGCAATAGTTCGGTTGATGGTAACGTTGCCATCAAACTGTGATGATGCACTATAACAGATCTGCACCGGGCCAGATCCGTCGCAATTAAAAACAACATTGCCTGTATAATGATTACCAGATTCATAAAGCGGGTAGCCTACAGCGTTTTTTGTTATGGTTACATTACCGGCAAATAAATTATTGGTAAAATAAGTACTGGCGTTGCCCAAAGGAATGGGATTGTTGCTGAAGTTAATTGTTCCTGTTATATCATTATTGGATGCCTGGCCATTTACATTACCCCTGTAACCCGTCATATTGAGGGAAGTTATTTTAAGGGTGTCTTTTTCCAAAAAAAATCCTGCAGTATTCTGAACAGTAATATTACCGCCTGTTGTTTGATTAATAATACGATGCATCTCGAAAAATGCGGTGGTTGTACCTGGAGAAGGATCAGTTGCTGCAACATTAACTGTGCCGGCAATACTGGTTTTTGCATTGTTATTTCCCATAAATATAATACTGCCTGTATTATCAGTAAATGTATAATCACCCGCAATATTACCCCCTCCATTACATACATGTGTCTCTCCTTTTACAGTACGGTTTACTGTAAGGTTTCCATTAAATTGAGAAGGAATAATATGTGAAATATCTACTACCAGCGTACCTGTGATATTATAAGTAACATCTCCGTTAAATTGATTAACTGTTCCTGCATCCCCGTCTAAAAAAGTATTGAAGCCGCTGATGTTAAAGATGATGGCATCATTAACGATATTGTTTTTAAAATAAGTGGTATAGCCATTGTTACCGGTAGCAATGTTGAGTACGATATCGGTAGCTGCATTACTGTTGTTAATAGTAGCGCCGGTAAAACGGACATCATAATTGCTGTTAATGGTAATGTTGAAACCGTTTACATCTATCTGGCTGCCTGCCTGCATATCAATAGATCTTACCAGAATATTATTGGTTAACACTGGATAATTTGTTGCTCCTGCAGGAATGGTGGCTATATCATTACTTCCCGGAACCGTTATAGGGTTCCAGTTGCTGGCAGTATTCCAGTTGGTGCCGGAACTGCCCGTCCAGGTTTGTGCATTTGCTGTAATACAAACTATCATTAGTAGGATGAAGAAATAAAAAAATTTCATTGGTTATAAATTAATTATTGCAATATTGAAACCTGTAGCTGTTGTTTTTAAAAAGAGCGGACCGCACGTACGTAGTATAGGCCTGGCCGGGAGTTGGCTGCTACCAACCCGAGTGCCATATCTTCCCGCCATGCGGTACTAATGGCATCTTCGCTGGATGCCCAGTACCTGTAATTGGCGAAACCTCCAATAGCGGCTTTGTTGAGGTATAATTTGTTCAATTCATCTTTGCTTGGAAGATACCAGTCGGTGTACCCGTTCAAACCCAGGTCGTAACAAAGCCGGGCAGCATAATTACCAGCACCGAACGCTGACACTATTTTATTGGTGTTATCATTGCCAGACCCAACGGACGTTTCCGTTCCGATTAAAGACACTGAGTTAGGCCCCCAGGTAACTGTAGTGCTTTGATCAGTTGTTGCTATTATTATTCCGTGTTGTATATTGGCATCAAAGCCAACGTCGCCGCTTTGTAAAATATAGGCCACTCGCCCACCCTGGAAGCTGTCGCCGATGGCGTGAACTATGGGGGTGTCTTTACTGTTCTTTTTACAACCTGCTGTAGCTGATAAAAATAACACCACTATCAGCGACAATGGTATTATTGATTTGTAGTTTTTCATTTAATTACTTTTATTGTTGTTTAATGATATATTATTTTTTCGCTTCCAATGCTGTCAATCTCTTCTCCAACGATTCAATTAGTTGTTGCTGATTTTGTATAGTTACCTGCTGTTCCTGCATAGCTTTTACCAGGGGAACCACAAATTCCGCATAGCGTATGGTATATAGTTGTTGCGCATTGGCTGGTTTAGTGTAACCGCTAAAGTTATACCCAGCTGCTTTAGCGGCTTTTTCTACTTCCTGAGCCAAAAAGCCAGTGTAGGTAATTTTTTCGCCGTCGTATTTTTCGGGGAAATTAACTGTATCTTTTGCGCCTGTTACTTCATTGATGGCGCTATTACTGATATGATAAGTTACAGGCCGGAGCTTTAAAATAAAATTGAGTCCTTTTACATCTTCCTGTACATTTTTTTTAATCCGTTCATCAGAAACCACCCCCCAGTTTACTTTACCACCAATAAAAGCGGTGCTGGCATTTCCGATGATGACCTGGTTAGAAGTACCATTTAAAAAACTGCCATCATTGCCAATACCGATGCTGTTATTTACATTAGGGGCACCTGTATTTGTACCAGAGGCGTACCCAATTCCTATATTATTGCTGCCGCCTGTATTATTAACAAGTGCCAGATGTCCTGTCGCTGTATTTCTTGAGCCATTGCTATTATCATGGAGTGCCGAAACACCAGTTGCAACATTAAAAGACCCATTGTTGTTTAAATACAACGCCGCATTACCGGTTGCGATATTAAAACTCCCGGTGCTGTTGGAATATAAAGTTACAGTGCCGTTAGCCGTGTTATTTGTTCCTATAGTATTGGAAGACAGTGACTGAAATCCTGCGGCTGTATTATCATTTCCTGTCGTATTAGCATTTAATGCATATGCGCCATTAGCTGTATTATTGTCTCCTGTTGTGTTCGAAGTAAGTGCATTACTTCCAGTAGCAGTACTGTAATTACCTATAGTATTATGAAAAAGTGCCTGAAATCCATTGGCTACATTAAAATTTCCGGTGGTATTGTATACTAGCGCTACACCTGAAGCAGTATTGTAACTACCAGCTGTATTTAACAACAATGATGACTGGCCTATGGCGGTATTATAACTACCGATGCTATTGTTAAGCAGAGACTGGAAGCCAGTTGCAGTGTTAAAGGTTCCTGTGGTATTAGCACGAAGTGCCCAAGTTCCAACAGCCGTATTATAAGAGCCGCTCAAATTACTAGAAAGAGCATCCGCTCCGTTCGCTGTATTTTGAAAACCTGTAGTATTGCTTCCCAACGCATAACTGCCAAGGGCTGAATTACTATATCCAGTGATATTATTCTGCAATGCATTGGCACCAGTGGCTGTATTTTCGGATCCTGTAGAATTAGATAAGGCGAGAAAGCCGCTGGCAGTATTAAAATTACCAGTTGTATTACTGGACAATGCCTGTTCTCCAAAACCGGTATTGTGAGTGCCTGTGGTAACGGATTCCCCTGCGCCGATTCCTAAAAAAATATTAGTATTAGTTGGATGTATTTCGCCCGCCCAAAGATTATTAATCCTGAAACGTAAAGGCTGGGCATCAGTGGTGCCAATAAACTGTGTTACCGGGTTGGTTGCCGAATTGCCATTGATGTTCCAGGCACTGGCAATACTGCCGGTTGCACCATTACAAATATATTTAGTAAGTACGGGATCAATTTCCGGGGCATCCAATATGCCATTACTATTGGCGTCAATACCATATTCCTGTTTTACGCCTCCTGTCGCACAAATGGCACCTGCAGGCTCTGTTGTTGTTTTTATTAAAGTATTTTTTCCGGGTATGCCTTGCTGACCAATTGGCCCGGTAGCGCCAACAGGTCCTATTGGTCCCGTTGAGCCTGGTACTCCCTGTATACCCTGCGGCCCTGTTGCGCCTGTTAAGCCGATTGGCCCTTGTGGACCAGTATTACCGGTTGGTCCTGCTGCCCCGGTGGGTATGGTAAGATTTAATATTTGTGAAGGGCTGGTACCCGTAATCGTTACATTTGCTGATGAGCCGGGAATTCCTGTTGTTACTGTTCCGACATTTAAAATATTCGCCGGGCCTGCAGGACCGGTTTTTCCATTTACAGCGTATAATGCATAAGGTACACTCAGCATTTCGGTGTTACCTAACAGGCTGAAGCTGTTGCCGCCTAAAGGATCGGCTTCCACTTTGATAAATTTTTTGCCCGTGCTCCAATCAATAGTGGCAAAGTTTCCTGTTGTACTTACTGCACCCGTGCCGCCAATAGCTGCAGTAAATAAGCCCAGCTGGTTGGTAGTGGTTTGCCTTACTTCACTATACACTACTGTTCCCGTAGCACTGCCATCTACAATAGATAAGCGTAATTTTATATTGGCATTGCCAATGCTTTGTCCCTGGCTGTTACGGGCCACCGCCTGGTAATTAAACTGGTTGGGTACCTGTGCCTTTACAAGGTTTAAGTAAAAAAAAGAAAACATAAAAAGGAACAATTGTTTCATAATGCCGTCATTTTTTATTGTAGCTGTAACTTTTTAGTTGCCGGTTAAAATGCTTTCCTGCAAATTCATTTTAAAATAATCTCCTTTAGATAATGCCGTATTACTGCTGTTCAATTTAAACACACCCTGGCCGCAAGGACCGATCAATGCATGCAGGTAAGCGTTATTTTTTATGCTAAAGCCAGGCTTGAGAACGATTTTTACTGGCGACCGATATTTAACTGAATTACCTAACGATCCGGGTATATCCTGGATACTCTCTACATTTCCGCCTGATTGATAAAAATTATTTCCCTGCGTAATACCGCTGAGTAAAAGCAGAGGGCCGCAATCTGCATAAAGATCGCTTTGCCATATACCACGGCCAAAAGTGCCGGCACGGATACTCCCGTCAATCTCATTAACAAACAGGTCTGCTACAGGTACAACCGGCAATCCATTGTAAAAAGGTACCCAGTCGTTCATTGCAAAGTCCATGAAATATACACCGATATCGGTTCCTATATAGGCATCTCCGTCGCTGGTATATTTAATGCAGTAAACCGGTAGGTTTGGTAATGATCCGGAGAAATTAGACCAGCCTGCCCCACCATTGGAGGAGTAGTAGACTTTCCTTGCCGAAGTGTAACCTCCAAATGTAACCCATATCTCATCTCCGTTATTAGGGCGGCTGCAGATATCTGTAATGGGCATAGCTACAGAAGCTCCCGGCCATCCAGGGGTACCGGAAATAGTAGTCCAGTTGTCTCCTTTATTATCGCTTCGCCATAAAGTGGTGTTACTTGCTGCGTACACACGGTCGGGTGTGTTGGCACTAACTGCCAGCCCGCCGGCCGGGCCGCCGTTAACAGAGGCCTGGTTTCCTTTATTAGCCCAGGTGGCACCATCATTATCGGTTCTGAATATTCCATTTGTAAAGCCGGCATAAATAACCTGGTCATTGGCAGGGTGTATGGCTACTGAAGGGTAAAAACCTGTTGCACCGGGTGGCGTTTTAGTAGCATTAAAAGGAGGACTGGTAGTGCCCTTGATCAGAAAGGTATTGATACTAAAATAGAAAGCATTGGTATTACCATTCAGGTAAGCGGATTCGTAGCCATCCCCACCCAACACCTGCTGGTATCCGCCTGCGTTATTGGTAGATTGAATAAGACCATTATCCTGTGCACCACCAAGAATTAAATTATTATTGCCATTAACACCTGTAAAATGATAGAACTGTGAATTTTGAATACCATTGAACAGGGAACTCCAGTTACCACCTTCATCTGTACTGCGGTAAACACCTCCGTCGCAGGCTGCATACAGCAGGTTATTTAAAGGATTGTATTGCAGTTCATGCACATCTGCATGAACAATGCCGGTTCCTACAACTGCAAATGCAGGTCCGCCAGTCAACGACCGTTGCAGGGTAACTTCACCCATTTGCACAATGTTACCATTGGCCGGACTTACCGCCAAGGCGGCCATATAAGACTGCGTAGGAGGAGCCGCCGCATTGACCAATGTAAAGGAAGTGCCATTATTATCAGACCTGTACAACAGGCTATGCACAGCATCTACTCCAAAGCTTACGTACAACCTGTTAGGAATGTTTGCAGTTACGGCCAATGCTGCCCTGCCACTACTGACAGGCACACTCGAAAAAGCGGTGTTGGGAACTGCCACAAACGGGTTGCCAAAATTGGTTGAAATATATACCCTTGAAGCAGTACATGCATATACGTAACTTGGCGGTCCTAATTCAACGTCATATACTGAAGTGATGCCAATCGTGGCATCTCTTGTCCAGGTTACACCATAGTCTGTACTCCTGTATAATCCGTCTGATGTACACGCAAAAAACCTGTTGTGAAAGTCTTGTGATTGCACCAGCTTAAAGCCATAAAACGTTGTGCCGGGTACAACAATATTGGATAATTTACTCCAACTTATCCCTCCATCAGTAGATTTTAAAACACCGATACTAGGACGTATATAACCAAAGGTTTCTACAAATCCGTTGATATTTGAATCGCCGTCCCCTGTAAGTACATATAGCGTATTGACATTATCACGGTCAACAACAATTCCCGAAACACCAATATTGGGAAGATAGCCATTCAATGCTCCCCAGTTGGCACCGCCATCAAGTGTACGCCATAACCCACCTGCAGGGGTACCCGCATATATTATATTAGGGTTAACAGGATCAAAAGCCAAACGGTCTACCCTGCCCACTCCGCTGGAAACTGAAAAGGGCCCTACTGGTGACCAGTAACCTGAATTAGAGGCAGGGCTGTTAGGCGTATTGAAATTACCAGGATTTCTTTGTACTGAATTTTGATGAACAGCTTCCCATGTTTTTTCTGAAATGTTTACTGCATGTCCCTGGTCATCAAGGTGTATACCCATATACCAGGCCCAGCGGTTCCATTTTTTAAACTGCGAGTATAATTTCTTATCAGTAGCATAATCTTTCTGTACATAATAATCAGTTATGGTTTTTACTACTTCTTCAAAACCGGATTTATTATTTAATGCAGTTTTCAATTCGGGGCTGATTGTCTGTTGTGCCATGCAACACATAAAAGCAACTATAAAACATATTGTTGTTACAATTTTCTTTTTCATCGTTGAAAATTTTTAGTGATTAAAAGAAAGTAGTATTAATGATCTGTGCCTGCGTTTTTTTTTAATGCATCAATTTCTTTTTGTTGCTGAATAATGTATAAGGTGAGTTCTTCTATTTTCTCCATCATTCTTTTTTGTATATCGCCTACATGTAAGCCTTTTTCTTCCACGTCTTTCGCCGAAGGGATATTGGGCAGGTGCTTATTTTGCTGAATGAATTTTTCTACTTCTGTTAAAGGAAGGAGTTTATATTTTTTATCAAACACATAATCGGCCCAGTTATTTTCTACCACCAGTTCATAAGCCCGTATGTTACCCACTACCGAAAGTTTATAGGTGGGGTTGTCTGTTCCTATTCCAACATTACCTGTTGCTTCTGCAACTAATATCCTGCTAAAACCGCCGCTAAAAATACGCATATTGGTAGCAGAGAAAGTTCCAATACCTGCAGAACTACCCCCCATCCTGGTAGCCAGTATATTGCCTCCTTCTCCTAAATGTGATATACCGTAGGCATTGTTTGTGGTTTGAACGGTAAGCCTGCCAAAGGGGGAAACGAAATTATCACCGATGATCACTTCACCTGTTGGTATTACCTGTATTCTGCCAAGTGCACCGGCTGTTAAGCGAAGTATATGTTCTGTTGCTGTTCCGATGGCTGCAGAAACGCCTCCGATAGTTTCCCTGGCAACAATTGAATCAGTTCCATTTCTTCCAATATGCATCCATCCGTTGGTGTTATATCCCGTTTCGATAGTTAATTTTGAGCCCGGGTTATTGGTGCCAATACCTACATTTCCCGTGTTATTGTTAAAAATAGCTGTTCCGTTGAGGTCCCAAAAACCAGTTGCTGCGCCGGCAGTGCCGTTACAAACGTATTGCGTGAGTGTAGCATTTATTTCAGCGGGGTCCAGTATACCATTGCCATCGGCATCAATTCCATATTCCTGTTTTACCCCACCATCGGCACAATTAGGCCCAGAAGGTTCTGCTGTTGTTTTTATCAATGTATTTTTTCCGGGTATACCCTGCGGTCCTGCGGGGCCGATAGCACCTGCAGGGCCTGTAGCGCCAATAGGTCCTGCTACTCCCTGTATACCCTGCGGACCTGTTGCACCTGTTAAGCCTATAGGGCCTTGCGGACCGGTAGCACCAGTTGGCCCTGCAGCCCCGGTTGGTATGGTTAAATTTAATGTTTGTGAAGGGCTGGTACCCGTAATTGTTACATTGGCTGCTGAGCCCGGTGTTCCGGTAGTTACTGTTCCAATATTTAAAATATTGGCAGGACCTGCAGGGCCAACTTTTCCATTTACTGCATATAATGCATAAGGTACACTCAGCATTTCGGTATTTCCCAGTATACTAAAGTTATTTCCTCCTAAAGGATCTGCTTCTACTTTTATAAATTTTTTGCCGGTACTCCAGTTAATTGTGGCAAAGTTGCCGGTAGTACTTACTGCACCTGGACCGCCAATGGCAGCAGTAAAAATACCGAGTTGATTAGTGATTACCTGCCTCACCTCACTATATACGTTAACCCCGGAAGCACTGCCATCTAAAATGGTTAACCGTAATCTTATATTAGCATTGCCAATACTTTCGCCTAAACTGTTACGAGCTACAGCCTGGTAGTTAAACTGGTTAGGTACCTGTGCTTTTATAGTATTTACAAAAGCAATTACAATAATGAAGCTAAATAATGATTTCATAGTTATTATTTTAAGGCGGTTAATTCGATTTCTGAATTGTGTAAATACATTTTTTTGCTTTACTGTTTCCGGCTTCCGTAAAAAATAATTGCAGGTAATATATGCCCGCCGCCAGCTTCATGATATTGTATTGCCTGGTGGTGAAAGTGATATAATCAAATTCATCCTGCTGTATTTGCCTGCCTGTTGCATCAAACAAAATAATTTTTGCACTGCCTGGTTTTAAAATACTTAGTTGCAGGGAAAAAATACCGGGATTGGGATTAGGATATACTTTTACTTCAGTATGGCTAAAGCATTCATAAACTGTATCTGCTATAAATGTCAGTGGCTGTATTATACCCTGCGTTATCAGCAAACCATTACTTTGCCAGCTTTGAACCATTGGCATTTCACCGATCGTGTAGCTGATCACAAATTTACCTGCCGTACCCTGGGATGAAGTAGTACATGATGTTTGCACACCGGGTACGTTTTGGCAGAATACATTTTGCCAATAGCACAACAGCATAATTACTACCAATACATATTTTTTCATGTCTAAAAATTATTGATGCAGGTACAAATTATTTGTAAATGGAGTTAGTAAAAACAGCCAATATGCAGACGGGGGTGTTTTCTGATTAAACGGGCATATACCTGTATATTTTTATCCTTATCACACAGTATAAAGGCTAAGAGGAAGGCTGGCAGGGAAGATGATTACTGTCAAAAAAAAAATTGTGCTGTATAAGATTCTATAGTCTAATACGAGGAAATAAATTAAATCATGGCGATAATCTTATTTTCTCAACTATGATTTATTTTTTAACTGATGGATAGTCTTACAATCATAAAATCAATCTTTTGAAAATAATACCGGGATGACAAGATTCGAACTTGGGCCAATTTTACCAGATCCCGTTATGATTTGTCAACAGCAACAATCAAAATGTGCTAAAGGATGAATGATACAAGGTTCTAGTTTAGCATATAAGAATCGTAACAATGAAAGGATTTTTCTCATATTTTGTTTCACCGAAAGAAATGGCGTAGTTAAATTATTGACATACAGGGATATAAGAAAGTAGTAAGGATCCAATCCGGATCGCAAAATCAGAATTAAGGTAATCTTCATCAGGATTACCTTTCTTTTTTTGTTACAAAACCTTACCATGAAGGATAAATTGCTTTCCCATTTTATCCATTGGCTTATTTCTCGGATAATTTGCTTTTTAGCGGACTGATTGCATACTCCGGTTTAGCTAACCTTTAGTAATTCACCTAACAATAATTTTTAAATCCTTTTTTTCGTTGGCTGAAATAAATAATGCAACAGCTGCTGTAACTTAAAACCTATATTCAATAGCGAGTACCACATAACGAGAGAATAATTTTATGCAACAATCAATAAAAAGTTGCATAAACCTTTGTGAAGATAATGAGTTGCAGTTAGTTGCATTTTTTAACGATGAATATAATTATTGTGTTGTCATTTTTTTTATAATAACAATTATAAAAGCTGAATTAAATTTCCTACTTTGGTTGTGGATTTACCAAAACTTTACGGTTAAGTAAACATGTCTATACTTTGAACAGTGATATGTTTCACCGTGACCAGATAAGATTTTTACTTGATTACTTTTACGATTGCTTATGAATAATGATGATAACTTGTGGCTGGGGCTAAGACAGGGCGATAAGGAAATGTTTTTAGCCTTATACAAAAAATACTACCATACTCTTTTATTTATCGGGCTTAAAGAAATGAAAGACGCCCAGCTGGTAAAAGATACCATACAGCAATTATTTTTATACTTGTGGGAAAAAAGGGAAACAATTCAGGAGGCCAACAATGTTAAATGTTACCTGGTTACTTCATTTTTAAGAAAGCTTACTTCTGATTGGAAAAAATCTAAACAATCAGGCGTACTGCAGGTGGTATGGAACAGTTATGCCGAAGATTCCCAACTCAATCCAGAGGAAAAACTAATCAGGAAAGACGAACAGAGCCATCTATTCAAACTATTAATGGATCGCATTAACGAACTCCCGAACCGGCAGAAGGAACTGATAGTGCTGAAATTTTACGAAGGCCTCAGCTACGAAGAAATTGTACAAAGAACCGGTTTATCCCACCGCACGGTATATAATAAAATTCACGAAGGATTAAAAAAACTGAAATTAGATATGGCAGCAAGCCAATATCCCCGTAGTGCCGCACTCCTGTCCCTGCTTACTCTTTTAGCAGCTGCGGCCACCATTGCCCCTGCCCGGTAACTATCAAAGTGGTTTTTTGTTGCCAGTTTAATACTAATCTCCCTGTTTAGAAAAAAAAATCAAAAATAACGGGTAAAAAATACCTGCTGCACACTCTGTTTTAAGATTGATACACTAATACTATATTATGAACGCTGATAAAATGAGCATCGAGGATCTGTTGTCTGACGAATCTTTTATTAATTACTGCAAAGGGATTTCTCCTGATGATATTACTTTTTGGGAGAATTATGTAAAAGTGAATCCCACCAGGAGCTTATTGGTGAACCATGCAAAAGAAAAATATATTCAATTGTTCAATGCCTTGGCATTGGCCGACCTGGAGGAGCAGGCTACCCGTTTAAAGAATAGCATCAGCGAAGGGGAAGTTGCTCCCGTTATTCAGATGGAACAGTTTGAAAAAGTAAAACAGCGGAGGATGTTGCCTTTGCTGTTTAAAATTTCAGCTGCAGCCATACTGATAGCTGGATTGTTTTTTGCTAGCCGTTATTTTGTTGCAGGCAAAAACAATGACATTAAGACCTATATGGCGGCTTATGGCGAAAGAAAGAATATTCAATTACCGGATGGGTCTATAGTAACCTTAAATGCCGGAAGCAATATTAAGATCAACGAAAAATTTGGAACAGCAACACGTGATGTTTACCTGGAAGGTGAAGCATTTTTTGAGGTAAAGCATGATACCAGCCACCCTTTTATTGTGCATACACCTGCAATGGACGTAAAAGCACTGGGTACAGCATTCAATGTAAAGGCTTACCTGAATGAAAAATCTACTGAAACATCTTTAATAAGAGGACTGGTAGAAGTAACACTTAAAGAAGACAATAACCTTAAGATGTTGCTTTATCCTAATCAGAAAATTGAATGGCGACACCCGAATGAAAATACAAATTCATCATTGGCAAAAAAAGTAACTGCTATAAATGTACCCGATAGCCTTAAGAAAAAGCTTGTGGTAACCCACAACGGCGATATTAAAGAAATAGCCTGGAAGGAAAACAAATTAATATTTGACGATGAGGATTTTGATGGCATTGCGGTATTACTGGAAAGATGGTACGGTGCAAAAATTAATTTCAAGGATAGTGTTATCAGAAATTACCGCTTTACAGGAATTTTTGAAAAGGAAGACCTGAATACAGTGCTTGATTATTTAAAAGAAGCCAGAAATTTTCACTATACCATTGAGAGAGGCGAAACATTAATAATAAACCTGTCAAAATAAAAATACAGGGAAGAATGCGGCAACATTCCCCCTGTACTAAAAACTTTGAAACACCTTTTATAAGAAAAAAGTGGTTTCTATTTTTTAATTAAAAACCAAAATAAAGGTATGAAAAAAAATCATGCTTACAGATGGAGTTTTGCACCTCCATCTTTAGCGAAGCTGCTTAAAATTATGAAACTAACCTCAATTCTGCTGTTTGCCTGCGCCATGATGGTACACGCCGGCGGGTTCTCCCAGGACGTGAAAGTAACCCTTTCGTTAAAAGGAGTAAAAATGACGACGTTTTTCAAAGCAATCGAAAAAGAAACCAAATACCGGTTTACGTTTTGCAATGACATTATTCCGGCAGGAAAGATTGTAACCGTAAATGCAAAAGAAACCCCGTTATTAGAGGTAATGGATGCCGTAATACTGCAAACCAGGCTTAAATACAGGTTTGATGAAACCTCTGGTGTTTTTATTATTTCAGAGAAAAGAGACCCGCTTTCAGATGCTGGCATAATGCGAACCATTACCGGTACAGTGACCCAGGAAGGTGGCGAGCCACTTGTTGGCGTGTCAGTGCAGGTAAAAGGCAATACCAAAACCACTACAACAGATAAAAATGGTGCATTCTCAATTGAAGTGGATGATAATGCAAAAGTGCTGGTATTTTCTTTTATAGGTATGGCTACACGGGAAGTAAATATTGATGGCAAAACAACCGTAACAGTAGCAATGTCTTTATTAAATAAGGCACTAAACGAAGTGGTGGTAGTAGGTTACGGTACACAAAAAAGAACTTTGGTAACCGGGGCGGTGTCCAGCGTTAACAGTAAAACACTGAATGAACTGCCTGCCTTATCCATTTCGCAGGCTTTGCAAGGCCGTATTGCCGGTTTACAGGTAACCAATAACGGTAGCCCGGGTACCGAACCTATTGTTCGTATCAGGGGTATCAGTTCCATCAGTTTTGCTTCGGATCCATTGTACGTAGTTGATGGTTTTCCTACAGGGGATCTTGCTGCCATTGATGTAAAAGATATTGAGTCTGTGGATGTATTGAAAGATGCTTCAGCTGCCGCAATATATGGTTCAAGGGCTACCAATGGTGTAATTATGATTACCACCAAGAAAGGTAAACGAAGTGGAAAAATAAGCGTAACCCTTGATTCGTACCTGGGTACACAGGAAGTTACTGAACGGCTTTCGCTGTTGAATACTGCGCAATTTATGCAATACGCAGTTGCTTACAGAGGTAGCCAGGTACCTCGCCTTACTGCACCGGATATTAACCAACCCATCTATGCAGGGGCAACACAAACCTACGGACAAACCAATACCGACTGGCAGGATGCGTATTTTAAAAAGGGAGCAATGAACCAACACAATATTGGTTTAAGCGGCGGTAATGACGTATCACGTTTTTATGCTTCTGCCGGTTATACCAACCAGGAAGGTACTGCGCCAGGTGTGGCTTATCAACGTTATAATTTCCGCATTAACTCCGATCATGTTATAAGCAAAATATTCACTTTTGGTGAAAATTTGTATGCCGCCTCCGGCGATCAGGCTTATGATAATAATGAAACCGGTTCCAGGACCAACCTGGTGAATGTTATAAGAATGATGCCACATATACCCGTTTATGACCCCACTTCTAATGGTGGTTACCGAGGTGTAGATGCTACTAAAGACGGGGGTGATCCAACTAACCCTGTAGAAGATGCCGCATTAAAAAATCCCGGTAACAGAACTACGGCAAAAATTTTAGGAACAGCATTCCTTGAAGTAAATCTTACAAAATGGCTTAAATACAGATCCACTTTCGGGATAGACTATGCCAGTAGTTTAAACTATCGTTTTGCACCGATTTTCAACGATAATGGGGCTATTGCCGGTTCAAGCGCTACACAGGCAACAGTTACCAATAACCGAAATATTTCCACTGTGCAATTATTTACGCAGCAATTGTCATTTGATAACACATTTGGCAATCACCACATAAATGCTATTGCAGTGTTTGAGGACCAGGGCCAAAAAACAAAGCAGGAAAATGCCAGTGGCAACCAGCCATCTAACGAACTGAGAACGTTAAATAACGCTACTAACGTTTCGGCACAAACGCTGATTGGAGAAAACACCCTACTATCTTACCTGGGCCGTTTGAACTATGATTATAAAAGCAAATACATGTTAAGTGTTGCTGTTAGACGTGACGGACTTTCAGTTTGGGCACCTGGTAAAAAATGGGCTACTTTCCCTTCTGCATCTGTAGGCTGGAGAATTGACCAGGAAGATTTTATCAGGAGCATGCCTGATATTTCAGAATTAAAATTAAGGGCCGGGTATGGCCTTACCGGCCTTAACGGCCAGGTACTGGGTAATACGCCGTGGTTAGTAAGTGTTGCTTCTAATAGTGCTTATTATCCATTTGGCGGATCAATTACCGGAGGTGCTGCCTCTTCAATACCAGGATTGGGAAATACCGACCTGGAATGGGAAAAAACCAAGCAGATCAATATCGGGTTAGATTTAGGGATACTTAAAAATAAGGTTACTCTTACTGCCGAATATTACCAGAGAAAAACTGACAACCTGATCTTAAGTGTTCCGCTTCCTCCTTCTTTTGGATACCTGACCAGCACAGTAAATCAAAATGTTGGCTCAATGAAAAACAGTGGCTTTGAAGTGCAATTGGGTTATAATGACAGGGAAGGCGCTCTTAAATGGTATGTTAGTACTAACCTGAGTTTTGTAACCAACCAGGTAACCCGTTTAGCCGAAGGCGTTAGTAATATTGAAGCAGGTGGTAATGCAGACTTTGGTTCTTATAATATTACCAATACCCAGGTTGGTCACCCTATCCAGGCTTTTTATGGCTGGGTTACTGAAGGTATTTTTCAAAACGCAGCAGATATCAGCAAGCATGCTAAACAAAATGCAGGTACTGCTCCCGGTGATATTATGTTTAAAGACCTGAACGGTGATGGGGTGATTGATCTTAATGACCGCCAGTTTTTAGGTAGTTTTATTCCTAAAGTAACTTATGCTTTTAACCTGGGGGGAAATTATAAGAATTTCGATGCATCGCTTTTCTTCCAGGGAGTACAGGGTAATAAAGTATTTAATGCCACCAGGGTAATTACTGAAGGTATGGTTCGTTTTTTCAATGCCGGTACACAGGTATTAGATGCCTGGACACCAACGCATACCAATACTAACATCCCACGTGCTATTTCTTCCGATCCCAATGAAAATGCACGCCCTTCAACAAGGTTTCTTGAAGATGGGTCATTTATGCGCCTGAAAAATATAATGATAGGTTACACTGTTCCTGTAAAATCTTTGAGTACTTACACCAAAGGAACAGTAAAGAGTTTGCGCATTTATGTATCAGGACAAAATATCCTGACGTTTACAAAATACACTGGTTATGATCCGGAGGTTGGTAACCGAACTCCTAATTCTTCATTAACCAATGGTATCGACTTTGCGGTGTATCCTCAACCTAAGTCATTCCAGGCAGGTATACAGGTTAATTTTTAATAGTATTGAAACTATAAGTTTTTATAAAATAAATATAATTGTTATGAAACAAAACATAAATAAAATAACTATAGCGGTGGCACTGGTATTTACCAGTATGCTAAGCTGTAATAAAAAACTGGATGTATTGGATAAAAATAATCCTACTACAGAAAGTTATTTTAAAACTGCATCGGAATTGCAGAATGGAGTAAATTCTGTTTACTCTATATTACGATCAGCGGAACTGGTTGGCAGAGAATGGTTTTTTACGCATGATATGAGAGGCGGGGAATGTGCTTCCGGTGGCTCACAGTTAGAAGCTCCAAGGGCAGAGCTACTCAAGCAGCCATCTCCTGCCCCGGCCAATGCAGTTATGTCTAATGTATGGTCTGGCTGTTATCAAATGATCAACAGGGCCAACCTGGTATTAGGAAAAGCACCGGCAATTACCGATAACATTGCACTTAGAGACCGTACAGTGGGAGAAGCCAAGTTTTTAAGAGGATGGGCTTATTTTGAACTGGTATCTCAATGGGGGGATGTTCCTCTGTATACCGAAACAGTTACTTCTGCTTCCGGTTTCAGAGGCAAGTCGCCTGCTGCAGATATTTATGCATTTATTATTAAAGATCTGAATGAGGCTGCTTTGGCATTACCTGCTACTTACAGCTCATCAGATAATGGCAGGGCTACAAGTGGTGCAGCCAATGCTTTGCTGGGCAGGGTGCTGATGCAAAAAGGCGATTATGCTGCAGCCAAAACTGCTTTGCTGAAAGTATATGGTAAATATTCACTTGCGGCAAATTATTCGTGGAATTTTGATGGTGATACTAAGGATGACAATAATATAACAGTAGCGACAGGCCATGAATTTAATGCTGAATCAATTTTTGAAGTGGTATTTGTTGACAAAGGTGATAACAATTTTAACTGGGGATATAATGGAGAAGGTTCTACCAGTCCTTTAAGTACAGTTCGCAACCAGGAGTATGGCATTACCTGGGGTAATGTAATTCCTTCTGACAGATACCTGAATGAATTTGAAAATAATGACCCAAGGTATAAGCTATCCATATACGAAGAAGGCGATAATATCCTTACCGGTGTTCCTTCGGGGCCATTAAAATTAACAGCAAGTATGATGAATATTGCCACCAGTATAAAAGGTGGAGTAACGCTGAAAAGATTTTTCCGTAAGTATAACATCTACGAATACGTGAATTCAGGTTTTCACCCGGGAGGTATCAATCAGCGAGTAATTCGTTATGCAGATGTATTGCTGATGCTTGCCGAATGTGAAGCAGAAGTAGGAACACCTGCACTGGCTGCAGGCTATATTAATGAAGTGCGTAGCCGCCCGGGGGTAGCAATGCCACCAGTTACAGCGGCAACTAAAAACGATGCGTTAAAAGCAGTAATGCATGAGAGGTCGGTTGAATTAGGTGCCGAAGAAGTATCGAGTATAGATAATTTGCGTTGGAGAAAGAAAGGGTATTTTCCTTCGCTGATACCAGAAAGGGTACCGGGCCAGGTTGACCTGTTTCCTATTCCGGCAATTGAAACATCTACAAATCCTTTAATAAAATAAGCAGCGTTGTTTTGGGTAAATAGGGGCTATTCCGGTAGCCTCTATTTTTTTGCCCACTTATTCAATGGCTGTTTTTAAAAGTATAACTTGTAAGCAGCATGAAAAAGCTTTTTACTTATTACACCTTTAGTGCTTTTTTGGGCACTATCTTTTTTTTGGTATCGTGTAAGCAGCAACAAAAAAACACTTTGTTTACTTCACTGCCTGCATCAGCATCGGGCATTACTTTCAGTAACGATATCCACGACAATGATTCTTCATACTCTTTCATCAATGAGTTTGGTTATATGGGGGGTGGTGTTGGTATTGGTGATTTTAATAATGACGGGCAGAAAGATATTTTTTTTACCGGCAACCAGGTAAGCTGCAGGTTGTACATTAATAAAGGCAATAACCAGTTTGATGATATTACTGAAAAAGGAGGCATTGGTACAAATGTTTGGTGTACCGGTGTAAGTATTGTTGATATCAACCAGGATGGTTATGATGATATCTATGTTTGTGTATTTGGCAAAGACCTGATGCACCGCTCAAAAAATTTGTTATTCATTAACCAGCACGACCTTACTTTTAAAGAAGAAGCCGAAACATACGGCCTGGCTGACACAGGCTTTTCAACACAGGCTGTTTTTTTTGATTATGATAAAGATGGCGACCTGGATATGTACCTTACCAACTACTTATTAACGTCAAACAATTCCAATACAATTTTCCCCCGTGATAAAAGCGGGCACTCCCCTGCCAATGACAAACTTTTAAGAAATGATGGAGACAGTGCTCACACAGGTCACCCTGTTTTTACAGATGTTTCAATGCAGGCAGGCATTAAAGAAGATGGGTATGGGCTTGGCGTAGCCGTTAGTGATTTTAATAATGATGGCTGGCCGGATATTTATGTTGCCAATGACTTTGTATCTAATGACGAACTATGGCAGAATAATCATGATGGTACATTTACCAATTGTATAGCCAAAGCAATTCAGCACCAATCTTATTCCAGCATGGGTGCCGATGCAGCAGATATTAATAATGATACACTAACAGATATTATTACCCTGGACATGCTGCCGGAAACCAACGAACGTAAAAAGACTTCGTTTTCGTTTATGAATTACGAACGTTATGAGTCGGAACGGGCAATGGGGTACGAACCGGAATTTATGCGCAACATGCTGCAGCTGAATAATGGTAACAGGGTAAAAGGTGATACCAGCGTTCCTTTTTTTAGTGAGATAGGAAGGCTAAGTGGTATACAAGCTACTGACTGGAGCTGGAGTGTATTGTTAGCAGATTTTAATAATGATGGCTGGAAAGACATGCATATTACTAATGGCATAGGAAGAGATTTTATTAATGCCGATTTTCTTGAATTCAGCAACAATATTTTCAACAGCGTACAAAGCAAAGAAGACCAGCAAAAGACGATCAGGAAAAAACTAGCTTCGTTAAAAAATGTAAATCTGCCCAATTATTTGTACCTCAATAACCAGGACCTCACTTTTACTGATGATTCAGAGAACGGCGGGATTAATGAGCCATCAATGTCAAATGGTGCTGCTTATGCCGATCTTGATAACGATGGCGACCTTGACCTGGTGGTGAACAATATTAATAAAGCAGCGTTTGTTTTTATCAATAATACCAATCAAAAAAACAAAACTTCTGCTACACATTATTTAAGCCTGCAGTTAAAAGGAGATAGTGTTAACCGGAAAGGATTTGGTTCAAAAGTATTGGTATACAATAACAGCAACGCTCAGTTGCAGGAAGAAAACCCGGTACGTGGATATTTTTCATCTGTTGATCAGCAGCTGGTTTTTGGATTAGGAAAAAATGACCATGCCGATTCATTGGTAATTGTATGGCCCGATGGAAAAAAGCAATCATTAAAAAATATAAAGACCGATACTACCCTTACTCTCTCATGGACAAATGCCGGCTTTAGCCTTGCTGCAAATAGTATTGAACCATCGTTGCTGTTTTCAGACATTACAGGATCTTCCGGCTTGTTATACAAACACCAGGATTTTCCATTTAACGATTATACCATTCAAAGATTACTGCCGCAAAAGTATTCGCAGCTTGGGCCATTCATTACCACTGGTGATATTAATAATGATGGAGCAACCGATTTTTTTATTGGTGGTGCATTTAATTTTTCCGGGCAATTGTTTACACAAAAAGCAGGACAAACATTTACTTCAAAAAACATTACCGATAGTATAAAGTTTGAAGAAGACCAGGATTGTATTTTGTTTGATGCCGATAAGGATGGAGATAGTGACCTGCTGATCACTGGTGGTGATATGCAATTTGAAGAAAATTCAGTTTATTATAAACCCCGTTTGTACACCAATGATGGCAAAGGCAATTTTAGTTTGCAGCCCTCTGCGATTCCTGATTCAATAAGAACCATTGCTGGTTGTGTAAGTGCCGGTGATTATGATGGCGATGGAGATCTTGATCTATTTATCGGTGGCAGAGTTTCAAAAAAATATCCTTTATCACCCAAAAGTTTTTTACTGCAAAATAACCATGGCGTTTTTACTGATGTAACAGCAAAAGTTTGTCCCGCTTTGCAAACACCCGGAATGATTACGGCTGCAGTATGGACAGATTTTGATAACGACGGGCAAACTGATCTCATCATTGCAGGCGAATGGATGCCGCTGAAATTTTTTAAGAACGATCATGGACATTTGGTTGATATCACAGCAAGTACCGGCCTTGTTCAAATGAATGGCATGTGGCGAAGTCTTATTGCAACTGATATTGATAACGATGGTGATATTGACCTTGTAGCCGGTAATCTCGGTTTAAATTGTGAGTACCGGGCAAGCCCGGCTGAACCTATGCAGTTATTTGCTACCGATTTAGATGGTAACGGAAGTGTGGACCCTTTTTTCTTCTATTATATAAAAGGCGAAGATGGTAATAAACATTCCTTTCCATCCATCAGCAGAAGTCGTTTTGCCGACCAGGTGCCCGCAATAAAAAAGCAATTCCTTTTAAATGAAGATTACGCACATGCTACATACCAGGATATTTTTAAAGGGAAAGCAACTGAAAATATTTTAAAGCTGTATTGTGATGAAACCCGTACTTGTTATTTTGAAAATACAGGTAAAGGGAAATTTATCAAGCATGTTTTGCCAATGGAAGCGCAATTTTCACCAGTAAATGCCATTATCTGCGACGATATAGATAATGATGGATTCAAAGACCTTGTACTGGCAGGTAATGAATACCAGGCAGAAGTAATGACTGGAAGATACGATGCTTCTTATGGTTGTTTTCTTAAAGGCAGCAGTAAAAAAATCTTTACCTCAGTTCCCCCGCTTACCAGTGGTTTTATTGTGAATGGCGATGTAAAAGATATGTCGCTTATTCGTTTGTTAAACGGAGAAAAAATATTGCTTGTTGCAGTAAACAATGATTCTTTAAAGGTATTCAGAATAAGTACTGCTTTAAAAAAGCCAAAATAAAATTATCAGTATCACTGCCTTTGGTCTGCAAAATGTAATAACAGCTTCTTGTTGATGAACAAGAAGCTGTTGTTTTTAAGTGCTCCCATTTTGTTCCTGGTGAGCCTTGCAGGAAAAGTTTCTGATCATTTTCCCTTTACACTAATTTTTAACTGTGTAAAAGAGTGAGGGGGAAAAGTACATGTAAGCTTATTGTTTTTAGTATCAATAGCTGTCTTTACCGGGATATACTCATTTTGTTTATCAAACGTAAATCCTTCCTGCAAATCTTTGCTGTTTATCAGGCTGGATTCGGCATTGCCGGCAAAGTCTCCCGAGGTATTGATAATATCAGCAGTAATAGCTTTATCCTTATGCCTGTTTACCACATTGATAAAAACAGTATTGGTTTCTTTAGAGTAAGTTGTGGTTACATCTAAATAAGGAATGCCTTTATATTTTTCTGTATTGAAAGTATCGCAATCCACATAAGTATCAACAGCACTGCCAAGGCAATTATTGGAGTATGCTTTAAAAATATAAAACAAAGGAGATTTAAACGTACCCTTTTTAGGATCACTGGATAATAAACCTGTTAGCATGGTGAAGTTGCCCATTTTTACCACATCGGCGTGCCGGATAAAAGAATTGAAAGATTGCGCCACAGGCAAAATGCTCATGAAATTACGTCCGAATGCGCCCCATTCATCCACAGAAAGATAAATAGGATTTTTAAAAGCCTGTGTATTGGAAACAGCTTCACTCATTCCCCGGAAATACACTTTGTATTTACGTCTTTGATTTACACCTTCCCAATAACTAAACCAATTATCAAATTCATCAAATGTTCTGATGCAATTGTTTTCATATTTATCGCTCTTCAGGAAGCATTCACTTTTTTCTTCGAGTGATGCATATTCAGATAAGTTTATTTTCATCCTGTTGTTTGGCATGACTTTAAATTTTTGTTGCAAAAAATTATTGTTTTCAAAAGGGGAAGAAGAAATAGTGATTGATTTGCTGAGTGGTTGAGTAAAGTAAATATAACTACTACCTTAAAATTTTGCAATACCCTAAACCGGGCATTACGCATGAGTTTGTTTGCACTTACTAGTGGATTTTATGAGCAACATAAGATAAGCATTATATAAAAGCGGCGATATTTAGAAGCTTTTGTATTTTTATGCAAATCTGTAATTTGATGGAGGTAAAAATTGAAGCTTCGTGGGCTGCTGTTTTAAAAAACGAGTTTACCAAACCGTATTTTGAGCAGGTGGTTACTTTTTTAAAAACAGAAAAAGCGGCAGGTAAAACAATCTATCCGCCGGGGGCACTTATTTTTAATGCCTTTAATCAAACACCATTTGATAAAGTTAAAGTGGTTATACTTGGCCAGGATCCTTATCATGGCCCCGGGCAGGCACATGGATTAAGTTTTTCTGTACCCAATGGTATTAAACCCCCTCCTTCTTTAGTAAATATCTTTAAAGAAATTCAAACCGATATTGGTATTGCCATGCCTCTGCAATATGGTAATCTTACCCGCTGGGCAGAGCAAGGTGTATTATTATTAAATGCAGCACTAACCGTAAGAGCAAACGAACCTTTTAGCCATGCTAAATTTGGTTGGGCCGATTTTACAGATGCGGTGATCCAGAAAATATCAGATGAAAAAACCGGGGTTATTTTTTTATTATGGGGAAAATTTGCACAGGAAAAACAAATACTGATTGACGAAACCAAACATTTTGTTTTAAAAGCTGCACACCCCTCTCCTTTTTCGGCTCATATGGGTTTTTTGGGGTGCAAACATTTTTCTAAAACCAACGACATCTTAGTTAAGCAAGGCCTTTCGCCAATTGATTGGAAATTATTAACTCCTTAATTTTTACATTAACATTTCATGAACATTCTTAAAAATATTTTCGCAAGATTTTTGGCACTGTGGGGTTTAGTAAGTTTTGTAATTACTTTTCTCATTTTCTTTCTGCCTTCTATGATGTCACACCTTTTTAAAGATGAAAAAAAAGGGCAGGCATTTTTTATCGCTGTATCCCGTTGGTGGATGAATATATGGTTAGTACTAGTAGGTTGCCCGGTTAGTGTAAAGGGAAAAGAGAATCTTAAGCCCGGGGAAAATTACATCGTTGTTTTTAACCACAATACCTTGCTTGATGTGCCTTTATCTGCCCCCTACGTTCCAGGGGCAAATAAAACCATTGCCAAAGCATCATTTGCTAAAGTCCCTTTATTCGGTTGGTTTTATAGTAAAGGCTCTATTTTAGTGGATAGAAAAAACGAACAAAGCCGTGTAAGAAGTTACGAAGCCATGAAGAATGTTTTAAAGAAAGGTATGCACATGTGCATCTATCCTGAAGGCACCCGTAACAGAACTGCGGAACCATTGAAACCGTTTTATGATGGCGCATTTAAATTAGCAACAGATACAAAAAAAGAAATCATACCCTGTATTATTATGGGTACAAAAAAAGCGATGCCGGTAAATAAATTCTTTTACCTGTTGCCTGTACCCTTGCGTATGCATTTTCTACCTGCCATTCCTTCAATTAATATTACTGCAAAAGAACTAAAAGAAAAAGTGTTTACTACTATGAAAGAATACTATGTGAAAGAAGTTTAGAGGTTTAGGGAAAAGTATGCGGTTGTAAATATTTTTAATAATATGCAATACTCAATTTTTAGTGTAAAGGGGAATTGTATTGAAGAGGGTTACTATCCAAAAGCAGTCCGGCTAAACTTTCTAAACTCTTCCCTCAAAACCATTTACAGATCGTAAAAATATCTTGTCCTGTTAATTTTCAGGTCTCTTAAAATACTTGATTTAGGACTGATGGTAATATTGAAAAAACGATATTTTCCTACTGGAGAAAGATTAATAGCCATTTGCCAGCAATGCATTTCTCTGGTGATATACATACTTACACCATTTATTTCTCCTGTAGTGATATTATAATACCCGCTACCACCCAGCTGCCATTTAGGGCTTAAATTCAGAGTGCCGGTAAAGCTTATATTTTGTGCAATATTTCCTTTGTAACCGCTATAATCAGCATTTAAAGACCTGAAATAAGTTAAGGCATAAGAAAAACTGATGCTCCATGGTATATTAAAATTAGCAAACTCCCCGGGATTCTTGCTGATATAAGAAGCTTCCTGCTGGTATTCATCTAATGGCATACCGGCATTATTGGCATTCTGCATATTCTGGTCGGTGGTATTAGGTAATTTTTCTTTCTTATCCCCTCCTTTAAAACTGGTTTGCAGGGCTATATTTCCACTGGTAAGTGTACCCAACGAAAAAGGCCTTTTTGTCCATACTAATTTATCAACAAAATCGCCCCTGCTATTGGTAACATAAGGCATGGTTGTTCCGCTGGCGGTGATACTGATTTTTTCAAAAAGATTGGTTCGTGCCTGTATACTGAATGGTGCCAGCTTAAATGAATCGGCTAAAAGATTATAGCTGCTATTGATACTGAACCCGTCAATTAAAGTAACTTTTTTTATTGCCGCTTCGCCGGTATCTTTTTTATTTTTCACTTTCATCTGGATATTATTATCTATTCCAAATGTAATAGCGCCAGATTTTCCTTCGCCAAATGCAGAAAAAATATTACCATCATAAATAGAAGGCCTGATGAAGTTTTTTCCTGTAGTATCGGTTTGTAACAGGTAATGGTCTTTAGCGTTCATATCGGGGTGATAACTAAAACCAAAGCTTGGCCTTATTTCATGCCGTATGGCTTGTACTTTACTGTTTTTACCAAAGCCGATCATACCAAATATCCTGGTAGAACCGGACACGCCAAATGACATTTCCCTTGCAGCATAAAACCCTTTGGTTATAGTGGTATCTACTTTTTTATCAGCAGCATTCCATTTACGAACAAACTTATTCTGGTACCAGTATTCCTGGTAACTAACGGAGGGGCCTATTTGCAATGGGCCCAATGGTGGTAATGATAAAGAGATAGGCACATTATGACTGGCACCCCATTGCAGTTTATCAATTAATTGTTTACCGATATTACTGGCGGTATCATAAAAATAAGTAAGGCTCTTGGCATTAGAGTTTAAGGCAATACCAAGGTTCTCGAACCATTTATAATTACCCACTGTTTCTTTACTTCTGAAAGGATACAGCGTATTTACATTAAAGGCAATATCGGGTAAATTGAGATTGATGAGCTTTTGTTCTGTATTCTGGTTGTGATTGGCACTGATGGTCAGGTTAAATGGTTTATCCTTCCACACTTTTGCATAAGTGATAGAAGAGTTCATCTGGTTTTGGAAATTCCTTTGCGGATTGTTGGGTATTGAAGCATTGAATTTACTGCTACCGGCATTTACACTGGCACTAAATGTTACCCCGGGCCTGGATTTTGTATCGGCCTGGTGCGACCAGGTAACATTAAAATTTCTGCCTCCGGCTTTATCAATATCCCTGAAGTGCTGAATATTAATATTAAAATTGCCCTGGTAATGATAACGCTTGTAATATCTCGGGCTTAAACTTGCCGTCCACCCCCCATAAGAATATATTGTGCCACGTACCACGGCATCCCAGTGATCACTTAATATTTTATAATACCCAAGCCCTTCCAATGCTAACCCCAACTGCTCGTTGGCAGTAAAACTAGGTTGTAATATTCCTGAATGCCTTCCTTTTGATAAAGGGAATATGCCGAATGGCAGCGATACCGGTATAGGAATACCCTCGATCTCGGGATGCACCGGCCCGGTGAAGGCCATCTTTTTGTTAATGAATTTAATACGGTTACTCACAAAAGAAAAATGTGGCGTATCTAAATTACAGGTTGTAAATCTTCCCCTGTAAGCATAAAAAACATCGGGACTTATTTTTTTAATTTTATCGGCATGTACAAACATTTCGTCCTGCTTGGTATAGGTACTTTTGGTTAACCCTTTGCCGGTCTTCATGTCTACTACGATGGTATCGCTAACCGATTTAAAATCGGCCTGCGTAAAAGTGGGCCACGAAATGACATTTCCATTACTGTCCTTTGTCAAATAGGCCCTCATCTTATTAGTTTTTTGGTCAAACTCAATATGTGGGGCTACTAATTCGTTATCTATATACTTAACCCTGGTTTCCTTGCCATATAAAATTATTTTATTGGTGGGTACATCCAGTACCATTGAGTCATCGGCATGATAACTTACGGGGGCATCAAGCGAGTCTTTGGAAGTTTTAAAGTTGATGGTATCAATTACAGTAACGATGGTATCAGGAAGTTGTTTTTTGATAAGATTACTATCGGGCTTTTTAACAGGCGGTGTATCAACAATGATCTGGGTACCAGCGTTGTTTAAAACAGCGTTGCTAGTTAAATAACTGTGAAAGTAAGGAGCATTAAAACTATTAGTACCTGCATACAGCGTTATACCTGCAAGCAGGAGTGCTGATGCCCATGTCAATATGTATTTTGCCTTACCTTTGTACAGATGGTTCATAATTTTGCAGGGCAAAAATAGCCATTATAACAGAATGAAATTGTGAATATTAATATAATTACTAACCCCCCGGATAAACCTTTTGTGTATGTTGAAAAACAAAGTGCCTGTTTTAGTTTGTATTGCTGCTTTCAATTTGTTAATATTATCTGATACCTTTTCGCAAAAAAAATTAACTACTATCATTGTTGATGCCGGCCATGGTGGTACAAAAGACCCCGGTGCTACCGGGCAATATGAAAACTCTTTACGCTCAAAAGAAAAAGATGTTACCCTTGCCATATCGCTTAAATTAATTGCAGAATTAAAAAAGCAAATGCCCGAATTAAATGTAAAACCTACCAGGACTACAGATATTTACCAGGATCCGAGAGAAAAAGCAAGGATTGCGAACGAGCTTGGCGGGCAATTATTTTTATGTATTCATGCTGATAGCGGCCCGTTAAAAACAGGTAGCCGCCAAATAGGAACCAGGGAAGAAACCCGTTATAAATACACTTACACCGGTAAAGGAAAAAAGAGAAAAAAAATACCTCACCCCTATACTGTAACAGTGCCTGTATATGAATATTTTAAAAAACCTTTGGAAAGAAGTGGCACGAGTGTATGGATATTTGCACCGCATAAAACGAGTGAAAAATTACAGGCCATTTTAGATGGAGGAGAAGATTTTGAAATTGAAACAGATACTACAGATGCCGCTTTAAACGATTTTGATTTTAAGAAAAGCCCAGAAGGAAGAGCGCTGGCACAGATCTATGCCGATCGTTTTCAATTAAGAAGTGATCGCCTGGCTACTTTTGTAAATGATGAAATAGAAAAAACAGGCCGCCGTGCATTGGGTGTAAGTCAGCGGCAGAAAGGGATCTGGGTTTTGCAGGCTACCAACATGCCTGCAATTTTAGTTGAAACAGGTTTTATTAACAATCCTGAGGATGAGCGCTATATCAATAGCGAAAAAGGCCAGCAGGAAATTGCAGAAGCCATTACAGCTGCGGTAAAACGTTACAAACAACAAATTGAAAATTCCAATAAACCAACTGCGGTTGCAGAAACAGCAAAACCCAAAGAAGAAAAAGAAGTAACTGCTGCATTTGAAAGCAGGCCTACAAAAGAAGCCAAAGTACTGCAGGTAAAAAGCGATAAAGTGAGAGTGGAATTATTTGATGATGGCGAAGTTGATGGCGATAATGTGTCGGTATATTTCAACAAAAACCTGGTTGTTAATAATAAAGCTTTAACTGCCAACGGCTATGTTTTTAATTTGGAACTGGTGCCTGGCAAAACCAATGAGCTGGTACTGTTTGCGGATAATTTGGGAACAATTCCTCCAAACACCGCCTTGATGGTAATTACCGATGGCACAAGCCGCTATGAAGTGAGGCTGGCTGCCGACCTGAAAAACAATGCTTCAATAAGGTTTGAATTTAAACAGCAGCATCCATAGATTTTATAAAATAACTTGCAGGTATATTAATTATATTTGACCAATATATCTAACTAACTACTATTATGAAAATTTCTAACGAAACCAAAATAGGTGTACTTACTGCCATAGCTATCACCATTATGATATTGGGTTTCAATTTTTTAAAGGGAAAGACTTTCTTTGGAAAGAGCCATACCTTTTTTGCAAAATATACCAATGTACAAGGCCTTGCCAACAGTAATCCTGTAATGATAAACGGGTTACAGGTTGGTACAGTGTATAGCATTACTACCGATAAAAACATGAAAGAGATACTGGTGAATATGACCCTCACCAAAGATGTGAATATCCCGGTAAATTCTTATGCCACTATCAGGAACAATCCCCTTGGCACCACTACTGTAGAAATAAGGCTGGGTGATGCAACACAATACCTGCCCATTAATGATACTATCAGAACTGAAAAAAGTGCCGGCATTTTAGACGAGGCTGTACAGGAGATCAGGCCGGTTTTGGGCCAGGTGAAAAATGCAGTAAAATCTCTTGATTCTGTTTTAATGACCCTTGCCGGAGTACTTGACCCCAATGCAAAAAACAATATCCGTGGCATTTTAGAAAACCTGAGTAAAACTACAGCAGGCTTAACCGTGTCATCTGCCTCTTTGCAAACATTGCTCAATACAGAAACAGGTGCTTTAGCAAAATCTTTAAATAACGTTAGTGCATTTACAGGTAACCTTGCTAACAACAATGAAAAGTTAAATGCTGTAATGACAAACCTGGATAAAACAACAACCAACCTTTCTAATTTAGACCTGGAGAAAACATTAAACACTTTGAACGGAACCATTGGCGAATTGAAATCTACTATTGGCAAGCTTAATACCAAAGATGGTACTGCAGGGTTAATGCTGAACGACACAAAACTATACAATAACCTTACCGCTACTGCCAATAAACTCAATTTGTTGCTGGATGATTTGAAAACAAATCCTAAAAGATACATCTCCTTTTCTGTGTTTGGAAAAAAATATAAAGGTGATGCACTTGTTGTTCCATTGCCAGACACCGTGAATGCCCCTTACACCAAACAAAAATAATTTTACCATTCTGTTATAAAATAATTTCATCAACTTGCGGCAGAATTAAATAATTAAGCATTGCAATTGAAATTTACTGTTACTCTTTTTATAGTATTATTAGCGTTTTGTGCTAAGCAATCCACTGCACAGCAAAAAATTATTGCCGCTCCACCGCAACCACAGGATACTGTACGGGTAATACAAATTGTAAAAGCAAGAAGTTTAAGAGAAAAAACAATCGACTCGGTAACTACCATTGAAACTGCCGCTGGTGATGCAGTAATAAAAGAAGGCCTCACCACCACTTATTGCGACAGTGTAGTGATCAACCGCAGAACCAATATTGTAGAAGCCTTTGGCAATATTCATATCAACGACAACGACAGCATTCACACGTACGCACAATCATTGCGATATGTAGGTGCCGACAGAATTGCCTACCTGAAAAAGAATGTAAAACTTACCGATAAAAAAGGCACGCTGTTAACAGATGAACTGGAATACAATTTAAGAACCGGTATTGCTACCTATAAAAATGGCGGTAAAGTAATTAACGGGCAAACTATATTAACCAGTAAAGAAGGTACATACATTGCCGAAACCAAAGACGTTTTCTTTAGAAAAGATGTTTATTTTAAAGATCCTAATAACACAATCACTACTGATAGCCTTCAGTATAATTTAAGAACCAACATTGCTACTTTTATTGCACCCACACATATTGTTGGTAAAGATGGAAGTATTACTGATACTAAAAGCGGTTCCTATAATTTAAGTACAGGCGAAGCAATATTTGACAAACGTACCACCTACCGTGATAGTACACATTCTATCTCAGGAGATCAAATGGCTTTTGATAAAAAGTCAGGACTGGTACAAATTTTTGGCAATGGCAAACTTGTTGATAGTGTAAACAAAGTGACTGTAATTGGCAATGAAATTTATTTAGATACTAAGAAGAATTCTTTTTTAGCCACAAGAAAACCTGTGATGATATTATACAGAGATGGCGATAGTACCTACATAGCAGGTGATACTTTGTTTAGCGGCTTAAGAAAATATGATAGCCTGGAAAGAAAAATTGCTATTGTAAAAGATACCCTCACAACAACAGCAGTAATCGCCAACGATTCAAGCAGCACAGCAGGTACCAACGTAAAAGCAGTAAACCTTAATTCAAAAGATACAGCCGTACGATATTTTTTAGCCTTTCATCACGTTCGTATTTTTAATGACAGCCTGCAGGCTGTAAGTGACAGCCTCCACTACTCTACTGCCGATTCTACTTTTAAACTGTTTGGACAACCATTGGTGTGGAATGGAAAAACCCAGGTTGCCGGTGATACTATTTATATGTACACTGAAAAACAAAAGCCGCAGCGCCTCTATGTTTTTTATAACAGCATTGTTATCAGCCAAACCGCCGACCAGTTATTTAACCAGATCGGTGGCAGGACATTGAATGGTTATTTTAAAGACGGCACCATAGATTACATCAGGGTGAAGGGATCGCCTGCAGAAAGTATTTTTTATCCGCAGGATGATGACAGTGCCTACACAGGCATGAACCGAAGCAGCGGCGATGTGATTGATATTTACTTTGTAAAAAAGGAATTGAACAAAGTAAAATTCATTAATAATGTAGATGGCATAATGTATCCTATCCGCCAGATACCCGCCGATAAAAAAACACTGCATAATTTTAAATGGCAGGATGCAAGAAGGCCAAAAAATAAATTGGAATTATTCGAGTAGGAATGCGGTTGCGACGCATTCTGAGCACGCCACAGGCGTGCTTTTACATTTACAAAATCCTTAACATCAAAATCCGCCTTCTGTTCGTTTAACAGCAAGTAATGCAATACACTGGCATCATTTTCGATTAACCTTTCAAAAAAAATCAGCCATGAAAAAGTTATTCTTGTTACTTGTTGTTGCCCTTGCTTTTTCCCTTAATACAAAAGCACAGGATGAAAGTTCCTCTTACAAAGATGCAATTGGTATACGTTTAGGTTCATCAGTACCTGCAATTAAAAACGGTATCACGTACAAACATTTTATCGGGAACAATGCTATTGAAGGAATTTTAAGTTTTGGAGATGGTGTGGGTATTTGCGGCCTGTACGAAATTCACAAACCATTGTCTACCGAAAACCTGCAATGGTTAATTGGTTTTGGTGGTTATGTTGGCTTTAATAATAGTTCCAGCAATGTGGGAGCTGCCGGCATTATCGGGTTAGATTATAAGTTTAACCAGATACCATTAAATCTTACATTAGACTGGAAACCGGAATTGAATATTATTTCTAAAGTTGGTTTTGAAGCAGCAGGTGTAGGCTTCTCTGCAAGGTTTACTTTTTAATTCCCCTCAACAATATGTTAAAAGAGACTGTTATATTTGACGGTCTCTTTTTGTTTATTTACATTACAGTAAATTAAAACTTATGAAAAAATATATACTCACCCTTATCATCTTTTTTTCAGGTTTTGCTGCAACTGCCCAGGATATCAATTTAACCGACTCTGTAATTTATTTTGGCAATAAACCTGTTGCCTATTATGTAAAAGAATTAAACCAAAGCAACCCTCATTACAACATTTATATAATTGGTTTAAATATGAAAATGCTTATTGCCGCACAGGTAGTAAAGTTTGATGCACCGGTAAGGGAGCTGAAACCTTTTTATTATTACGATGTGATTTTTGCCAATGAGAAAGACACTTTTGCTATTTACCATGAAGGGCAGGCATTTGCTGTTGAACTTGCATCTTTATTAAAACAATACAATTTATTAGACGGTAACAAGATCAATAAATATTCCCTGGCGAAATTTAAAAGGGATCATATTGGCAATGCCTCTTTGAAAGCAAAAATTAAAGAGTACGAAGATTACTTAGATGTAAACAGGTATTTTAATGAACAAACTGTAAGAGACCGTACCAAACCTGTAACTATTGTGAATGATAAGATTATTATGCAGGATGGAAAGAAGATCGGACTGGTGGTTACCAATATAAATAATACGAGTGGTGGTGTGAGCAATACTTATAAAAAAGTGCTTACAAAGGACAACACTGTTGCTGTTGAGATTGACACTAAAGACAGAGGCACGTCTAATAGTGCCAGTAACGAATACACGCAGATCATGTTACCTACTAACAGAATTGTGGATGCATCGCAGGTAATTATCGAGTCAAAAGACAGGAAAAGAAAACATTCCAATCCTCCTACATTGTATGAAATATCTGTTCCACTAAACCAATCTTCCAGGAACGAAGATCAGTTATGGTATGTTTGCCAATTGGTAGAAAACTATTTGCTGTAGTTTTATTTCAGCTTTGCCAGGGCTTCTTTAATTCTTGCCCATGCCCTTTCAATATTGGTCATGCTGTTGGCAAAAGAAAACCTTACACAATTAGGTTCGCCAAAAGCATCGCCCATTACAGAAGATACATGCGCTGTATTCAGCAAATACATGCTGAAGTCTGCAGCATTGGCAATGGTTTGCGTGCCATCCGATTTACCATAGTAATAGGAAACATCCGGAAAAATATAAAACGCACCTTCAGGTTCAAAACATTTAAACCCCGGAATATCTTTTATCAGTTCCAATACTTTTGATCTTCTCCTGGTAAACTCTTCCGTCATCTCTGCTGAAGGTTTTAAATTACCGGTAAGTGCAGCTACCGCTGCTTTTTGGGTGATTGAGCAAGTACCGCTGGTCAATTGTCCCTGTATCTTTTCACAAGCCTTTGCAATTTCCACATTGGCCGCAATATAACCCAGGCGCCAGCCCGTCATGGCGAAGCCTTTGCTTAAACCATTTACAAGAATGATGCGGTCTTTTAAATCGCTGAACTGTGCAATGCTTTCGTGGCCGCCTACAAAATTGATGTATTCGTAAATTTCGTCTGAAAGAATGATTACTTCAGGGTGTTTTCTGAACACTTCTGCAAGACCTTCTAATTCAGCCTTGCTGTAAACTGCACCTGAGGGGTTACAAGGAGAAGAAAACATGAATAATTTTGTCTTACTTGTAATAGCTGCTTCCAGTTGTGCAGGAGAACATTTGAAACCACTTTCAGGTGATGTTCTTATTTCTACCACTTTACCACCGGCCATTTTCACCAATTCAGAATAGGTAACCCAGTATGGTGTAGGAATCACTACTTCATCGCCATTATCAACCACCGCATAAATAGCATTGGCTAAACTTTGCTTGGCACCTGTTGAAGTAATTATATTTTCCGGCTTATAATCTAAATTATTATCTCTTTTCAGTTTGGTACAAACAGCTTCACGTAAATCTGCAAAGCCTGCAACAGGAGTGTAATGGCTCCAGTTATCGTTGATGGCTTTTATAGCTGCATCTTTAATGTGTTGCGGTGTATCAAAATCCGGTTCTCCCAGGCTGAGATCGATAACATCAATTCCGCTGGCTCTTAATTCCCTTCCCAATTTGGCCATTTTAAGGGTTTCTGGCTCGTTAAATCTGGTTAAAAGTGTTGATAGTTGCATATTTTGCAAAAGTAATTATAACTGGTTAAATAAAATCAATCAAATGCGATTATTGTTTAGAAATATTTTTTATTGTTTATCGTATATAAATTTAAAATCAGACAGGTCGGGCAAAAATTGCTTTGGCCTTTTTACTTCATAATTATAAATTATCTGTCCCAGGTTTTTCATAAAGGGAAGCCCGGTCGTTTTATAGTCGTACTTATCATCGTTTAAAGTACCATCGCTATTGCAATAAATTACAGCCGATAAAAAGAACTCCACTCCTTTATCATAATCTACTATGTATGCCACATCAAGCATATGACCGTAAGCATCGCCTGGCTTATTAAATATCCTGATATTGCCGGGCATAGCTTTAAGTGAAGCGGATGGATCTCCACCCAATAATAAAAATTTACAATAGGCAGGAAAATAAGTGAGTGTATCAGCACTGTAAGGGGGAAAAGTACTTTCTGTTGGAAGCTGGCTCATATATTTTAAAACAAATTTCCTGTCATCTTCTGTAATATTAAAACGCTGGCTTGCTGTAACTCTTTCCGGAAATACAAGACTTACCAGGATATTGTGCAGGTCTTCCAGGCTGATCCTGTTCTTTTTTGAAAAATCCATTGGCCCGTTTACAAGGTTACCTCCTCTATAAAAACTTTTCCCAAGGCTGTCATTTCTTACTGCATATTGTGACATATTATTTTGCAGTGGTTGCTGATATAAAATATTCCCTGTACCATCCAGGAACTTAATGGGGTTAGTTTGCCTGTTCGCCAATTCCGGCAATACAATATCAAGACGATGCAGTATTTGTACATCGTCATATCCTTTTTTATTCAATTTCTTATTAATGTATTCCTGTCCCAAAAATTCATACAACCGGTTAAAGGCATCGTTGTCGCTTACCATCAGTATTTTTTTTATATACTGGGCAATGGTGGGCTTACCATCAATGGTTGTAGGATCGTTGTACACGGCAGTTTGCTGGTTGTTCCCCACCTCTGTTATCATAGTGGTGTTCTTGTCTATGCCCTTATCTTTTAATTCGTTAAGCTTTTGTAATGCCAGTAGTGCAATGGGGAATTTAACTGTTGATGCCGGATAAAAATAATTAGCCGGGTTTACATTAAAATAATAATTCTTCAATGCCGGTACTCCGTTTGCCCCCCGGTTCACCTGTGTATAAATGATTTGCACATTCCAGTCTTTTTTGTGGATAAGAATACTATCAAAAAAAGCAGGGTACTGCATTAAAAGGTTGGTCAACTGCGAATCTGTTTTTGACAGATCAGGCATTACAGGAGCTGTGGGAGCCACAGGAGGTATTACGGCAACAGGTGGCATTTCTGCCTGAGTAACAACTTTTTTTGTGGGTGAGCAGGCGGCCAGAAAAAAGAGCAGAACTAAACCCCGGATACCACTATTTCGATACAACTGCATGTAATTGATTTAGGGTGCAAATTGAGCAAAATTCTAAAATTAACCAGCAGTAATTGTCAATCGGTTTTTCCCCTATCTTTGCACACTTCTAAAAATTGAAGAAATAGCTATTAAAAGTTTATCATTATGAAATTGAAAGGGCTGGTTTGGTTTTTTACCATTGCGTTGATTTTAATATCACTTTGGGAACTGTCGTACACATGGGTGGTACGTAACTATGAAAGTGGCGTTACAGAACAGGCTACTAAAATTGTAAAACGAACTTCGCCTGACCTTAAGGGCGACGAGCAGATTAAGGCAGCTGTAAAACATGTAAAAGACAGTATTTTAGAGTTTACCAAGGATAAAGAAATATTTCCGCTGATTGGTACAACCTATCAAAAGTGTAAAGAAAACGAATTGAACCTTGGCCTGGATCTTCAGGGTGGTTTAAGCGTAACGATGGATGTAAGCCTTGATGATTTAATAAAATCATTAAGCAATAATGCTAAAGACCTTACATTACTGAAAGCTATTCAAACAGCTAATGATCAAAAAGCAAATAGCGATGCAGATTTCATTACTTTATTTAAAAATGCTTTTGTTGCACAAAACGGTGGCGGTAAATTATCTTCTTTATTTGCAGGCCAGGGAAAAGAGGTAAAGATCTCTGATAATGACGACCAGGTGATCAGCAAATTATCTACCAGCGCCAAAGGTGCCATTAAAGAAACCTACAAAATATTATTAAAGCGTATTGATAAATTTGGTGTTGCACAACCTAATATCAGCCTTGATGAAAACAGGGGTGTAATTACTGTAGAACTTGCAGGTGTTGATAACCCGGATAGGGTTAAAAAACTTTTATCAGCATCAGCACATTTACAATTTTGGGAAGTATACCGTATAGATGAATTATACACTCCATTGGTAACTGCCGATCAGGCATTGCAGAATTATTTAAATGGTATTACTCCCGGTGACAGCACCAGTAAGGCAGACACAACCCTGGCTAAGAAAAATGCCAACCCTTTATTTAAAATATTCCAGATCATTCCTCCGCAAAAAGATAATAAGACCGGCGCAGAATCATTATCACCATCAATAGCAAATATTGACAAAAAAGATACCGGCCTTTTTTACAGGTATATCAATAGTGAGGTTGTAAAAAATGTGCTGCCGGCTAATTGCAAATTTTTATTGGGTGTAGAGGCAAAATCAGATAAAGGTGATGTTAGGTATTATCCTGTTTATGCAGTAAAAATGCTTCCCGGAAGCGACTTAGCTCCTATTGAAGGGGAATCAGTGGAAACTGCCAATTTTGATTACGATCAGAATGGCAAGCCTGGTGTTAATTTAAAAATGACCTCTTATGGTAAAGGCCTTTGGGCTAGTTTAACTAAAAAGAATGTTGGAAAGCCAATTGCAATTGCATTAGATGATATTGTTTATTCAGCGCCTAATGTAATTAACGCAATTGAAGATGGTGTTTCTATCATCTCAGGAAGTTTTACTCCTGATGATGCTACCGATCTTGCCACCACTTTAAAATCGGGTAAGGTTAGTGCGCCTGCTAAAATTGTTGCCAGTACAGAAGTTGGACCTACTTTGGGTGAAGCCTCAATTAAAGGCGGTATGCTGTCTTTCGCAATTGCGTTCCTGGTAATATTTATATTGATGCTGGTGTATTATAACACTGCAGGCTGGGTAGCTAACATTGCTTTAATATTAAACCTGTTATTTACCATTGGTTGCCTTACTGCTTTTGGTGCTACATTAACTGCAGCAGGTATTGCCGGTTTGGTACTTACCATTGGTATGGCGGTGGATACTAACGTAATTATTTTTGAGAGAATAAAAGAAGAACTTACCAAGGGTAAATCTTACCAGCAGGCCGTTATTGATGGTTATAAACGATCATTGGCCCCGGTACTGGATGCTCACGTAACCACTTTTTTAACTGCTGCTATTTTATTCTATTTTGGTTTAGGGCCTGTATTAGGTTTTGCTACAACACAAATGTTAGGTATCGTTCTTTCATTATTTTGTGGCATTTTGGTATCAAGGCTTGTTACTGAAGTATGGATGAACAAACAACGCCACTTTAACTATTTCACCGGTTTATCTAAACGTATATTTAAACATGCCAGCTTTAAATTTATCGAATACAGAAAAGTGGCTTACGGTATTTCAATTGTGATCTTGTTATTAGGTGTTGGTGCTTTTTTCAATGGTTTTCACGAAGGTGTGGAATTTAAAGGTGGTCGTAGCTATACCGTACAATTTCAACAGGACGTTAAAAATGACCAGATACAGGACGATCTTAAAGCGGCATTTGATGGCGACTTCCCTGTAATTAAAAAAGTGGGAGACAATCGTCATTTGAACATCACTACATCTTATTTATTAGGAAAAGAAAATACTGACAGCACCGTAAGGGCAAGGTTATACCAAGGCCTTAAAAAAGTATTGCCGGCTGATGTAACTTATGACCAGTTTATCAACCCGGATCCTGTAAAAGCTTCTATTCAAAGTTCAACCACCATTCAACCCAGTATATCGGATGATTTAAAGAGAGGCGCTGTTAAAGCAACTATTTTCGCCATCATTATCATCTTCATTTATATCTTCTTCCGTTTCCGCGACTGGAGGTATTCAATGGGTACTATTGTAGCATTGCTCCATGATGTGTTGGTTACTTTGGCCGTATTCTCTTTCTTTAAAAACATAGTACCATTCCCATTAGAAATTGACCAGCATTTTATTGCAGCTGTATTAACAGTAATTGGTTTTAGTATGAATGATACGGTGATTGTATTTGACCGTATCAGGGAATACAGCAAAGGAAGTAAAGCTGATCAGAAAGGTTCAATTATTAACCGTGCTATCAACGATACTTTAAGCCGTACCATCATGACATCATTAACTGTATTCTTAACCCTGTTGATCCTGTTCATCTTTGGTGGTGAGGTAACAAGAGGTTTTGCATTTGCTATGTTGATTGGTGTTATAACCGGTACCTATTCTTCTATCTTTGTTGCGGCACCAATATTGGTTGACTTTGCAAAAGACAAACCGTTAGGTGAAGCTGAAATTATCAGCAGCGATAAACCTGCAGTAAAAAAACCATAACCGATCTTATATTTAATACAAACCTGTTATCCAAAAAGATAACGGGTTTTTTTATTTATATAGGTAATATCGTTATTTTACAAACTTATAAAAACTGCTTATGATCATTTACGGAAATAAAGCTACCAAAACCGGGCACCAGAGTTTATTCAATTCAAAATGCAGCCATTGCGGTACCAAAGGCTCATTGGAGATGTACACTTTCAGCCGTTACTTCCATATTTTCTGGATACCAGTTTTTCCTTACCGAAAAGAAGCCGTAACACAATGCAATCATTGTAAACAAGTGTTGAAGAAAAAAGAATTTTCTGCAGACTTATTAAGTGATTACGAGGAGATGAAAGTAAATACCAAAACACCTTACTGGCAGTTTATAGGTTTGCTGTTGTTTATTTTTTTAATAATTGCAGTGGTGAATTCGATAAGAGAAGATAATAAAAGAGATATTGCTTACCTGACGACACCTAAAACAGGAGACATTTATGAAATTTATACGGTTGGCGAAGGCTATACTTTGTACAAAGTGAGTGATGTAAAAACCGATTCTGTTTATGTGATCTTTAATAAATACCAATCGAATAAAAAAAGCGGATTAAACCAATCTAAAATGACTGAAGCCGGTAGTTTTATTGAAGAAGAATACCTGCCGATAGCAAAAAAAGATTTACTTAAAATGAAAGATAAGGGTGAGATAGAAGGCGTAAGGAGAAGATAATATTCTTACACCGCAAAGCTTGTTCCGCAGCCACAGGTCTTACTGGCGTTAGGATTATTGAAAGTAAATCCCCTGGAATTTAAACCTCCCTGCCAATCTACTTCCATACCCATTAAATAAATGCCATGCGACTTTTCCATGATGCAGGAAATACCTTCCACTTCAAAGTTTTCATCCTTTTCCGTTTTAGTATCAAACCCTAATACATAGGTCATACCACTACATCCCCCACCCTTTACACCAATACGCAATTGTTGTGTGGCATCAAACCCTTCAGCATTCATCAAACGCTTAATTTCTTCCACTGCAGTTTTTGTAAGGGTTACAGGTGCCGTTATTGTAGTTTCCATTATTACACTTATTTGCACAAAGGTATAAACAATTTAAAAAAGGGCAACGCCGGTGTTTTTCGAAAACAGGAAATTTTACAGGGTGGGTCACTCCTTAAGAGTGGCTCACCCCGTAAAATTTCAAACAGAATGCGTTACTTTATTAAAGAGGCTCCGTCTATGTTTTGCATTAGGGTGGGTCACTCCTTAAGAGTGACCCACCCTGTAAAATTTCAGTTGAAGTGTACACTCTTATTGAAGAGACCTTGTATATGATTTGTATCGGGTGATCCACTCTTGAAGGGGTAACCTACCCAATACAAAACCAAAGTTCTTTTTACCTTATTTTTGTTATCTAAAACAGCTTTATGTATTTTTTGGAAGTTACTGCAACGGGTATACAAATTGCAGGCACATTTATGTTCTTTATTGCAATAGCATGGTTACTTGCTGAGTTTAATGGAATGAAGGAGTTATTAAAAGAGCGCCTGGGCTTAAATAATGAAACCATAAAATTACAATTGCAGGCTTATGAAAGATTGACGTTATATGCTGAAAGATCAGGTTTAAAAAACCTGGTCTCCCGTTTACATGCTGAAGATACCAGCGCCAGGCAAATGCAACTGGAATTGCTGCAAACTTTAAACAGCGAATACGAATACAATATCAGTCAGCAGATTTATGTAACACCCGAATTATGGAAAGCGATTACCAAGTTGCGTGACCAGAATATTTTTATCATTAACCAGGTGGCAGCAACCCTACCTGCTAATGCTTCTGCAATGGAGTTGAGTAAATTATTATTAGAATATTCCATGACCCCCAACGCAGAGATCAATAAAATTGTTTTAGAGGCACTACAATACGAAGCGAAAAAAATTTTATGATGTTATTCCGGTGCCAAGACGGCTCCGGGCCGTCAGACACCTTGAGTAATGCAGCAACGATAAAATAACGGGCCTGACGGTTGTAACCGTTCTATCCCTATAAAATATATTTATGACTGATGAAAAGAAAATAATTACAGATTCAGGCATTGAAATAAAACAGGTTTATTCAGCCGGGGATCTTACGATAGCCGCTAATGAATTGCCGGGAGCATTTCCATACACACGTGGCGTACAGCCGGATATGTACAGAGGCAAATTGTGGACGATGCGCCAGTATGCCGGATTTTCTACCGCAGAAGAAAGTAATAAACGTTATCATTATTTATTATCACAGGGTGTTAGTGGATTAAGTGTGGCTTTTGATCTGCCCACACAAATTGGTTACGACAGCGATCATCCATTAGCCGATGGAGAAGTAGGAAAAGTGGGTGTTGCCATTGATAGTTTAGAAGATATGGAAATACTTTTCCAGGGAATAAATTTAGAAGAAGTATCGAGTTCAATGACGATCAATGCAAGTGGTTTTATTTTACTGGCATTATATGTTGCACTGGCAAAAAAAACAGGCCGTGATCTTAAAAAAATTACCGGCACTATACAAAACGATATTTTAAAAGAATACGCAGCAAGAGGAACTTATATTTATCCGCCCAAAGCATCCATGCGTATTATTACCGATATTTTTGAATGGTGTGCTAAAGAAGTTCCCAAATGGAATACCATTTCTATTTCAGGTTATCATATCAGGGAAGCAGGCAGCACGGCAGTACAGGAAATTGCATTTACACTAAGTAATGGAAAAGCTTATGTAAAAGCCGCATTGGAAAAAGGTTTAGACATTAATGTTTTTGGCAAACGACTCTCCTTCTTCTTTAACGCCCATAATAATTTGTTTGAAGAAGTGGCCAAGTTCAGGGCTGCAAGAAGAATGTGGGCTACCATTATGAAAGACCTTGGTGCAACAGATCCAAAAGCCATGATGCTGCGCTTTCATACACAAACCGGCGGCAGTACATTAACCGCACAACAACCACAGAATAATATCAGCCGCGTAACCATACAAACCATTGCAGCGGTTTTGGGTGGTACACAATCTTTACATACTAACGGTTACGATGAGGCTTTAAGCTTGCCTACAGAGGAAGCTGCAAGAATTGCTTTACGTACACAACAGGTAGTAGCTTTTGAAAGCGGGGTGCCTGACACGGTTGATCCGCTTGCAGGAAGTTATTTTGTAGAATCATTGACCAATGAAGTAGAAGCAGCTGCTTTGCAATTAATAGAAAAAATAGATGCTATGGGTGGCAGTGTTGCTGCTATTGAAGAAGGTTTTATGCAAAATGAAATTGCAAAAAGTGCTTATGAATACCAGCGAAATATTGAAAGTGGCGAAAAAATAATTGTGGGTGTTAACAAGTTCCAGGTAGATGAAAAAAACACCACCCCGGTTTTCAGGATTGATGAAAGCATACAAAAATTACAAACCGATAAACTAAAAGCCTTAAGAGCAAAAAGAGACAATATAAAAGCTGCTGCCAGTTTAAAAACAATACATGAAAAAGCGTTAAGCGGAGAAAACCTGATGCCTGCAGTAGTAGAAGCTGTTGAAAACTATTGTACATTGGGAGAGATTGCTGATGAATTGAGAAAAGTATTTGGAGAATATAAATAACAAGGAAGTCAAGTTTTAGAAACTTGACTTCCTTACAAAAACTATTGGTAATGATCAAACTAAAACTACCTGCTTCACTCCTGCTGTTATTTTGTTGCGTAACAATTACTGCACAGGACATTTCAAAAACTATTGATGCAAAAGCAGTAGCTATTCAAACTAAATTAGTAGAATGGCGCAGGCACTTTCACGAACACCCCGAATTGGGTAACCGTGAATTTAAAACTGCCGCATACATTGTTGAACAATTAAAAGACCTTGGCCTTGAAATACAAACCGGTGTTGGAAAAACCGGTGTAATAGCAATTTTAAAAGGTGGAAAGCCAGGGCCCTGCATTGCATTAAGAGCAGACATTGATGCCTTACCAGTAAAAGAAAAAGTAAATATTCCCTTTGCATCAAAAGACAGTACAGACTATAACGGGCAAAGAGTGCCGGTTATGCATGCCTGTGGCCACGATGCACATACGGCCATGCTTATAGGCACAGCACGTGTGTTATCCACCATGAAAAAAGATATTGCGGGCACTATAAAATTTATTTTTCAACCTGCAGAAGAAGGACCACCTACTGGTGAAGAAGGAGGTGCTGCGCTGATGGTAAAAGAAGGAGCAATGGATAATCCTAAAGTGGATGTAATATTTGGCATGCATATCGAATCATGGATTCCTGCAGGAGATATTCAATACAAGTCAGGTTCATTCATGGCTTCTGCCGACAAGTTTACAGTGAAAGTGAAAGGCAAATCATCGCATGGTTCGCAGCCATGGCTGGGGGTTGATCCCATTGCAGTATCGGCAAATATCATCGAAGCATTTCAGCAAATAGTAAGCCGCCAAATGGACCTTACCAAAGCGCCTGTGGTAATAACGGTTGCAAAGTTCAACAGTGGTGTACGCTTTAATATTATTCCTGATGAAGCAATGATGGAAGGAACATTAAGAACATTAGACAGCAAGATGCGGACAGATGTACAGGAACGAATGAAATTTACTGCCGCTAAAATTGCCGAAGCTTCCAATGCAACAGTAGAAGTGAATTTTTATGAAAAAACATTGGTTACTTATAACACACCTTCTTTGGTAGAAAAAATGGTGTCTTCATTACAAACTGCGGCAGGAAAAGAAAATGTGCGTGCAATGGACTGGGTTACCGGCGCAGAAGATTTTAGTTATTTCGGAACCAAAGCACCTGCTTTCTTTTTTTATTTTGGAGGAATGCCAAGAGCTAATGATGCAAAGAATGCTCCGCCGCATCACACCAGTGAATTTTTGATTGACGACAGCCAGTTGTATGTTGGGGTAAAAACATTTTGCCAACTCGTATTTGATTATCCCAAGACAATGAAATAATGAATATTTGATAATGAATAATTAATATTTTTTTATGAGAAAATTACTTTTACTGATTGTTAGCTTTTACTGTTGCAGCGCAATGGCACAAAACAAAATGACTCCGGAATTACTTTGGAAATTAGGCAGGGTTTCGGGCCTGGGCATTTCTAAAGATGGGAAATATATTTTGTATGCTGTATCCACACCTAATGCAGATGAAAATAAAAGTTCAAGAAAAACTTACATGATACCCGTTGCCGGTGGTGATGCTATTATTGTAACTAATGCAGATAGTTTATTGAACAATGAAAAAATTTCTGCAGATGGCAAATACATGATCAGTGATGCAGAACAAAAAGTAAAACCAATTACCGGTGCTGATAATTATCCTGAATTAAAGAAATCCAATGTATACATTTTTGATAATTTAGATTATCGTCATTGGGATACTTATGAAGATGGAAAATTCAGTCATGTAATGGTAGCGCCAATGGTAAACGGCAAAGCAGGCGAAGCAAAAGACCTGATGCCCGGAGAACCTTATGATTGTCCGCAAAAACCTTTTGGCGGTGATGAAGATTATGTATGGAACCCCAATGGAAAAGAAATAGTGTATTGTACCAAGAAAGAATATGGTACTGCTTATGCTATCAGCAACAACACCGATCTGTATGCTTATAATATTGAAACCGGCAAAACAAAAAATCTTACTGAAGGAATGCCCGGGTATGACATTAATCCTTCTTTCAACCAGAAAGGAGAACTGGCATGGTTAAGTATGAAACGTGCCGGATATGAAGCGGATAAACAGGATATCATTGTATCTAATGGCATTACTAAAATGAATGTAACTGCACAAAGAGATGACATTCATGTGGAAGGTTATAAATGGAGTGCTGATGGCAGAAAATTATTTTTCTGGGCTCCTATAGACGGGACGCTGCAATTGTTTGAAGTAAGTTATCCGGGCCTCACTAAAATGATGCCCATCATTCGCCAGATCACCAAAGGAGACTTTGATGTTACTGGTATTGTTGGACAAACAGCTAACACATTAATTGTTTCAAGAACAGATATGAACCATGCCGCTGAATTATTTTCCGTTGATATCAACAGCGGAGCGATGAAACAACTGACGCATGTTAATGATGCTACTTATGCAACATTAAGCATGGGTAAAACAGAAAGGCGCATGATAAAAACCACCGATGGAAAAGATATGCTGGTATGGGTGATCTATCCCCCGGATTTTGATCCTGCTGAAAAATATCCTACGCTGTTATATTGCCAGGGCGGTCCGCAATCGGCACTCACACAATTCTATTCATTTCGTTGGAATTTTCAATTGATGGCAGCAAACGGCTATATTGTTGTAGCACCTAACCGTCGTGGTATGCCGGGCCATGGCACCAAATGGAACGAACAGATCAGTAAAGATTGGGGTGGGCAAGTGATGAATGATTACCTGAGTGCTATTGATGGTGTGAGTAAAGAAAAATACGTTGACAAAAATCGTTTGGGTTGCGTTGGTGCAAGTTATGGTGGCTATTCTGTATTTTATTTAGCCGGCATTCACAATAAACGTTTTAAAAGTTTCATTGCACATGATGGTGTTTTTGATTTCCGGAGCATGTATGGTACTACAGATGAAATGTGGTTTGAGAACTGGGATAAGGGTGGTCCTTATTGGGATAAAAATAATGCAGCAGCACAAAAAAGTTATACTAAATTCAACCCCAGTGATTTGGTTGCTACATGGAATACGCCTATCTTAATTTACCAGGGGGGAAAAGATTATCGTGTACCAATTGAACAGGGGCAACAGGCGTTCCAGGCGGCACAATTAAGAGGCATAAAAAGTAAATTTATCTTATTGCCCGATCAAAACCACTGGGTACTAACAGCACAGGATGCACTGGTTTGGCAGCATGAATTTTACAAATGGCTGGCAGAAACGCTGAAGTAATATAATTAATAATACAGCAACAGGTTGTATTAAATTTTAATCAGTTTTTAATACGGGGCAATAGTTGCCCCGTATTTTTTATAAAACAAAAACTGAATAATACCACTCATCCTAAAAATTTTTTAGCAGAACTGATTTAGAATATTTTCGTTGAAAGGAAAATCACTAAAACTGTTATGCATTTGGCTACATCTGTCCTATCAAACTATATTAATGAAATAGTAATCTCAATAGCCCTGGTTTTTATTATTTCATCCAGCCAGGCTCAAACTTCAATAAAAGGAAAAGTCCTCTACGAAAAAGATGGTAAACCTGCACCATTTGCATCGGTGAAACTAATCAACCGATCCAATGGTACCGTATCAGATACCGCAGGTAATTTTTCTTTACCGGTACGTAACTATAAACAAACGGATACAATATTGATTACTTCAGTAGGGTACGAAAATTTAAAATTACCGGTGCAACAAGCTATACGGTTACACGAATTTAAATTGCAGGAATCCCAAAAAGTAATGGAGTCAGTAGTAATACGCTCTTTTAGTAAAGAAGAAGTTGCAGGTGCTAAAAACGAAACTGTTGGCTATTACAGAAGCTGGAATACAGATAATACGGGCGGAGAAATCGGGCGTACTTTTTTACCCAATCATAAAGAATACCAGGTTGCGAAAGTAAGGTTTAAAGTGTACAATACTTACGACACCTGCCTGATACGAATTCACATAAGAGAAGTTAATAATTTTGGCGAGCCGGGGAAAGAGCTGCTCCAGGATTCTGTTGCACAGGTACTCAGCAGATCTTCATTAGCAGATAAAGCTTATGAATTTGATCTGAACAAATACAATGTAGTACTTAATAAGAAGAATATTTTTGTAAGCTTTGAAGTACTTAAAGGAGGACAAACAGATAATACTTCCAGGTCCTTATCCTTTATAGGCTCCGAAGAAGGAAGTTATTTATATAAATCCGGCGAAAAGGATTCCTGGCATTCTTCTGATGCTTATACCATTTACATGAAGCTGTTATTGAAGTATGATGATTAATATAAATTATCAATGTGCAAAATCCGCTTCAAAATTTCCTTTTATCCTTTCCATCGATGGATTAAAATAACCGAATTTTAAATCAGGGAATTCTTCTCTTATTAATTCCATCATTTGTTTTACGCCCATGCACTCCCCTGTTTCCGTTACACCAATTTTTCCTAAATACCAATCAGGGTCAATATTGAAGTTGCGCCATTGTATCATGCACAGGCCGGTTTCTTTGATAAGTTTGCGTAACGCTTCGTATTCTTCAATGCTATCCGTCATGCCGGGGAAAACGAAATAATTTATACTCGTCCAGGCGCCATAACTGCGGGCCACTTTCAAACTCTCTATCAGATCTTCAAAAACATAATTATTAGGGCGGTAATAAGGCGTGTAAATTTTTTCACGTGCAGAGTTGGTGCTGACACGAATGCTGTTCAATCCTGCTTCGCATAAAGCTTTAATGGCATCGGGCTTGCTGCCATTGGTATTGATATTGATGCTGCCTTTTTGTGTATGTTTTCTGATTTCAATAATTGATTCCCTTATTGTTTCCCACATCAGTAAAGGCTCTCCTTCGCAGCCCTGGCCAAAACTCACTAAAGGAAATGGCGCTGTTTCTAAATGTGGTACCGTAAACTCGGTAATTTCTTCTGCCGTAGGTTTAAAAGTTAAGCGGTCCTGTGTGCTTACAATAGTTTCGTCCTGTGGTTGAAAGCTGATGCAGCCAATGCAGTTGGCATTGCATGCAGGAGAAGTGGGTACCGGGCATTCCCATCTGCCTAAAGAAAAATTTCTTGCTGCCGGGCAGGTATATGTCATACAACAATTCTCCATCAGATGTTTTACCAGCCTGTTATGCGGATAAGCTTCTAATAAATTCGCAGCACCATCCTGTATCAGTTCATCATCATACCCTTCACATTCCTGGCGGATATCCTTTTCAATTCTAACTGCAGGCACGTAAAATTTATCATTGTGCCAACCGGCAGCAGTATAACAAAATAAAGGAAGTGTAGGTGCATCTTGTGCGGTTTCGTAAGCCGCCATGTATAAGCCTGTATGTGCAGGAGGAATAAATGCCGCAACAGCCCAGCCTTTTTCGCACAGGCGCATCTCCCCTGTTTCCACATCAATACCAATACCTTTACGGCCGGGTAATTCATACAAGTTGCCACCGGTGGGTAATTCAATCCAGTCTTCAGGATCAACGGGCACTGCATCCCAGCCGCTGCGGCCGGTTACATATAGAGATGTATCTTCAAAAATATTGCCTTCACCATCGGAGTAAAGAATAAAAGGACTAGTATTTAAAATCATAGTTATCGTTGTTCGATGGTTGTTGGTCGTTATGGCAACATTCGATCAACGAACAACCATCAACGGGCAACCATGTGTTTTTTGCAAAATTCGTCAATTTGGCCCAACTCATCAATTTTTAAATTTTCACGCAGGTTAAACTCTATTTTCTGGTTGCGGAGTGTTTCTATAAGAATACTGTGGTATTTTGGAATGATGGTTTTGATCTCATTCCAGCTGATCTCTGCATCTTTTATAAAATTAGGTACCGTAATGCCTGTCTGGCTGATATCAACTGCTTCTGAACGCATTACCCTCCACTCCCGGTAAAAAAGAAATAAATAGCCGGCGGTTGCAACAGCATGTATTATGCCATACCAATAATGCCCATCACCAAACAAAGTTACCGTGATACCAAAAAGCGTAAGCACTTCGCACAACCTGAAGATGAGATTTAGTTTTGGAGTTTCCACCAATAGTGAACCACCAAAAAATACCAAGATGAAAATATCTGCCGCAATTATCATTTGCGTATAACACAATACCGGGCTGGCATGGTGTACCTGCAGCACATGCAGGGCATTAATAAAAATAACTGATGCAGCAATAAAGTGAAGCACACGGGCACTACGTTTTAATAATTCAAAGGCAGGGTGTACTATTTGCAGGGAGTATTGGGTTGTTGGCATAACAGTAAGTTTTTTACTGGGATGCAGGAGTTTTAGAATTCCACAAAAAAAGATTTGTGATTTATGATGTGTGATTTGTGATTTCCAGTTGATGCAAGCAGAATTGATTGAATAAGGTTTCATCAATGCTGTAGCTTTCCAGGGTAATTTCTACTTGTATTAAATGATTATTTTTAAGATCGATAGAGAGTAAATGATCTTTTAAAACTACATTTTCTACCTCGGCCCAGTGGTACTGTTTTTTAAATAATGATTTGGAAACGGTAATATTATCTATGGTAAAAGCAGCCGTACTTTTCTTTTTTACAACCAGGTAACTAAAAGTAATTACTGCTATCACTACAATAGCAGGCAACCATGCTGATTGTAATGGCCAGAAAAAAGCCATTAGTGTAAACATTACCAGTTGGTAACTACGCAGTTTAAATTTATTTTTTAAAAAGTAGAATAACGCTGTTAGCAAAAGGAAGCCTGTAAAAATCCCGATAGCAAAATTCTTTTGTTGCTGGTTATTGGTATTAATGATAATTACTGATGCTGCTATTAAATGGAGAAAGTATAAGAACCAAAAAAAAGAATTGAACGCTTTTTGAGTAGTATCTTTTAAAATGAAAGTAAACTGCTGCATCAATACACCAAATTAACTATTAAAACAATTAACTATTCGCTGTCATCAGCATATTACACAACTTGAATAAACATCTTGCGCCCACATTTTCATCATACTCACTATGGCTTACACCAACTTCTACTAAATCGAAACCAATTAACCGGCGGCCGCTCTGTTTTATTTTTTTAAAGAGATAAAAAACCTGTTCGGTTTCAAAACCACCTTGTACCGGCGTGCCTGTATGCGGACATAGTTTTGGATCTAATCCATCAATATCAAAACTGATGTGCACATTTTGTGGCAGGTGATTAATGATCTCATCCGCAATCGTTTTCCAGTTTTCTCCTTCGTACTGGCGTTCCTTAATATTCTTATCAAAGTAAGTAATTATTCTTTCGCCGCTACTCACCATATAATCAAACTCTTCATCACAAAAATCCCTCACCCCAACCTGCACCAGTTTTTTCAATTGCGGAATTTCTTCCAGTGCATTGTACATTATAGAGGCATGAGAATATTTAAACCCTTCGTAGCCTTTTCTTAAGTCGCAATGGGCATCAATATGCAGAATGCCAAAATCGCCATGCTTTTCGCCAATGGCCTTGTAAAAACCAAATGGCGTGCTATGATCGCCGCCTAAAAGCCCTACCAGTTTTCCCTCATGCAACAATTCTTTGGTTTGCTCGTATACCCAGGTATTTAAAAAATTGCTCCCTTCATTGATTTCTTTAAGGGTTTTGCACATGAATTTATTTTCGGCTACTATTTCGCCCTGGGCAATGTAGTTAATGTATAATTCGGCTTCCTTACGCAGGTAATCACTCTTCATCAATACTTTCTTATCACAAGGCCTTAAATAGTACCCCTGTTTCCAGGCATCTCTGTAATCAGGATCAAACAGGTCTACCTGCAGGCTTGCATTTAATACATGCTCCGGCGCCCTTGCTGTACCTGCAATGTAACTTACTGTAACTTCCCACGGTACAGGTAAAATCACCAGTTTTGCATCTTCCTCAGGAAAAGGTAAACTGAATATATTATTGTTGGGATTGCCAACGGAATTGGGATCAAACTGAGAGAGATCGGTCATTTCTAATTTTTAAAAAGGTTTGCAAAGATAGTAGTAGTATAGGAAAATATTTAAGTTATCTAAAAATTGGGTTGATTTAAATTACATTGATCAAGAGCAGGATTAATCATCAGAATACTGATATAAGTCAGGTAAAGACACTCATTTTGATTGCAGTAACCTTAAAACCTGCTTAAAATCACCCAATAATAACGATAGCAGAACCGTTTTTGTTTTACCTTTGCCAATAAATTTAGAACTATGAAAAAAACACATATTTTCATACTGGTTGGAATTGCAGTTGCCATTGTTGCCCTTATTGTTTTTGGGTTCCCTTCGTCTGATTTTTCTACTTACGATACCATCAGTTCGGCAAAGGCTAAACAAGGCAAATATGTTCATTTGATTGCTAAACTGGATAAATCGCAGCCCATTCAATATGACCCTATTAAAGACCCTAATTATTTAAGTTTTAGCATTGTAGATAGTTTGGGTTCTCAAACAAAAGTAATTTACCATAACAGTAAACCTACCGAACTTGAACAAAGCGAAAGAGTGGTATTACAAGGCAAAATGCAGGGAGACGTATTTGAATGCAAGAGTATTACACTCAAATGTCCAAGTAAATATAAAGATGACAAAAAGCAATTAGAAAAAACGGTAACCAGCAGCGATGCTGAAACCCAGGCATACCCGGCTGTAACGAATAGTGCTTACCCGGCTAAAGATTCCACTGCTACAAAATAACTTTTTAGACTAGAGAAAAAACATTTATGCAATTTGAAGGTGAACACTTATTTCCAGGACAGATAGGACATTTTTTTGTGGTACTTGCTTTTGTGGCTTCAATAATTGCGACTATCGCTTATTTTAAAGCCAGCATTTTAAAAGACATTACTGAAAAACAATCCTGGATACGTTTTGCCAGAATTGCGTTTATCACACAAATAGTTTCTGCTTTTGTTATATTCTCTGTAATTTTTTACATCTGCTCACATCATTATTTCGAATACATGTATGCTTACAAGCATGCGTCTAAAGAATTAGAATCAAAATATTTACTGGCCTGTATCTGGGAAGGCCAGGAAGGTAGTTTTTTATTATGGACGATATGGCACAGCATTATCGGCCTCTTCATTATCATCAAAAGTAAAAAACCGTTGCTGCAAGGCTGGGAAGCACCAGTGATGACTGTAATAAGTTTTGCACAGTTTTTTCTGGGTATGATGATATTAGGTATTTATTTCTTTGGAATAAGGATTGGAAGCAGCCCTTTTACATTAACCCGAAATGAAATTGATGGCCCTGTTTTCGGCATGCCGAATTATCTGACATTTATTAAAGATGGCGTTGGCTTAAATGTATTACTCCGCAATTACTGGATGGTAATTCACCCGCCGGTTTTATTTTTAGGTTTTGCATCTACTATTATTCCTTTTGCATTTGCCTATGCAGGCATACAAACCAAACGCTTTGGCGATTGGGTAAAACCAGCCCTGCCATTTGCATTATTCTGTGCCTGTGTTTTAGGTGTTGGTATTATGATGGGCGGAAAATGGGCGTATGAATCTTTATCATTTGGAGGTTACTGGGCATGGGATCCGGTTGAAAATGCATCTCTTGTTCCCTGGTTAATTTTAATTGCAGGATTGCACACCATGGTTATTTATAAGGCTACCGGGCAATCTTTAAGAGCCAGTTATTTATTTGCCATTCTTTCTTTTGCATTTATTTTATATTCTACCTTTTTAACACGTACAGGTGTATTGGGCGATACTTCAGTGCATGCCTTTACAGATGCAGGTGCCGCTATCAATATTATGCTCATTGTTTTTATGGCAGCATTTACCGTTCCGGGCCTGGTATTATTCTTTAAAAACTATAACAAGATTCCATCTATTGAAAAAGAAGAAAGAACAGACTCCAGGGAATTCTGGATGTTTATTGGTTCTATAATTTTCTTTCTGTCTGCGATATTCATCAGCGCTAAAACATCAGTGCCTGTTTTTAATAAGATCTTCGGTACAAAAATTGCACCTCCGGAAGATGTTGAATTTTCCTACAACAAAGTAATGGTGCTGGTAGCTTTTATCATTGGTATTTTAACCGCTATCTCTCAATATTTTAAATACAAGAACACACCTTCTGCCTATATTTTAAAAAAGATTGCTGTGCCTACATTATTGGCAGCAGTTGTTACTGCAGCTTTGGCCATCTTCTATCCCATTACTTATTACAAACAAGGCGCAGGATTTTTAGGTGCCATTTATATTGCATTGTTTGCCGCCATTTACGCCATATTTGCAAACGCAATTTACATTTGGACAGGATTGAATGGCAAATTAAAAGCAGCCGGTGCTTCTGTAGCGCATTTGGGTTTTGCCATTATGTTATTGGGTATGCTGATTGCTTCGGGCAATAAAAAAACTATAAGTGATAATACCGTTACCGGTATCAATATTCCTTTTGGTAAAGAGAGTAAAGAAAACCCATTGGAAAATCTTACCATGCTAAGGGATGTACCTACAAGAATGCTTGATTACAGCGTAACTTATAGCGGCGACTCTTTAGGTAGTGAGACTGGAAGAATATTTCATAAATTAAAATTTGTAAAAAAAGATTCCAGCGAACAATTTGAATTAACTCCTGATGTATATGTGGGCAAAAATGAACTGAAGAGCAGTAACCCAGGCACCAAACGTTACCTTACCAAAGATATTTACACGTATATCTCCAGCATTAACCCTGATGGCAACAGGAATGATACTGCAAAATTTAAAATTAAAGAACTGGCTGTTGGTGATACGGCTTACTACAACAAAGGGTATATGATCCTGAACAAAGTAGTGAGCAACCCTGATAATGAAAGATTTCATTTTAAAACAACCGATGCCGCTATAATGGCCGATATTACTTTAGTGAATAAAGACGGCATGCACTATAAAGGTTATCCTGCTATACAGATAAATATAAACGGGCAGGATTCTTCAGCAATTAATATTGATGATACCGTTTATGCACAGAATTTATATTTACAATTTGCAGGCATTACCAACGACCGTAAAATAAAATTAGGTATTAAAGAGTCTGACAAGATAATCGACTTTATCACACTTAAAGCCTACCTCTTTCCGTATATCAATTTAGTTTGGCTGGGCCTTGTAATTATGGCCATTGGTTTAGTAATGAGTATGATTAAAAGAGCAAAACTTACACCATTGTATGCAGTGGCAATATTAGCATTTGTTATTGTGGCGCTGTCGTATATGTTTTTTGTGGCAGGGGGATAGGAAGCTGCAAGGGGAAAAGCCGCAAGGGAGAAGCGATTATAGCATGGTGTTTTTTGCTATGGAAAAAATTCATTGAAAAAGCTGCAAGGGAGAAGCATTCTATTATTGCATGGTGTTTTTTGTTACTGAAAGACTTTATTGAAGAAGTTACTAGAAGAAAGCCGCAAGAGAAAAACGAGTATTATATAACTTTATACAGCAAGTGATAAATAACAATTAAAAAGTAGCGAACCGCCCCTTGCAGCTTGCAACTACTCCCCTTCCTGTTCCCTTCACTCTGCCTCAATCCATGCGCCAACCACTACCTCATTTTCCACCTCTACATAAATATGTTCATCTAATGTGGTAGAAACAGAAAGGCCAACATAATCCACATCCACAGGAAATGTTTTGTGGGTACGTTCTACCAATGCCAGGGTTTGTATCTTTTTAGGATATTGTTCCAGCAAGGGTTTTAAGGCATACAGCATGGTTCTGCCACTGTTGGCCACATCATCTATCAGTATTATTACTTTATTATTAAAATCTATTGCAGCGCTTAAGGTAACTGCCGCAGGATGTTTTTTATCTATCTCCAATTCTATCACCAGTACTTCTCCTTTAAAATTAGCTTCCAGGTAATCGCTGATCTTTTTTGCAATCACTGTGCCATGGTCTTTAATACCAATTAATATCAGTTGTGGTTCATTATAATTGCGTTCGGCAATTTCCAAAGCCATGCGGCGCAATTTCTTTTCGGCCACTGTTGCATTTAAAATATAGTTCTTGCTATTGCTCACTGTATAAAAATTTAAAGATGGAAATTACCAACTATTGTACAATTAAACAATTAAAAGGGAATTGTGCCACAGATAAACTATTGTTTATTGCCTTTGGCAAAAAAGTTGCCACAGATTGCACAAATTACGCAGATAGGAAAATGCTGCTGCAAAATCTGTGCAACTAAACTCCTAAACCTCTAAACTCTAAACCAAAATAATTACCTTAGCAACCACAAACATTGCTTATGCATATTTTCTTTCAAATAGTTTTTGTTGCCTTTGCAGGCTTTGCCAGTTGGTTGTTTGCAAAAAACATCATGCAGATACGCCGCAATATTTTATTGGGTAAAGATGAAGACCTTTCTGATAATAAATCGTTACGCTGGAGAAACTTGTTGTTGCTGGCTCTGGGACAAAAAAAGATGTTTAAAAACCCACTGGTGGCAGTAATGCACCTGGTGATCTATGCCGGCTTTATCATCATCAATATTGAAGTACTGGAAATTATTTTAGATGGTATCCTCGGTACACATCGTTTGTTCTTTCCTTTCTTTGGTGGTTTTTACACTTTCCTCATTAATTTTTTTGAAATACTGGCAGTTGGTGTATTATCGGTTTGTATTATTTTTTTAGTAAGAAGAAATATCATCAAACTGAAACGCTTCATCAGTAATGACCTGGATGGATGGCCACGCAGTGATGCCAATTATATTTTATTGACCGAAATTATTTTAATGACGCTCTTCCTCACCATGAATGGTGCAGACAGGGCTTTGCAATTACTGGGTAGCGAACATTATCATGATACAGGTAATTTTATTTTTTCGGGCATGATTGCTCCTATCTTCAGCGGCATGAGCGAAAGCAGTTTAATTATTATTGAAAGAAGCTGCTGGTGGTTACACATCATTGGTATTTTAGCTTTCTTAAATTATTTGCCTTACAGCAAGCACCTGCACATTATGCTGGCATTCCCCAATGCATATTATGCAAGGCTGAATGTGCAAGGCAAAATACATAACATGCAAAATGTACAAAATGAAGTAAAGTATATGATGCAACCTGAGCTTGCTCCTGCAGGCGATGCGCCACCACAGAAATTTGGTGCTAAAGATATCTTTGACCTGAGCTGGAAAAATTTACTGGATGCTTACAGTTGTACTGAATGCGGAAGATGCAGTGCAGCCTGCCCTGCTAATCAAACAGGCAAATTATTAAGTCCACGAAAAATAATGATGAGCGCCCGTGACCGCCTGGAAGCAGTTGGCAAGAACATTAACACTAATGGCGAATACAAAGATGATGGCAAACAATTACTGAACGATTATATTACCGTAGAAGAATTGCGTGCCTGCACCACCTGCAATGCCTGCGTGGAAGAATGCCCTGTATCTATCTCTCCTTTGGATATTATTATCGAACTGCGCCGTTCTTTAATTATGGAAGACAGTAATGCACCACAGGAATGGAATGGCATGTTCAGTAATATTGAAAATAATTTTGCGCCCTGGAAATTCAGTCCTGATGACAGGGATAAATGGGTGGAGGAAATGAAATGAGTTTTGAATAAAAAACTGCTGACATGACCATCATTACCTGGAATTGCAATATGGCTTTCAGAAAAAAAGCCGCAATCATTTTGCAGTACCAGCCCGACATTATAGTGATACAGGAATGCGAACATCCTGATAAATTAAAATTCAACGATGATATCCCGAAACCAAAAAGTATATTATGGATCGGTGAAAATAAAAACAAAGGGTTGGGTATATTTTCTTATTCTGATTTTAAATTAAAACTACACAAGAGTTATAATCCCGACTTAAAACTTATTGCACCTGTCAGCATTTCCAATGGAAAAATAAAATTTATGCTGCATGCTATCTGGGCCAATAATCCCGGGGATAAAGATGGCCAATACGTAACACAGGTATGGAAAGCTTTAAAACAGTACAGCAAGATCATAAAGAAAAAAAATACTATCCTTATCGGAGATTTTAACAGCAATACCATTTGGGACAGGCCCCGTCGGGAAGGCAACCATTCCACTGTTGTGCAACATTTAGCGGCAAAAAATATTCACAGTGTGTACCACAAATATTTTATGCAGGAACAGGGTAAAGAATCGCATCCCACGCATTATCTATACCGGCACCAAAACAAACCTTATCACCTGGATTATTGTTTCGTTTCGGGTGATATGCTGAACAATTTACAATCAGTTGAAATAGGCAAGTATGATTTTTGGAAACAATACAGTGATCATGTTCCTGTAATTATTCATTTCTCTGAAGAAGAAAATAAGCAGCTTTAAGCTTTGAGCACTTTCAACTTACAATTACTTTTATGCAGAAGCACCAGGAGTTTTGTATATTTATAAGCCAGCACAAAATCACATTCTGTATTAAAAATTCTCAAAATGATCTTAAAAGAATTCCTTCCCGATCCGGCATTCAGAGATTTTGTACGGTGGTACAGGATCGTTCATTTTGAATTTGATAAAAATGCGGCGCAGCCTTTTAAAGCTTTTCCACCAAAACCTGAAGTATGTTTACATTTTTTTCTACGTGAAGGCGAAGCGGTGGCATTATTGAACAGCCCTAAAAAAGACCACCAGTTTCCAATGGTATTAACGGGCCAGCAAACATCCGTAATGAATCGCTATTCGGGCAGGAACTTCTTAAATTTCCAGGTAGTGTTTCAACCCACAGGCTTACATCTTTTAACAGGCATTCCCGCTGAAGAACTAACTAATAAATATATTGATGCCACTACTGTTTTACCTGGCAATATTCGTTTTACCTATGATGCTTTGCAACATGCAACCAATTATGCAGCAATGCTGTTAATTGCAGACAGCTATATTGCTGAGCTTGTAAAAAAACAAAAAAAACAGGTACATCTTTTAGACGCTGTAAGCAAGCTAATGTTGCGTAACGACAGTAACGGTACGCTAGATTGGCTGGCTAAGGAAAGTTGCCTTTGTACAAAGCAATTCAAAAGAAAATTTAATGAACGTACAGGTGTGAACCCAAAAACCTATGCCAGGATCGTCAGGTTCACTAAAGCATTCAATACTAAAAATGCTTTCCCGCAATTTGACTGGTTGAGAATAGCATTGGAATGTGGTTATTTTGATTACCAGCACCTGGTAAAAGACTATAAAGATTTTACCGGGTTAACACCGGTTGAATTGCATTTACTGGAAAATAATTCTCCTGAAAGCAGGCTGGGCCTTACCGGCGAACTGTATAAAAACCGTCATAGTATGCAGGCATTATAAAAAGTCCTTTTTTTACCACCGCTTACCATAGTATACGTTTTAGCTTTGTATAACACAACAAACTTTTATGAAACGTATCATCAGCTTATTCATCTTAATTTTCAGCATGACAACAAATAGTTTTTCGCAATCCGGGAGCAAAACATATATTCTTGTTCACGGCGCATGGTATGGTGGCTGGTGCTGGTATAAAGTAGTGCCACTTTTACAAGCCAAAGGATACCATGTTATAGCGGTTGACCTGCCTGGCTATGGCAATGATACAACTGCTGCTGCATCTGTTACACTTAATGATTATGTACAAAAAGTTGCTGCTGCAGCTAATACCGTAAAAGATAAAGTTGTGCTTGTAGGACATTCCATGGGCGGAGCTGTTATTTCCCAGGCTGCTGAATTATTAGGCCCCGACAAAGTGGAGAAGCTCGTATTTCTTGATGCCTTCTTTTTAAGGAACGGCGAGTCCATATTTGCGCAGGTAGCCCAAATAAATGAAGCAGGAAAAACCGTAACAGATTTTAAAGTGGAACATCCGGCATCAGAATACCTTATTTTTTCTGACGATAAAAAGACCGCATTAATGAATCCCCTGATGATCAAGGAGGTTTTTTGCCACGATTGCTCCGCTGCTGATATTGCTTTGGCCCAGGAAAAACTCCGGTGGCAACCCGTAGCCTGTCTTGCAACTCCAATAAATGTAACGGATAGCCGCTATGGGGCAATCCCTAAATATTATATCCGCTGCACAAAATCCAGGGACCTGGACCGGAGAAGCATTTTACACAATATGCCTTGTAAAAAGATATATGAACTTCCCAGCAGCCACTCTGTATTTTTTTCTATGCCAGAAAAACTGGTGGCAATTTTAGCAGAGATATACTAACTCCGTTTTATTACATATTGCAGCAGTGACCCTGTGGTAAACTGCTGCAAATAATTTTTATTGTTTAATAAAACTGTCCAGTACACTTTCATCTTCTTTTACTACAGACAGGTAGTATATTCCATTTGCAATGGTTATTAATATTAAGTTGAACCCTATTGCTACCACTGGCTATACTTTTTGTTTGCATTGTAAATATTTATTGTGGGGAGTTGTAAAAAATTACAGACCGCAATGAATTGTTTACTTATTAAAAAACTTACTTAAACAGGAGAATGTTAGATATATTTACTGCACCAAAGTGAGTAATTATATTTAAAGAAATAAATTGAATTGCCAGTTAAAAGAAAAAAAATAGTTATAGCATCGCTGATAACCGTATCAGCTCTAGCCATCCTTTATTATTTTTTCACCCACTATCCGGTCGGTACTTTTAAGTATGTAAAACAAAATGACCAGGACCTTGATATTGAAATAAAGATCACTGAAAATTTGGACGGCTTTATTGATATTGATTATAACATGGATGTAAAAATAGGGTTCAATGGAAAATATTACACTAAATACTACAGCACAAGTGGTGATGAAGTTACTTTTCAGTTGTTAAACAATAAAGGCAAAAAGTATATTCTTATTTTCGACAACCTGAAAGACTATTGCAAATGTGAGGATGGTAGTTGCGGTGATTTTTTCAGCACCCTTGAAACATCTTATATGCATCCGGAAAATGGAAAAGACACTTTATATTTTACTAACTATGCAGACTCCATCAAAGGTGACACATTAAGCAGCATACTCTTTACAAACCTCAGGTTCATGAAAATGAAATGATCCATTTTACTATCTTATCTTTAACTACCCGGGAACAATTTTACCGATGCAGCAACTTTTATCTCATATAAAAAACTACGCTCCTTTAAGTGAGGCAGCACAAAGTGCATTGGAAGATTGTTTTGAAATGATGACCTTATCAAAAAATGAATTCTTACTTACGCAAGGCCAGGTATGCAGGCATTTATATTTTGTAGAAAAAGGAGCTTTAAGAGGGTTTTATAATTCAGATGGCAAAGAAGTTACCCATTGGTTTGGCTTTGAAAAAGACTTTGTTACTTCCTTTCACAGTTTTACTACGCATGAACCGGCAGTAGAAAATATCCAGTTACTGGAGGGCAGTATTTTATGGTCCATTTCTAAAGAGACATTAACTGTTTTATTTAACGAGTATCACGAAATTGAGAGGTTAATGCGGATAGCTTACGAAAAATATTATATCCGGCTGGAAGAACGTTTTGTAAATGCCCAGTTTAAAACCGCCAGCGAACGTTACGAGAATTTATTATCGCAAACTCCCCATATTATAGAAAGAGTGCCTCTGGGCTATATCGCTTCTTATCTTGGCATCAGCCAGGAAACACTGAGCAGGATAAGGAGCAAGTTTTAACATTTGCAATTCCCGTTTTTGATTAATGTCAAAAATTACCTTAAGCAATGCCAATAGTTTTGTTGCATAAAAAAATCATTATGGAACAAAAACAAATTCAACCGCCTTCAGCAGCTTTTATTGCAGCATCATGGCTGGCCTTATTTATTGGTGTAATTGCATTTAATACCGGCTTATGGAATGCTGGTATGCAGCTTAATGAAAAAGGGTATTACTTCACTGTACTGATGTTTGGCTTATTTGCTGCTATCTCCGTACAAAAAGCTGTACGTGACCAACTGGAAGGCATTCCCGTAACTAACCTTTATTACGGTATAGCCTGGTTCTCTACCCTGCTTTCTATTGTATTACTCGCCGTAGGTTTATGGAATGCCGAACTGGAAAAAAGTGAAAAAGGGTTTTATGCCATGTCTTTTGTATTGAGTTTGTTTGCAGCAATAGCAGTGCAAAAAAATACAAGGGATATGAAAGCATCCAAACCAACTGAATTATTTTAATAAATCAACTACAAAATAAAAAAAGCTGTTTCAAAAAATGAAACAGCTTTTTAAGTGCTCTATAAAATAATTATTCATCAAAGTATTCTACTCCTTCTGCATTAACATAACCTGTCTTTCCTGTTGCAGTAGTTTTTACCAGCAAATAGTTACCGCCTCTTATGGACCTCACCTCGCTGTATTTTGGAGCAATGAATTTTTTATCCAGGTAATAATAGCCCTTGGTATTATCTGCACCGGTTAACACAAAACCACGATTCTCATCATACACAATGTCAGAAAAATTAGCGTTAATAATATCCTGTTGATTGGCATCTTTTAATTTAGTCATGCCATCTTTCGATTCAATGAAATATGCAGTACCGCTTCTTGGAACAATGTACGATAGCTTTGCCTGTTCCACAGGTATAAAAGCCGTACCGTTACCACTAAACATACCATGCATATTATTTTTTGATGCCAGCAGGGCCGTACTTCCATTAACCTCTATTTTTTTTATGGAATCATATTCAAATGGCACCAACACATCAAAAGTATTATTGATTAAACCATAGTGATTGTTTTTTAAACCAATATAATAGGTATGCTCATCCCCCGCTAATTTATAATCATCTGTAATTTTATCATACACATTGGAATTAGCCCCCAGGCTATATTCCTTTTGCCTGGTAATAGTAACCAATTCCTCATTATTTCCCGGCCTGTTTTCATTAATAGCCGGGCATTTAGACATTACCAATCCTTTTGTATCAATACACACTTCAGCTCCATTGGGTTTTAATGAAGCTCCTGCAAATAAAACGGTGTCTTTATTTTTTGTAAGCTTGCCCCCTGCGGTATGTTTTCCCTTATCATCAAAATAACCATAGGTAAATGGCTTGGCAGAATAGAATTTAAATGGTATCACCAGTTTACCCGCTTTGTTAATATAGCCATATTTGTTACCTTTTTTAACCACAGCATACCCTGCAACAAACCAGTTGGTTTCATTATAGGTGGGTTTAATGGCAATACTCTTGTCGGGGTTGGCATAGCCCCATAAATCACCATGACGGTAGGGTATTAAAGAAGGATCGAATTGCTGTGAAAAAGCTGTAAATGTTGCAGCAGTTAAAATAGCTGCAATTAAGAATCGTAGTTTCATAATGCTTGTTTTTTAACTAGTAGGCAAATTCCTCTCCAAAGTAACAACAAACGCTAAAAAAGCAGTAATTGTATAAGTATAAAAGTTTTTAAAGATTTTCGAATTTAAAATAATCATTGTTTAAAATCAATGCAATCGGTTGTATAAAGCTTAAAAGCCTGTTTGATATTTATTCATTTCGTTAGAATAAAACAAATTACAAAATAACCGATGTTTGTAAAACAGAGTTTAATTTATAATTTCAATAGAGTTTTTGCCGCTTTAAATACATATTCTATAACCCCATATTTAACCTACTTATGAAAATTGGTGTTCCAAAGGAAATTAAGAACAACGAGAGTCGTGTGGGCATAACCCCGGCTGGCGTATTTGAACTGGTAAAAAACAGCCATACTGTTTACGTGCAGGCAGGCGCCGGTGAGGGCAGCGGTTTTACAGATGAAGATTACACTACTGCAGGTGCCACGCTCATTTCCTCAAATATTGAAGTATATGGCCTTAGTGAAATGATTGTGAAAGTGAAGGAACCGGTACAGGAAGAATATGCATTGATAAAAGAAGACCAGGTTTTATTTACATACTTTCACTTTGCATCAAGTAAAGAACTTACACAAGCCATGATCAGCAGCAAAGCCGTTTGCATTGCTTACGAAACCGTTGAAGACGAAGATGGTACGCTGCCTTTGTTAACCCCCATGTCCGAAGTAGCAGGCAGAATGGCCATTCAGCAAGGCGCAAAATATTTAGAAAAGCCAATCAAAGGAAAAGGCATATTACTGGGCGGTGTGCCTGGTGTGCCTCCCGGAAGAGTATTAGTTTTAGGCGCAGGTGTTGTTGGGTACCAGGCGGCAAAAATGGCTGCAGGCCTGGGCGCTCATGTTACCATTTTAGATATCAATATGAAAAGGCTGCGTTATGTAAATGATGTAATGCCCAGCCATGTGGTAACCGAATTTTCAAGCGAATACAATATCAGGCGGCATATTAAAACCCATGATCTTATTGTTGGCGCTGTTTTGGTAACCGGCGGTAAGGCTCCTAAATTAATTACAAGAAGCATGTTGAAAGAAATGCACCCGGGAACTGTGATGGTAGATGTAGCTGTTGACCAGGGTGGTTGCTTTGAAACCACTAAACCCACCACACACGAACATCCCACTTATATCATTGATGATGTGGTACATTATTGCGTTACCAATATGCCTGGTGCTGTGCCCTATACATCCACATTAGCATTAACGAATGTTACTTTACCCTATGTACTCAAAATTGCAGGCATGGGCTGGCAAAAAGCATGCGAACTAAATAAGGATCTTAAGAAAGGGTTGAACATTGTTAATGGCAACATTGTTCACGAAGGTATTCCGAAGCCATAGTTTATTTTGTTCCTATCAACTGCCCTTTGGCTATAATACCTTCGGTACTGCTTATACGATAAGTATACATACCTGATGGCAGATTACCTGTCTTGATTTGTGTGGAACTGCCAGAGATCTTTTTGGTAAATGCCAGTCTTCCATTACCATCAAACAATTCTATCCATAAGTTTTGCGAAGCAGGTTGTTTGGCAAATGTTATTACCAGGTAGTTATTAAACGGATTGGGATAAACACTAACTGCCACAAGTTTATCATTAATGTTTTTTGCAGTCAACATCAAAGGCATAGCAGCCATTGCCGGCGCTTGTATTGTTGAGGTAAATGAAGATGAATTTAAAACCAGGGTTTGTAATACCAGCTTAATTCCCTGGCCTTGCAAAGGCAATTGTTTTTCCACCACCAATGGTTTTAGTTCTGTTCCTTTTTCTTCTGCGGATAGTTTATCCAATTGCACAACCCGTATATCATCATCATCCCACATACCACTGTTATTAATGCAGTAAGCCAAAACAGTACCATCCCCATTTAAGCAGGGTTGCAGGCTTGCCTTGGTTACATTTATTTCGGCCGGTAATTCATTGGCTAATTTAAATGCACTGTTTTTATCTGCACGTTTAAAACAATACAGCTTTTCTGTTTGATCGGCAGGATTTTTAAGGCTACAATAATAGGTCAGGCCATCTTTGCCCAGTTGCCCGGGGCCAACCACTTTATTATCCGGCACAATTAGTCTTTCTTTCCTGGTAAAAATACCGGCAGCATTTTTTACATACCGTATTGTACCATCCGATTTTATAGTCTTAGTATCATTATCGCCTGTGCAATCAATAACCATTAATTCACTGCCATCGGCAGATATGCCGGGAGCAAATAACCTGCGGTCTTTCAGTTCTTCAATCACTTTTGGTGTACTGAAATTTTCTGTAACACTTTTTCTTGTAGCAATATATAAAGTATAACCTTCCAGGGTCAGTATCATGGTAAGTTCATCGGCTGTAAGTGATACGGCATAATATTTATTTTCTAAAGAAGGAAAAGCTTTATGCGGTGCTTCAAATGGTTGGTCTACCGATGAACGCCGGGAAAAATAAATATTCCCATGACCGCCATCCCGGTTAGAATTAAAATATAAGCGTAAACCATCTGAAGATATCCATGGATAGGCATCGCATTTATCAGCGATATTTATAGCTTTGGTTTGTGCGAATTCCGGCTTTGGTGTTTTACTACTTTCATTTTTTATTAAAACATCGCTGAGAATGTCTTTCTCAACTTTTGAATCTACCTTGGCAAAGTTTGTACTATCTGCCGCTTCGTCCACTCTTATTGATAAACAATGCGGCGCAACTGTCCTTAGTTTTGTTGAAGAACGTTTAGTGGCGGTCCGCTGGGCAGAAGTTTCTGTTGTAATGGCTGCTAAAAGAAAAAAACAAATGGCGAGGGTGGAAAGTTTGCTCATATTATTTCAGTTAAGTGGTTGTTACAAAATACAAAGCCAGATCAAAATAAATTGTTAATTGTCTCCCGGCAATTGGTAAGATTCAACAATCACTGTTTTTGCATAAATATTTTTTATTTTACTACCGCCAACATACAAGCCCTGGTTAAGCCTCTGCAATAAATTTATTACCTTCGCCCACTTTAATTAAACAGCAATACCATGAGCTTTGAAAGGGAACTACAGAAAAGGAGTAACAATATTTGCGAATTGTGTGGTTCTGACGATGCCAGCATCGATTTTCCTGTCCCCTTCAGCCCGGGTAACAAGTTAGAACATCATATATGGATATGCCCTGCCTGTAACACCCAGATGGAAAATATTGAAACTGCAGATGCCAATCACTGGCGTTGCCTGAATGACAGCATCTGGAGTGAGGTACCGGCAGTTAAAGTAGTTTCGTGGCGCATGCTGCATAAATTAAAGCAACTGGATTGGGTGCAGGATCTTTTAGACATTGCTTATTTAGACGACGAAACCCTGGAATGGGCCAAGGCTTCCGGCGATGATGCCAACCCCGATGACCTGGTAAAACATATAGATTGTTTTGGAGCCGTATTGCAGAACGGAGATAATGTGGTGCTTACAAAAACCCTCAATGTAAAAGGAGCCACATTCAATGCCCCGGTGGGTACCATAGTACGTAAGATACATTTAGTGGCCGACAATGCAGAACAGATTGAAGGCAGAGTAAATGGTTCGATGATTGTGATATTGACGAAATATGTGAAAAAATCCAGCAACTGATAGTAAAAACCATTTCATCCCTATACAGCAGCAGTGGAGCAGCCTCAATTACAACATAAACTTTACGGGCTTGATCATCTTCGTGCCCTTGCCATACTGCTGGTTTTTGTTTTTCATTATGGTATTATCTTTCCATCTCCGCAATGGGTAACCAGTATTGGAAAATTTGGCTGGACTGGGGTTGACCTGTTTTTTGTATTGAGTGGCTATTTAATTGCATCGCAGTTATTTTTAAAAATTTCGCAGGATAAAAAAATATCTTTCCCCGAATTTTTTACCAAACGCTTTTTTAGAATTATTCCTGCCTACCTGGTTGTGGTAGCCATTTATTTTTTATTGCCTTCATTCAGAGAAAGAGAAGCCCCTGCCCCGCTTTGGAAATACCTGACCTTTACACAAAACATCGGGCTCGACATTAGTAAGCAGGGGACTTTTTCGCATGCATGGTCGCTTTGTATAGAGGAACAATTTTATTTATTGCTTCCCCTGATATTGATAGCACTGGTTTATTTTAAAGCGATAAAAAAAGGGTATTGGTTGCTGTTGTTTTTATTTTTTGCAGGTATTGCAGTAAGGCTTTATTGCTGGCACTCACTTGTAGCTCCGTTTATTGACGATGATAATTTTACAATCCATTGGTACAAGTGGCTGTATTACCCTACTTTCTCCCGGCTTGATGGATTATTGATTGGTGTTTCAATTGCAGCGATGCTGCAGTTCAGGCCGGAATTTAAAGAACGGGTGCAGCAAAACGGCAACTTTTTTTTATTAGCAGGTATGCTCATTTTTGCAATAGCTTATTTTGTATGCGGCAATGAAGAATCATTCGGCGCATCAGTTTTTGGTTTTCCGTTGGTGGACCTTGGTTTCGGATGTATTGTTTTGGGAGCTGTTTGCCGCAATAGTATTTTATATACTTTAAAATCTAAAGCCACCTCAACCATTGCCACCTTATCTTATGCATTATATTTAACGCATAAAATAACTATTCATTTAACGCAGCAATATTTTTCCTCATTACATATTGCAAAAGACAGCACCATTATGTTTTTCATCTGCATTATAACATCGTTGCTGGTTGCACTATTGATGAATAAGTTAATTGAAAAACCTTTTTTAAAGCTTCGTGAAAAAATATTACGTCCGGCAACAACGCTTAATTCTCAGCCCAGTTCACTTTAATGTTATGTTTTGCAGCATATAATTTTCCTGCTGCAATAAGTTTATTGTAGAGTGATTGATATTGTGCAAAATATTTTTCGTTTATAGCTTTAGCTTGTTGCTGCAGCTGCTCCTTTGCTACGCCATTATCAAACGCTGTTGCCAATTGTGTATATTCGGTTTTATACACCGGTATTACCAGGTTGTATAAGGCGATTGAACTTTGCAAAATATCTCTGGCATCTTCTGTTTCCTTTAAACTTTTTACCTTTTTGTACTCTTCTTCTACAAATTGGATCTTCTGGTTAAGTTCTTTCAATCTTTTACCGGGAACCGCCTGGCCTTTCTCATCCATTTTTGCTGAAGGAGATTCCATTTGCCTTAATTGTCCTTCTCCGGCAAAACCACTAAGCATATTACTGTTTAAAACAGCCCTGTCAAAATAGTTTTCGGGTGTTGCTGTATTGCAGGCCGCAAAGAAAAGGCTGCAAAAAATAACAGCCACTGATACGATGTATTTTTTCATTGTATTTATTTGCCGGCGAAAATAGCCGGAAGTGAACCGAAAGAAAAGTAACAGTTTGCAAACGGTGCTTATATTTTATTAATCGGTTAAAATTTTATACCCGTTTTGTTTATGTAATGGCATAAAAAACTGCATCGTACCAATTACAAACACCAACTAATGATAAAACACTCCAGGCTCGTTAAAGCACTCACCCTTTTTAGTTTTATATTTTTAATCACTGCTTTTTTATTATACCGTACCGGCAGTTTTGAAACTTACCTGTCAGGTAAGGGCTCCGATCTTCAAACAAGTCATAATGGTGGCACTATCAAGCCAGCCAGACTGGATTCCCTATTACCATCAACTATGGATTCATCAGAAAGATTAATGATGTACTCTTCCAAGTCGATGGTACTGGTAGATAAAAAAATAAACCTATTTGATAGCATAATAAAAAAGAAGAAAAAATTTCCTGAATGGGCAACACCTCCTGTAATTATGAGTAGTTCAAAATCAGGAATGATATTTACACCTAAGGAAACGAAGCTTGCGATTGATACCCCAAAATTTGATATCAAAAAATTTAAACGACTCAAAAACTAAGCCATGTCATTTTTAAATTTGTTACTGGCAACAGGTGCCAGTTTATTATTTTTAGTGTTGGTATTTATTCCAATGGAAAAAGTATTTCCTGCAAAGCCCGGGCAAAAAATATTCCGCAAACATTGGGTATTAGACCTCTGTTATTTTTTGGGGCAATACTTAGTGTGGAGTGGTTTGGTTTTAACCTTGCTGAATTATTTCAGCTTTTGGTTAGATGATATCATTGATCCTAATTTCAGGACATTGATACAGAAACAACCTTTGTGGCTGCAATCTGTTGAAGTATTATTCCTGAGTGATATTTTAATTTACTGGGCACATCGCCTGCAGCATAAAGTAGATTTTTTATGGCGCTTTCATAAAGTGCACCACAGCGCCGAACATTTAGATTGGCTGGCAGCACATCGTGAACATCCGCTCGATTCTATTTACACCGTGGGCCTGATCAACCTGCCTGCTTTTATTATGGGGTTTCAGCTAGAAGCATTGTCTGCAATTGTTGCTTTCCGTGGCATATGGGCTATTTATATTCACTCTAATGTAAGATTACCACTAGGGCCATTAAAAATATTGATCGGTTCGCCTGAATTGCATCACTGGCACCACGACATAGAAAGAGATGCAGGCAATTACGCCAACATTTCTCCAATAATGGATAAACTGTTCGGCACTTATGTATGCCCGCCACAGGAGCCTGATGAATTCGGGATAAAAGAAAATTTTCCGAAAAATTATATCGGGCAATTATTAAAGCCGGTACTACCCGATGTGGTGTGGAAAAAAATTGTGCTTAAGAAAAATGACACCCGATCTTTGAATAAATAAAATAATGATCGTTAAAAACCCAGGCGTTTATAACTACAAAATAAAAATGAAATTTACTTTTACCATATTCTTCGTATTCATAAGTTTGTTTTCATTCTCCCAATCCGGAAAGATAAAACTTGATCTCACCATTGCAGATACTAATAAACCCTACTCTTTAGAAATATACGTCAATAAAAAGCTAACAACTATAAAAAGAACAACTGTAACTAAAAGCGGCACTTATACTATCAATGAACTTGAAGAGGGATATTATAACCTGAAGTTATTTTCATTTAATTCAACTGCCCGTAGCTTAAAAATTGACAGTCTATATGTCAACAAGGGCTCGGCCATAAATCTTACTGTAACATACCCTCTACCCTGCAAGTATAATTATCCAAAAGACTATATTCCAAAATGCCCTTATAATCATGTTGATAAGATTGTAAGAATATTATATGGCAAGCCTGGCAAGGAAATGATTAACAAGGCTCAAAAAGGCGAGATTCATTTAGGTGGTTGCATGGTTTCTGACTGCGACCCCCATTTTTATTGTACCATTCATAAACTGGAATTATAAAGTAGCGGAATTCATTATTCTTCAAACCATTCATTGTGCTGTTCCTGCACCCGTATAAATGTAGTGCGTTTGGTCAATTCTTTTAAATAAGACGCCCCAACATAAGTGCAGGTGGAACGTAAGCCTCCTAATATATCCAGTATCGTTTCTGTTACCGGCCCACGGTAAGGCATCTTAATGGTCTTACCTTCTGACGCCCTGTATTCTGCAACGCCACCGGCATATTTATTCATGGCTGTTTCCGAACTCATGCCGTAAAATAATTTGAATTGTTTGCCATGTTCATCTTCCACTAATTCGCCTCCACTTTCTGAATGGCCGGCCAGCATGCCACCCAGCATTACAAAATCGGCACCGCCGCCAAATGCTTTGGCAATATCACCAGGTACTTTACAACCTCCATCAGAAATAATTTGTCCACCTAAACCATGCGCTGCATCCGCACATTCAATAATAGCAGATAACTGCGGGTAGCCCACACCGGTCTTAACACGTGTGGTACAAACAGAACCGGGGCCAATACCTACTTTAATAATATCTGCCCCCGACAATAATAACTCTTCTACCATCTCTCCTGTAACCACATTGCCGGCAATAATTATTTTATCAGGATAAGTTTCTCTTGCCCATTTTACAAAACCCACAAAGTGTTCGGAGTAACCATTAGCTACATCAATACAAATAAAACGCAGCGACGGACAAGCTGTAATGACCTGGTGTAATTTTTCAGCGTCTGCTTTTGCTGTGCCAGTACTTACACAGATATAATTTATTATTTCCTTTGGCGACGATTGTATAAATGTTTTCCATTGCTCCACGCTATAATGTTTATGCACTGCTGTTATCAGCTGATGTTGTGCCAGTACCGCAGCCATTTCAAAAGTACCTACCGTATCCATATTGGCAGCAATGATGGGAATTCCCTCCCACTGGTTACCGCCATGCCTGAAATGAAATTTCCTGGCCAAAGAAACTTCTGCACGTGATTTAAGTGTTGAACGTTTTGGGCGAATCATCACATCTTTAAAACCAAGTTTGATATCATTTTCTATACGCATGCTTTAAAAATTTACAACTGGTAAGTTAAACAAATCATCAGAATATATGCGCAGGTATTTCCCGGTTCATGCATTACCTGCTACCTGTTTCTGAATAATTTGAATTCTGAAAATACTTTTGCCAAAGTGAAAACCAGTAAATTTTACTTAGGAAAACTACGGCTTTTGCTGTTTATTTTTAAACATCGGGCTAATCTTCCCAATGTGGCAAAATATTTGCTCCTGTTTGTCTGCAACCGCCTTATCCAATATCTATGACAAGAACTACTAGCCCCATTAGATTTGTTTTGTCGTTATTCTTTTTCCTGTTAAGTCTTCAACCCATGGCGCAGCCGAATAGCTGGCTGCCCCGTGGCGTTGGTGGTGGTGGCAGCATGTTCTATCCTACTATTAATCCTGCTAATGATAACGAGTTTTATGTAACCTGTGATATGAGCCAGCTCTTTCACAGTACAGATTATGGCGCTACTTACACACAAGTACCATTTACAAAATTACAGACCGGCAATATTTCTACCTATGAATTTACCAGCAACAGTAACACGGCATACTGTATTGCAAATGATGGCAACATTAATTATGCTGTACGCACTGTAGATGGTGGCAGCACCTGGAATGCAGTACCCGGCAATCCTCTGGCAGGCGAAGATGTATATGCGTTTAAAGCAGATTACAACAACCCCGGCCGTGTTATTATTGGTTATTACGGTGCGCTGTATATTTCCAATGATTACGGGGTAACTTTTTCATTGATAAAAAATGCAGCAAACAGCGGCGCAGGCATAACTGTTGCCGGAGTATTTTTTGATGGCAGCAATATTTATATTGGTACCAATGAAGGTATTTTATATTCTTCTGATGGCGGCAGTTCATTCTCATTTCTTGCTACCACAGGTATGCCTGCTGCAGAAACTATTTTTTCTTTTGCCGGGGCAAAGGTTGGTGCAGTAACAAGATTTTTTTGCGTTACTGCAAATACAACAGACATATACAACGGCATTTTTCCATGGGATTATTATGGTTTTGCTAAAGGAGTATATGCCTTAGATGCCGGTACAAATGTGTGGACACCAAAAATGACAGGCATCACCATTGCCAGCGATTTTGTGATGTATGTGAGCATGGCAAAAAATAATATCAACACCGTTTATCTTGGTGGCAGTGATGATAATACCGGCGGTAACTTAGTAATGAAAACAACTAACGCCGGCACATCCTGGAGCAAGGTATTTATAACTGCGAATAACCAAAATATAAAAACGGGCTGGTCGGGCCAGGGCGGCGACAGAGGCTGGGGCTACGGAGAAACCTGCTTTGGAATTAGTGTGGCGCCTAATAATGCCAATAAAGTTTTATTTGGCGATTTTGGTTTTGTACATAAAACCAGCGATGGTGGTACCACCTGGCAACAGGCTTATGTAAATGCAGCAGATGAACATCCGGCCAATGCCCCCACTCCACCCAAACAGTATTACAGAAGTGTTGGATTAGAAAATACTACATCATGGCAGGTGTACTGGCAGGACGCCAATAACATGTTCAGCGCATTTTCTGATATCAATGGTATAAGAAGTACCAATGGCGGCGTAAGCTGGAGTTTTGATTTTACGGGGCATACCGCCAACAGTATGTACCGCATTGCAAAACATGCAAGCAACAGCACTATGTTTGCAGGCACATCAGGCATACATGATATGTACCAGAGCACAAGATTGCAGGATGCTGTTTTAGATGTTACCGATGCAGGAGGTAAAATAATTTACTCTACCAACAATGGCGCTGCATGGCAATTGCTGCATTTATTTAACCACCCGGTATTTTGGGTGGCCACAGATCCGAATAATATAAATCGTATGTACGCCAGCGTTATACACTATGGTGCAGGTGCAGGGCAAGGAGGTATATGGATGACGAATGACCTGAACAACCTGGCCGGTTCTGCATGGACTAAACTGGCAAACCCGCCACGTACAGAAGGGCACCCCGCAAGTATTGTGGTGTTGAATGATGGCAAGATGGTGTGTACGTATTCGGGCAGAAGAAATCCGGGTGGTGCGTTTACTGCAAGCTCAGGTGTGTTTATTTACGATCCTGTTGGTAATACCTGGACGGATGTTTCTCATGCGGATATGCAATACTGGACAAAAGATATTATCATCGATCCTTCTGATCCCACACAAAACACCTGGTACGTTTGCGTATTCAGTGGCTGGGGCGGCGCACCTAATGGCAGAGGAGGATTGTTCAGAACCACTAACCGTGGCGCATCATGGACAAAATTGACCGGTACACAATTCGACAGGGTGACTTCCATTACTTTTAACCCTGCGCAATTAACACAGGCTTATCTGACAACAGAAACCCAAGGGCTTTGGCTGAGTAATAACATAAATGCAACAACACCAACATGGTCATTGGTAACTGCGTATCCCTTCCGCCAACCGGAAAGAGTTTTCTTCAATCCATTTAATTCAAATGAGATATGGGTGAGTAGTTTTGGCAATGGTTTAAAAATGGGTTTACTCAGCGGTCCGCTTCCAATAAAATTATTGTCTTTTAATGGCAATCGAAATAATACTATCAGTCAATTGCAATGGCTTACTGCTAATCAAAGCAGTGGCGATAAATTTGAAATTGAAAGAAGCAGTAACGGTATTCAGTTCAGTAAGATTGGGACTGTGAACGGCAGCAGCAATACACAATATTATTTTACAGACACAATAACAGCAACAGTGCTGTATTACCGTCTTAAAATGATTGCGGCAAACGGGGCTGTCACTTACAGTAATACAATTTTATTTAAAGACAGCACCACGCTGCAAAATGATATTGTATTGCTGAGAAATCCTATAAGAAATAATAGTATCGAATTAAAAATAACCAGCACCACTGCAGATAAGCTACAATTGCTGGTAACCGACGTAAGCGGTAAAAAAATACTCTTGCAGGATATAATGGTTATACAGGGCGTAAATCAGCTGAACGTTCCATTACCTGCAATCATAGCGAAAGGAATTTATACGATGCAGGTGTTTGGCACGAGTACTGCAAAATCATTCCGCTTGCTGCATTAATAAAAACGTACAGCAAAACTTCTGCTAAAGCCTTACAGAAGGTTTATATTTGCATCCACAACTACTTCAGATGGATGCGACACCCGTGGATATAGCAACAAAATTCAGTGACTCCTGGATAGAAACAGTGCAATTTTATAATGGCCTGATTGATGATGATCCTGGTTTTGACCGGCTTATTCCTTTAACCATTTTTATTCATCAATTAAAAAGAAAAGGTGCTGATAAATTTTTCAGGTTAGGAAATTCTATGCAGGACCTTATCTTTTCCCGTTCAATTGAACCTGGACTACGGCCGGAACAAAAATTTGTTGCCGTGCAGGCCATACGCAATTCATTTGTGGTTTCTTTAAGAGAGGGCAAAAAATTGCACAAGGAATATACCATTAAAGACCTGGAAGATGACAGGCTAACAGATTTGCTACAGGTTTTAAAAGATACTGAGATCAATTGATTGTATTGAAAGATAAAATACTCCTGTTCTACTCAATCACAATCTTTTTTAAATAAAATCCTGCTGCATCAACTACAGGGGGAAATGTACTTTTAATTTTCAGCTTTTTTAGTTTTATCATCATATGCGCTGTTCCTGCGTCGGTTAATATATCAATCGGTAATTCCATCGGCAGGTTTTTAAACTGTACCGTGTATTCATTATACCCCGTACGTGAAATAGCAATATCCAGTTTTTCAGTAGTACGTAAATAAAAATCAAATAAAGGTTTCAGTTCTTTTTCAGATGCTCTACTAAAGAGTTGCTCCACGTCATCAGTAGTAACAAAGTGGTTGTACGTGTAGCTGGTATCCGTAGCCAGTTTTTTTAATGTTGGGAAAAATATTTCATCGCCGATCACATGCCTTAACGTATGCATAAAAAATGCACCCTTGGTATAAATATCACCAGTATAAGTATCGGCTGTATTCACTGCGTCTCCCTGTACTATTGGTTTTCTATTGGCAATACTTGATCTAAAAAGATTGATCACCGAATCATAAGCACGCTCTCCCGCTACTTCCCTGAAGAACAATGCTTCGGCATAAGTATTAATTCCCTCCTGTATCCACATATGCGCCCAGTCTTTATTGGTAACTTTGTTAGCCCACCACTCGTGGCCAAACTCGTGATAGAGATTATCTGAGTAATCCTGCCCGTTTACATTTTTATAAGTAAACCTGTCACCGTAAGAGATCATTGTCTGATGTTCCATACCAGGATTGGGTACATACACAATACCCATTTTTTCTTTTATCCATGGATACTCACCAAAATATTTTTCTAAAATATGGCAATCTCTTGAACGTATCTCCAATACATGAGCAGCTTTTGCAGTATCTGCTTCTAATACATAAAACTGTATGGGTACTTTATTGCCATTAACTGTTGTATAGGTACTGCTGTAAATTTTGTATTTAGCTATATTAAAAAGGATACAATAATTGCTGATGGTATAATTCGTTTTCCAGTGAAAGGTTTGCTTATTATTTTTTGGTTTACTAACCGACTGTAACAAACCCGGCCCTGCCACAGTAAGCCCTGCAGGAACGGTGATGATAAGGTCAGCTCCTTCATTAGGTTCATCACTGGGATGATCTTTACAGGGATAATACACTTTGCCGCCTTCCAGCTGGCAGTTAATAGCCACCCATGGATTACCATTGGTATCTTTAGTAAAAGTAAAACCACCTTTCCACGGAGGACGAACTGCGATGGGAGGTTTTCCGCCGTACTCAATTTTAATTTTTTGTTTACTGGCATTAAAACCATTGTTACTGGTAATATAAATATAATCTCCCTGCTGAAAGAAATTGGCATTGCTATTATTCACACTTATTTTTTTCACTTTTAAAAAGTGTACCAGGTCAAATAAAAGGGTATCCGTTTTATGGCTTAACAGCAGGTCAATTTCGGTATACCCATCAATTGATTGCTGATCGATATTCACATCCAGCGACAGTGTATAATGCCTGATATCCATGATAGCCTGCAATGGATTGAGTTTGCCTCCTGAACTCATATAACTGATATCCATTTTTTGCGCCTGTAAATGAATACTGAAAAATAAAAGGAATACGACCCGGAGGGAAAGTTTGTATTTCATGATTAGTAAGTTAAGGTTGGTGATTCAAGTTAGTGAAATAGTTTTAAATTCGCAACCGCCTGCAAATACGCTTTGAAATGGCAACACTGTTATTAAATAATTGTCAAAATACAAACATCACTTATTTAATTCCTGTATCTTAACAGTGCAAAAAATACTTTGTATGAAACAGGAAATAATAAATCTCTACGACGAATATACTCACAAGCCTCTTAGCCGTAGTGATTTTATAAAAAAGCTGGTACTGATTACCGGTAGTACTGCTGCAGCTATGTCAATATTGCCATTGATTGAAGTAAGCTATGCAAATGCTGCGGTAACTAACCAGGATGACCTGTTTACTGAAACGATATCTTACCCGGGTGTACCCGGCACCATGCAAGCCTACGTAGCAAGGCCTAAAGCAGAAAAGAAATATGCTGCTGTTATTATCATTCACGAAAACCGTGGATTGAATGCACATATTGAAGATGTGGCAAGGCGGGCAGCAAAAGCAGGCTACCTGGCCATTGCACCAAATGCATTATCTGCCGCAGGCGCTTTACCTGCCAATGAAGACGAAGCCAGGACAAAATTCCAGGAACTAAAACCGGAAAATAATTTAAAAAATTTCATGAACGTTTTTGATTACCTGGCAACAAGAAAGGACTTTAATGGCAATACCGGCTGCGTGGGATTTTGCTGGGGAGGCGGCATGGCCAATACGCTGGCTGTAAATGTAGCTTCATTAAAAGCCGCTGTGGCATTTTACGGTAAGCAACCTGCAACAGAAGATGTGAGTAAGATAAAAGCAGCCATCCAGCTGCATTATGCCGGCCTTGATGAAAGAGTGAATGCAGGCACAGCTGCATATGAAGAAGCATTGAAGAAGAATAATATCACCTACGAGATATATCAATACGAAGGCGTTAACCATGCTTTTCACAATGATACAGCCCCTGCCCGTTATAATGAAGCAGCAGCTAAATTAGCCTGGCAGCGAACATTGGATTTTTTTGGCAAACACCTTAAGTAAAATTACATCCCTTATTAATTAGTGTAATTGTATCATTTGCATTTACTACTGCGTACATTTTCCATTTCCTAATTCCGATTTTCTTTTTTATTTTGTTTGTCTTAACCAAAACTTGTAAAATGAAAAAAACAATCGTGGCTTCCCTAGTTGGTGGCATTATCATTTTTGCATGGCAGTTCCTTACATGGGGAGCGCTTAACCTTCACCAGGCACAACAGCAATATACGCCCAAGCAAGACAGCATACTGACTTACCTGGGTACGCAGTTCAACGAAGACGGGGCTTATATGATGCCTACGTTTGCACCTAATACTCCCAGGGAGGAAATGGAAAAACAAATGAAAACCATGGAAGGGAAACCATGGGCACAGGTTGTATATCATAAAAGTATGCCGGGCATGAGTCATATGTTTATGAATATGGGGCGCAGCCTGCTGATTGATATACTGGTAGTATGGTTACTTTGCTGGCTATTGGCAAAAATACCATCGCCGTCCTTTAGTACTATATTTTTGGGCAGTTTGGGAACAGGGTTAATTGTTTTCTTTAATATCCCTTACACCATGCATATCTGGTATGGCAGTTTCGACCTGATGGCACACTTTACAGATGCCCTGGTATCATGGGGCGTCACAGGCCTGTGGCTGGGCTGGTGGTTAAGAAGAGCAAAATAAATTCAAAAAAAAATTGTCATAAAAAAAACCGTCTCATCAAAAGATAAGACGGTTTTTTTAGCATAGGAATACCCTATTATTCCAATACAAATTTTACAGGCAATGTAAACCTGGTCTTAACATTTTTACCCTTCAGTTGTCCCGGATTCCACACCGGCATTTTATTTATCACACGCAGAGCTTCCGTTTCCAATCCATATCCCAATGGCTGTCCTACTACCTGCGGACTGGTAAGCTTGCCTGTTTCATCCACCACAAAACTCAATTCCACCGTTCCTTCAACACCATTTGCACTTGCATCTTCAGGATATTCTAAATTTTTATTGAAAAATTTCTGCAATTCCTTATTGCCACCCGGATAAGAAGGAAACACTTCTGTATTAGTATATACGCCAGCGTTATCCACTTCCATTTTAGCGCCGGCAACTGCTGCAGGCGGAGGTAATATGGTTACTTTTCCCTTTAAACCTTTTTTTGCAGGATTAGGTTTTGCCATGCCTGTTTTATTATTGGCAGTGCTATCCATCCCAATCATTTTTGAAGTATCCGGTGCTGCGGCAGATGGTGTTGCTACTGTTGATGATGTTGTGTCTTCCGGTGTTGTTGAAGCACTCTTATTATAATCATCACTATTGCAACTTAAAATAGTAGTGCCTAAAATAATTGCTGTACTCCATAATCGTAAGCTAAAAAAACTTTTATTTGTCATAATTTTTTATTTATTGGTGAGTATATTTATTAAGCGCTAAATCTTAACGTATTCAATAACCTTATTTTCATAAAAGCACATTCAATGGCATACAATTGAAATGTAATTATTGCTTTAAGATTTTTAACAGGAAGATTTTCTGCTAAAACAGCTTCATAAAATTTGTTGAAATAAGTTTCGCAGGTACTGCACAGCGCCACTATCTCACTACCCTTTGCATTATCAGCCTGTTCCTGTATATTCAATTCTATTTTTCTCCAGAGCTGATCGGTATCTTCTACCGGAACTGTGATATTACAATGCTGCAACTGGTCGTTAATTTCTTTTGCATACTGCTTACTTTCCAGTGCCACAGCCATCATCGCCGTTTTAAGGTTACTGCAATCAATTTCTTCAGCAATGGCATCAAAGCCTTTGTTTACCTGGCATAGAAATGACACCAGGCTTTGCAATTTATTTTGCAACATTTGATTTATAGTAGCAATCATATACTTTTGATTTATAGCAATTCTTTAAATTCCTGTGTTGGTTTTACCATTGAACTCTTTTATAGTATTTAAAACTGTGGTGATGCCATTGGCCTGCTGTAACAATAGTATTTTAACTTCATCATTATCCTGCAACTGTTGCAAGGCCAGCGTATAATTTTCAAGTGCCGCTTCTTCTCCTTTAATGCAGGCATCTATCACGGCTTCTTTCTGCCCGAATTTAAACGCTGCTTTTAAATGCATCCAGCTACGGTGCAAAAGACTCAGCGTAAACTGATCAATTGGAGAAGTGGCACCAGACTGGCGCAGCAGTTGCTGCAGTTCTTTACTGTACCTGCCCCGCTGGTAACCAAAACTTTCCAGCAATACTGATAATACTTCATCCTTTATTTTTTCTGCCGCTTTTAAATATACCCTCTTGGTATCTTCCAGTATAGCTATAAGATGGTAGATGGGCTCGCTGTTATTTTGATTGATATTTACCATAATTATGTTTTTTATTGCAGATATAATGCAAGACTAAATCATGTAACCGATTATAAATCTACCTGACTTACTGGTATAAAAAATCTTTACCGTAGTTTATTTGCTGTAATCTGTGAATGATGTAACCTTTAATAAAAATTGTGTAAAATATTTGCCTTTAAAAGGGCTTTTAGCTGAAAATAAAAATGCTTTGAGTCAAAAAAAAATTATGCTAATATGCTCACTTCATTATTTTTACAGTAATGGAAAACATAGCGATCATCATCCTCTTATTATTTGGCATTGTATTTTTAGGCTTACTAAGCAACAAGTACAAATTCCCCTTACCTATTGCATTGGTACTGGGCGGCGTTTGCATCAGCATCATACCCGGCTTACCGGTAATTGCATTAAGCCCCGAAGTGGTATTCATTATTTTTTTACCGCCCCTGCTCTATGCCTCTGCATGGAATACCAGCTGGCACGAATTTAAAGCTAACCTGCGGCCAATAAGCTTAGCCGCAATAGGGTTGGTTATTTTTACCACTGCACTTGTGGCAATGGCAGCTCATTGGCTTATTGCTGATCTGAGCTGGCCTGCTGCATTTCTTATCGGTGCTATTGTCTCGCCCCCGGATGCGGTGGCTGCTACTTCTGTTACCAAGGGTTTAGGCTTAAACCCAAGAATGATAACGATACTGGAAGGTGAAAGTTTAGTAAATGATGCCAGTGGCCTGGTTGCGTATAAATATGCATTAACAGCCATTACTGCAGGCAATTTTATTTTATGGAAAGCAGGACTTAATTTTTTAATGGTGGCGGCGGCAGGCATTGCTATCGGGCTTGCAATAGGTTATATCATGTATATCATTCATAAAAAATTTGTTTGCGATTCGGTGATAGAAGTAACACTTACTTTCTTAGCACCCTTTGCTTCTTATTTACTGGCCGAACAATTTCATTTCTCCGGCGTGCTGGCTGTAGTTACTACAGGCCTGTATCTTTCTTTCCGTTCAAGTGAAATATTCAGTAACCAAAGCCGCATTATGGCTTACTCTGTTTGGGAAGTAGTGATATTTATTTTAAACGGGCTTGTATTTGTACTCATCGGCTTACAATTACGCAGCGTAATGCAGGGCATTGGTGATTACCCGGTTAGCGCATTGGTATTGTACGGACTGGTAATAAGTTTTGTAGTGATCATTGTTCGTTTTATATGGGTGATTCCTGCAGCTTTGCTGCCTCGCTTTTTAAGTAAACGCATAAGAGAAAAAGAAGCTTTTGATCCCCGAAATATGGTGGTGTTTGGATGGGCTGGCATGCGTGGCGTGGTATCGATGGCTGCAGCTTTAGCTATACCACTCACCTTACCTGATGGCAGCGCATTTCCTCATCGTAACCTCATCATTTATCTTTCTTTTTGTGTAATATTATCAACATTGGTATTGTTAGGCTTAACATTACCATGGATCATTCGTAAAATGAAAATTGAACCTTACTCGGCTGTAGCGCAGGAATATGAAGTACGCACACAGGTTGCCACTAATATCATTACGCATATCGAAGAAAACCTGTCGCTGCTGCAGGACGAATTACTACACAATATTAAAAGTAAATACGAGGTAAAATACAACCGCCTGCAAAGAACCGACCTGCCCGCCAATTATTTTGGTAAAGGAAAAACGTTGGCTGGCAATGTGTTTAATGAATTTACCAAATTGCAAATCGATCTTATTGGTATGGAAAGGCAAACACTGGAAAAGATGCATCGCTCAGGAGAAGCCAGTGAAGAAGTGTTGCGTAAGATAGAACGTGAACTGGATCTTGAAGAAACAAGGTTGCAAATGGAAATGTATGGTGGCTAAAAGGATACTCTATTTTTGCTGTGCTAATATTTTTTGCAGGTGTAGTATATAATCAGGGTTTTCGGTTATCCCGTTATGCCCCTGCCCTGCAAGCGTTATTAAAGTGTCTTGTTGTTTAAATTTTGTTTTTAGTTTTACTGACGAGCCGTAATAAATAACTTCATCTGCATCGCCATGAAAAATCACCACCGGCATTTTGCAACCGGTAATATATTCATCGGTATCAAATTTATATTTTAAAATAAGAGTGGGAATTAAAGGATATGTATGCCGCATCATATCAGTTAAACTATAGTAAGGAGCCTGTAAAATTAATAACTCCGGACCATTGGTTGACGCTAATTTTGCAGCGGGACCAGTGCCGATTGAATACCCCAATACAATAATTTTATCTTCCTTGTATAAATGTTTGATAGTATCATAAGCTGTTTGTACATCTTTAAATATTTGTTCCTGTCCGTTAATAGAGCCTTCACTTTTGCCATACCCCCTGTAGTCCAGCATAAAAACATCATACTTTAAACTGGTATAGGTTTTTGCTACGTCTCCCCAGGAATTTAATGCTCCTGCATTGCCATGTAAATAAAAAATCAATCCTTTAGAACTATCTGTTGTAAACAACAATCCATTTAATTTTTTACTGTCTTTTGTTATGATGTTAAGTTCTTTAAAGTTCTGATCAAAACTAAACCGGTATTGCGGATCTAATTTTTCCGGAAAGAAGATTAATTTTTCCTGGAGGAAGTACAGGAGGACGCAGATAGCAATGTAAAGAACGGCAAGTATTTTTAATATTTTCCAAATGTTTTTTTTCATTGAATAAAGGCTGTACTATTTTTTAATTATTATAAACTTCAGGTATGCTTAGTTAAATTGCAATTATTCTTCCATATAAAATTTTTCGTCAGTCCTCTTAAACACTACCTTCGATTCTATGGTGTAAAAGAAATCCAGCATATCATTGGTGATCACAGAAGGGAGCATTGATTTTAAATACTTTCTTTCTTTATTAAAATAGAAAATTAAAGTGACCACCACTCCGTCGCAACATTGAACGGAATTCCATCTTAATGTTTCTAGCTGGCAATTTTGTAGCAGCAATAAAAAAAACTGGTAGGTAGAATCAGGCATTTTCCCTATAAAATGCCCACTTTTTGCAGCTTCCGTAGCAAATCCCCCAAGCTTATATTTCACAGTGCGATCCGGATCAATTTCAATATCAATCAACGGGCACGAGCCAAAGCATTCAGAGCTATGAAAAAAAACTTTGCCTACTTTCAGATCTTTTGAGATCCAATACTGCTTCTTTACAAACCTGATTGTACCTCTGTTTAAAAAGAATTTTTTAGAAAAATCAGAGACAGGCATTACTGTTAATACTGAATCATTACAATTTAATATTTTAAAATCAAATTTATCTGTGTATAATACATTGTAGTTAGTGCGTGAGGAATAATATTGCCTGCGAAAACTAATGGCCTTTTTTGTAACCACTAAATTAGAAAAATCTTCTCCCCGCTGCATTAAATTTTCTAACCTGCCAGAAGTATCTTCAATTACCATTATCTCCTGGTCGGCAGAATACCAGGTACCCTTTAGCTGATTATGTTGTGCTAAAAGTGGAACATAAAAAAGTAAAAGAAAAAATGCAATAAGCAAGTATTTCATTGCCGGCTTATAAGTTTAGTAATTAAAAACGGAATGTTGATGATTAACCTATCCATTTCAGTTTTCGTTACTGAATCACCTCATCTTCACCCTTGGATCCACCACGCCATACAATACATCAGCAACAATATTGATAGCAATAAAAATACAGGCACTTAACAACACCGAACCCATTACAACAGGGTAATCCAATTTCTCCAATGCGTCTACTGTTATTTTGCCGATGCCTTTCCAGCCAAAAATATATTCTACAAAAAAAGCACCTGCCAATAATTCTGCAAACCATCCGGTGATAGCGGTGATCACAGGATTAAGTGCATTACGTAAAGCATGTTTAAAAATAACAGTGCGTTTGCTAAGGCCTTTTGCATAAGCCGTGCGGATATAATCCTGGTTCAAAACATCAAGCATAGCGCTTCGGGTGAGTTGAGTGATGATAGCAAGCGGCCTTATACCTAATGTGAATGCAGGCAGGATAAGATTTTTAAGCGTAATATATTTTTCACCGGTTACTTCGTCTATTTCAAACCAGCTGCCCGTTAAATTTAAACCGGTATAATCATGCAGCACCACGCCAAAGAAATAGGCAATAATAATGGCCATAAAGAATGAAGGTGCTGATATACCGGTAATGCTGGCAAACACTGCACTACTATCCAGCCAGGTACCTCGTTTAACTGCGGCTACTACTCCCAGTAAGACACCGATGATGGTAGCAAATAACATAGCTGCAAATGCCAGCAACAAAGTACCGGGCAATGCTTCCATTAATAACTGCCCTACTGCTTTTTTAGTTTGGTAACTGCGGCGCAGGTAAGGCATTTTTAAACCGAATTTATTTTCGCCACCAATAAAAAAACCTTTCAATTCTTTTTTATCAATATCGGCTTGTGTATGTAAACAGATGGGTGATACGTCGTTGAGGTATAAAACCAATTGCTTCCATTTGGGTTGATCCAGGTACAGATCTTTACGGATATTATCCATGGTTTTTTTATCGCCGCTTTGTCCTACTATCATTCTTGCTGGATCACCAAAGCCCTGGAACATGATGAATACAAGGAGTACCACGCCGAGTAGCACAAGAAGGGAATAAAATATTTTCTTCAGGATGTAAAACACGCCGTTAATGAATAATTAATGATTTCTGCTGATTAGTTCTATTCTCTTGTTGTTATGCTTTGCAAGAAAAATGTTCAATAATCAATGCTCAATTTTCAATATTCAGGTTTGTAAAACCTGACACAGCATTGGTTTTGCTTACAATTTTTACTTCTGTTTAATTTATTACTGCTGGTCATACTATTTATTTGTCATGCCTTTAAAGCCGCCTAAATGAGTTATACTTTTAAAATCCACCCAACTTTTTTTATCAAGTATCACTGGTCCTTGCATTAAAAATAATGCAGGATTGGTTCTGGCTGCAGTTTTAATGGCAGTACCATCGCAGCTGAATACAGGCACACCCACAGGGTCACGACCGAAATTCAGCATCTCATTCATTTCTTTGCGTTGCGCTGTAATTACATACAGCGGTTTACTTTTATCCCTTGTTGCTAAAAATGAAATAGTAGCACTCCATTCTGCATCGCCGGGAAATTCTTTTATGAACAATAAATAGTATTCGCCTGTTTGGTTCAGGATATTCTCTGTTGTATCATTACCGCTTTCGGTGGTAAAAGTAAAATCATTAATGAGTGGCGTATTATTTTTTCCTTTTTGAATAAGTACTTCTTTTCTTTCAACAAACTTCCAGGTGCTATCAGGTAACCCGGTTACTTTAAATTCTTTTTTCTCGCCGTTTTTTTCGTACATAAAACTGTACTCGTATTTATCCTGTACTGCATCGGCAGGCATTTTACGCAGTTCAATAATATTGTTGCCTATTTTATAGGGCAGGCAATCTTTTACCGGCAAATGCTTTAACACATAAAACTGCAACCACAAAACAGCAATTAAAGAAAGTAAGACAATAATTGACCCTGTAATTGTTTTAAATAAAGGCTGAATATATTTTTGCCCAACCAGGATACAAATGATCAGTATGGTAAGTATAATATCTTTGCTAAAAGTTTGTATGGGTGTAAGCGGAATGCAATCGCCAAAACAACCGCAGGCTCTTATCTTGCCACTGAACAAAACAAAGCTGGTTAAAAAAGTAAAGAATAAAGTGAGTAATAATAATAACCAGGTAGTAAGTTTTTTCTGCCAGCCAATTAGTAATGCCACACCCAACACCACTTCCAAAGCAATCATAAAAACAGAAAAGCCGGTAGCGTATTTATGCAACCAGTCCATCAGTGATTTAAAGTAGCCATCCGCCGCCCATACTTCAAAAAATTCCTGCATTTTATAAGCCAGCCCTAATGGGTCAATAGCTTTTACCAGGCCGGAGAAAATAAATAATGCGCCTACTAAAATCCTGGATATGCTTACAGTTACTTTCATTTTCAACTTTAATTAATTAAAAAAATATTGCCTTTGGCAGGTTGAACGTCTGCCACAGATGGCACAGATTTTTATGGACTTTCATTTGTATTGTATTATCCCTGCCCATTCGTGTAATCACTGCAAAAATACATTTGCTGCAATGAAGTAAATTTTATGCACTATGAACTTCTTCCTCTATCAATATCAATGCAAACACTGCGTAATTAATAATGTCGTAAAAATTAGCATCAATACCTTCGCTGATAATGGTTTGCCCTTTGTTGGCAATAATTTGTTTGATGCGTAATATTTTTGCCAGTACCAGGTCTACAAAACTTTCCTTGCTCATCTCCCGCCATGCTTCACCATAATCGTGGTTTTTATCCAGCATTAATTTTTTTGCGGTAGTAATTTTTTCATCGTAGAGCTGCTCTACTTTTGCCACCGGCAATTCTTCCAGTTCATCATCTTTAATATCTAATTGTATCAAACCAATGATACCGTAATTCAATATACCTTTAAATTCACTGATGATGTCATCACCAATTTTCTGTTCGCCTTTTTCCTGTATGGTGCGTATGCGTTTTGCTTTAATATAGATCTGGTCGGCAACAGAAATAATCCGGTATACTCTCCATGAAGTACCATAATCTTTGGTCTTCTTTAAAAATATCTCCCGGCAGCCTTGTACTGCGCTATCGTATTGCTGATTGGTGTTACTCATTATTTCCCTGCCTTTTTAATAGTTGATTTTGGTTTAACAGCCGGTACAGTTTTTTTAGCCGGTGCTTTAACCGGTTTTTTTACAATTGCTTTTGTATCTTTTGCCTTAGCAGCTTTAGTTGCGGCTACTTCTCCTTCAGTGCCTGCGGCAAATATTTCCATATCAAAAACTAAAATATCATCTGGTTTAATATCCGGGCCTCTGCCTTCTTTTCCATAACCTAATGATGAAGGAATATAAATGGTTGCCTTAGTACCTCTTTTCATTTCCTTAATGGCATCAGGCCAGCCTAAAATGATACCAGACAACTGGCCAACATTTACATCATAAGGCTGCACATGTTGAAATTTAGGATCGGTATTGGAATCAAAAACTTTTCCGCCATTAAAGGTTTTACCAGTATAGTTAACTGACGCAATATCTGCTGCGGTAATATTTTTTCCGGTCCCTTCTTTTTTAATTACAACATAAGTTCCCCATTTGCCCTTAATGGCACTTAGTTTATTTTTTGCCAGGTAAGCCTCAATTAATTTACTGTCGCTTTCAATTTGCGGCGCACTTTCCAGCAACGTTTTTTGCAACTGCTCCTCTGCTTTTTTATTAGCTATTTCCTCTGCAAGGGGAATATGGATTTTCTGTGCACTATCCACCTGATCTTTGGTGTTGTATACATTTACAATTCTATAGTACTGATAAATGTAAGTACCCTTTTGCATAAATGGCGCCGCCTGCCCTTTGGCAATAATACCATCAGTAGCAACTTTTAAAATGATACTATCTCCGTTATTAATGTTAAGAAATATTTCTTTAAACGGAGCCGGAAAAGTTGCGGTATCATATAATCCGTATTGTGGCATTGCATCTTCGTAAGTACTGAATAATACACTATCCATATATTTTGCCACTACGCTTAATTCCATATAATTTCCGTTAACCAGTTTATCAGTTTTGCCAGAAGGAATAATCTTATATTCAGAGCCGTCTGAAGCTCTTTGGTAAACAGTAGTATCGGGATTAGTTTGTGCAAGGGTATTTACTGCTATGCCGGTAAACAGTAAAAAAAAGAACGCTTTTGTCATTTAATTTTTTGAAGTTTGTGTATCTGTTATAAACATCAAAAATAATTGAATTACGCCAATGTTCACATTAAACTGTAAGGGTAAATTATTAATGCTGGATTCGCCTGTGGTAATGGGCATTATTAATGCTACGCCCGATTCATTTTACAAAGGCAATATTAACGAGGATATGATAGTACTGGCAGCAAAGATGCTTGCAGATGGTGCCACTATTCTTGATATTGGTGGACAAAGCACCAAACCGGGCAGCGAAAGAATTACGGCTGAGGAAGAATTGAACAGGGTTATCCCGGTGATAGAAGCCATCAGCAAAAAATTTCCCGGGGCTATCATTTCCATTGATACTTACAGTAGTACGGTTGCCCATGCAGCAGTAGAAGCAGGCGCAGCCATCGTTAACGATGTAAGCGCAGGCAATATGGATATTCAGATGCTGCCCACGGTTGCAGGATTAGGCGTGCCTTATGTGTGTATGCACATGCAAGGCACACCGGAAAGTATGCAAAAAGATCCTCAGTATAGTGACGTGACCAGAGAAGTGCTTGATTTCTTTATTGCTAAAATACACCAATGCAAAAAAGAAGGCATCGCCGATATTATTATCGATCCCGGTTTTGGTTTTGGTAAAACCACTGCACATAATTTTGCTTTACTAAAAAAGATGTCGGTTTTGCGACAGCTGAACCTGCCAATACTAGCGGGTATTTCCAGGAAGGGTACCATTTACAAAACATTAGGTATTACTGCTGCCGACGCCCTTAACGGCACTACGGCTTTAAATACAATAGCATTGATGAACGGAGCGTCGATACTCAGGGTGCATGATGTAAAGGAAGCCATGCAAGCCATCACACTTTTTAATGCATACAAAAAAGCGCCCTGATAGTCAGGGCGCTTGTAATATTTTTACCTGTTGTTATTATTTCTTAGGAGCAGGTGCTGCAGTATTCTTTTGCGTTTTCTGAATACTGTCCATCATTTTTTGTTGCGCTTCCATTTGTTGTTTTTGCATAGCTTGTTGTTTAGCCTGCAATGCTTCTTCATTCATCACGTCAACCACTTCCATATCAAAAACTAAAATATCGCCTGGTTTAATATCCGGACCTCTGCCTTCTTTACCATAACCTAAAGCAGAAGGGATATAGATAGTAGCCTTTGTACCTCTCTTCATTTGTGCAATGGCATCAAACCAACCTAAAATAAGGCCGCTTAATTGTCCCATGTTTACATCATAAGCACCTATATGTTTAAATTTAGGATCGGTATTAGAATCAAATACTTTGCTGCTGTCGAATGTTTTACCGGTGTAGTTAATAGATGCAGTTTCTGAAGTGGTGATCTTTTCACCTGTGCCTTCGTTTTGTACAGCTATATAAGTACCCCATTTGGTTTTAGTTGCTTTAATATTGTTTTTAGCAAGATACTCTTCAATTACTTTGTCATCTTTTTCAATATCAGCCTTGCTTTCACCGATCATTTTTTCTACCTGCTCCAGTTGTTTTTTATAGCCTCTTTCCCTCGCTACTTTCAGGTGGGTTTTCTGTGCACTATCTACCTGTTCTTTTGTAGTATATGAATTGGTTATAGTGTAATACTGGTAAATAAACTGTCCTTTTTTCATGTAAGCAGGAGGTGTTTGTCCCGGCTGTGCCTGGCTTTTTGCCAATATACTATCAGTTGGTATTCTTAATATAATGCTATCTCCTACATGAATATTTTTAAATACCTCTTTAAATGGCATTGGAAAATTTGCCGTATCGTATAAGCCATATTGAGGCATGCCCTCTTCAATGGTACTGAATAAAACAGTGTCTATACTGGCATCTTTATATTTAGCCAAAACATTCAGCTCCATAAAATTTCCGGTTAATAATTTAGCCCCTTTTGTAACGCTGATCACTTTATACTCAGAACCGTCTTTATTTTTTTTAAACGGTGTTGTACACGACGCTAATGCAATAACGCAAATAACCGCTGCATTAAGAAATTGTTTCATTGTTTAATGGTATTATGTTTTTTAAAATTGATAACTACTTAATTGGGCTACATTCTCTTTCATAGCCTGTTTAAATTTTGCCACTACTTCTTCTAATGGCTCTTTATTAAAACCACCGGCTGCATTAAAATGACCGCCGCCGTTAAAATATTTTCTTGCAAAAGTATTTACATCAAAGCCGCCTTTGCTGCGGAAAGAACTTTTACGTTCTTCGCCCCTGTCTATAATTACTGCGGCCAATTTAATTCCTTTGATACTTAACGGGTAGTTAACGATACCTTCTGTATCTCCCGTACGCATGTCGTATTTCACCAGGTCCGTTTGTGGAATGGCAATCAACGCTGTATTGTACTCATAAAATATTTCCATCCTGTTTAATAATACATTGCCGATAAACCTGAAACGGTTCTCTAAAAAATTATCAAACAATTCTTCATGAACATGGCTATGCTCTAATCCCCTGTCTTTAAGATGAGCCACCATTTTATGTACACTGGCTGTTGTAGAAGGAAAACGGAAAGAACCCGTATCCGTCATGGTGCCGGCATAAATACATTCTGCAATCTCCGGGGTTATTTTGTCTTCATTACCCGAAGTCATTATAAAATCATAGATCATTTCACAGGTAGAGCTTTTGCCTGTATCACTGATGCCATAAGCAAATACTTCGGTTTGTGGCTCACGGTGATGGTCGATCAGTATCCGCTGTGCTTTTGCCGCCATTAATTTTTCCTCCATTCTTTTAGTACGGCTAAGCGTATTAAAATCCAGGCAGAATATCCAGTCGGCCTCTGCTATGGCAATATTTGCTTTTTCATTGGGGGATTCAAAATCCAGCACGGTTTTACTTCCCGGCATCCAGCTTAAAAAAGTAGCCCAGTTAGTAGGTGATATCACTGTTACCTGGTGACCGAATTGATTTAAAAAATGGTACAATGCTAAAGAAGAACCCATTGCATCGGCATCAGGTTTTTGGTGAGTGGTGATCACCACTTTTTTAGGTTGGCCAAGCAACGGGAATATATCTTGTATGGGCTGCATAAATGAGGCGCAAAAGTAGGGGAAATAGCTGATTTTTGATTTCTGATTTTAGATTTTGGATTTTTTTGAGCCCGCTATACTGTAATATTGGCCCAAACGCCACATAAATCATAAATCCTGAATCAAAAATCTACAATCCTTTCCTATCTTTGCGGCCTAAAAAATCGAACCAATGAGTAACAGAACATTCACAATGATCAAGCCAGATGCCACTGCCAAAGGAAATACCGGGGCAATTTTACAAATGATAAACGCAGCTGGTTTTAGAATTGTAGCTATGAAAACAACGCACCTGAGCGCAGCAAAAGCAGGCGAATTTTATGCCGTGCATGCAGAAAGGCCTTTTTATGGCGAATTAGTGGAATTTATGAGCCGTGGGCCAATCACTGCCGCTATTTTAGAAAAAGATAATGCAGTGGAAGATTTCCGTAAGCTGATAGGCGCTACTAATCCTGCTAATGCAGAGGAAGGTACTATCCGTAAACTATACGCAGCTTCTATAGGCGAAAACGCGGTACATGGCAGTGATAGTGACGAGAATGCAAGAATAGAAGGAGACTTCTTTTTCAGCAAACTGGAACAATTTTAATATCACTCTTGCTTAATACATTGGCCGTTGAAAATTCAACGGCTTTTTATTGTACTAAATGAAAAGCCCCCCGAAAAATCAGGGGGCTGTTTCTTAACTAAAAGCACAAACAAACTAAGATTAGGGTAAAATCAGTGTATACTTATTAATAACGCAAAAGTTTGGAGTATATTGCATTTGTAATTGATATGACAACCACACTCACAATAATCAGGTACCGCAAACGCTTTGTCTTTTTTGCCTTTCTGGCCATGGTATTTTTTCGTTTTCCTTTATGGTTTAATAAAAGAAGCCGTTTTTGGAAATTAATGGGCAGTGGCAAAAACGGCACATTTGATAAAAAGCCCGACTTTCAGCAATGGGCTATCCTCTCTGTATCTAACATAAGATTTAAAGAAGTACAATTAAAGCATTATAAACCAGACCTGTTATTAAGAAAACTGTACGGGCCGTTTATAAGTGGCTGGATAAACCTGTTTAACTGCGAAACCATTACTTACCTGCTCGATTCAATTGAAGGGCACGGCTTGTGGGACGGGAAACAGGTATTTGGCGACCTGCCCAATAAATCTGATTATGAAGGCCAGATCGCTATACTCACAAGGGCAACTATTCGCCTGTCACGCCTGAAAGAATTCTGGAAAAATGTAGACGGTGTTGCTTCTAAAATGAATGGAGCCAATGGCTTTATTACTTCATATGGTATAGGTGAAATTCCCTGGGTAAAGCAAGCTACGTTTAGCGTTTGGGAAAGTAAGGCGTCTATGAAAGCGTTTGCCTATCAAAGTAAAGAACACCAGGAAGTAATACAAAAGACCCGTAAAGAAGACTGGTATAGCGAAGATATGTTTGTACGTTTTAAAATTACCGGCTGTGTAGGCACAGTTAACGGCTCCAATCCCTTAAAAGGAATATTGTAATTTTGGATACCACGGCTATCTGCTGAAACCAGATCAGAATCAGAAAAGATAACCTGTAATGATCCTTAAAAAATACTGCAACATAATGAGACTTATTTATAGCACCCTGATACTTTTTTTTATTTCATTCGCCGGCACAGCGCAAAAAAGAAATGCCTATCCCGATTCTATCGTCGCTTATCAAAAAAATTACACTACAACACATGAAGTGGTAAAAGGGAATGATAAAAAATTCTTCCGCTTCTTTCCTGCCGATAAAAAGTTTTTAGTACAATGCCGCTTTCAGAGATCAACTGATAGCAGCGTTGTAAGAATGAACACTTCCGGCAAAACCATTCCTCAAAAGGATTATTTCCGTTATGGTAAATTAATTTTCAAACTGCATGATACTGCATTGCAGTTAACCGTTTATCAATCCAGGTCATTAAGGCAAAATCCGCAATACAAAGATTATTTATTTATCCCTTTTACTGATATTACTACAGGTGAAGAAACTTATGGCAGCGGCCGTTATATCGACATTTTAACTACTGATATCAAAAACAATACAGTAACTATAGATTTTAATAAAGCTTACAATCCTTATTGCGCTTACAGCGAGGGCTACAACTGCCCTATCCCGCCGGCAGAGAATTATTTACCCGTTGCAGTTAAGGCCGGCGAAAAAACTTTTGCCAAACCAGTTGCACATTAAAGTAAACCGGCTATTTTTTACATGCAATACCAAAAAACTTTCAGGCATTATCTTTCGCTGGTATTATTATTTACGCCTGCCTTGCTTTTTGGTGTTTTACTTTTTTTATTCAGAAAGGAACCTGCACTCAGCACCAGTTCTCAATTTCCCTTTTTGCCATGGCAGTTTTTTGTGATCGCATTTTTCGGGATCATTGCCACCATTGGCGGCGTATTAGACTGGCAATTCCACCGGGATCCTTTACAATTAAAGATCCCTAAAAAAGAAAGAGATGCAGAGGCAAAGGCTTTGGGCCTTGGCGGCCTTCCGATGTTTGTTATAATGTGGATAGCTATGTTAAGTACTAAACCTGCAAATTTTCTTATCCCGATTTTAGTAGTGCTTATTTATACAGTGGCAGCCATTTGCTATGATGAATTTGTTTTCCATATCAAAAGGTGTGGCAGAAAGGAAACTATTTATCACAGGATGTTGGTTTTTGGTAATGGCATTGCATGGCTGGCATGGTTTCATTTTATTTATTACAAATGAAGTACAGGCAATTATTAGCGCAAAGTAAAATTTGCCTGGATAAAAACCCAGTTTACGTTGATGCTCCTGTCAACATTCATATATTTTCATCAGGGGCAAAATGGATGGCTGACCAATTAAATACAACTGCCACAAAACCTTTTGACAACACTATAAATTTTGGATTGTACGGTACTTTAAAATATGGTGTTTGCATACTGGCATTTATTGCCGCAGTTTTTTTATTATGGCACATCAATATTTTTTTGCTGCCGCTGGCGGTATTGGTATTTTATTTTTTTGAAGTACACTTTTTATTTTTGTTTCCTTTGTTGCTTGATAACATACAACAACCGCTGCTTAAAAGTATCAGCCTTAGTTACACCGTCGGAATAATTAGGTGTATGACAATAGTTATTCCAATCAGTATTTTTATGCTGGCTGGCTTACTGAATATAAAAAGCCCCTTTAAAAACTGGCATACCGGAAGCCTTGCAATTTTAATCTGGTATAAAAATGATATTAGAAACCGGCTATAACAGTTCTTTCGAGATCCGTCACGAGCAATACAGTATTTCATCCGGTGTAAATTTTACTGTACTCTACCTTTCTGATTTTCATTTCAACAAATTCAGCGCACCTGTTACACAAAAAATAATTACAACAGTAAATGAATTGCGCCCTGATATTATCCTTTTAGGTGGTGATTATGTAGATACCAAAAAAGGTTTGGTATATTTAAATATATTATTGCAATCATTTGCACAGCATAAAAATGTTTTTGCCGTAGCTGGCAATCATGATTATTATTTCGGGCTAAACAAAATAAAAGAAACTATGACCAGCAATGCTATCAACTGGATTGAAAAAGATACGATACGCTTTAAATTGAACAACCATTCCATACAGATTGATGGCAACAAACCTTGTATCAAAAAAAGCGATGCTGATTTTGCTATTTTATGTTTGCACAAACCTATCAACATAAAAAACTTTGCCAGCAATTACCATTTAAGCTTTGCAGGACATTTGCATGGCGGCCAGTTTGTTTTTTGGCAAACATCAAAAGGGCTTTATCCGGGTAAATTATTTTATAAATGGAATATACTTAAAGCAACAATTGCCGGCTGTGCTTATTTTATCAGCAAAGGTTTAGGTGATACATTACCGGTAAGGTTTAATTGCCCCAAAGACATGATATTTGTACAGGTAAATAATAATACCCTGTTGTAATTTTTTTTAAATAAATTTTTAAATTATGCGACCCGTTTTTTCCATTACTCTCGCTGCCGTTTATGCGCTTACTATACGCTTATTATTTGGTTTTTTTGGTGAGATCACGGGCATTATGAGTATTGGCCTGCTGGTACTTTCGCCATTTGTTGTTGGGTACCTTACTGTGATACTTTTACCTAAGCGTAAAATCCTTAGCCAATCCGCTGCTTTTTTTCTACCCTGGCTTACCAGCCTCCTGATACTTGTAGTTACTATTTTCCTGGATATTGAAGGCAGTATTTGCTGGATCATGATATTCCCGCTTTTTGCAATTTTTGCCGGTTTAGGCGGTTTAATAGCACAGGGCAGGAGAAAACGTAAATCGGATATAGAAGACCTTGAAAATTACGACGAATGGACCAAGCCCGATAGTTTAAAAATATCAGTGCTTATCCTTTTTCCTTTTGTATTTGGCATTGTGGAAGGCGACCGCTCTTTAAGCAAAAAAGAAATGGTGATCACTAAATCGGTTGTGATTAATGCTACACCCGCTGCAGTGTGGAAAGCATTGGGCTCAATAAATGAAATTGCCGCTGCGGAAAAACATGCTTCCTTTTCAGGCATGCTGGGTTTTCCTTCTCATTTACGTACAACTTTAGATACGCTTGCAGTAGGCGGCACAAGAATGGCATATTATGAAAAGGGTTTGTACTTTACTGAAACCATCCGCAAATGTGAACCAGAAAAATTACTGGTACTGGATATTAAAACAGATCCCCTGAAAATTCCACCAACAGTAATGGACGAACATATTGTAATTGGCGGCAAACATGTGGATATATTGCAGGACGTTTACACGCTGGAACAATTGCCTGATGGTACTTCCCGTTTAACTTTATCCAGTCGTTTTTTTATTAACACCCCATTCAACTGGTATGCCGGCATCTGGGCTGATTATTTAATGAGTGATATATTACATGAAGAATTGAACCTTATAAAGGCAAGAGCTGCAAAACTATAACCTTAAGATCTTTATGCTGTAAATGTAACGAAATATAATTTCAATATACCTGGTTTTACAATCCTGCTCCCATCATCGATTGCTGATGTTTCATCTTATTTAAAGAGGGGTCTAACTCAATGGCTTTATCGCACATGGCCTGGCCTTTATCTTTTTGTCCTTTTTTTTGAAAACACATACCTGCCTGGTATAAGGCTTTGGCATCTTTCATATCCAGTTCCATCAGCTTCTGGCAGAACTCTAATGATTTGTCGTACAATTTCTGATCGTAATAAGCTTGCGCAATATCCCTTAAAATATCTTTGTTACCCGGTTTTTTTGCCATGATATCCAGCAAAATTTTTTCACCTTTTTCAAACTCACCTGCATAGATATACGAATAACCCAGGTTCTCATTAAAATCGTTGCTTTGCGGAAAACCATTGGCAGCCGCTTTATTAAAAGCTATTATAGCACTTTTAAAATTATTATTGTTGTAATAGAGTAATCCCAGTTCATGCAGCCACACATTTTTGGAAGTATCTAAAAGAACAGCTTTCTCGTAATAAGTAATGGCCTTCTTTTCCATTTCCATTTCCAGGTAAGTGCGCCCAAGTGTATACATTACTTCTGCATCATTTGGCGTTTTGGTAATCAGTGGCAATAAAGCTTTTTCTGCCTTGGCATAATCTTCCTGCTGAAAGTAACTGATGGCAATTACTTTGTCGGCATTGGCACAGTCTTTACATTTTTGTGCATAGGTTACTGCTTTTGCATATTGACGGTAACTGAAATACAAATTCATCAATTCATTTATAGCCACATTGTTTTCCGGTTCCAGTTCGTTGGCATTTGTAAAATTGGTAATGGCTGCATCTGTTTTCCTCATTTCGAGGTTTGCATATCCATTATCGATATAAGCTGCGGTATACCTGGCATTAAACTTAATTGCTTTATCAAAATTTTTAGAAGCTGCTAGATACCTTTGGGCTGTTTTTTCTTCCACGCCCTTTTGATAAAAATAAGTTGCGCTGTCGGTAGTTTGAGAAAATGATTGTAAAGAGGATAACAATACAATAGTTGTTAGTGCGTTTTTCATATTAAGTTTAATCAAAAATTATTCCACTATTTCAATACTACTGCTGCTAACGCAGGAAGATGCACATTTATTTCATACAACCCGGTCTTTTTATCCACTAAATGTAATCCTATTTCGGGGTTGTAGGTATCCCCTGTTCCCCAGTACTTTTTACTGTCACTGTTAAATATTTCTTTCCACTCCGATTTGCCATGTACATTGATCTTCCAGTTGGTACGTACCACCGGTGTCATATTCAGTATTACCAGCACATCATCCTTCTTTTTCTTCCCTTTACGGCGGAATACGATCACCGATTCCTGCCGGTGATTCAGGTCAATCCATTCAAAACCGGCTGCATCAAATTGCAGTTCGTGCAAAGCCGGTTCGTTTTTATATAAATGGCACAGGTCTTTTACACATTCCTTCATCATACGGTGTGGATCAAATTGCAACAGTTCCCAATCCAGTTCGCTCTTATAATTCCATTCTGTGGTTTGTGCAAATTCGTTCCCCATAAACAACAATTTTGCTCCTGGGTGCATAAACATATAAGCATACAACAAACGAAGGTTCGCAAATTTTTGCCATTCATCTCCCGGCATTTTATATATCATCGGGCTTTTGCCATGTACTACTTCATCGTGGCTTAGCGGCAGCATAAAATTTTCATCAAAATAATACATCATGCTAAAGGTGAACTTATTCTGATGATGCGGCCTGAACAAAGGATCGAACTTAAAATAATCCAGTGTATCATGCATCCAGCCCATCATCCATTTCATACCAAAACCTAAACCACCTTCAGTAGTGGGTTTACTTATTTTTGGCCAATCGGTGGCTTCTTCTGCAATAGTCTGCACATCCGGAAAATCCCTGTAAATGGTTTCATTAAGATGTTTGATAAATTCTATGGCTTCGATGTTACCATTGCTGCCAAAAATATTGGGCTCCCACTCCCCTTCTTTCCTGGAATAATCCAATCGCAAAATTGAACTCACGGCGTCTACCCTTATACCATCAATATGAAATTTGTCAAACCAATATCTTGCCCCGCTTATTAAAAATGATTTTACTTCACCCCTGCTGTAATTAAAAATATAGCTGTTCCAGTCGGGATGAAAACCTTTACGCATATCAGCATACTCGTAAGTATGTGTACCATCAAACATAAACAACCCGTGTGCATCATAAGGAAAATGAGAAGGTACCCAATCCAATATCACACCAATATCTGCCTGGTGAAAAGCGTTTACCATTGCCATAAAATCTTCGGGTGTGCCAAAACGTGATGTAGGCGCAAAATAACCCGTACCCTGGTACCCCCAGCTACCATCAAAAGGATGTTCCATCACGGGCATTAATTCCACGTGTGTAAACCCCATCTCTTTTACATAAGGCACCAGGCGTGCAGTTATCTGTTCGTAACTGTTTAAACTTTCTTCGTCATTTTTTACCGGCCGCATCCAGCTGGCTAAATTCACTTCATATACACTCCATGCCGAATTAAGGGAATTATTTTTCTTTCTTTTTTTCATCCACGCAGCATCAGTCCAGTTATCGGCCATATTCCAGGCAATAGATGCGGTATTTGGCCTTACTTCCCAATAGTTGGCATAAGGATCACCTTTATCTAATTGTACACCCTTGTACCCGATAATGCGGTATTTATAGGCTTGCCCCTTTTTATAGTGAGGGATAAATCCCTCCCAGATACCGGAACTATCGAGGCGCACAAATAACTGATGTGCAACCGGGTTCCATTCATTAAAATCGCCAATTACACTTACCAATGTGGCATTAGGTGCCCAAACGGAAAAGTAAAATCCATCTGTATTCAATACATTACAATGATGGCTGCCGAATTTAGTATAGGCATTATATAATGTACCGTTTTGATAGTTTCGGATATCCTCGTCTGTAAACAAGGAATAATTCCACACTGGTTTTGTACTGTCTACAAAGTGCTTTTCCTCGTATTTGGTTACTCTTTCCACTTTTTTTGTTGTTTTCTTTTTTGCCGCTGATGATTGTGATGTTGCCATTTATGGAAATAGGTTGATAATGAATCCCTGATATAACGATTTTTGCTTTAACGTAAATTTAAGATTTGTAATCAAGGAAATTACAATTATTATTACGACCTTTAACTAAGAATTTAGTTATCGCCATAAAAAACAAAACCCATTCCCTGTTTATGCTCAAACTACCTGCACTGCTTATTGGCTTACTTTGCCTTTCAGCAGCCACTTTTGGTCAAACTATTACTGTATCCGGTAGTTTGAAGGACAATACCGAAAAAAAATCTGTAAAAAATGCCGTTGTCGCACTGGTAAGACAAAAAGATTCTGTTTTGTATAAATTTACCAGAACCGACGCAGAAGGAAATTTTGCCATTAAAAATGTAAAGCCCGGCAATTACACTTTATTAACCACTCACCCCTTGTACGCCGATTATGTAGACAGTCTTACTATTAAAGACGCTGAAACGAAGCTCGGCAGCATCGGCCTTATCAATAAAAGCAAATTATTGCAGGAAGTAATTGTAAAAAGCGGAAGCCCTATCCGCATAAAAGGTGATACTACTATATATACAGCCGATAGTTTTAAAGTAAAAGATGGTGCCAGTGTAGAAGAGCTGCTACGTAAAATGCCTGGCTTCCAGGTGGGAAAAGACGGACAACTTAAAGCACAGGGTGAAACCGTAAAAAATGTATTGGTAGATGGCGAGGAATTTTTTGGAAGCGATCCAGGTATGGCTTTAAAAAACCTGCAGGCAAATACTGTACAGGAAGTGCAGGTGTATGATAAAAAAAGCGACCAGGCAACTTTTACCGGTATTGATGATGGAATAAAAGAAAAAACGGTGAACCTGAAATTAAAAAACAGTAAAAAACAAGGGTATTTTGGCAAGATAGAAGCAGGCGGTGGATTACCCGATAACTACAGCAACAGTGCTATGCTGAATGCTTTTAAAGATAAAAGAAAACTGAGTGCCTTTGGTTTTATGAGTAATACCGGCAAAACTGATCTTGGCTGGCAGGATTCCGAAAAATTTGGTGGCGGAGAAATGGATGGTATGGTAAGTGGTATGGACGATGATGGCAATACCTGGTATAGTTATAACAGTAACAATAATAATAATGGTATACCCAAAAACTGGAATGGCGGTATTCACTACAGCAATAAATACATGGGCGACAGCCTTAACATCAATGGCAGTTACCGTTATGCAAAAGTGTATACTCCCGGCGGTACACAAACATTCAGTAAGACTTATTTACCTGATACCAGTTGGTTAAATAACAGCAGGTCAACTTCTTTTAACAACAGCCAGAAACATACGATGAACTTTACGCTGGAACGTAAATTAGATAGTAATAACACCATCAAATTTGTGAACAGGGGCGGCATCAGCCATACCGAATCCAGCAGTAATTATTACGAAGAAAGTTTAACCAATCAAAACAATTTTATTAATAACAGCACCCGTAAAACCAGTACTAAGAGCGATGCACAAAATTACCAGGGTACATTAAGCTGGAATCATAAATTTAAAAAAGCCAGGCGTACCTTTTCTGCCAATGCCGATGTTAATATTAATAATACTGATAGTAAAACATTTTTATACTCCCTTAATAATTATTACAAAGGGTCTGTAATATCGCAAAGAGATACTACTGACCAGGAAACGATAAACAAAGCCGATTCAAAAACATTTACTGCTAACATGGCTTATACTGAGCCGCTGAATAAATATTTATCATTGGGTATCAATTCCAGTACTGCTATTAACAATAGCAGCAACAACAGAGATGTGATGAAAAATGATGGCGTTGGTAATTATGCCAACAGAGTAGATTCATTAAGTAATAATTTTGATTACAATCGTTTTGTGCAACGTAATGGATTATCATTAAGAATAGTAAAAAAGAAATTCCAGGGTGGCATTGGAGCTGCTCTGGCCTTTAATAGTTTTAAACAAAATAATATTTCCAAAGGCATTAAACAGAATTATGATTTTACTACGTTCTTTCCCAATGCCAATTTCAACATTAAAATGAAAGGCAATAAAAACTTACGGTTGAATTATAACGGGAATGCGCAGGCTCCTTCACTACAACAATTACAACCTTTAACTGATAACAGCAACCCATTAAGTGTGGTAATTGGCAACCCCGACCTGAAACAATCTTTTACCAATAACTTTTCCGGAGGATTGCAATGGTATAAACCGCTCAGTGATAATGCGCTTTGGAGTTATTTTAGTTATAGTACTACCAGCAATGCATTTTCACAATACAACCGTATTGATTCGTTAGGCCGCAATGTTTACCAGACTGTAAATGTAAATGGCAATAAAAATTTTAATTTAAATGCTGATTATAATTTTTCTGTAGGTAAAGGCAAGAAAAAAATTGGTTTAGGTTTCGGGCCTAATATAGAATTTAACCGGAACATAGATTTTGTAAACGGTATAAAAAACATCAATAATAGCACTACCTACAGTATGAGTATCAGCATGAATAAATATGTAGAGAATAAATTTGATTTTTATGTTTCGCCGAGAGTAGCTTACAGCCGTTCCACTTCTTCCATTAACAGCAGCAGTAATACTAACTTCTGGATGTTTACCGGCTGGGCACAAGGTTCAATATATTTAAAGAAGAACCTTTCGATAAATACCAACGCTAATTTTAATTTCCGACAGAAAGATCCAAGGTTCCCTCAAAATAATAACTATACCAAATGGAATGCGGACATAAAAAAGTATGTGTACAAAAAAGAGATCAGCGTTAAGCTCGGCCTTAATGATATACTTAACCAAAACCGTGGTTACGAAAGAAATTTCAGTACCTATAAATTTACAGAGAGTTATTATAATACACTTAAAAGATATTGGTTAGTGACCCTTACATGGGAATTTACTCACAATAAAAAACAAGCTGCTGCAGCTGCCCCGGCTCCTGCTACTGCTCAACCTATAATAAAATAATTATGAAAAAGATATTATTTTTTACTGCTGCTCTGCTCACTGTTTTTAGTTTTACGAGTAACGCACAGCAGTTTATTGATAAAGCCACTATTGAGTTCCAGGTTACAGTTAATAACCATAAAAGCTTTGATGCTTGGTTCGATAACAATGAAAATGAAACCAGCTGGCAGGAAAATTACAAAAGTAATGTGGCTAAATACACCATATCGTATTACGATTACACTTTTAGCAACAACAAAAGCATTTACACTTTTAACCACCTCGACGAAAAAAATAAAACCCAAAGGGATAATGATGTGTATTACGAAGGCAATACCTGGTATTATGATTTTAATGCCGGCACCAGTGCCTTCAACAGGAATTTCTGGGGAGATGATTTTAATTTCACCGATAGCATAAAAGAAATCAACTGGAAACTTGTACCCACCGAAAGCCGCATAATTGCAGGCTTCAATTGCAGAAAAGCATACACAGTGTTATTTGACAGCGTTTATGTATTTGCGTTTTATACTGATGAAATAACCATCAGCGGTGGGCCCGTGGGCATGCATGGTTTACCGGGTATGATACTAGGTGTAACCGTACCCCGTATGTACAGCAGCTGGGTAGCTACCAAAGTAAATGTTGCAGGTGTTGATGAAAGCAAAATAGTTAACCCTGCCGGTAAAAAAAGCAAGACCAAAGATGAAATGCTGAAAAAATTCATGAAAAAAGCCGAAGAGGATGGCAAGTGGATGCAGCGGAATATCTGGAATTTATTTTTATAAAAAAAGCCGTCCCCAACTTGTTGGGGACGGCTTTTTTATATCCTTATTGCTACATTATTTCAACAACTCTAACACAACTGTCTGGTAAGTTCCCAAATTAAACTCCTTTAGTTCGCTTTCGGTTTTAGTAAGTACGTCTTTATATTTTGTAAAGCCGGTTGTTCTTTCTGCAAATTTTTCAAAAGAAATCTTCTTGTCGGTTTTACTGGTATTCATTACTATCATTACTGTTTGTTTATTGTCGTAGCGGAAATAAACGTATACACCATCTTCGGGAACATACTGCATCATTTTTCCTGTGGTTAATGCAGAAGAAGTTTTGCGAAAGTTTGCTAATGTTGCCAGGTGTTGATAAATAGCCTGGTCGGTTTGTGTTCTGCCTGCAATAGTAAATTTATTAATCGCATCATTCTTCCAGCCACCGGGGAAATCTAACCGTACATAACCATCATTAGGGCTGGTAGTTCCGGTTGTGGCAAGTTCATCACCATAATAGGTTTGCGGAATACCCCTGCTGGTTAACAACCATGACAATGAAGACTTGTATTTATCAAGATTCTCTCCCACTACAGAATAGAATCTGGCCATATCATGATTGTCTAAAAAGATAACATTACGTGTTGGATCTTTGTACACGAAATCCTGTGCCAGGGTAGTGTACAAATTATTTACCCCATCCGTCCAGCCAAAATCTTTTGTCATTGCATCGGTTATACCCCACAATGTTTGAAAATCTGTACAAGCCTGTAAATTGCTTTTAAAAGGAATATTGTAATTGTTTTGTACAAAATAACTTTGATTTGGCACACCATGATACCAGGTTTCGCCAAAAATAGTAAGCTGCGGATATTCATCCATTAATGCTTTATTGCAACGGTTCATAAATTCTAAATCGTTGTAGGCATAAGTATCAATACGCCAGCCATCAATACCAAAATTTTCTACCGTCCAGATTGCATGTTCAATTAAAAAATTAGCTACGTAAGGATTGTTTTGATTTAGATCGGGCATTTGTTTAGTAAACCATCCGTCGGTCATTTGCTTCACATCTTTTTTACTGGCATAGGGATCAAAAATCACCTGGTCCTTATAAGTGGTGTTGGTATAAGTATCCCATTGATGTAACCAGTCTTTCATAGGCTGATCCTGTACAGTAATATGATATAAGCCAACATGATTGTACACCGCATCCTGTATGATCTTCATACCTTTTGCATGCGTGGCATCAATTAATTCCTGGTAAGCTTTTTCTCCTCCTAATCTTCTGTCGATGGTATAATGATCGGTAAAAGCGTAGCCATGTTCTGTGCGATTGGGCATATCATTTTCTAAAACTGGGTTTAACCATATGGTAGTTACACCTAGTTGTTCTAAATAATCAAGATGATTTTGTATGCCTTTAAAATCGCCACCATGACGATTGAAAACAGTATCTCTTCGTAATGACTGATCCCTCATACCTGGAATCCTGTCATTACTTTCATCGCCATTACTGAAACGATCAGGCAGAATGAGATAAATAAAATCTTTAGATGTAACACCTTGTGCAAAATCTTTACCCAAATTTTTACGCCTTGGTTTTAATTCATACTCCAGCGTAATATCTTTTACAAACGGGAAAGTAAATTTGCATGGTTTTGCAGTAGCATCAATAACTAAATCTAAAAAAACATAGTTGGGATTTTCAACACGATTAATAGCCACCAGGTTTACACCTTTTGCCAGCTTTGTACCTTTAGGCCCCATTTTTATCATAGGAAAATGATCGGCTATTTTATCGCCGTGTATCATCACCTGTATCTTATTCATCTTCATGCCCACCCACCAGTTGGTGGGGTAAAATTTATAGGCATCATTCGATTGACCGAAACTGAATGCAGCAACACATATGCAACAGATAGTAAATAAAATCTTTTTCATTAATCACTTTTTTTTTCCTCTTTTATAAAAAAGTAACAAATGGCAGATGCAATGATCATCAGCACGCCACCAGAAGTTACCGCCGAAAGCATATTGTTATTAAAAACGTATTTCATCAGACTGGGATAAATAAATACCGCAATGATCTCCGGCAATACAATAAAAAAATTGAATATCCCCATGTAAATTCCCACTTTGCCTTTTGGCAATACTCCACTAAGCATGGCGTAGGGCATGCTCAAAATACTTGCCCATGCAATACCTACTCCCGTCATGCTGCCATATAAAAAATATTTATTGCTAACGAATGAAACACTGATTAAACCAACTGCACCAGCTAAAAGACAAATACTATGTGTTAGCCTTCTTCCTAATTTATTGGCAATGAAAGGAAGGATAAAGGAAAAACAAAAAGTTACAATACTGTAATAGGCTAAAGTGAGCCCTGCAAAATCTTTCCCGTCTCCAAAAGCCTGGTCGGTATTACTGGTGGCACCGAATATTTTATACGCTACACAAAGGGAATAATAAAACCACATTAAAAATAAGCCTGGCCAAGTAAAAAATTGCACCAATGAAATGATCTTCATTTTTTGTGGCATATTTTTTATAGCAGAAAATATTTCGGAGACGCCACTTCCGCTGTGCTTTTTTTCTTCCAGTTCTTCTGCAGTAGGTGGATATTCTTTTGTAGTTATTACTGAATACAACACTGCAGCTAAAAAGAAGAAAGCTCCTATGTAAAATGAAAACTTGACATTTTCAGCTATCACTCCTTTTACACTCATATTATTGACACTAAAAACATTTCTCAAAACCCACGGCAAAGATGAAGCTACTGTGCCGCCCAGCCCGATCATTAACCCTTGCATTACAAAACCTCTGTTTACCTGGCTATCTGGTAATTTATCCACTACATAAGCACGGAAAGGTTCCATCGCCACGTTCCCGAAAACATCCAATACCCATAATAAACCTGCGGCCATCCACAAAGCACTGCTATGCGGCATAATCAATAAAGCAATAGAACTTAATAATGCCCCAAGCAAAAAGTAAGGCCTTCTCCTGCCCCAGGTAGGATGCCAGGTGCGATCACTTAAATAACCAATCAAAGGTTGAACTATTAAACCTGTTAGAGGCGCTGCTAAAAACAAATAGGGAATCTTATCGGCATCTGCGCCAAGATTATCATAAATTACCCCCATATTAGCTCTCTGTAAATCCCACCCAAACTGGATTCCAAAAAAACCAACGCTCATATTAATGATCTCTGATAAGGGAAGTTTAGGTTTGATTCCTTTATAAAGGCCTTCACCTGGGGTGTTTATAGACATAGCAATCGTTTAATTTTTATCGTTAATTGTGTACAAAATACACATTATTTAAATTACCACAAAAAAAACATTCGCTGGGGGGCGAATGTTTTGATATGGTACTCATCTTTTTTATTGTAACTCTATATTACAAAACCGTCGGGTAAAACCGCTCCTTTTTTCAACACCACAATACCATCTTTTACCACGTACAAAGAATGATCGGCATCGGGTAAATGCGGCCCCCCATTGATACGCACATCATTACCTATACGACAGTTTTTATCAATGATCACATTTTTGATATAGCACCTGTCTCCGATGCCCAGTTTTGGCATGCTCCGTTCCGCATTATGAGTTATTTCGGCAAGTGTTTCGTAATAATCGCTACCCATCATATAACAACTTACAATGGTACTGCCCTGGCCAATGCGGCTGCGGATACCCACCACACTATTCTCAACACGGCTGGCATTGATAATGCAACCTTCTGCAATTAATGTACGCTCCAGCGTGGTGCCACTTATTTTTGCAGGTGGCAGCATACGTGCCCTGCTGTATACCACATTCTTATTATCAAATAAATTGAATAAAGGAATTTCTAAGGTTAATGCAAGATTGGCTTCAAAGAAAGAATAGATATTCCCGATATCTGTCCAGTACCCTTCATACTGGTAACTGATCACTTTATGTTTATCAATAGAAGATGGAATGATCTCTTTACCAAAATCAGTGGCATCTTTTTTATCTTTTTCTAAAAGGTCGAATAACAATTTTCTGTTGAAAATATAAATCCCCATCGATGCCAGGTAATTACGGCCCTGGTATTGCATATCTGCACCGGTATCGCTTACCCATTCCGGTAATAGTTCTTTTTTAGGCTTTTCTATAAACGAAGTGATCAGGTTTTCTTCATTGGCTTTAAGAATACCAAATTCAGGCGCTTCTCTTTCTCCAACAGGAATGGTAGCAATGGTGATATCAGCGCCCTGAGCAGCATGATTATCGATCATAGCGCCAAAATCCATTTGGTATAACTGGTCACCACTTAAAATCAATACATATTCAAAATCGTTGTTACCAATATGTTTTAAAGATTGACGCACCGCATCGGCAGTTCCCTGGAACCAGCCTAAACTATCCGGCGTTTGCTCAGCTGCAAGGATATCCACAAAGCCTTTGCTGAATGCACTGAACTGGTAGGTATTCTTGATATGCTTGTTCAGCGAAGCAGAATTGTATTGCGTTAATACAAACATCCTGTTGATGCTGGAATTAATACAATTGGAAATGGGAATATCCACCAAACGGTATTTACCTGCAATTGGTACAGCAGGTTTACTACGTGTTGAGGTTAAAGGGTAAAGGCGGGAGCCGGCACCACCTCCAAGAATAACTGCGACTACAGATTTAGCGTCCATAACTATAATTAATTAATAATGAAATAAAGAATAATTAATAATGAAATACACTACCTGGATTTGGATGTTTTAATACTTGCAGTTAACATCTTTACCAACTCAATGCAATCGTTATTAAGAGAATTAAACATTTTGGTTTGAAGGTAATCAGTTTTATGCAATAATCTTAACCAATACCTTGTCTCGTTTGCTTCTTTCAACGAAATAGTAAGTTTGCCAGTGAAATCTTTTTTTGAACTTCCATATTCACTTTCCATAATCAACGCTCCAATGGCTGTTCCACTTCTTACTATTTGTTTTGAAAGAATGTATTCGCCAAATTCTTTTTTTTAATATTGGTGCAATCTTACAATTCTAACGGCAAAATCAAAGCTCTTGTCAGCTAAAACATTAGTCTTCATAAATTAGAATTTTGGTAATGAAATTAAGGAATTAATCATTATTCATTAACCAATTATTCATTCTACAAAATTGCCTCGTACAACTGAATATACCGTCCTGCACTAACTTCCCATCCATTATCTATCTGCATCATTTTTTTTCTTAATGCGGTCATTTTCTTCTTATCACCATACAATTCCGTAGCCCTGTAGATAGAATACGTAATATCTCCTACAGTAGCATCATTAAATCGTATACCAAAGCCTCCCGGATCACCAAAATCTGTTACCGTATCTTTCAGGCCTCCCGTACTTCTCACCACGGGCATGGTACCATAACGCAATGCATACATCTGATTAAGGCCGCAAGGCTCTACCCTGCTGGGCATTAATAAAAAATCTGCGCCGGCATACATTTGATGCGCCAGCTTTTCATTATATCCAATCTGGGAGTTATAAAAACCCATCAAACTGCTACGCATGTTTTCTAAATGGTACTCTACTACCGGATCGCCACTGCCCAGGATAAGAAAATTCATCCGGCCATTAATATGATACACCGAATCATTAATCGCTTGTGGCAATAACTCTGCCGCCTTTTCTCCCACCAATCTTCCAATAAAAATAAACAGCGGCTTTTCTATATCCAATCCAAAATCATCGCACAGTTTTTTCTTATTTAGTTTTTTTCCTGCCTCCACATCTTTTACCGAAAAATTATCCAGTATATAAGTATCTGTTGCAGGATCCCAAACAGCATTATCAATGCCATTTAAAATGCCCACACATTTCCCCTTCTCATATTCAAACAAACTTTCTAATCCGTTGGCATTAAATTTTAACTCTTCCATGTAACTCGGGCTAACTGTGGTTACTCTCATAGCACATTTAATTCCTGATGCTAATGGATTGATCGTATCATCCCAATCCAGTTTACCCCATTGAAAACTATCATAGGCGGGCAAATAGTTGTATTTGTCCCAACCCATCCAGCCCTGGTATTGGGCATTATGAATAGTGAGTACTGTTGGTATTGTTGCCAGATGACGATAAGCAAAACAATGCTGCATCATAAAAGGAATAAGCCCTGTATGATGATCATGTACATGCACCACATCCGGGTGATGTTGCCACCTGCTTACCCAATCTACTACAGCAATCTGAAAAGCAGTATACCTTTCGGAATCATCATCATAACCATAAATCTTTTCCCGGTTAAAAATGCCGAATATATCCACGCAATACAAATCAAAGCCCAGTTTGTTTGTTCTTTCTTTAATAATAGTATAATCAAAGTAATACTGCCCCATTACAAAAGAGCCCTTGTGTACGGTATCCCATTCATTTTCCAGCAAGAACTTGGTACGGTGCATAGGCATCACCACTTTGGCAATATGTCCCAGGTCATTTTGATATTTAGGTAATGCGCCGGCCACATCTGCAAGGCCGCCGGCTTTGGCGTAAGGGTAACATTCTGCTGTTACGTGAAGTATTTCCATCATTAGCAATTGAATAATCTTATTACAATTTAGGAACTTTTGATTGATTTATCCAAATAATAAAAATAATAATCTACTATTTGATTGCTACTATTTTATCCAGATAGATTACACAAAATGTAAAGTATGTATTTATAACACAATGAAAATTTTTCTCCGTCGCCAAATTATTCTATTTTCAACCACTCAAAACAAAACGATATGCCAACTGAACAAAAAGATTTGATTACACCTGCAGCAATTACAGATACCAGCAAAACAAAATGGAGCCAGTTTGGCACTCTTGTCAGCGTATTTTTCTTCTGGGGATTTGTTGCTGCCAGCAATGATGTGCTGATTCCTGTATTTAAAGAAAAACTGCACCTTAACCAGGTGAAAGCGCAAATGGTATCCTTTGCATTTTATGTAGCATATTCTGTTGGTGCCCTGATTTATTTTGGTATCAGTAAAATGTTGAAGCAAGATCTGCTGAATAAGATCGGTTATAAAAATGGCATCAGCATAGGTTTGATCATTTCTGCAATTGGTACATTATTATTTATACCAGCAGCAAGTACAGAATCTTTTCCTTTATTTATTTCTGGCTTATTTATTATTGGCTTAGGATTTTCTTTACAACAAACAGCGGCAAATCCGCTAGCGATTAATATGGGCAGTGCCAGTACCGGTTCGCAACGCTTAAGCATGGCTGGTGGAGTAAATAATTTTGGTACCACCATTGGCCCATTGATTGTTAAACTGGCCATCTTTGGAACGGTTTCAACCGTAATGGTAAGTTCTTTAAGTTCTGTAAAAACACCTTACTTAATTTTAGGTGCGGCTTTTTTAATAGTAGCTGCAATATTTTATTTTTCTGCAGTACCCAATCAATTAGTTAGTAATACCGAAGAATTAGCGGAATCAAAATCTACATGGATTGACAGAGGTTCTCCATTTAAATATCCACAATTAGTATTGGGCATGCTGGCCATTTTTGTATACGTAGGTGTGGAAGTAAGTACGGCTGCTAACCTGCCGGAATTTATGAAACAAAAATTAGGCACACCAACAAGTGGCACTGCACCTTATATTTCTTTGTTTTGGGCAAGTTTAATGATTGGCCGCTGGACATCATCTGCAGGTGCATTTGGTTTTTCTGAAGGCACTAAAAAAGTATTACAGTTTTTAATGCCCTATTTAGCTTTTGGTGTTTACTTATTAGTTAATGCTATTGCAAAAACCGATATGCAGCCTTTTTATGTTTATGCCCTGGTTATTATAGCCTTAATTGCTGCCAATTTTTTAAGTATGGGTAACCCTGCAAGGCAATTACTGATTTTCAGCATATGCGGAATCATTGCTTTACTGGTAGCTATTTTTTCTCCTGATTATAATATCAGTGTTTGGGCCATTTGCAGCGTAGGTTTATTTTGTTCTACATTATGGCCTTGTATTTTTACTTTAGCAATTTCTGGTTTGGGAAAACATACCAGCGAAGGCTCTAACTTTTTAATTTTCATGATTTGTGGTGGCGGTGTAATTAGTGTGCTGCAAGGTTATTTATCTGCTGATCATATTTTAGGCATCAGCTTCTCGTATTTTGTAGGGATAGCCTGCTTTGCATATTTAGCCTACTATGCCATAAAATCTAAAAGCGATCTTAAAGGCCAGGGCATTGACCTTGATGAGCTAAGTAAAGTAAAAGGTGGTGGGCACTAAGGTTCTGTTAATTATTAAGTAACGCATAAAGAAGTCAAGTCTTTAAGACTTGACTTCTTTTGATAAGCAAACTTGATTAATATAACCTGTGACATATTTTGAAATAAAAATTATTATTTATTCATAACTTTATCAGTCCCTCAAATTTTTGGGGACTGATTTTTAAATTTGCTATATGCCTACAGCTTTAGAACAATTAGTAATAGGAATTGATATTGGTGGTACCGGTACCAAGTTTGGTATTGTAGACCGTGATGGAAATGTTTTATTCAGCAGTGAGATATCCACTAAAAAACATGCAACGGTTGAAAGTTTTATTGATGATTTATACATTGCACTTTCCGAATTAATTGAACGCTCCGGCGGAAGAGGGCGCATTAAAGGCATTGGTGTTGGTGCACCCAACGGTAATTTTTATACCGGCACCATTGAATACGCTCCTAACCTTCCATGGAAAGGCATTATTGCGTTAGCAGAATTATTAGAAGCGAAATTTAAACTCCCGGTTACCTTAACCAACGATGCCAATGCCGCTGCCATTGGAGAAATGATGTATGGTGCTGCTAAAGGCATGAAGGATTTTATCATGATCACTTTGGGCACCGGTGTGGGCAGTGGTATTGTTGCCAACGGCCAATTAATTTATGGACATGATGGCTTTGCCGGCGAATTAGGGCATACCATTGTGATACCCGACGGACGTTTTCATAAAGGCACAGGAAAAAAAGGCCCGCTGGAAGCTTATGCCTCGGCAACGGGTGTACGATTAACAGCCATTGAATTGTTAGCGAAATCAACTGAGCCCAGTTTGCTGAGGGATGTGCCTGAAGACCAGTTAGATTCTAAAGCTGTTTATGAAGCCGCTATACAAGGGGATAAAGTGGCGTTGGAAATTTTTGAATTTACCGGAAAAATACTGGGCCTTTCATTAGCCAATGCAATAATGTTCAGCAGCCCCGAAGCCATTGTTTTATTTGGTGGTTTAACCAAGGCCGGCGATTTAATTTTAAAACCTACCAAACAACATATGGAAGAGAACCTGATACAGGTGTTCCAGAACAAAGTGAAAATTCTGGTGAGCCATTTAAAAGAATCTGATGCGGCGATATTGGGGGCCAGTGCGTTGGCTTGGGAGAAGTAAAAGAAATTACTGATACACTTTAATGAAGATCATACAGCTTAGATTTTTTCTTCTACTGATTTTTATTACGTTGGCAAAATCATCGTTCTGCCAGGCAGATAATACATTTTACATTTTAGATACTGCTGATTCAAAATACTATAATCAGCGTTTTTACGACTATTACAATGATTCGGTTATAAGAGCTAAAGTTTTTTACAATGGCGACGAATCTAAAATTCATTACGAATTTATAAGAGTAAACATTAACAAGTATTATTGTATTGAGTATACAGCTGATGGCAAAAAAATAAATGAAGGTATTGCAATAAAAGATAGTCATCCCTTCGATTCTTTACCCATCAATATTTATGACTCCAATGGTAACAATTTTGCAACTAAGTATTCCAGGAGCTTTAAATTTACCAAAGACGAATTCTGGTATGAGAATATTGACAGCTTGAGTAGCTATAATTATGGCAAATACAAAAATGGCATCAGAGATAGTATTTGGCAGATAGTTAAAGACTGGAATATCGAATCCGAGGTTTACTACAACAATGGTAAATTGATCAAGGAAGAAAAAGTAAATCTTGCAGGAACAGGTGATATAAAAATCAAAAAGTTATTGGAAAGAAAGTGGAATTTGTATGATGGTTTTCATTCAGATACTTTACGGTTTTTACCCGGTGAAATTTTAAAAGCCGACATGCAGTATCTGCAATTCAATAACAATGGAACATTAACAGGACGCATTTATGGAGGAGTAGAAATAAGCCCCATTATCAAAGGCAGTTGGGAATTAACTGATAACAATAAAAAAATAAAACTGGTTATCAAAGGCAAGCCTGGCATTGCAAAAATTATATACATCAGTAAATACGGACTTACTTTCTCTTTTGAGGAACTTTAATTACAAACACTGCCGGCACCGGACGCTCCCCTACTTTATCACTGGGTGTTATCGTTTCTTTTCCATTAATGAGCATACAACTGCTACCGCCCCCATCTAAGTTTAATGCTTCTGTACAGCCAAGGTCTTTTAATAATTGTGCTTCCTGCGTAAGTGTAGCACCTTCTGCAATACCGGGAAATCTTCCTTGTATCACCATTACAATCAAACGGCCATCGTTTGTATAACCCATACAGGTTCGGGGATGTTTATCTTCAATGGCTTTGCCGGTGAATTTTAATTCTTCTTCATTGGTAATTTTTATTTCACCGTTTTGTAATAGTACAGGGCCTCCGCCAACAGCGGTTTTCATTTTCCACTTTTTCAAATAAGTATTAAATTTGTCTCCGTGCCTGGCTGCTGCTTCATTTGATACCCAAATAACATTTTTAGAATCAAAGTAAGCAGGAAATGATAGAGATGAGTCTTTGTATGACGGCACTACCAATTGCCGTGCATACGCAACCAATTTCAGAGAATCTGTATACAACCACGCCACATCAACATTCCTTTTTTTATCAATCCCAATAGCGCTTCCTAAAGGATGCTTATATTGAAAAGTATCTTTCCCTTTCATTGGAATGGTATGCGTATTAAAAGCAGCCATCTTTCCATCTTTAATTACCACATTCAAACTGCGGTTGGTTTCATAGCTAAAGAAAGTACAATTGACAACCAGCAAGGGTTGCTTGTTCTTTGCATAAAATTGTAATGGCGTTATTCGCCTGTCATGCGATGTATCTGCAGTAAAACTTAAATGCTTGTCTTTCAATTTTGCTTCTGCATAATAAGCAATGCATGGTTTACCATCTAAACTGTCAGTGGATTTGTATACATGAAAATTATCAGGCAATAGCTGAAACGCACTGTCTACATTTACCCATTTCTGCTGTGCTGACAACATAGTAGCATTGAACAAAAAGAATAACAATACAATAAAAACCTTTTTCATTTTTATAGATGGTTTTAAGAATATATCAATTCACTCCTCCTTTTCTCCAACTCACTCCATTTTGGTATAACTGCGAAATTAATCACAGTACAATTGCAGTATAAAAATACCATTTAACCAACTTATCTAACAATTAAAATTAAAAGTCATGAAACTTAAAACAACCTCACTTGTACTGGCATTAAGCCTTTTTGTTGCAGTAGCAAATGCTCAAACTAATGCACCCGAAGGTTATACCAAAGCAACCGTTACGCTGGCCAATGGCACTTTGCAACCAGGATTTATAAAAGATAATATTAAAAAGTCTGCTTCTGTAATTTTTACAGATGAAAGCGGCAGCAATAAAAAAGTATACGAAGGCAGCGATATCAATGGCATAACAATCGATGCTATCAGCTTTATCTGCATCAATGGCGATTTTTTCAAAACCATCTGCACCGGTAAACTTTGTTTTTTACAAAAAGCAAGTAATGCTTCAGGCAAAGCATCTTACAATGGTACAGAAGCTGTGTTTAATAATGGTACCGAAGGAAAAATTGGCGACTACTTTGTTTATGCCGATAAAAAATTAAAACTGATCAATAAAAAAACTGTTGAGTCCTTCATCAGCAATGACCTTACCGGTTGCAGTACAGCTATTGAAAAAGCAAAAACTATTAATGGCGATATATCCAAATTGCAGGAAGCAGTTGATATTTATAACAGCTATTCCGTAAAATAATTTTTAACCAACACTTATGAAGAAAGTATTTTTTTTAAGCATACTCTTTTTTTCCTTTCTCATCATTAAAGCACAGGATGCTGCATTTACACAAACCATAAAAGGTGTGGTGCTGGATGAACAATCTGGTAATGTGTTACAAAATATTACCGTATCAGTTGAATCATTGCATTTAAATGTGATCACAGATGAAAAAGGAAATTTTAAATTGGCTAATGTACCGGTCGGAAGACAAAATATAAAGATCAGCGCAATTGGTTATGAAGATGTTGTAGTGCCAAATATAGAAGTAACATCATCCAAAGAAGTTGTATTAGAAATAAAGCTGAAGGAAAGAGTAAAAAGACTAGATGAAGTAAAAGTGATATCGGGCAGATCAAAATTAAAAGCATTAAATGAAGCGGCTATCGTTAGCGCCAGGCAGTTAAGTACTGATGAAGCTTTTCGGTATTCAGGTACCCGTAGCGACCCCAGCCGCATGGCGCAAAACTTTGCCGGCGTAAGTGGCGGCAATGATGCCAGGAACGATATCATCATCCGTGGCAACTCCCCTGCAGGTGTATTGTGGCGTATGGATGGTATTGATATTCCTAATCCCAATCACTTCAGTACATTGGGTTCTACCGGTGGGCCGGTAAGTATTTTAAACATCAACACTTTAAAGAATTCCGATTTTTTAACCAGTGCTTTTCCATCGCAATACGGTAATGCTTTAGCTGGTGTGTTTGATTTAAAAATGCGTAATGGCAATAACGAAAAAAATGAGTTCCTGGGGCAAATGGGTTTTAATGGGTTTGAATTTGGCGCAGAAGGTCCGTTGAATAAAAAAACAAAAGCATCCTACCTGGTAGACTATCGTTATTCTATGGTGGCTACATTGCAAAACCTTGGCTTAAATTTTGGCACCGGCTCTGCCACACCTTATTACCAGGATGGCACTTTTAAAATTAATCTACCTACAAAAAAACTGGGTACGTTTAGTTTGTTTGGCCTGGGAGGAGAAAGCCATATTCATTTTTTACCGGAAAGCCAGGGCAAGGATAATTTATATTCTTCCAATGATGGCAGTATCAGAGACCGGGATTTCAAATCGTTGACTGGTGTATTGGGTTTATCCAACACTTATTTTTTTAACAGCACTGCATCAGGTAAAACAACCTTTGCTGTGTCAGGATTATCATCAAAATATTCCGAAACTATTGTAGACGGCAACAAACCAAATACATTGGCATATTATAAAAAGAATGAACAAATAAAATATTCTGCCGGTTACACTTTCAACAAAAAATTTAATTCCCGTAACCAGTTAACTACAGGTTTTACAGCAGACATTAATCAATTAAAATTAAGGCAGGATTATATTAAAGACGGTGACTCTGTACTGATAACATTGGTAAACAGCAACCAAACCGCAACGCTGTTAAAAACCTTTATCAATTTCGGGCATCGCTTTACAGATAAACTATCTACTAATCTTGGGCTGTATTACCAGCAGTTTACTTTTAACAATACACAAAGCATTGAACCGAGATGGAATATCAAATACCAGTTTAAACAAAACCAGGCTGTTTCATTTGGCGTCGGATTGCATAGTCAAACGCAACCACTGGAAGTATATTTCTATCAATCAAAAAATAATTCCGGGCAAACTGAATTCACTAATAAAAACCTGGATTTTGTAAAAAGTGTGCATGGCGTTCTCGGTTATGATATCAGCTTTTCAAAACAGTTCCGCTTAAAATCCGAAATATATGGGCAATATATTTATAATGCCGCAGTAGAAAAAACAGCCAGCAGTTTCAGTATGTTAAACTCCGGTGCCGATTTCGCCTTTCCTGATAAAACCAACCTGGTAAATAATGGTAAAGGTTATAATTATGGTATAGAATTAACGCTGGAACATTTTTTACACAAAGGTTTTTACTGGCTGTTCACCACATCTGTTTTTCAATCGCAATACAAAGGCAGTGATAATGTATGGCGCAATACCGCCTTCAACAGTAATTTTGTGATCAACGCTTTAGGTGGAAAAGAATTTAAATTAAATAATAAAACCACTTTTGGTATTGACAGTAAAATAACGGTCACCGGCGGGCAGCGTTACACACCATTCAATATTACAGCTTCGCAAAATGCCGGTTATGTTATTTATAAAGAGGATGAAGCATACAGCCAGCAGTTGAATACTTACATTCGCTGGGATTTAAAATTCTCTTATATCCGCAACCTTAAAAAAGTTACACAAAAATGGTATGTAGATCTGCAAAACCTTACCGGCAGGGAAAATATTTATATCAGAACCTTAAATCCAAAAACAGGAGGGGTAAACCAGATCAACCAGATAGGATTTTTTCCCAATATAAATTACCAGATCACCTTTTGATTTGATTAACTTTACGCTATGCGGAAAACAAATTGCAGGATAGGATTTAACGACGGCATGCTGATGGTTATCGGCATTCCGTTGTTAAGTTTTATCATCCCGATTGTTTTTTTTAACTGTCGGTTTAACAGGTCACCATTTTTAACCTGGGATAAATATTTTACAACAATGATGATCACTACCGTTATCTGGTTAGGTAACCGGTACATTATGATTTACAGCCGTAAAAAATATTCAATTTTTGATGAAGTAAGAAAACGTATTATATTTCAATCGCTGCTGATGTTTATTTTTACTGTTACTGCAAATACCGTTGTCGGTATTTTTACCAAAGAAATTTTTGCAGATGAGCATGCTGCATATTTCAGTGAAACAGATATACTCATACACTCCAATTCTGCAGCTTTATTTTGTACTATAATGATCATCGCTATTTATGAGAGTATTTATTTTATGCATGAACTGCGCCATTCAGTAGAAGAAACAGAAAAATTAAAAAGAGAAAATCTTGCCGCTCAGTTAAATGCATTACGCTCCCAGGTAAATCCTCACTTTCTGTTTAATAATTTAAACACCCTTAGTTCTTTAATTCCGGAAAGCCCTGATCATGCAGTGGATTTTGTGCAACAATTATCAAAAGTATACCGGCATATATTAGAGGTGAAAGATGAAAAAAGCATTTCTTTAAAAGATGAACTGGAAGTATTGAATGCTTACACCTTTTTATTAAAGACCCGTTTTGATAAAAACCTGCAGGTAAACATCAACATTCCGCAAGAAAAATTACAAAAGAAAATTGTACCACTTTCGCTGCAGATATTAATGGAGAATGCTATCAAACACAATATTGTTTCGTCAGACAAACCATTGCATATAGATGTGTTTACAGAGAATGGCAGCCTGGTGATCAGCAATAACCTGCAAATGAAAAACCAGGTAAATGAATCCACCGGTATTGGCTTAGAAAATATCCGCAACCGGTATAAACTACTGAGCGATGCACCGGTAAAAGTTACAGAGAACGAAACTAATTTTACTGTTTCCATTCCACTGATCGATAATTAATTTATGAAAGTTGTAATTATTGAAGACGAAACTCCTGCAGCCAACCGGCTTTCAAAATTATTGCTGAATTTCAGTGATGAAGTGGAGATCATCCATAAAGCAGACAGCATAGAGTCCAGTGTGCGTTATTTATCTGCTGCACAGAATATCGACCTGATATTTATGGATATTCAATTAGCCGACGGATTGAGCTTTGATATTTTTGAGAAAGTAAAAATCACCACACCCGTTATCTTCACCACGGCATTTGATCAATACACTTTAAAAGCATTTAAAGTAAACAGCATCGATTATTTATTAAAGCCTATCGATGAAAATGAGCTATATAAATCGCTGGAAAAATACCAACAACTCTATCCTAAAACAGCAAACAATTTTTCTGATAAAATTTTAAAGCTGATGCAGGATATGAATGCCATAAAATATAAAGAACGCTTACTGATAAAACGTGGACAGCAACTGAGTTATTTAAAAACCGAAAGTACGGCATATTGTTTTGCTGATGGAAAATTATGTTACGCTGTAGATTTTAATGGCACTAAATTTTTATTAGAAAGTAACCTGTCGCAATTAGAAGAACAATTGCAGCCCGATAATTTTTATCGCATCAACAGGCATTTGTTAGTAAATATTGAAGCAGTAAAAAAAGTACACACCTGGTTAGGCGGGAGATTGAAACTGGAAATTTGCCCGCCAACAACTGCAGAAACCATAGTAAGCAGGGAGAGAGTAAACGGGTTTAAGGAATGGCTGGGAAGGTAATCTGATAATTGATAATTTTTTAATGGATAATGAATAATGTTCTTAATTTGAAATAGCTTTCATTAATCTTAGTACCCAATTATTCATTATCTCATTAGCAATTATTCATTACTGAAATTATCCATTATTCTTTTCTCCCTCCCACTTATTTCTTCCCCAACCTTTAATCACATGTTTTTCGCTATGGTAAGAGGAACGAACCAATGGACCGCTTTCTACATAATCAAAACCTAAATTATAGCCTATCTCCCTATATTCAGCAAATTCATCAGGATGAACAAAACGGGCAACAGGCAAATGTTTTTTTGTTGGCTGTAAGTATTGGCCAATAGTCACCACATCAACATTGCTGGCGTACAGGTCTTTTAAAGTTTGTATTACTTCTTCTTTCTCCTCTCCTAATCCTAACATGATACCGCTTTTGGTACGCATGCCACCCTCCTTTAAGATCTTTAAAGTTTCCATACTTTGCCAGTATTTGGCTTGAATACGCACCTGTTTGGTCAAGCGTTCTGTAGTTTCAATATTATGGCTCACCACTTCGGGTGCAGCATCAATAATGCGTTGTATATTTTCTTTCTCTGCTTTAAAATCAGGGATCAACGTTTCTAAAGTAGTCTGAGGGTTTAAAGCTTTTACTGCTTTAATAGTATTGAACCAGATAATGCTGCCGCCATCTTTCAATTCATCTCTGTCAACTGAAGTAATTACAGCATGTTTTACTTTCATCAGGTTAATGGCTTCTGCCACACGTTGCGGTTCGTCCCAATCCACTTCTAGCGGCCTTCCGGTGGCTACATTGCAAAAACCACAACTCCTGGTACAAATATTTCCCAGTATCATGAATGTAGCAGTTCCTTCGCCCCAGCACTCGCCCATATTAGGGCAATTGCCGCTTTCGCAAATGGTATGCAGTTTATGTTTGTCTACTAAATTTCTAACATGTTTATATTCTTCTCCAATAGGTAATTTAACCCTTAACCAGTTTGGCTTTTTAGGTTGCTGCTCTACTGTTCCATCTATTACCGGTAATTCAATCATTTGATTTATGATTTATGATTTCAGATATATGATTTGCGCAACCTGATACCGGTGTTGCAAATTCCTCAATCCTGAAAATTTACTAATGAACTGCAAAGGTAAGAAGTAAAGAATTAAAATAGTACTGTACTGTGGGGTAGTAAATATAGTAGCCAAGATGGCATAATACAATATATCACCATCGCTAGTCCCTTTTTAATCTCAGCTAAAGTTTCCTTTCAGGAGTTAGCAGGCTTTATTTCCTCTTCCCAAACATTAAAGCAAAATACGCCGAAAAGAAAAATTGCTTTTCCTTGGTATACAGCATCTGGGGAATTTTTTTGGAATAAAACTCGGCAGTTACACCTACTTCAATGGCACTTACCAGTTCGTTTAATTTTCCGTAATCAAAACGCACTGCAGGCTTAACATAAACACCCGGGGTTAGTTTTAAATGATTCCAGCCGGTACCAAAGTTGGGGCCTGATGCTGAAATATCGTTATATGCTCCAACAAATAATAAACTATCCGGTGAGTCATATTTCACAAAAGTTCTTGTTCCATTCTTATCTACTTCCACTTCATAAGGTCTCAGAAAGCCAAGCGTTAATCCGCCACCCAGGTTACCAGTGACACTTACGCCATTTTTATTGCTTTTATTTCCCAATAATATTTGTTGTTGTACACCTAATTTAACGGGATAAAAAAAGTTGAGCTTACCATAAATAAAAGGCGCAGAAAAATTTGCCAGGCTCGTCAGTTTTTCTTCTTTTTGATGTTTACGCTCGCTTATTTCAAACTGGTACAACATTGCTTTCTTAATTGATTTGGCCCTGCCGATTTCAAAAAAAGCACCATAGCCATCACTGGTAAGTTTTACGCCATAGGCAGTTTGCTTTTTATAAGCGATCACACCCTCCTCTTCTTGCTTGATCAAGGCATCAATACGTTTACGTTTTTCTTCTTTTTTGGCTTTTTTGGTATTTTCTTTTCCCTGTGCAAAAAGGCCTGTTGAAAAAGATAATACCGCCAATATAAATAGTAATTTTTTCATGTGCATGTTTTACTTACGTAAATTTATGTAAAAATAGCTTGTAGTTGGTAAAGATGATACTTTTGACAAAATAACCGCTGCATTTAACAAAAATTAAAACATAAAATAGCAGAGGCCGCTCAATTACACCTGGTAATAAAGAGAGGGCTTCGCTACCCGGCACCCTTCGCCTGCTGCCCTCCTGTGAATGGGTATAAATTACGGGAAATTTTGCCTTGCGGAATGAAATCCCTTTTTTAAGTTTTATAGCAGCTGCTACCATTTGTTTTTAAAAATCAAGCTTTGGATTGTATAAAGAATGAATAGGGTTTGAATTAATATAAACATTACAAACATGATAGCAAACCAAATGCTTATTCCATCATATTGCTGAAATGCCTCCCAGCTTGAGTAATCATAATACCGTCGTGGTTTCATTGGAGATGCTTTCCATAATGGTACAAAGAAATGACAGACAAAGAAAAATATCAATAATAAAACAGTAACAATTACATGAACTGTCAATATTTTTTTATTCCCGCTTTTTCTTGCGCTTAATGAGAAATGGCAGAGATACAATATCCAGCAAAACAACAATACTGCTATGCCGAAGTGAAAAGTGCTAATTACAAAGTAAGTATCATATAAGTGAAAATCAAACGTAGTGCCAGGGAAACAAAATTTTTGAACCACTAATAAAATAATGGGTACTATCAACAACCAATTCTCTATTCTTAAAATACTTTTCATACCTGATTGTCAATTACTAATTACTTTTCACTTCTTCCACCTGCAATTCCTCCCATGGGGTGGTGCCATCTTTTTCTCTTTTAAAAACAAGGTCATTACCCGACAAAATGACAATTTCGGCCGTGGTATAAATTTTGCAATCATCCATCAAATGCCCGCCAATAGTTTTACCGGTGCTGTCGCTGATGCTGATATGTATATGTGAACCATTAACAGAAACTGTTCCCGTTAAACTTACAATTTCAAAATGCCCGCTGTCGCTGCTGCCGTTGGGCTGATTGGCAAAACGGATATTATAATTGGTGAGGCTGCCCACACAGGTGCTGATCCAGCCGGCTTTAATTTGTTTTTCAGTAACCAGCTTTTGTATTTCCCGTTTCAGGTCTTGTCCGGGTTTTAAGCGAAAAGCATACACTTTTACAGATTCCATTGGTGGTTGATTTTTATGCTGGCATGAAGATAAGCCATAGAATAAGAAGCTTATAATGCAAAGTTTTAAAAAACCATATTGAGCAATACAATGCCGTAAGAAAGTTGAGGAAAGTACAATTAATGATCTCATACAATTTAAATCGGGTTTTGTTAAACTTAATTGAACGCCAATTGTTTTGCAAACTAACTAAAATAACTTTGCGTATATTAAACAAACAAAAAATGATGTTCAGATCAATATTTCTTTCGTTCCTGGTTTTTACAGGATTATATTCCTGCGCACAAAAAGATAATAATACAACAACAAAAATGGAGAATAAAAAAATGACAACAACTAACAATTCAGCTACGATAGACACGGCAACTTTTGGCACTGGTTGCTTCTGGTGTACCGAAGCCATTTTTCAACAATTAGAAGGTGTGGTAAGCGTAACCAGTGGCTACAGCGGCGGCACCGTGGTAAACCCCACTTACGAAGAAGTATGCAGCAAAACCACCGGCCATGCAGAATGCCTGAACGTGGTGTATGATTCTTCAAAGATCACCTATGATGAATTGCTGGAAATTTTCTGGCAGGTACATGACCCTACGACTTTAAACAGGCAGGGGGCCGATGTTGGCCCGCAATACCGCAGTGCAATTTTTTATCACAATGAAGAACAAAAAGCTAAAGCAGAAAAATACAAAGCCGAATTAGATAAAAGTGGTGCATGGGATAACCCGATTGTAACTACCTTGGAAAAATTTGAAGTGTTTTATCCTGCAGAAGCCTATCATCAGAATTATTACAACAATAATAGCAACCAGGGTTATTGCCAGTTTGTAATAAGGCCTAAATTGGAAAAATTTGAGAAAGTGTTTAAGAATAAATTGAAGAAACATTAAAGAGAATACTCAATAATCAATGTACAATGTTCAATGTTCAATTGAAACGCATAGTATAATACTCTGAAATTTCTGCTGAGTAGATAACCCTGAGAGAACTGCGTTTTCATTGAACATTGAATATTGAGCGTTGAACATTGAACATTTGTATTTTCATACTTTTGCTATCCAATAACTCACTCTATCCGCATTTTCCGCAACTCCAATAAATTTAAACTGTTTGGTGGAAAATTTTTTATGTTGGTATGCACTAAGTGAATCGCCATATCGTACCACAGCGGTACCACAGGTGCGTCTTCAATGATCAGTCTGTCCATTTGCTGATAGAGCGTATACCGCAGGCTATCATTCTTTTCTGATAAAGCTTTTTCGTACAACAGATCATAAGCTGCATTTTTGTAGCGGGTATAATTAGGCGGCGCAGGATTTTTACTATAGAAAACACTCAGATAATTTTCTGCATCAGGATAATCAGCTATCCAGCTGCCACGAAAAAATAAGGCTTGCGATTTTGAAGTTTGTTCCAGCAACAAACTTTTCTGCACCACTTCCACTTCAATATTAATTCCAATTTGTCGCAGTTCGTTGGCAATATAACTTCCTAAATCACCATAAATGGGAATAGTGAGTAATTTTATTGCAGGTAAATTTTTACCGTCTGCGTAACCGGCTTCTGCCAGTAATTGTTTGGCTTTGGCTACATTGTATTGATAACCTTTTACATTTACTGAATCAAAAGAAGGTAAACCGCAGGGTACAAAACCACTCTCAGCTGCAATGCCAATAGAATTACGTAAATACAACATCATCTTTCTCCTGTCGAAACCATAATTGATCGCTTGTCTTATTTTCTGCAAATGCAAAGGAGAATTTTTTACCAAAGGATTTTGTTCATCTACCAAAATGCCTAAGTATTCTATATTGAGATAAGGTTGCTTTTGCAATTCAATTTTACCTTCCCATATTTTTTTCAGATTACCTGTTTTAGTAAGCACTTCATCTTTAAAAGAAGGATCGATATCGTCTATAAAATCCAAACGGCCCTGCTGAAATTCTAAAAACTCTGTCGCCTTGCTATCATAAAAAGAAACTTTAATGCCATCGATATGCGGCAATCGTTTTCCTTCTGCATCTTTTTCAAAATAGTTGGGGTTTTTCTTCAACACTAATGCCTGCCCTTCTTCCCAGGCAACAAAACTAAATGGGCCACTGCCCACAGGATGACGGCGAAAATCGTTGCCATATTTTACTACTGCTTCTTTGGGTACAACGGAACAATACTGCATACTTAAAATACCAAGTATGGATTGAAATGGCCGGATCAGTTTTAATTGAAATGTAGTATCGTCAATGGCTTTAAAGCCATCAACAGAATCAACCCTGTTGTTAAATATCCATGCACCCGGACTGGCCGTATTCTTATCCACAATTCTTTTAAAACTGTACTCCACATCATGTGCAGTTAATTTTCTGCCTTTGTTATTTGTAAAGCAGGCATCGTCTGCAAAAAATACATCATCTCTTAAATTAAAAGTAAAAATTAAATTATCAGGAGATATCGTCCAGCTTTTTGCCAACGATGGTGCCAGTTGCATGGTGCTGTCAATTTCCACCAAAGTATTGTACAGCTGGTGTACGCTCCACATCACTTGTTTATTTTTCGCAAAAGCCGGATCAAGTGAAGCCAGGCCGCTGCTTTCGTTGTAGTGAAATATTTTTTTGTTAGCATGCTCATGTGAATTACAGGAGAATGCAAAAATGGATAATATGATAATGGATAATGGATAATTTTTTATAACTGCAAATGTATTCTTCCGGGTAAATCTGTGCAATCTGTGGCGACCTTCATTTTCGCCGAAGGCAAATATTTTTGATTTTCTTGTTATGGCAATTATTGATGAACGGAATTGTTTTACAGGCATAGTTCAATATATTCGTCATAAATTTAGACAATCAAAAATAAACCTGCCAAAAAGATGTTGCCTCTAAAAAAAATCATTGCCGTTTTCGCTACATTATTCATTATCTCATTATCCATTATTCATTTACAGGCACAGCCTTTAAAAAAGATGGCGGCCTTTACGCATGCAGATACATTGCGTGGCACTTATGGCCCTTCAAGAGATTGGTGGGATGTGTTGAAATATGACCTGCATGTGAAATTTAATATTGTGGATAGCACGATAAGCGGACAAAATGTAATGAGTTTTAAAGTATTGAACACCTCATTAGAAATACCAAATGGTAACCATGGACTTGCACAGAAACGAATGCAGATTGATTTACAGGAACCCATGATATTAGATGGCGTCTCAATTATTTCTCACATAAGATCAAGTTCTCAAACTCAAACTGCTATAAAATATGCAGCTGAAGAAATAAAATTTACAAGAGATGGGAATGCATATTTTATTGATTGGAGTAAGCAAAATTTAAAGAAAGGTGAGATCTATACTATAAATATTTTCTACCACGGCAAACCCCGTATTGCCCGTCGTCCACCATGGGATGGAGGATTGATCTGGAAAAAAAGTAAAGATGGCAGCCCCTGGGTGAGCATTGCCTGCCAGGGCCTTGGTGCAAGTGTATGGTATCCGTGTAAAGATCATCAAACAGATGAACCTGATAGTGCAGAGATGCATATTACCTGCCCGGATAGTTTGATGTGCGTAGGCAATGGCCGCTATCGTGGTAAAATAAATAATGGTGACGGTACGGCTACTTACGACTGGGCAGTTACAGAACCGATCAACAATTATAATATCATTCCATACATTGGCAAGTACACGCATTTTAGTGAAGTGTACAAAGGTGAAAAAGGCGACCTGGATATGGATTATTGGGTATTGCAGGAAAACCTTGAAAAAGCCAAAGTACATTTTGCCGATGCCCCAAGAATGATCAAAGCATTTGAACATTGGTTTGGCCCCTATCCTTTTTATGCCGATGGTTATAAATTGGTAGATGCACCGCATTTGGGAATGGAACACCAGAGTGCCACGGCTTATGGTAACGGTTATCAGAATGGCTATTTGGGCAGAGATCAAAGCGGCACCGGTTGGGGATTGAAATGGGACTTTATAATTATACATGAAAGCGGCCACGAATGGTTTGCCAATAATATCACCAGTAAAGATATTGCCGATATGTGGGTACATGAAGGCTTTACCAACTACAGCGAAACCTTGTTCACCGATTTTTGGTATGGTAAAGAAGCAGGCAATGCGTATTGTATTGGTACAAGAAGAGGTATCAGGAATGATATCCCCATCATTGGCCCCTACAATGTAAACCAGGAGGGCAGTGGTGATATGTATCCTAAAAGCGGTAACATGCTGCATAGCATCCGCCAGGTAATTAATGATGATGAAAAATTCAGGATGATATTAAGAGGATTGAATAAAACTTTCTATCATCAAACAGTTACCACAAAACAGATAGAAGATTATGTGAGCAAACAAAGCAAGATCGATTTCAGTAAAGTATTTGACCAGTATTTGCGTACTACCATGATTCCGGTATTGCAATATAAAATTGAAGGCAATAAAGTTTCTTATCGTTATGATAGTGTGGTAACGGGTTTTAATTTACCACTTAAAGTTTCTTTTGGTAAGGAAGATAAAAGTGAGCAATGGATAAAACCAACCGCCACATGGCAGACCTTGAGTTTAGCTGATTGGTACGATAAGAAAACCTTTGTGGTGAATCCGAATTTTTATGTGAAGAGCAGGAAAGTAGAATAGAGAAATTCCACGGAGATGCACTGAGAAGACACGGAGATACACTAAGTTTCTCTGTGCATCTCTGAGGTTCCTTTGTGTATCTCTGTGGCACAAAATAAAAAAGCCAATAACCACATAGCAAACATTAAGTGGCGAGGAAGGTGGAGTAGAGAAATTACACGGAGATGCGCTGAGAATACACAGAGTATCACAAAGCTCTCCGTGAATCTCTGAGATTCCTTTGTGTATCTCCGTGGCACAAAATAAAAAAGGGAGCCTCTCAGCTCCCTTCTAATTTTCATAGCAAATAATTTACTGCTGCGTCACCCTGCCTCCGCTAATATATTTTCTGTTGTAATAATCTTCATCCAGGCTGCTGATGGTTACACCACCATGTACACTGCTGTGTACAAAATACCCATTGGCTAAATAAACACCTACATGGCTCACCCCACCTCTTGTATTAAAGAACACCAGGTCGCCTTCGGTTAAATTTTCTCTTTCTACTTTGTCACAAATGGCATACTGATCTTTTGCAGTCCTGGGCATATTCAATCCATAAGTTTCATTCAGTAATGCACCGGTAAAAGCACTGCAGTCAATTCCTTTTTTGCTGGTGCCTCCGTAACGGTAGCGGGTTGCCCACCAATCTTCAATTACAGTGTATAATTTAGTGTTTGTGATCAGTTCCACATCCACATCCATTAACTGGGCATATTTAAATTGTAACGCGGTACAGCTTTCAATAAAAGTACCGGAAGTAGCAGCAGTTTTTTTATAAGTAAGCTTTGTAACTGTAGCAGGTGCAGGCTTAACTGCAGGCTTGGTTGCCCAAACATCAGGTTCGGCGGTAGACTGGGCGTCACGCTTTATTTCAATGCCTTCAATAAATTGTACGGATTTTTTTTGTGGCCCCACAAACTTCACTGAATTAACAGCGGTTTGGGCTTTAACGGATATTGATGTTCCTGAAAATATGCCAGCGGCAACAGAAACAAAAAATAAGTGTTTCATACGTAAACTTTTGGTTTAAGCGTATGTACGACTTAATCTTGTGTTCTTTGGTCGTCTGATTCTTCTTTAATTACGCTGTTTATCTAATCTGATCTTTAAACCTTGTCCTACAAACTAATTAATAAATAAATTTTTTCTCTAATGCTTGGCAAAGGTACGCCCCATTACCGGGATATACAAGCTTTTCAGGCATTTTTATCGGTTTTAATTAGTTAACGTATTGACAGTAAAATAATTGCAGCGCAAATCCTTTTTAACAAATTCATTGTTATCATTGGGTAAATTACAAGTAAAAGCCGATGCCAGCAGCGTTTCAAAGGTGGCAGGAGAAAATCCGGCAGCATCATTTACTGCTTTTATCTACGCCAATACTCATTTTTTGTAAAACCGTTTCCTCGTTATTGTACTTGAAATAAATATAAATGCCTTTATAAGCAAGGCGGAAGTTATGCTCCATATAGCTTTCTGATGAGGTATAATCCTTCAGTTTTTCACGAAGTGTCTTCCAGTCAAGGTTGCTGGAGATCTTTACTTTTTCAACCTCCATTTTTCCCGCAAAAAAGCCCTTAGGCGATACGGCGTTGGTATCCCCCGCTGATATGTAAAACTGTACTTCGGATAATATTCCTGAGGGCAATTTATCATCATTTTTTTCAAAAAGAACGATGCCCAAATTATCGTAAGTGTAAGTGGTATTGTAACCAGGCCTTTTGCGTTCTGCCATGCCCAGGGTTACGCTTGCCACATCCTTGCGCCACCCTTCACTTATAACAGCTTTATTGATGGTGAATTTGCCTGCTTTTATTATTACTGATATTTTATCTGCCGCAGGCTGGGCAAATATTGCAGTAACAGTAAAGAGAAAAAGTATGGTGCTAAGTAATTGTTTCATAATATGGTCGTTTGATATCAAAAATAATCTTTACTGCAGCCGTTGAAATACCCACCAGTTGGTATATTTAAACCGATGCATTTGTTTGTGGAAAAAACAGCACCCGTGAACAGTTTTAATGAACGATATTTGTATTTCAACCATCATAAAATTTTAGAAATTAAAACCGATAAAAAGCGTTTTTGCTTATTGCTAAATTTAAGGTTGACTGATAAAACATATAATCTTTAAAACTAAGTTCTCCGCCGCGGAGACAGGGGTATGAAATTTTCTCACTTACACGTACACACACAATTTTCTTTATTAGATGGCGCTGCCTCTATTAAGAATCTATATAAAAAAGCCATTGCAGATGGTATGCCTGCATTGGCCATCAGCGATCACGGTAATATGTTTGGTGCTTTTGAATTTGTAAAAGAAGCCCACAATCATAAAAATGCAGATGGCTCACTTAAAGTAAAGCCGGTTGTAGGTTGCGAATTTTATATTACTACCGACAGGCATCGCAAAACATTCAGCAAAGAAGAAAAAGATCCACGGCACCACCAGATCCTGTTAGCTAAAAATGAGCAGGGGTATAAAAATTTGGTGAAGCTTACATCGCTGGGATATATTGAAGGCATGTATTCCAAATATCCACGTATTGATAAAGAGCTCATTCATAAATATCACGAAGGATTAATTGCCACCACCTGTTGCCTGGGTGCATTAGTACCGCAAACCATTTTAAAACATGGCGAAGAAGAAGGCGAGAATGAATTTAAATGGTGGTTGAATATTTTTCAGCAGGACTATTATATTGAGTTGCAACGCCACGGCATTCCTGACCAGGAAAAAGTAAATGCCATTCTATTAAAGTTTGCAAAAAAATACAACGTAAAAGTTATTGCCAGCAACGATAGCCACTACGTTGACCAGAGTGATTTTAATGCCCACGATATTTTATTGTGCATTAACACCGGCGAAAAGCAGGCCACTCCTGCCAACCGTGAATTCAGTGACGATGATGTATCCATAAAAAACAAACGCTTTGGTTTTCCTAACGATCAGTTTTACCTGAAGAACACTGCAGAGATGATAAAAGTGTTTGAAGATCTGCCGGAAGCGATCGACAACACCAATGAAGTGGTGGATAAAATTGATGTGCTCAATTTAAAGAAAGAAATTCTACTACCCTTTTTTGAAGTGCCTGCCAACTACAAATCGCAGGATGATTATTTAGAGCATTTAACCTGGAGCGGTGCAAAAGAACGCTACAAAATTCTTACTCCTGAAAGTGAAGAGCGTTTGCAGTTTGAATTAGGCGTCATCAGAAAAATGGGCTTTGCCGGTTACTTTTTAATTGTAAGTGATTTCATTAAACACGGCAGGGATATTGGTGTGTTCATCGGGCCGGGCCGTGGATCTGCAGCAGGTAGTGCGGTGGCGTATTGCATTGGCATCACCAATATTGACCCGATAAAATACAATTTGCTATTCGAAAGATTTTTGAACCCTGAGCGTAAGAGCATGCCGGATATTGATACGGACTTTGATGATGATGGCAGGCAAAAAGTAATTGATTATGTGGTGCAGAAATATGGCAAGAACCAGGTGGCACAAATTATCACTTATGGTACCATGGCAGCTAAAAGTAGTATTGCCGATGTATCAAGAGTAATGGATCTTCCTTTACCAGAAAGCCGTATTCTCACCAAATTAATTCCGGAAAGGCCAGGCATTAATTTAAAAAGATTATTACATGCGCCATTCACCATCAAGGAAGCAAAAGCAGGAGAAAAATCTTTAGAAGAAAAAGAAGCTTTGCAACCTGATGACCTGGATAATGTAAAACAACTAAGGGCCATTTATGCTGGCAACGACCTGCGGAGCACTATACTGCACGAAGCTGAAATTTTAGAAGGTTCTGTGCGTAACACGGGTATACATGCATCAGCGATCATCATTGCGCCAAAAGACCTTACTGAATTATTACCTGTTGCAACATCAAAAGAATCTGAATTATGGTTAACACAAATTGAGGGTAATTCTATTGAGGAAGCCGGCGTAATTAAGATGGACTTTTTAGGATTGAGAACATTGAGTATTCTAAAAACAGGCCTGTCTCTTATCAAACAGAATCATGGCGTTTCTATCGACATTGATTATATCCCTCTGGATGATGAAAAAGCATACGCATTATATCAAAGAGGCGATACCAATGGTACCTTCCAGTTTGAAAGTGCCGGTATGCAGAAATACCTGCGTGAACTGAAGCCGGATAAATTTGACGATCTGATTGCAATGAACGCCTTGTATCGTCCGGGGCCAATGAGTTATATCCCTGATTATATCGATCGTAAGCATGGCAAAAAACAGGTAGAGTATGATCTGCCTGATATGGAAGAACACCTGAAAGAAACCTATGGTATTACAGTGTACCAGGAACAGGTAATGTTATTGTCGCAAAAGTTAGCCGGTTTCAGTAAAGGTGATGCGGATGTATTGCGTAAAGCGATGGGTAAAAAACAAATTGCGGTGCTGGATAAAATGAAAGCACAGTTTATTGCCGGTGCTACCGCCAAGGGACACCCTGAAGATAAATTAAATAAGATCTGGACGGATTGGGAGGCGTTTGCCCAATATGCATTCAATAAATCGCATAGTACGTGTTATGCTTTTGTAGCTTATCAAACGGCTTATTTAAAAGCCCACTACCCCAGTGAATATATGGCGGCAGTGTTGAATCATGCAGGCAGTATTGAAAAGATCACTTTCTTTATGGAAGAATGTAAACGCATGGGATTAACTGTTCTGGGCCCCGATATTAATGAAAGCCAGAATGGTTTTGCTGTAAATAAAAAAGGGGAAATACGTTTTGGTTTCAGCGGATTAAAAGGTGTGGGTGAAAAAGCTATTGAAGATATTATTATTGAAAGAGATAAACATGGTGCTTTCAAAAGCATTTTCGATCTGGCAAAAAGATGCAACAGCAAATCGGTAAATAAAAAATCGATGGAAAGTTTAGCCTATAGCGGCGCTTTTGATTGCTTTACAGATGTGATACGTGCACAATATTTTTATGCCGCACCGGGTGATGTTAGTGGCCTGGAAAAGATTGTTAAGTTTGGCAACGTTTTTCAATCGCAGGCCGCCAGTACCACCAACACTTTGTTTGGTGATTTAGCTATGCCTGAAATTATGCCTCCTAAATTATCTGTTTGTGAACCGTGGCCATTGGTACAGCAACTGGATTATGAAAAAGAAGTTACCGGGATGTATATCAGCGGGCATCCTTTAGATAATTATAAGTTTGAATTAAAGCATTACAATATCACTTCGCTGGCAGATTATGTGGAGTTTAAAAATTCAGTGAACAGTAATCCTAATCCTGCAAAACAATTTCGTGTGGCGGGCTTGGTAATTGATGCGGCACACCGCCTTACTAAAACGGGTAAAAACTTTGGTATATTAACGATAGAAGATTTTAGCGGCAAGGCGGAGTTTATGTTATGGAGCGAAGATTATGTGAAGTACCAGAATTATTTAGAAAAAGGAATGATTGTTTTGGTAGAAGGCGGTTTTAAACAACGCTACAACAGCAACGAATATCAATTTGCATTAAGTAAAATCCATTTATTGGAAACAGTGAAAACAGCACTCACCAAACAGGTTGTGATTGATGTACAGCCGCAATTTGTAAATGCCGATTTCATCAATTTCATTGATCAGAATATTAAAGCAAATCCCGGTAAAACATCTATTAAATTCAATGTAAAGGATTTACGCAATAATCATAAAGTGGGTATGTACAGTTTAGAAAAAGGCTTTACCATGAACGATGAGATGGCCGTATTTTTAAACGGTAATGTAGATGTGGAAGTGAGTGTGGTGACGGCTTAGGTGCCCCGTAGGTGTCCGACGGCTTGAAGCCGTCATGACACCTGAAACATTTTCGAAATTAGAAAATAATTGATGCCGCAGTGGCATAGTACTACTTGCAAATTGGCACATTAACACTATGTGGATATGTCATAACAGCACATTAACAGGATTGGACTTAAATTTGTCCTCTCTCTATAAAATTTAAACAAAAATATATTATGGCACACGAATTCACAGATGCAAACTTTAAGACAGACGTTTTAGACAGCGATAAATTAACCGTTATTGATTTTTGGGCAGAATGGTGCGGTCCATGCCGTGCAATAGGCCCGGTAATTGAAGAATTATCAAAAGAATACGAAGGCAAGGTAAACATTGGTAAAGTAAATGTTGACCACAATCCCCAGGTTTCTATGAACTACGGTATCACCAGCATTCCTGCAATCCTTTTTGTAAAAGGCGGACAGGTGGTTGATAAGTTAGTAGGCGCACAACCAAAAGCCAACTTTGTAAAAAAGATAGAAGCTTTAAAGTAATCTATTACAGTTATATAATTAAAGCCCTTACATTTTTGTGAGGGCTTTCTTGTACATTGAAATTGTATTTCGATTACTATGCCGAAATGAAATTTCAGCGTACCAGGTACAACCAAAAGCAAGCTTTGTAAAAAGACAGAAACTTAGAAGTAATCAACTACAGTTATAAAATTAAAGCCCTCGCATTTTTGTGAGGGCTTTCTTGTACATTGAAATTATATTTCGATCAATGTGCCGAAATGAAATTTCAGCGTACCGGGTACAACCAAAAACAAACTTTGTAAAAAGACAGAAACTTAGAAGTAATCAACTACAGTTATACAATTAAAGCCCTTACATTTTTGTAAGGGCTTTCTTGTACATTGAAATTATATTTCGATCAATGTGCCGAAATGAAATTTCAGCGTACCAAATACAGGCAAAAGCAAGCTTTGTAAAACACAGAAGCTTTAAAATAATTGTTACAGGTTGGCTTTAATAAAAATTCCCTCAACAAGCTGAGGAGATTTTTTATCTTAATGCGTTACATTTTGTATTTCCTGCGGATTGTGTTTGTGTTTAAATAAAACTAAAAATAAAACCCCTACTACTAATGCATAAGCACCAAAAGCCAGCCATATGTGATACCAGTCTTTAGTACTATCAGCAGCTGTAAAATATTTTTGTATAATAAATCCACTTACAGAACTTCCCAACACTGCACCTACTCCATTTGTCATCATCATAAAAAGCCCTTGTGCACTGGCTCTTATTTTCGGATCGCTCTGTGTTTCTACAAAAAGAGAACCAGAGATATTGAAAAAATCAAATGCCATACCATATACAATACAAGATAAAACGATCATCCAAAGTCCATTGCCCGGATTACCATAAGCAAACAGGCCAAACCTGAGTACCCAGGCAAACATACTAAACAACATTACCTGCTTAATACCAAATCTTCTTAAGAAAAAAGGGATGGCAAGAATAAATAATGTTTCAGATATCTGGGAAATCGACATAATAATAGCAGGATATTTTACCGCTATTGCATCTTTATAAGCAGGCACTTTAGCAAAGTCATGTAAAAAAGTATCCCCGTAGGCATTGGTCAATTGTAATGCCGCACCTAATAACATGGAAAAGATAAAGAACATCGCCATTTTTTTATTTTTAAACAGCGTAAAAGAAGTGAGGCCCATAGCATCAACAAAAGATTGGTTTTGTTTACCGGTAAGTTGCGGCGGACATTTAGGAAGTGTGAAAGAATATATTCCTAAAAATAATGATGCTGCCGAAGCCACATAAAACTGGCTGGCAGAAGTTTCAAAACCTAACAGGCTTACAACCCATAGCGCTGCAATAAAACCAATTGTTCCCCATACCCTGATTGGCGGATAATCTTTCACTACATCCTTGCCATTATTTTTCAACGAGGTATAGGCTACTGCAATTGCCAATGCAATGGTAGGCATATAAAAAATCATGTTCAGCAATATTACCCAAAAGAAAGTGGTGGGGTCTGTCACCATTGGCAACGTAAAAAGAACCACTGCACCACAAATATGGCAAATGCCATATAATTTCTCTGCATTAATAAATTTATCTGCAATGATGCCCATTATTGAAGGCATAAAAAGAGAAGCAATACCCATTGTAGAAAAGATCACGCCAAACTTATCCCCTGCCCAATGCTTATTCTGGAACCAGTAAGCACCAATTGTTATTAGCCAGGAACCCCAAACAAAGAATTGCAAAAAATTCATCACCGTAAGACGAAACTTAATACTCATGCCTATTTTAGTTTAGACTTGGAAGATATACATTTATTCTGAAACGACATGGCTACACCCGCTTGAATTTAAGGTAGTGGCATACGGTTAAAAAAGCGTAGTATCCAGCCAAAATACACCTTGAGATTATAACTATTCCTTTTAAAAAATAATGTTACAACTTCTATTATCGTCGTAAATTTGCAAAAAAATTCCAATGAGCACTTCAATAGATATTTTAATCAGTTCGGTTACAGATAAAGCTTTACAAAGCATTGCACAAAAAGTAAAAGATGGTGTAAGAATCACCGATGAAGAATGCCTGGTGCTTTTTGAAAAAGGGAGCCTTGCCTTTGTGGGTGCCCTGGCCAATTTTATCAGGGAGAAACTACATGGTGATAAAACATATTTCAATCGCAACTTTCATATTGAGCCTACCAATGTATGTGTATTCAGTTGCAAATTCTGCAGTTACAGCCGCTTGTATGCAAATAAGGAAGAAGGTTGGGAACTGAGTATTGAACAAATGCTGGACATTGTAAAGACCTACGACGGTAAACCCATTACCGAGGTTCATATTGTGGGCGGAGTGCATCCTAAAATGAATATGGATTATTTTATTGAGCTGATGCAAAAGATAAAAGCCCATCGCCCCGGATTGCACGTAAAAGCATTTACAGCAGTTGAACTGGATTACATGTTCCGCAAGGCAAAACTCTCTACTGCCGAAGGCATGAAGAAATTGCATGATGCAGGACTGGATAGTTTACCTGGTGGCGGTGCCGAAATTTTTCATCCTGAAATAAGAGAACAGATCAGTGCTGATAAAGTAAATGCTGACGGCTGGTTAGCTATTCATGAAGAAGCGCATAAATTAGGTATGCACAGTAATGCTACCATGTTATACGGACATATTGAAAAATACGAACACCGTATTGACCATATGAGGAGACTGCGTGAGCTGCAGGATAAAACAAAAGGTTTCAACACTTTTATTCCATTAAAGTTCCGCAACCATGATAATGACATGAGCCATGTACCTGAAAACACTATTACAGAAGACATGAGGCTGTATGCCATCGCAAGAATTTATTTAGATAATTTTCCTCACCTTAAAGCTTACTGGCCAATGCTGGGCAGGCAGAATGCACAATTGAGTTTAAGTTTTGGTGTAAATGATATTGATGGCACTATCGACGATAGTACAAAAATTTATAGCATGGCGGGTAGCGAAGAGCAGACACCAAAGATGAGTACTGCCGAATTAGTTACTCTTATTAAACAAGTAAAAAGACAACCTGTAGAAAGAGACACTTTATATAATGTAGTGAAAGATTTCAGCAATGTTGTTTTTGCTGATGCAGAAAATTTGGCCCATTTAAATTGATGCATTTTTCATTTCCATTTAACCGGAGATGATCAACAAAGAATTGTTGATACGCTTAAAACTTAATAAATAAAATAGTGATAAGGGTAAAAATGACAACAAATAAAACAACACAGGCAATCACTAAAAATGAAATGGTTCTCATATAGTTGGATTTTCCTTTTATTTGCCAAAAACCATACCAACAGCGGGTTTTGTTGATAATAATACCTTGTATTTGTCAACAATTTTTATAGAAACCCTGCGTTGATTCTGGCTACTACTAATTATGCCGGGCAAGCAATCTACCGGGTAATTTTTATGTTTCAGAATAACGAGACTGCAAACGTATTGGGTTATTGTACCATTAAAAAAATAAAGGGCACTTTACTTTATTTGCAGAAGTATTGTATTTATTATTAAACGCCTTGTAAGAAAGTGTAACTTCAAAAGCTCCCCTGTACTGCGATGCTGATTTTAATTTACTGGAGTTTACGTCGTACGACATTCCTAAACTGTAATCATAATAATCCAGTTTTACCACGGGCATAAACGCATCTTTCCAACGATAAAATACACCTCCCGAAATACTTATTTTCTGTTCTTCATCGTATTGTACCAGGTCATGATTAAGCATAAAACCTCCCTGACCCTGCCTGGCTCCTCCCTGCATAAAATAATCCAGGTACATGATAAGGCGGTTCTCATCGCTTAATGGTGCTGCAAAGCCTCCATTAACTACCCATTTTTTATTCAGTATAATATCATTTTGTTTTTGAAAAGCCACTTTAGGTTCTGTAAAATGAAACAGGCCAACACCGATATAATACCTTGTATTTTCTCCTGCCACACTACTGAAACAAAGCCCTGCGGTTCCATCCCAGTATGTAAGTTTGGTACTGCTAAAAGTTTGTTTGGTTGGATTGGAAGTGCTATAGGAACCATTCACATACTGGTCATCAAAAGTTAAACGGGAAGGGTCAAACCTTTGCATTACAGGGCCTCCCATGATGCCTGCAGATAAATAAGTATTCTTATCGCCCAACGATTTGTGGTAATTAAATACAGGAAAAGCCTGTGTGCGGCTTAATTTAGAATCACCTGCAATATCATTAGACAACTGTACCCCGTAAGTAAAAAAATCATTCGAATTTTCTCCTATCGGTTTTTTAAATTCAGCACCAAGGCCAAACGTTCTGTAAGGCACGGTTACACTTTGCCATTGATTTCTGTATGCCGATGTTATCCTGATATCACCGGAAAAGATTCCGGCTAATGAAGGATTTCTTAATAGTGGCAAATCGTAAAACTGGGAAAAATTTATATCCTGTGCGCCGGCAAACTTTGCCAGCAGCATAACTACTAACAGCAGGAATATTTTTTTAGCGGGCTTCATAGGTTATAAAATTATTTAAGTATAGTAATATTTCCTTTATACGTGTAAGGTATTCCGTTATCGCAGAATATCTCTGCAGTATATACAAACACATCTGGCGTTGCTGGTACTCCCCTCACCTTTCCATCCCATCCGTATTTAGGATCGTTAGGATAAAAATTCGCTTTTTCAAATACCACTTCTCCCCAACGGTTAAATATCCTGAACGATTTAACGGTAATTCCACTTCCTCTCACCATCAATATATCATTCAGGCCATCATTGTCCGGGGTAAAGGCATTAGGTATATACACCTGTGCACTTTTACAAATGGAATTGATAAAGATCGTGTCAGAAGCAACACATCCGAAAGTATTGGTGACCTGAACTGTATAGAAAGAATTGTTCTTCACTATTGTAGAAGGTGAAGGGCAATCACTGCAACTCAATTCTGAAGCTGGTGTCCATTCCCATTTAATGATAGGACCATTTTGTGTAACACCGTTAAGCGTTAAATGTGTACCGGTTGCTAAAGTTCTGTCGGGGCCAATATTTACTTTTGGCTTAGGCCCTACCGTTATTAACACATACCCGGTATCGGTAAAGCAATTATGCCCATCAAAACCTATTACCTGGTAACGTATGGTTGCAGAAGGCTTTGCCGATGGATTTGCAGTGTTCAGTCCACTTAAATTAGTTGGCGGCGACCAAATATAGCTGTTGGCATTTGACGCCAGCATGCTGGTGCTTTCACCAATACATAAAGTATCATCAGGTGAAACTTTCATCTTAAATGGTTTGATCACATTTAATACCACTGAATCGTATGCAAAGCAACCAAAAGAACTGGTTCCTTTAACCTTGTACACGATTGAATCAATGGGTTTAGCAACCGGGTTAGCGCAGGTAGAACAGGTAAGATGATCTACAGGCGTCCAGGTATATTGAGCAGCACCAGTGGCATTTAACTGTACTGATTTACCCAGGCAAACAACGGCATCGGTAGTTGCATCAACAGCTGGTGTTGGATTAATAGTGATAGTAAATGTTTTTGCAGTGCCCGGACAATTTGAAGATGCCGGCACTACGGTAATTGTTGCAGTAATGGGCTGAGCCGTATTATTAACTGCTGTAAAAGAAGCAATGTTTCCTGTGCCGGAAGCTGGTATACCGATCAAAGGATTACTGTTTGTCCAGCTATAGACTGCACCTGCAACGGTACCTGTAAAATTGATAGCATTTATTGTTGCACCGTTACATACTGCCTGGTTAGCAGGTTGTGCAACATTTGGTGTAGGGTTAGCTGTTATGGTAAATGTTTTTACCGGAGCAGCACAACCATTGGCATTTCCTTTTACAGTAATAGTAGCCGTGGCAACTGAAGAACCGTTACTTAAGGCCTGGAATGATGGAATATTGCCTGTACCACTAGCCGCAAGGCCAATTAAAGGATAAGTATTGGTCCAGGTATACACTGTTCCTGCAACAGACCCTGTAAAGTTTATTGGTGTTGTAAAATTACCTGTACATAAATCCTGGTCTGCAGGTTTTACAATATCCGGTATTGGGTTAACAACAATGGTAAATGTTTTTGGCATACCGGGACAACCATTGAAAGTTGGTGTTACAGTAATGGTAGCTGTATTTACAGTTGCGCCATTGCTGCTTGCTGCAAATGAAGGAATATTTCCTGTACCACTTGCTGCCAAACCTATAGAAGGATTATTATTGGTCCAGTTATAAACAGCACCGCTCACAGCACCGGTAAAGTTTATGGGTGTGGTGTTACTGTTATCACACAATGCCTGGTCTGTTGGTTGTGCAACATCAGGTGTAGGGTTCACTGTTATATTGAATGTTTTTGATGGCGCTGCACAGCCGTTGCCGGATGCTGTTACTGTGATAGTGGCGGTAGTTGTGGCACTGCCATTGCTTAAAGCCTGGAACGATGCTATATTCCCTGTTCCGTTTGCTGCCAAACCAATTACAGTATTGGAGTTCGTCCATGTATATAATGTACCTGCAACAGGACCGGTAAAGTTTATTGGTGCGGTAAAGTTGCCGCTACACAATGCCTGGTCTGCCGGTTGCACTACGTCGGGCATTGGATTAACAGTGATCGTAAATGTTTTTGGTGTACCGGGACATCCATTGAACGTTGGTGTTACTGTAATGGTTGCAGTATTGATTGTTGCTCCATTACTGCTTGCGGTAAACGAAGGAATATTACCTGTACCATTTGCCGCCAAACCTATTGAAGTATTGCTATTGGTCCAGCTATAAGTAGCGCCTGTTACTGCACCGGTAAAATTAATTGGTGCAGTATTGCTGTTATCACACAAAGATTGGTCTGTTGGTTGTACAACATCAGGTGTTGGATTAACAGTTATGCTGAATGTTTTTGATGGAGCAGCGCAACCATTGGCTGATGCTGTTACGGTAATAGTAGCTGTTGCGGCGGATGCTCCATTACTGAAAGCCTGGAACGACGCAATATTTCCTGTTCCATTTGCTGCTAAACCAATTACCGTATTCGTATTTGTCCATGCATATAATGTTCCAGCAACCGGCCCGGTAAAATTTATGGGTGCGGTAAAGTTGCCACTGCATAATGCCTGGTCTGCAGGTTGTACCACATCCGGCATTGGTTTAACTGTAATAGTAAATGTTTTAGGCGTGCCGGGGCAGCCATTGAACATTGGTGTTACTGTGATAGTTGCTGTATTGATTGTTGCTCCGTTACTGCTTGCAGTAAATGACGGAATATTTCCGGTACCACTTGCAGCTAAGCCAATTGAAGTATTATTATTCGTCCAGTTGTAGGTTGCTCCTGGTACTGCACCGGTAAAATTAATTGCCGTGGTATTGCTGTTATCGCATAGTGTTTGGTCAGTTGGTTGTACAACATCCGGTGTAGGATTAACAGTAATAACAAATGATTTAGGAGGTGCGGTACAGCCGCCTATTGATGGCGTTACTGTAATGGTAGCCGTAGCAACATTAGCGCCATTGCTTGATGCAGCAAAAGATGCAATATTACCTGTACCATTGGCAGCTAAACCAATTATGGTATTGGTATTCGTCCATGAATATAAAGTTCCGGCAACGGGCCCGTTGAAATTTATTGCTGCTGTAAAATTACCACTGCACAATTGCTGGTCTGCTGGTTGCGCTACATCTGGCATTGGGTTAACCGTGATCGTAAATGTTTTTGGCGTACCGGGACAACCATTGAACATTGGTGTTACAGTAATAGTAGCAGTATTAATTGTTGCACCGTTACTATTTGCAGTAAACGATGGAATATTTCCAGTACCGCTTGCTGCCAAACCTATTGAAGGATTATTATTCGTCCAATTGTAAACAGTACCATTTACAGCACCGCTGAATGTAATAGCTGTTGTATTGCTATTATCGCATAAAGCCTGGTCTGCAGGTTGAACTACGTTTGGCGTTGGTTCTACAGTAATAACAAATGTTTTAGATGGAGCTGCACAACCATTGATTGATGCCGTTACAGTGATAGTGGCATTAGCTACTGAATTGCCATTAGCTGATGCCTGGAATGATGCAATATTACCTGTACCATTGGCTGCCAGCCCGATTATGGGTGCAGTATTGGTCCAGCTATAGAGCGTTCCTGCAACAGGACCGGTAAAGTTAATTGCCGATGTAAAATTACCGCTACACAATTGTTGATCTGCAGGTTGTGCTACATCAGGCATTGGATTAACCGTGATCGTAAATATTTTAGCCGCACCCGGGCAACCATTTACCAATGGTGTAACGGTAATAGTAGCTGAGTTTACAGTGGCCCCATTACTGTTTCCAATAAACGAAGGGATATTTCCAACCCCGCTTGCAGCCAGGCCAATGGTTGTGTTGTTATTGGTCCATTGATAGGTTGTTCCTGCAACAGTACCACTGAATGTTATTGCTGCAGTAACGCTGTTATTACATAATGTCTGATCTGCAGGCTGTGCTACATTTGGCGTTGGGTGAACTGTGATTAGAAATGTTTTAAACGGTCCCGGGCAGCCATTAGCCGTTGGTGTTACCCTGATAGTAGCATTGGCTACAGAGTTACCATTGCTTGAAGCCATGAATGATGCAATATTTCCTGTTCCGCTTGCTGCAAGGCCAATTAAAGGATAAGTGTTGGTCCAGTTATAAATTGTACCTGGCACGGCTCCCGAAAAATTTATGGCGGCTGCAAAATCACCATTACACAATACCTGGTTAGGCGGCTGCACCACATCTGGTGTGGGATGAATAGTTATGGTATGCACAGCTGTATCAGCACAACCATTTACCGTTGCAGTGATCAATTGTAAAGTATAGGTTCCTGCTGTGGTAAAATTAATGGTGATATTGGCAGATGAACCGCTTGCACCATTAGAACATGTCCAATGATAAAAACTGATGGCATCAACTGATTGTACCACGCTTGTAAATGTAACCGGCACCGACTGGCATTCAGCAGTATCACCAACAATAGATACCACCGGCGCATCATTTACTTTTACATAAATTGGTTTTACAATATTATCGTTACAGCCACTTGCGCCGGCAATAGACAGCCGAACATTATAAGTACCTGTAGTGGTATAAGTATGGTTTACATTAATGCCACTGCCCGTGGTGCCATCGCCAAAATCCCATGTACGTGATGTTATTCCAAAATAGGAATGAGATGTATCAGTGAAATTAAGCGTTGTGCTGCCGCAAACTTTTACCTGGTTATTAATAAACCCCGGATCAAGTATTTCTATTTTAATAGTATCGGTAATGGGTACCGGCGTTTGGCACCCCCCTGTAGAATGTATAATAAGAGATGGAATGTATATACCCGGTGTAAGATAGGTATGTGATACCGTATCCTGTGTAGTATGCAAAATTGTACCATCGCCAAAATTCCAGAATAAACTATCTGCATTACTGGTGATAGCATTGAACTGAACCGTTTGGCTGCCACAAAAATTACCACCGTTAAAGGAAAAACTTCCTGCCGGCTGCACTACAGATACCAGTTTCATCACACTACCGATACATCCGCCTGGCAGTACAACATTTAGTTTTACAATATAGCTTCCCGGCAATGCATAAGTATGTGTTACCGTGTCTCCGGTACCGGTAGTACCATCCCCGAAATCCCATATTGCAGAAGTTGATGGTACATCACGATTGTAAAAAGTAAAAGTATGTGGAGCACAAAGCCCCAGGGTATCAGACAGATCAAAATGGGCTTTAAACTCTCCCGTAATTTTTACAGGTATCGTATCTAAACAACCGAAGTTGTTGAAAGGAACCATTTCCAGCCAGATAGTAGTATTGATGGTTGGCCCCGGGTTTAATACTGCATTTTGCCCGGTTGCTAATAATGTAGTGAAGGCAGAATCCCACCAGTTATAAAACTGAAAGCCGGGAGGAGCAGTTAAATGAGTGATATGAGGTGGCGCACAATCGTAGTCCATCTCAATTGATTGTCCGCATGGTTTTTCCACATCAATATAAGAATATCCCCAATGTCCTCTTCTTACACAATCCGCATTCTTAAACTCGAGATACATGGTTTTACCGGCATAACCACGAAGGCTTAAAAACACTGTTGACCATGGTTTATAGATAACACCGGTATCAACAGTAGAACGTGTGAAGCCGGGGAGGTTTGCTGTGGAAACATATTCAAAAGATGCACAATCAACATAAGCATTCGCAGCAGAGTCAAACACATTTACCTGGAACCTTGGCTGAGACCACAGCGTATGACCAGGATCTTCAAACACAACTGCATAATCATACTTAATAGAAAAATTAGAATCATTTGCCGGCACCCTTATCACATAAGTAGCCCCTTCTGCTTCTGCTCCAATCTGGGTATTACCCAGTCTTAACGCAAAATTACTCCCGTCGGGAGGATTAGTTGGAAACAAACCGTAAGGATCAATGGCTGATGGCGTAACCCTGTTATAAAGTGTATGACGATTAGGTGTTGGGGGCGATGGAGTTAATGTGATCACATTAGTAGTACCAACAGAATCCACATGGCCTAAATAGCACTGCCAGTTAAAAAACGAGCCGTATTCAAAATCGATATTCTCAGGACAAACAGTGATAGCACTGGTTAAAGAGCTTGAAGAAGGATGATAAGGAACGGCATTAGTAATCGCTATATTACTTTGTTCCTTGTTAAATATAATTTCTCCATTCACATTTATTGTTCCATACCTGCCATTCTTTTCAATTTTTGCAATGCCATTTTTATAACCGTAAAAAACAGTGATATCAAGTGCTTTCACTACCTGCGCTTTGGTATTTACTAACCACCATCTTTTATTACCAAAAACGCCGGTTATAGTTTCAGTAAAGTCATACACGATATCATACATAAAAGGTATGATCACTTTTCCCGATTCATCAATAAAACCCCATTTATTATTTTTTTGCACCGCAGCAAGATGGTTGTTGAAATTTCTTGCCCCATCAAATTCAAGCGGATTGACAAGTGTACCAGCTTTATTGATAAAAGAGAATTTATTGTTTTTCAACACCCGGGCAAAACCATTTACAAATGATTCCTGCTCGTCCCAGGTAAGTTTTTGGGATGCCTGAACTTTAACGGAAGACGACTCCTGTGCGGAGATGTTTAAATTAAAAGTGATCAGTAAGACGGATAAAAGTACATATTTACTCATAGGCTTTGGCTTCTAATTAAAATTAATTTTGATGCCTGGTTGAGAGGATTTTAAAAGGTAAGCTGATAACGCAGCAGCGGTTTTTTTATTTTTTAAATCAGGGGGATTTTTGTGAAAACTTTAAGGAATAGTGTTTATGCGCAGGGATTACAGTAAAATTACGGGCACCCCTATTGTTTAAATCATGACAATAAGATTACTTCGATTCTAAAGACAGGGAAAAATCTGTCGGGCATATGTATGCGTATAATGTATACTACAGTTTTACAGCCTGCTTTCTGAAATTGCACCTGGTTGCACCCCTCTCACAAGATTAAATTTCAGGTAGAAATACGGTTGTAAACTTTTAAAGCAACCGGTACATTTGTTGTAATGCTTCCGGCTTTTGTTCTTATTGCAGTGCATTGCTGTAGTGACTATATTTCATTGTGATCAAAGGCAATGCAGTGTAAAAGCATCAGCAACATATTCACAAAGAATACTCATTAATTTATTTGTCATTGTAAAACCTTACTCATGTACGATCCCAATCTTTCCAAACTGCTGGCTCAAATGAGCGAACTAACCTACGTGCAATATAACAATGGTGTACCTCCGGCAAATAACGGTGCTGTTACGCTGCCCGCCGGTTTTACACAAACGGCGTCCTTTACAGCACCAGAAATTGACATTAATAAATTATGGCCCCATTATACAAATGTTGACTGGCAGAATATTACCGGCAGACAGGAAGTTGCGGCAATGAATCTGCAGTTACAAGAAGTATATTTTGGTTTTGCAGCAACATCTGCCCAATATAATATTATTGCACTCAGAGGCACTCAATCAGCATTTGAGTGGCTGCTTGATGCCAACATTCCACAGGTGCCGGTACCTTTAGTATGGTATAATAATGGGAAATTTCAATTGGCAAAAGTACACCTCGGCTTTGCTATTTTTTATACTTTACTTATAGAGCAGATCCTGGATGCCTTCAATAAATTTAATAACTCCCTGCCCTGCCTGGTTACGGGCCATAGCCTGGGTGCGGCACTAGCCACAATGGTAGCTCCATCGTTAAAGATCGCCAATATTGGCTGCAATGTGGAGATGTACAATTATGCCAGCCCCAGGGTTGGCAATGTTGCCTTTGCAGGGGCTTATAGTGCACTCGTTTCCGATAGTTACCGCATAGTTAACCTGGGAGACCTTATACCTATGTTACCTCCTACCAATGTTATCGGTCTTACTTATGCCGACGTTCCCACCGAATGGTCATTCCTCAATCAAACAGGTAATATAGCTGGTAATCATGCGCTGATAGGTACAGATAATTATACGGATGCTGTAAATGCAGCAGTGCCTACTAACGCACCACGTACTTATCCCGTAACTGGTTTGTGATAAACTAAAATTTTATTCCTTGGTCGGTGTCTCCACCGACCAAGGAATAAAAAACCTGTTAAGCACTTATCATGCTTAACAGGTTACAAATAATTATACAGGCTTAAAACAATTCCGGTTGCTGATCATCTTTTCCCTGCGGTTTCTCCCACTCCATTTCTACTGATTTAGAATATTCGGTAAGCTTTGCCCCTACTGCTTTCCAACCCATTACCTCCACCAGTTTTACTACTTTAAATTTGGCTTTGCGTACCATCTGGCCACGGCCGCTTTGTACAACTAAAATGGGTTCTGCATCGGTACTTACCATTTCCAGGCGATTATCTTTTCCTTCTTTAATAAAGAAGAATTTGCTGTGGAGTGTGGTGGTCTCTATTTTAAAACGTTTGATATTGTACTGCAACTTTTCATTATCTAAATACACTGCAGTTACAATTTTATCCGGGTTAAATTTTTCTATCATCAGCACTTTTTCAGGATCAAAACGCTGGGTCAGTTCCTGGTCGGTTATTTCGTAGTTGCCATCGTTATACACCACCAGCAGCCTGTCTTCTGCGTCAAATTTGCCCAAGTAATCTCCTTTTTCTTCAGTACTTAACCTGCCGAATTTATTATCGAACCATAATTTTTTAGCATCTAAAGTTGATTTACCTGCCTCTTTGAATTTTACAGATTTAATCGGATATTTTGTAACAATATTTCCAATACTGCCACGCCCTTTTATTTCCTGTTCTTCAAAATAAAAATCAAACTCTTTAATTCTTGCACTGCAATTAGGGCTTAAGACTATTTTCACCACTTCTGCTTCGCCATTGGCATTGGCAGTAAAATAATGCACCCTGCTTTTTTCTGCTCCCTTGGTCAAATCATATTCTTTATCTCTTGTTATTCCGGATACATTAAACCTTTTGGCAAAACTTACACCAGTCTTTCCGTCAACATAGATCATATTGTAAGTAGTGCGTTCATCATTCTTTTGAAAAACGGCCACATGCAAAATATCTTTTCCTATAAACACTTTATCGGAGACTTTTACCACTTTCATGACACCGCCTTTTGTAAATGCAATAATATCATCAAGGTCGCTCACTTCTGCAATTAACTCATCTTTCTTTAAACCGGTTCCTATAAAACCATCAGCACGGTTTACATATATTTTCGTGTTGGCAATAGCTACTGATTTTATCTGTATGGTATCAAATTCTTTTATTTCTGTTTTTCTTTCTCTGCCTTTACCATATTTTTTCAGCAGGTTTTCGTAATATGCAACGGCAAAATCAGTAAGATTAGCAATATCTTGTTTCACCTGTTTAATATCTGCTTCTAACCCTTTTATCTGTTCATTCAATTCATCAATATCCAAACGGTAAATACGGCGAACAGGTTTTTCTGTAAGCTTTACAATATCGTCTCTTGTAATCTCCCTCTTCAGTTGTTTTTTAAATGGACCAAAAGCAGTATCTATTGCAGTCAGTACCTTCTCCCAGGTTTCATGTTTCTTTTCTAACTCCTTATAAATTTTTTCTTCGAAGAATATTTTTTCCAATGAAGTGTAATGCCATTTTTCCTGTAACTCTCCTAGTTTTATCTGCAGCTCTTTCAGCAACAGGTCCCTGGTATTATCTGTAGCTATCTGTAATAATTCTTTTACGCCTAAAAATTGTGGCTTGTCTTTTACAATAACACAGCAATTGGGGGAAATACTAACTTCACAATCGGTAAAAGCATACAGTGCATCGATAGTAATATCAGGAGAAATGCCCGGCGCCAGCTCGATGATAATTTCAACTGCAGCTGCTGTATGGTCGGTAACTTTTTTAATTTTTATTTTGCCGGCATCGTTAGCTTTTACAATGCTTTCCATCAGTTGTGTGGTGGTAACACCATATGGCACACTTCTTATCACTAATGTTTTCTTATCCTGTTCTTCAATAATGGCACGTACCCTTACTTTACCTCCACGCTTACCATCATTATAAGCACTGGCATCCATAGTGCCTCCGGTTTGAAAGTCAGGTAGTATCTCAAACCTTTTGCCCCTCAGGTATTTTATTGACGCTTCAATTAATTCGCAAAAATTATGGGGTAAAATTTTTGTTGCTAAACCCACAGCAATACCTTCTGCACCTTGTGCCAGCAACAACGGAAATTTCATTGGTAATGTTACCGGCTCATTTTTTCTGCCATCATAGCTTAATGCCCAATCCGTAGTCTTTGCATTAAAGGCAACTTCCAAAGCAAACTTGCTCAGCCTTGCTTCAATATAACGTGGTGCTGCAGCATCATCACCTGTTCTCACATCACCCCAGTTACCCTGCGTTTCAATCAGCAGATCTTTTTGCCCAAGGTTTACCAATGCATCACCAATACTGGCATCACCATGCGGATGATATTGCATACTCTGCCCGATGATGTTGGCTACTTTATTAAAACGGCCATCATCCATTTCTTTCATTGCATGCAGAATGCGACGTTGCACGGGTTTCAATCCGTCTTCAATTGCAGGCACTGCCCTTTCCAATATTACATAACTGGCATAATCTAAAAACCAGGTTTTGTACTGGCCGCCAATGCCGGAATCTGTGTGGATGTAGTCTTCTTTATTTGCTTTAGCCATATCATTTAATACAAATGTTCAATAATCAATTTTCAACATTCAATGCTCAAGTTTTAGCAGTCTTATTCTTTTTGGCTGTATCAATACTTTTAGCAATGATGGCAATTAATTCTTCTGTCTCTTTATAAATATCAATTAATTTTGAAACAGGTTTAATTAATTCTTTTCTTCTTATAACTTTTAAAGCAGTTCGGCATTCTTTCAATTCTTTTAAGACAATACCTAGTTTATGAATGAAATCATTCCGGCTTTCCGCAGCCTGAGTTTCGCCATAATTAAATGTAGGAGAGTGACAGGATTTTATTAATTGTCCCGCTATATAGTTTCCACTCCTGGTATTTGGTAAAGCCTCTACCACATCAATCATTCTACACGTAAACTCAACAAACCGATCTTCTAAATCATATTTTTTATTATCCATTTTATAAAGTTGGCAATTCACTTTTAAAATAAGGTTAGTTATTACTAAAATGCATTTACACTTGAAAATTGAACATTAAAAATTGATCATTGAGCATTTGCCTTCGCTTTCACTTCAAAGTCTTTCATATTCGCCACCTTCCCCTGCACATCAAACATTTCCTGTGCAATCATCACTTTTAAACGCCACAGTAAATACGCATCACCAGTAGTGTGTTTGGCTTTACTTAAAAAATGATGAATAACTTTTGCAGCTTTCTGCCAATCACCGGTTACCTGTTTTTTTAATTCCGCATCATAAAAATCATAATCCACCTGCGTTAATTTTTTGCCGCCTTCCAATAAACGTACGCCTTTGTTTTCGTTGCAGAGTCTTGTCCATTCATCTGGGTCTACCTCAAATTCACTTAAAGTAATTTCACGTGCTAATTTTTTAGCCTTTAAAAATTCTTTGGCCGGAATTTCGCTGATCCAGTTGGGATAAAAAATATGTCCTTTTTCATTGATAAAAGGAAGGTTATTGAGGTAGAGAATAAAAACCCTGCCCTGGAATTCCTGCATATATTTCAGCAACCAGTAGTAACCGCTCACATCATGTTTATTTTGCGCTGCCCATATCCAGATGATCTCATTTTCATTTCGACGCATAGTGCCCACTAATTCAGCAGCAGTTTTATAATCGTCTACTTCCCCATCGGTTACTTTACTTTCATAGTCTCCGCCGGCAAGTACCTGCTGCCACCATTGTTTACGTTCTTCAATACCTTCGCCTACATAAATATTATTCAGCGGACCAACAGCGTAATCATCTTTTATTTGTACAATTTCTCCTTGCAAACTTTCGTCTAATTCTATTGCTTGCTGCAATACTTTTACATCGGGCTCATTAAAAACAATATGTATCATTATAGCTTTTCTTTTTAATAATTTTGTTGTGGTGTAATCAGATAATACACACAGGTGGTAAAATAATTACGGATGTATTTTATTTTACTAATCAATTTGTTTTGCACTTTAGGTTTCCAGCCAAATTTGTATTCGTAAATAGGATTGATAAGATAGTGGGTCTTATTCACTATTTTATAGCCTGTTTGCTGTACAATCTTTTCAAACCGTTCAATAGAAATTCCGGTTTCTTTTATTTCCACCATTTCCTGTACATTTTCTTTGCCTGCTTTTAGTATAATCCTGTACAAACCCATCGGCAACAAATGAAAGTAAGGCAGCTTGCTTAAAAAACGGCCACGCATTATTTGCTGGTGCCCGCCAAAAGGCATTTGCCAGGGCGGAAAGCCAAAAAATATAACCCCATCTGCATTTAAAAATGTTTTCATCCAGGCAATTAATTTTGATTGATCATGAATATGCTCAATAACATCTTTTAAAATAATGATATCAAATTTGCCTTTGAACTCTTCTGCTACATTTACTTTATAAACATCTTTTGATAAAAAGGATATTTTATTATTTGCCAATTCATCCTGCATCCATTCTCTTGCCATTACTAAACGTGGTTCATCTAACTCCACACCTACTCCCACACAACCCCTTTCTGTAAATGCTTTTAAAACGCCTGCTTCTCCGCATCCAATTTCCAAAACCCTTGTTCCCGGTGTAACAGCTTTATATTGCTCAATGAAAGGAATTACATATTTACGGGTGTTTTCCACCTGTATATCAAAATACCTTTTTCTGTCACCGTGAAATTCAAACATTCCCTGTTATATTTTTTCTTCTACAAGATCTAATTCAATCTGTAAGTTATCAATAATAAACTCCTGCCTGGAGGGGGTGTTTTTTCCCATATAATATTCCAGCAACTGCTGAATATGAGTTTCGGGCAACAACATTACGGGTTGCAGGCGCATATCGTTACTTATAAATTTCGCAAATTCTTCGGGGCTTATTTCTCCCAATCCTTTAAATCTTGTTATCTCCGGCTTACTACCTAATTTTTTTACGGCTGCTTGTTTTTCTGTTTCATCGTAACAATAAATAGTTTCCTGTTTATTTCTTACCCGGAACAAAGGTGTTTCTAAAATATACACATGCCCGTTCTTCACCAGGTCCGGAAAAAATTGCAGGAAGAATGTCATCAGCAGTAAGCGGATATGCAAACCATCCACATCGGCATCTGTTGCAAATACAATATTATTAAAGCGTAAATTCTCATACCCTTCTTCAATATTTAAAGCATGTTGCAATAAGTTGAATTCCTCATTTTCGTACACCACTTTTTTAGTAAGTCCAAAACAGTTCAACGGTTTACCACGCAAACTGAATACGGCTTGTGTGTTAACATTTCTTGCCTTGGTAATACTTCCGCTTGCACTATCACCTTCGGTAATAAAAATGGTGCTCTCTTTTTGCTTTTCTAAAATATTATCTTTGTCTTTTCCGGTAGCTTCATCATTGTAATGAAACTTACAATCCCTTAATTTTTTATTGTGCAGGTTGGCTTTCTTGGCTCTTTCGTTGGCTAATTTTCTAATACCGGATAATTCTTTTCTTTCTCTTTCGTTTTGTTCAATACGTTTTTTCAACGCTTCTGCAGTAGCAGGATTGCGGTGTAAAAAATTATCGAGTTCTTTAATTAAAAAATCGCCTACAAAATTTCTCATGCTTGGCCCGTTCTCATACACATTCAATGAACCGAGTTTAGTTTTGGTCTGGCTTTCAAAAACAGGCTCCTGCACACGTACGCTTATTGCGGCACAAATACTGCCACGTATATCAGCCGCATCATAATCTTTTTTATAAAACTCACGGATGGTTTTTATATAACCTTCCCTGAATGCTGCTAAATGCGTTCCACCTTGTGTGGTAAATTGTCCGTTTACAAAACTGTAGTATTCCTCACCATAAGTACCTTCGTGTGTAATGGCTACTTCAATATCTTCTCCTTTTAAATGAATGATGGGGTAGCGAATTTCATCAACATTCGTCTTACGTTGTAATAGATCCAGTAACCCGTTTTTACTTACATAACGTTTGCCATTTAAATTCATCACCAACCCTGCATTCAGGTAACAGTAATTCCAGAATTGGTTATCCAAATATTCCTGTACAAAATGAAAGTTTTTAAAAATAGTTTCATCAGGAACAAAAGTTACAAACGTACCATTATCTTCTTTGCTTGTTGTTTCCTTATGTTCTTTTACTAATACGCCTCTTTCAAATTCAGCCGTTTTTTCCTTACCCTCACGATAAGCTGTTACTTTAAAATAATGACTCAATGCATTCACCGCTTTTGTACCCACACCATTCAGGCCCACACTTTTCTGAAATGCTTTGCTGTCGTATTTGGCACCGGTATTTATTTTGCTTACCACATCTACCACTTTGCCCAAAGGAATTCCACGTCCATAATCTCTTACGGTAATTGTTTTGCCATCAATATTCACATCCACATGTTTACCATAGCCCATGGTATGTTCATCAATGCAGTTATCCACCACTTCTTTCAGTAAAACATAAATACCATCATCGGGGCTGCTGCCATCGCCCAATTTACCAATGTACATACCGGGGCGAAGGCGGATATGCTCTTTCCAGTCGAGGCTTTTGATGGAATCCTCTGTATAATCAAATAAGTCTTTTTCTGCCATTTCTATGCTATTTCAGCCTGCGAATATAGCGGAATGAAGGCATTTTACCGGACATAGAATTATCCACATGCAACAAATAAATGTGAGAAAAAATAAAATTATCTAGCTTTATCATAAATAGGAAAAATGAATCTAGACCTTTCGGGAAAAACGGCCCTGGTTTGCGGCAGCACACAGGGCCTGGGATACGCCACAGCAGCAGAATTGGCCTTACTGGGCTGCAATATTATTTTGTTTGCAAGAAATAAGGAAAAGCTGATTGATGCCACCGCTTCACTTGCCAAAAAAGATAATCAAAAGCATAATTACCTGGTAGCCGATTTTACTGATACAACTGCGGTTAAAAATGTTATTGCAGATTTCGTAAAAACCAATACCATTCATATCCTGATCAATAATACCGGTGGGCCGGCGGGTGGACCGGCGCTGAACGCCACTACAGATGAATTTATACAGGCATTTAATAACCACCTCATCAATAATCACCATTTAACGCAGGCCGTAGTGCCGGGTATGAAAGCGGCAGGCTTTGGCAGAATTGTAAATATAATTTCCACCTCGGTTAAAATTCCGCTGGCCGGTTTGGGCGTAAGCAATACCATTCGTGGTGCTGTAGCCAGCTGGGCAAAAACACTGGCTACCGAACTGGGGCCATTTGGTATTACGGTAAATAATGTATTGCCCGGTTTTACCAAAACCAGCAGGGCTGATTATGTTATTGGCAAAAAAGCCAAAGACACGGGTAAAACTGAAGAACAGATTTTAGCCGAACTGGTGGCTGAAATACCTGCCGGAAGAATCGGGCAGCCGGAAGAATTTGGCGCAGCGGTTGCATTTTTATGCTCACCAGCTGCGGCATACATCAATGGAATAAATGTACCGGTGGACGGCGGCAGGTTAGGTTGTTTATAAATTAATTAACAATGCAACCGGTTACAAAAAAAAGATGTCTGTATTAACCTGCGGGAAATGTTGAAATCAATTTTAAAAAAGCAATTCAAATTTCCTTTTCTTTGAACAATTATTAAAAACAAAAAAATCATTAACAATGAAACTAACTAAAGTAGTGATGGGGGTTGTAGTAGCAGCCACCTTATCCTTTGCAAGCTGCAAACCAAAAGATGGAGACATTAAAGAAAAAGTTGAGGCTGCGATTAAAGCAGACCCAATGTTAACGGGTGCTGTTGCCGACGTAAAAGATGGCGTGGTAACCATTACCGGCGAAATGAAAGACAGTGCCTGTAAAGCATTGTGCGAAAAAACAATTGGTGCTATTAAAGATGTAAAGCAGGTTGTTAACAACTGTACATTTACCCCTCCACCACCGCCACCTGCACCACCTGCTTCTTTAACTACAGTTTTGGATGCAGCCACTCAGCAAAAAGTAAAAGATGGTTTAAAAGACATCAAAGGTGTTACGGTAACATTTGATGGCGAAAAAGCTATACTTGCAGGTGATGTAAGCAAGGCAGACAGGATGAAAATTATGCAAATGTTAGCTTCTGCAAAAGTAAAATCTGACGTAAGCAAATTAATGGACAAGAAATAATTTCAATCACAAACTAAAAAACAAACAAAATGGCATTACAAGATAAATATGCTGAATTGATACAAGCTGCAACTACGGCTGGTGTTGAAAATTTAGCCGTAGCAGAAAAAGATGGTGTACTACATGTTAGTGGCACTGCAAAAAGCACAGCTGATTATGATGCACTTTGGGCGCTATACAATAAAATTGACCCCAATATGGCCAGTGGCGACCTGATGATGAATGTTGATATTAAAGCAGATGCAGGTGCTCAATTAAAAGTAACTACCGACTCTACCAATCTTAACATCAGAAGTACGCCAAGTACTGATGGTGAAATTGTAGGTAAAGCAGCACATGACGAAGTGGTTACATTAGTTGAAAAAACTGACGACAGCTGGTGGAAAATTAAAACCGCTGACGGTGAAGAAGGTTATGCATATGCACAATACCTTTCTCCGATGTAATAAAGTGATCAGACGTCAAGACGGTTGTAACCGTCAGACGCCTAAAATAAAAAAGCCATTCTTGAAAGAGGATGGCTTTTTGTATATAGTTTAAGTAAGTTTGCATCATGAAAACTATACTACGATTTCTATACAGCTTCTCTTTAAGTTTATTCATTTGTTCCTGTACTGCACAAACAACCACCAATTTAAGTGCTGATGAATTTGAAAAAGGAATTACAAAAGATTCCATACAAATCCTTGATGTGAGAACGCCTGGAGAATACTCGTCAGGTCATATTAAAAATACACTCTTAGCCAACTGGAACGACCCGAAAGAATTTGACCGCAGAGTAGCATTTATTGATAAAAATAAACCTGTGTTTGTGTATTGCCTTGCAGGTGGCAGAAGCGCTGCTGCAGCTGAAAAAATGAGGTCCATAGGTTTTACAAAAGTATACGAATTAAAAGGTGGCATTAATGCCTGGAAAGCGGCTAATAAAAACCTGGAAGGTGCTACCACCACAAAACAAATGAGCATTGCAGAATTCAATACTGCCATCAATTCATCAAAAACTGTATTGGTAGATTTTGGTGCCACCTGGTGCCCGCCATGCAAAACAATGGAGCCGGTCCTACAAAGCCTTCAAAAAAATAATGCCGGAAAATTTACATTGCTAAAAGTAGATGGCGGAAATGACCAAACCATTTTAAAGCAATACCAGGTAACTGCATTGCCGGTGTTCATTGTATTTAAAAATGGTAAAGAAGTGTGGAGAAAAGATGGTGTTGCAGAAGAGAAAGAAATAGCAGCACATCTTTAGGTATCAGCACGGTTGTAACCGTCAGATACCTACATGCCACAGGATTAACCTGTCTGACGGTTACAACCGTGGTTAATCCTGTGCATTGGCTTTTACAAAATCACTTACTAAATAAGCAATCAATTTTCCCGTACTATCATCCTTTCTGCCATCCGCTAATTGTGTGGCACCTTCACAAATATGCAGGTACGCTACTTTAGCATCGGTAGCAGCAAAATTAATATACTGCCTGGCCTGCAAAGCACTGATACCACTTGGGGTTGCTGCACTACTCAATACGTTTTCAATGCAATCCAAATCCAGCTCTATGCCCGTAGGATTGTCTTCGGTAAAACCGGTAGCATGCGCTACAGCTTGTATAAAATTCTTTCTTTCATGAATAAAAATTTCTTCAAAAGTGATATAATCGATAAAAGGATTATTATGAATATCCATTAAAACACTTTGCGAAATATTATTTTCATGTACGCCAATCATGCAATATTTACCCAGGTAACCATCTTCCTCTGCATATTTAAAACCATTGCCACTATGCCGGCCTTCTGTTGGAGAATAATCTGTATGTGCATCTAAGTTTACACAATTAATTTGTGCTAAAGGAATGCTACCTGCTTTCAGCAACCCTTTGGCCACTCCTTTAATGATAGGATATGCATTATTATGGCCGCCGCCAATAACGATGGGTATTTTTTTACTGGCAGCAATTACCTTCAGCATATTTTCCACTTCTTCGTCAATAATATTTACGGCATGGCGGTAAGCTTCTATCAATTCATCAGGATTGTAAGCATAACTGTCAATTAAAAACTTGATGTCCCCAAAATCAAAATGACCGAGTAATAAAATATTATCTCCCGGTAAAAAATCATTACTCTTATTATTTAAAAAAGAAGACAAAAAAGAAAGCCATGCTGTGGTGGTGCCACCTGTTCCATAGTTTGCCCTTACACCAATATCTTCGGGAATACCAATCAGCACATATTTGGCAGGCGATTGCTGCAATACTTCAGGCCACTCGCCATCAGTTTTCAGATATTGTAGCCGCTCTCCCACTTTGGTTTCAAAGCGTCGTACTTTGGTGAGCGACAAAATATCTTCTTTGGTGTAAAACTTAAAATGTTTCATTAAGGGAAGTTAAAGAAATTATTATTATTTCTTATTACTATCAATGATATCATTTAATCTTTGCTGGTCAAATCCCGGCTTCTTACGATAAACTGCTATAAGAGAATCTGCTTGTACAGAATTCCCTTTTCCCAACTCAAAAGAAATATTTTCAATATATGCCCTTTGAAAATCGGGCATATTATTCAATAACCTTTTTATACACAGGATACTGCTGTCTTTTTGCCCTAATAGCTTATAGGAAAGAAACCGGTGATAATCGAGCAAAGGATCTTTATTTATCTGCACATCAAGGGCATTTACAGCTGCCAGCATTTTTACATAATCCTGGTGCATATAATAGCCATCTATCATCATGAGATTCATGCTTCTTTCGTTTGGAAAATTATCCCTGAATTCTTTCAGCGCCTCATCGTATTCCGCAAGAGATAAACCTTCAGAAACGTATACATTCAGCAATAACACCATTTTTGTTTTCCTAAGGTATTGAGGCAACGAATTATAAATAACTTTTGCTTCTGAACTTTTACCCTTTTGATAAAGCGTTTTGATTTCATTTATTTTTTTTAACCCCTCCTCCTCCTGGCCAACATTATGTAGTGTAGCAAAATACATCTGATGCATTGTTTCAGAAAGCATTTCTCCTGTAGAATACATGTAACCATCCGCAATCTTACACTTATCACCTGCCATTACCAGTTCAAAATCCTGGTAGTTAAGCCCGGCATCTTTTTCCCTGAAAAACCGAAAGATAATATGATATACATGGTTTGTCTCGTAACATTTAATAAAAGTATACTTATCCCCATCATTAAAAGTTTCCACAATCTTGCTCCCAAGTTTTAATGTTTCCATTACACCGTTACCAAATCCTCTTGCATCACTTGTTTTTGGCAATGCCATTCTTTTAATGAATTCTTTTTTATCAATAGCATCATCTAAAAACCCGCTGTTTCTTTTATTAATGGTAAGCTCAATTTCTTTGGCAAACGCTATTGCATCTTCTTTAGTTACCAATTTGGCAGGGCGGCTGCAACCAGCGGCCACTAACAACACTACCAATAAAAGTTGCACATATTTTATAGTACCCGTAATCCCCATAGATTTTTTTCAACAAGATAATAAAATATATTCCCTTTTGGCAATGCTTTCTTTTCAATAGAAAAAATGTAGCTTCATAAAAAATTGCTTATGCGCTGGTTAAAAATATTATTGTACATAATTGGCATTTTAATTATCGTGTATTTATTCGGGCCTCGTCCGGAAACACCTAAATACACTACCTCGCTACCTTTAATGCCCGCTATAAACGAACTGGATAAATTTGTTGCTGCCAATGAAGCTAAGCACAAACTAAAACCTGATAACGAAGCAAGAATTGTATGGGCCAATGACAGCCTGAAACAAAAAACTGAATATGCTATTGTGTATTTACATGGCTTTTCTGCTTCGCAGGAAGAAGGTGATCCGGTACACCGTAATATTGCGAAAACATTTGGCTGCAATTTATACCTGTCAAGATTAGCTGAACATGGTATTGATACCTCCGAACAGTTAGTGAACCTTACTGCAGATAATTATTGGGAAAGCGTAAAAGAGGCTTTTGCCATTGGTAAAAAACTAGGTAACAAAGTTATAGTGATGGGCACCAGTACAGGTGCAACGCAGGCCATACAATTAGCCGCCACTTATCCCAATGAAATTGCCGGACTGATTTTATACTCTCCTAATATTGCTATCAATGATAAAAATGCCTGGTTGCTTAATGACCATTGGGGATTACAAATAGCAAGGCTGGTTAAAGGCTGTAATTACAACGACCCTGACGATAAGCGTTCTATTTACAAACAATACTGGAATAAACCTTACCGCCTTGAAGCCTTAGTAACATTGGAAGAAATGCTGGAAACCACCATGAATAAAGACAATTACAGCAAGGTAAAACAACCCGTATTGATGCTCTATTATTATAAAGATGAACAAAACCAGGACAAAGTGGTAAAAGTAAGCGCTATGAAAGAAATGTTTGAAGCATTAGCTACCGACTCTCTGCATAAAAAAGCAGTAGCCATACCTGATGCAGGAAATCATGTTATTGCATCACCAATAAAATCAGGCGATGTGATAAGTGTGGAAAATGAAACGAAAAAATTTTTAGAAGAAGTGATGCAAATGAAAGCCGTAAAATAACTTTTCGTTTCTCTTGCAAACAGTGCCATGTTAACTACAGTAAAAAATATTTTAAAAAAGTTAAGGCTGTTTAATCAGCTTAAATACTCTGGCATTGGTAACCTGTATTATAAATGGTTTAACCGGCCACAACATAAAGCAGCCCTGAAAGAGCTGGCATTTTATCAATCGTTTTTACCATCGTGTAAACTAATATTCGATATTGGTGCCAATGATGGACACAAGACTATTGTTTTTAAAAAACTTGCCGGCAAAGTAGTGGCCTGCGATCCTGATCCTCACAATATTGAAATACTTGGTATTCGTTTTGGTAACAGCAAAAATGTTACCATAGAACCATTTGCAATAACGGATTATATTGGAGAATGCAACTTTTACATTCAGCAACCCGGCTCTCCATTAAACAGTGTTAACCCGCAATGGAAAACAATACTGGAAGAAGATAATAACAACAGGTGGATTGAACCTGTAAAATTTTCAGAAGTAATACTGAAAGCAAAAACCACAACCCTTGATACATTAATAACTAAACATGGTATACCTGATTTTATAAAGATTGATGTAGAAGGCAATGAACAAAACGTTTTAAAAGGGCTATCACATACAGTAAACTATATTTCTTTTGAAGTATTGTTACCTGAATTTTTGAATGAGGCTACAGAGTGCCTGAATTTATTATTGAGTATAAATAAAAACTATCACTTTAATTATTCTGTAGATGAAACCACTATGTTACAGGAGTTTTTAAACTACGATAATTTTACAAGCTTACTGCATACACTTACTATTCCTCATTTAGAAATAATTGCGGCAATAAAATAAGTTTGTTATTACAATCCGCTGCAACGCTATTCGCTATTTATTTTTTTTAGCTACAGAAAATAAAATACTGCTGTATCTGCTATAGAACTGCAAACGTTTATGTACAAAAAAAGAAAGCAGCAGGTTATATAAAAAAATACTTGACCAGGAAACTGCTATTGCTGCTTTCAGTCCGTACAAAGGAATAAGTACCGCATTTGCAATAGCTTCCACAATAAGAATGATCAGTAATGCATAAAAAGAAAAACGTTCATTGCCTGATGCTTTTAAAACAAGATTGGATGAGCCAAAAAGAGAATTGAAAATTGGTGCGCTGCAAAGAATAAGAAGCAGTATATACATTTCAGGTGAGGCAACAGCAAAACTTTGCAGGTAGAAATAACCAATTGCCGATACACCTAAAAAACAAAGTACTGCCAATAACAGAATTGTTTTTGCAGAATTTTTAAACAGTTTTTTTGCTTCTTCAATATTTTTGTTACCAAAATAATGGGCAAATTTTTGTGGCAGGAAATAATTAAATAAAACATCTGGCACAAAAACAAGATCTGAAATACGCAACAATATCTGGTACCGGGCTGCATCTTCATTTTTAGTAAAAAAGCCCAAAAACAGTAATTCCATACGGGTAAAAATATTGTACCCCAGGTATATGCACATAAAATAAAAACATTTGCTTAACCACTTTTCTGTTGCCATAGCTGCTGATGGTTCAAGGTGAAAATTTTTCCTGTAAACTTTTATGGCAAAGAAAAAAAGGCAGATAGTAATACCGGCAAATACCAACAGATTAATGTCATATAAAGCAGATAAAGACAATTGTACTTTGTATTTATAATACCAGAGTATTACGATAAACAGCACCAGCGGTTTTAAAAAATCTTCCAGCCATTGCACTTTGGTAACCCAATGAAATATTTTTAAAAAAGATCTTAGCAATACCAGTGCAGTAAATAAAAAAATAAGTAATAAAAATGCCGGCACCTGGTCTGCTTCTAAAAAATCCAATGCGCTTTTATTGTAGTTGGCAAGCCATAAAATCAATAGTGTAAAAACAGTGTACAGCACGATGAATGTTGCAATGGCCTTTTTAAGTATGTAAGCAGTTGTTATCTTGCCCGAACTATTTTTAGGTAGCTGAGGTATTTTCTGCATCAGGTAACCATCCCATCCAAAAGTGAGCAAAGTACTGATCAGGGATACCCAGCTGACAAAAACTGTGTATTTTCCGTATTGAGTGAGGCCGATTAACCTGATAAGGTAGATGTTGGAGACATATACTAAAACCAGCCCGATTGCCCATACAAAAAATGTTTTACTTAGCTTTGACAACTCAACAGTGTTATCAAAATAATTTTTACGTATGGTTGTAAATAATTTTATCATTCTTTGTACTTGCAGCAATTAAAATTAATGAAACTACTACCAGTAAAAAAAAGAAAGATTGCAATACTTTTTACCGCAGGCCTGGGAGATGCATTGCTTTATATCCCCTTGTTGAAAGAATTAAAGAAAAAACAATTTCATGTTACCGGTATTTTTTATTCCAGGTACAAAAATGATTGTTTATTTGATGATACGCTGCTGAACGTTAAAGTACACATCAATTCAAAATTATCATTGCTTATGTACGTGTTGACGAGGCTGAAACATTTCGCCAATATTTACATAAATCATACTGGTGGTGGAAAGATCATTACTACAGCGGCGAAAATATGTGGCAAACGCACAACCAAAACAAATGCTTTTACAAAAAAACTGGTGCCAGGCAAAAGAAATAAGAAAGTCGTTTTAAATTTTACTGATGCAGAACAAAACCTGCATTTATTATATAGTTCTCAAAATGCAGCAATAAAACAAATCAGCGATTATTTCCTGCCTCATCCGGTAATACAATCCCAATTGGTAAAAAAATATATAGCAAATCAACGAGGACCATACTTTATAGTGCAGGTCTCTGCAGGTAACAATGCCACGCCTTATAAAAACTGGCCGGTTAAGCACTGGCTTACGCTGATGAATATGTTATGCAAATCGCACAAAACAATTGATTTCATCATTTTAGGAGATGCTACAGAAACGGAATACATCAAAGCTTTTAATGACCCCGGATTTACTAATTGCAAAGTGTTGATAGGAAAAACTTCTGTAGAAGAAGCATTTAACTTAGTGGCCCACAGCAATGGCTATATTGGTTTAGATAGCGGCATTATGCACATGGCTGTAACATTGCAGAAAAAAACAGTCTCAATTTTTGGTGCCAGCAGCGAAACATTATACGGTTACTCTTTTTTAGATAGCACCAATCACAAAGTAATTATCAGCGATATTAACTGCAGGCCTTGCTCTGGCTGGATAAATGCCAATACAACCAGGGTTTCCGATCCGATGCAATGCCCCGACTTTGCCTGCCTCAGTACAATCGATCCCCTTTTTGTTTATAACCAGGTGAACGCACATTTTCACCTTTAGGTTTTAGTTTGCAATTTCTCTACCAGGTTCTTTATATGTAGAAAACCACAAGCAGCCTAAAAAAGCACTCCAGGCAAAATAATTGATCCGCATTAAAGCAAAGTCGAGCACAACAAAAAGTATAAAAGCACCTATTAATAATTTATCAAACCGTTTTGTAAAAAAACCAATAACAAAAATCAGTTCAGCAAGTGTGGCACTTAAATACAGCGTGTAAGAAAGTAGATTATGGTTAGACAGGTAATAAACACAACGGGAGAACCAGTCACCGGGGGCCACAGTTATATAAGGCGCATGTTGACGGATAAGAATGGCGCTCATTTCCTCCATATTAAAAATCCCTCCTCCACGTATTTTCCAAAGCCCGGCCGAAAAAAATATCAGTAAAAAAACATACCGCATGCAATGCAAGGCATAATAAAATCCTTTATCAGTACGTAAGGCAAAAATCAATGGAATTATCATCCAGCCTGTAAAACCTTCCACACTTAACATCCCCAGCGAAGTAATCAACAATGCATATACAAGATTAACTAAGCCTGTAATTATTGCTACCGGATATTGCCATTTATTTCTCTTACTGCTTAAAACTAATAATAAAAGGGGTAATACATAATAAACAATATCAAATGACAACTGCAACCAACTGCTTTTAATCACTGCATTTTGAATGCCTGTAACAAATAAAATATTCTGGGTAAAATCCAAACGGTTAATAAAAAAAACCGGTTTAAGCTGGTGCAACAATAAACCATGAAAAAGAAGCCAGCAATAGCTTATAGTAAAACAAAAAAAATAAAAAAGAATAAACCTTTTTCTATGGGATTGATTAAGGAACAATGCAGGTAAGTTTAAAAGGTGTATCAATAGCCGCTAATACTCCGTTTTGCCATACATAATGCTGCTCGTATACTTTAAGTGATGTTACAGGCACTCCTGCGATGGCTTTAATTTTTTCTTTATACCAGTTGGTAAATGTGGTGTCAGCAATTGCCGGGTTAAATTTATCATGCTGCATAAATGAGGCAAGCCCTGTGTACCCTACATATTTTTTCATTGTAGCATACACTTCTGCATTAACAGTTTTATATTTTTGATATCGTTCAATATATATCTGTATAACATCCCTCTCCGTAAATGAAATTGCTGCATTGTTTATCATTTTATCATTAGCAACCACTGTATAAACGGTTTGAGTATCTTTTAAATAAAATTTACCCGCAAACATGCCATACTCAAAAACCGGTGTTGCCACCAAACCCCATTTATAATTTATAAAAAGAAATGAAATTACAAAGGCAATAAAAACAAAAAACATCACCTTACTATACCGGTATAATTTTTTTATGAACATAAAAGTTCAACTGAGTTAAGTAGTATCAAAGTTAAGACTATTTGATATGCTCTGCTTTTTTTATCCGACTAAAAATTATCCTTAAATTACAGCATTCAAAATAAACAACATGGCACTCCTTCGTAAATTAAACACCAAAGCTAAAACAGCTATCAACACCGGTTTTGGAGTAAATGCATCAGATTATGGCGGCCGGTTTTTAAATAAAAACGGGCAGCCCAATATTCAAAAAAAAGGTATTGGTTTACTGGAAAGGATAAGCTGGTATCATTCTTTGCTTTCGCTTCCCAGGTGGAAATTTTTACTTACACTATTTACTTTCTTTATTGTAGCTAATTTTATTTTTGCCTGTGTGTATTATTTTGTTGGCGTAAACCATTTAGTGGGGCTGAATACAGGTTCTGAATTAGAAAAATTTGGTGAAGCTTTTTTCTTCAGCGCACAAACTTTTACTACAGTTGGTTATGGAAGAATAAGCCCATCCGGATACCTTGCCAGCACTATTGCGGCATTTGAAGCATTGATTGGGTTATTGAGTTTCGCCATTGCCACCGGCTTATTTTATGGAAGATTCAGTAAGCCTACAGCCTATCTTAAATTTTCAGGCAATGCTATCATTGCGCCATTTAAAGAAGGTACTGCACTAATGTTACGCATTGCTCCTTTTAAAAACACCACACTAACCGATGCTGAAGCTAAAGTAACTTTGGGTATGTCTGTAGAAGAAAATGGAAAAGTTGCCAATAAATTTTTTCCCTTGCTGTTAGAATACGATCATGTAAATGCACTCACACTAAGCTGGACTATTGTTCACCCCATTACAGAAGACAGCCCTATCTATGGTTATAGTAAAGAAGATTTTGAAAACACCCGGGGCGAATTAATGATCTTTATAAAAGCGTTTGACGATATGTTCAGCAATACCGTTGTGGCACGCAGTTCTTACACTTTTAAAGAAATTGTATTTGGTGCCAGGTTCAATCCTATGTATTATCGCAACGAAGAAGCTAACAACACTGTTTTAGATATAGAAAAATTAAACAGCTTTACCGAAGTAGCTATTGCTGAGAAAAGCCAGGTATCCGGTAAAGCTGTTAGCTGATTACAGTTCTGATTATTATTTTAATCCATTAATGATGGCCGCAAATTCTGCAGCAATTAATGAAGCGCCGCCTACTAAGCCTCCATCAACATCTGGTTTGCCAAATATTTCTTTTGCATTACTCGCTTTTACACTTCCTCCATATAAAATAGAAATGCTGTCGGCAACAGTATTGCCATACTGAGCAGCTAATACGCTACGGATATGTGCATGCATTTCCTGCGCCTGTCCACTGGTAGCAGTTTTGCCGGTACCGATTGCCCAGATGGGTTCGTAAGCAATTATAAAACCTGTTAATTGTTCTGCTGTTAAATGAAATAAACTTTCTTTAAGCTGTGTTTCTACATAACTGTTTTGTGTATCCACTTCTCTGATAGCTAAAGGCTCGCCGCAACAAAAAACCGGTACCATCCCATTTTCAAAACAGATATTTACTTTTTCGGCAAGCATGGCATTGCTTTCACTAAAATATTCACGACGTTCGCTATGGCCTAATACCACATATTGTATACCAATACTTTTCAGCATCTCTGCACTTACTTCACCTGTATAAGCTCCGCTTTTTTTGTTATTGCAGTTTTGCGCTGCCACAAAAACATTTTTCTTACCGGCTAATTTATTTTTTATGGAAATTAAATAAGGAAAAGGCACTGCAAAAATTGCAAGTTGGTTTTCTGTTAGTTCGTGTGGTGTACTTAATAATTCGTCAATTAGTGTTTCGCCCTGTTGAAGAGTCAGATTCATTTTCCAGTTGGCTGCTGCAATTTGTTTACGCATTGATGTTGGTTTAATTTTTTTTGTAAATATCCGTCAAAATTTTTGTTTCTTTTTCAGTAATTGAAAAGCCTTTTAATTGCTTCCATTTATTGATGTCTTCTAAAGCATTATTTAATTTATATTTTGTAATACCATCGCAACCCCAGCTAAAATGCTCAATGTATTTTGGTGTAAGCCCTTGTGCAAACACATTACTGCAAATACCCACTACAGTTCCGGTGTTAAAAGAAGTATTGATAGCGGCTTTAGAATAATCTCCCATTAATAAACCGCCTTTATTTCCTGCACTCATCTCTTTTTTATCAGCATGTACCCAGTATTTCACTTCACCACAATTATTTTTGATATTGCTGTTGCTGGTTCCTGCGCCAAGGTTACACCACTCTCCTATAACACTATCGCCTAAATATCCATCGTGGGCTTTATTGCTGTAAGCCATTAACACAGAATTTTTTATTTCTCCTCCAACCAGGCAATAAGGGCCAATAGTAGTAGCGCCATAAAATTTACTGCCCATTTTTGCAAGGCTGCCTTCGCACATCGCAAACGGCCCCCTCACCATGCAGCCTTCCATCAGTTCTGCATTCTTACCAATATAAATGGGACCTGCAGAGGCATTTAAAATGCAATGCTCCACTTTTGCTCCAGGTTCTAAAAATATCTGGGAAGGGTTAATGAGCTTGTTGGTTTTTGAAATGGGTTTACTTTTTCTTTTAGCAGTGATCAATTTAAAATCTTCTCTTATGGCCCAATCATTCAATTGAAATATCTGCCAGGGATAATGTAATACTTTTAAACTTTCGTCATGCTCCACCGAACGGCTGATCTTTATTTTATGGAGGCCCTGTACTTCTTTTTCAGAAAATTTATAAGCAATACCGCCTTCATCTTTCACCGACAAAAATTCACCCTGTTGTAATTTTTTTATTTTGTTGATGATAGCCATTGTTGGTAATACATTGGCATGTACCATCAGGTAAATGTCTTTACCTATATTCTTATCAATTTTTACTGAATGCTCATCATCAAGATAATAACCTTCCCATTTGTCGAACGAAGGCAGTTTCAGCAGCTTTTCCCATTTTTCCCTGATAGTTAAAATGCCAACACGGATATCCTGGATATGCCGGGTAAGTGTGAACGGATGAAGATTTTTTGGTTTGCAATATTCTTCGGTGAAAATTATCTTTTGCATATTGTAAAACTACTAAGAAGCAATGAAAAATAGTCCTGCAGATAAGAGCACCGCATTTATAATGATAATTCGCCTGCGGCGAATCCTTTTTTGCCACAGATTGCACAGATTTCACAGATTAGCATTTTCTTCTGTGGAATTTGTATAATCTGTGGCCACCTCACGGCAAAAAAAATCCCCCCGGAGAACCGAAGGGACTTAAAGTATAGCCATGAAAAACAAACTTCAAATAAAGATAATGATCTTTACCAATTATTTTGCCTTCTTTTCGTAACGTTTTTTGAACTTATCAATACGACCTGCAGTATCAACCAATACGTTTTTACCGGTATAAAAAGGATGAGAAGTATTTGAAATCTCCAGTTTAATCACCGGATATTCGTTTCCATCTTCCCATTTTACTGTTTCTTTACTGTATGCTGTTGAGCGGCTTAAAAATGAAGTGCCATTGCTCATGTCTTTGAAAACTACTGTTTTGTAAGTTTCCGGATGAATTCCTTTTTTCATAATTTTTCTGTTTTGCTATACGGATTTTGCCGTATAATACTTTTGTTAGGATGCAAATTTACTAAAAAAATGGGAATTATACGATTTCTGTTTAATTTTTCAGTGTTACAACATTTAAAACCTGCAACTTTTAGCTGGTGTTCGCTCTTAAAACATCGGGTTGCTTAACTTTTCATATTCACCACTGCCAAAGCTATACCCAGGTTCCAGCCCTTGCTTGCCTGTATAACTTCTTGTAAATCATCTATTTTTTTACCTGTTACCCTGATAATATCGTCCATTATGGCTGCCTGTACTTTGTAACCACTGTCTTTTATCAGTTTTACTATCTTTTTGGCATCTTCCTGTTTTATACCATTTCTTACCACCACTTCCTGTCGCACTACTTTACCACTCTGATGCGGCTCTTTACTAAAATCATACACTTCTGCTGCCAACCCCTGTTTCATGCTTCGGCTGATCATTACATCCCTTATTTGCCCGAGCTTCATTTCACTTTCGGCTTCCAGGCTCACCTTAAATTCCTTTTTATTCAATTCAATCACCACCGGGCTGCCTTTAAAATCAAACCTATTGGTAATTTCCTTACTTACAGTGTTGATGGCATTATCTAAGGTCTGCAGATCTACTTTACTTGAAAAATCAAAAGATGGCATAGCAATTATTTTTTTCAAAAGTACTAAAAAAGTTGAAGGTTGAAAGTTGAAAGTTAAAAGCATTGTCCAACCTTTTAACACCGCTTTCAACTTTCAACCTTCAACTTATTAATTGGCTCCTTTCACCCTGCTTTGCTCATCTCCTGCCCCACCAGACTTCCTGCTTTTTACACCTTTTAATGGTTTACCAAAGCGGTAGCTCAGGCTTAAAGTAACCACCCGGCTATCTCTTTGCTGACTAAAGCTTGCATCTGTACTTTGGATATTGATCTCTCCATGCGGAGTCATTGTTTTAAAGATGTCACGTACATTTAATTTTATTGTGCCTTTCTTTTTTAATACTTGTTTTTGTACACCAGCATTTAATTGACCTAATGAATGAATTAAAATCTGTGCTTCAATACCCTTGGTGCGGTAAAAGCCCGACAATTCAGCACTCCAGCCATTTTTAAAAGTAAACTGGTTGTTCATGTTCACAGTAAATGTTGTGGCATCTACATTTACCTGGCCCGAGGTAAATTCCCCTTTGTAGCTGCTGTAATTCAATTCGCCATAAGGTATAAACATCCACCATTTTGTTACCGGTACTTGTGCGCTTACAGATAAGCTGGCATTGTCAGAACTACCATAATTTCTGTGCGTAACCACAATGGCGTTACCGTTAGGTTCAAATACTTCGGTAAATAAAGCTTTTGTATGGGTGTAATTAACCGAGGTAGTTAAAAAATCCTTGTAGGTATGTGATGCTTCTAAAGTATTGGCAATAGAAGGTTGTAAAAACGGGTTACCCTGCTCGTAAGTATAATTATCAATGAAGAAAAGGAATGGGTTCAGGTCTTCATAATCGGGACGCCTGATCCTGCGGCCATAAGAAAATGACAATTGGTTTTTATCATTCGCTTTGTAGCTTACAAACACATTCGGGAATAAGCCTGTGTAACTATTTTTAAAAGATGAATCAGTGTGTAATGGATTACCAAACTGGTTGCCGCTGTTATTGGTATTTTCCATTCTTAAGCCGGCTTGCAGGCCCCATTTTTTTATTTCTTTAGATACATTAACATAGGCGGCATTAATGTTTTCCTTGTATTGAAAACGGTTGGTCTTTGAAAGATCCACCACTTTATTGCCTCCAACCATGTTAAAATAACCCGCAGTATTATCTGTATTTACATAACCAGATTTAATGCCTGTTTCTAATTTAATACCTCTTTTAAGATTCTGGTTGTAGTCCGCTTTAAAAGTGTAGATATTTACATCTGTAGGCAGATCTCCTACTAAATTATCGCCACCTGTACGCTGCCAGTTATCAGAATAATAGTTGTTTAAAAGATCCATTGTTTTACCCGATCTGTAACTTACATAATCCGCATCCATTGTTAATTCCCTTCCGGTTGAATCGAATGTATGGCGGTAATTAAAGTTGAGAGAACCATTTTTCCATGGGCCATCTTCATTATTTTGTGCAACAGCTATTGAATCTAAAGTTTTTACACCATCGTAGAAATAGGTAGTATTTAAACCATCCTGGCCATGGGATGCATTGAAGCCTGTTGCAACAAAACCAATCGTTGTTTTTTTAGATGCATAAAAATCCACCCCTATTTTACCATTGTAATTTTCATTTGTACGGTACATTAAAGCATCCTGTTCAAATATCCTGTCTATACTGCCGGTTGAATTTTTAAATTTCCTCAAGATGTACAGGTCCTGGTAATTTTTATCGAAACTGGCACTGAAATTACTGAACACATTAAACTTTCCGTTGCGGTAATTGAGGTTAATGCTGTTATTATTTCTTGCATAAAAACCCTGGCCGTAAGAAGTGTTGGCGCTACCATTAAAACCCTTTTGCTTGTTCTTTTTAGTTTTGATATTGATAATACCTGCCGTACCTGAAGCATCATACTTTGCAGAAGGGTTAGTCATTATTTCAATCTGGTCTAAATTACCAGATGGCATTGTTCTCAATAAATTGGTAAGATCCGCTCCTGTTAAATAAGCAGGTTTACCATCAATCATAATAGTAACGCCTGCTTTTCCTTTTAGGCTCACATTACCATCTTTATCTACTGTTACACCGGGGCTTTTTTCCAGCACTTCCAAAGCTGTAGTACCTGCATTTGAAATAGCGGCATCTACATTTACAATAGTGCGGTCGATCTTTCTTTCAATAAACGGCTTTTTAGATACAACGGTAACTCCAGCCAGGCTTTTATCCTGCGGAACCAACTGCAATACACCAACACTAACCGTTGGCTGCTCAGCTGAAATTGTAAACACTTTACTGTAGGTTTTGGAATGGCCAACGGAAGTAGCCAGTACTAAATAAGATCCATCCTTTACATTTTCAATAATAAAATTGCCTTCCTTGTCGGTAATGGCAACTTTAATCAAACCGGAATCTTTTGCTTTTAAAAGAGAAACTGAAGCGGCATCGATGATCTTTTGTTGTCCGCCGTCTTTAATGCTGCCGGTGATTTTGCCGGCTGTGTTTGTTTGGGCTTGGCTGCACATAGCAATAGTGCTTGCAACCAAAAGGTTGAAAAATTTTTTCATGACTATACTTTTTTGTTTTTAATTCCGGTGGCTAATCCGGAACGGCTATTAATAATTGCAGTTATATACTTTGATAACTACTTCACAAAAGTAGGTACTTTGTTTTGCATAGTACATTGTTTTATACTGAACGGCAAAATAAGTGGATAATCGGTATAAAACGTAAAATGAAAAGAAAACAGCTACTAAACTGTTACGGTGGAGCAATAGAAATAGTTACAACCACATATTATTAGTGGTAAACAGGTATTAATGAATAATGTAATTGGATTAGATCAACTTTCGGCCGCCTTTGATTTTTTTGATTGTATAATAATAAGCACCAGGCCCGAAATAAAAAGCAGTAAGGATATTATTTCAGCCTGTGTAGGACGTAATCCAAATATAGGAATGGTATTATTTACCCGTATTTTTTCTACAGCAAATCTCTCTAAACCGTTTAATACCAAATAAATGCCAAATATTATCCCTGGTGTTTTTATGCGTTTCCTGATGCTCCATAAGAAAAGGAAAAGCAAACTACAGGCAATTGTTTCATATAAGGGTGTAGGGAAAACCGGCACAGGCAACATTCTGTTGTGTTCATCATCGTCTCCGGCTATTTTCACTCCATCATCATTTACATTTTTGGGATAGCTGTAGGCAAATAACCAATCAGGTAAGAAAGAATTGTTCTTATAATAAATATGAGATACCTTTTCTAAAGAACTGAAAATCCTTCCATTATATTGATTTGCATCAGGCATTTTCCCGGTAAGGAAATAGGTAGAGTCTTTCTTCAGGACTTCCATAAATTCACCTTCTTTAGCCAACCTGACCTTTCCGTTAGCTTCAGCAACATAAGCACTATTGTAAACACCCCAATCGCCATCGCCTGCCACCTGGCAGCCAATTCTTCCAACTGCGTAAGCAATCATTAAAGCCGGTGCGGCAGAATCAACAAGGTGTATCAGCTTAATTCCTCTTTTGGTTGCATACCAAGAAATGGCAATTGCCGCAACAATTAAACCTCCATAAAAAGTAAGGCCGCTTTGCGAAAACAATCTTCCTATCGGATCTTTTACAAATTCATCCCAGTTTTCAAAATTATCAAACAACTTGGCACCCAAAATACCAAAGAGCAATCCAAGGATAATGATATCTCCCACCCTGTCATGCGGCCATATTCTTACATTGCGGCGTTCGGGTTCCTTTAGTTTTTGCTTATTTTTCTCGTACCATTTTAATCCGGCTAATAGTAAACCTATTGCCAGGCCACCAAGGATATTGCCTTGTTTAGAAAAAACATAATCCTGCGGATTCACATCATCGGGACGGCTAAAAATGAGCCCCAGCACCTTAAACCCAAAAATAAAACCTATCAGCCCATTAATCAACAACTCCAAAAATGAAGCAGGTTTTCCCACCGTAATCATCTCTTCCCTAGGCGATAACAAGCCTAACTTCTCTTTTCGCTTTAACTCACTTGTAAGCACTATAGCTGCCACAATAAAAGCTACAGCTACCATCAGGCCGAATGTATGTAAGATTCCAAGTCCTTGCCATTTTACTCCAAACCAGTCTTTAAAAACGTAGTATAAATCGGGATACATCCTATTTTTGATTTATGATTTTAGATTTCAGATTTTTATAAGCCGGAAAGCTATTAAAAATTTTACCTGCTTATATATTGCAAGATATTGAATAAAGCGATGAAAAAGTTAATGACTTCATCTTCCTTTTGTACATTGAAATTGTATTTCGATACATTTACCCAGTACATTGAAATTATATTCTGATACATCAAATCAATAAAAAATCCTCCCGCAAAACAGGAGGATGTATTTTACTAACCCATCTTTACTTAGTTGCAATGTTGCTCAAAAGCCCCGATAAGGTTTTCGGCAATCATTTGTGCGCTTCTTCCTTCAATCATATGTCTTTCTATAAAATGTACCAACTGGCCATTTTTAAAAAGAGCAATAGATGGAGAAGATGGAGGATAAGGTAACAGGTGTTCCCTGATCTTTTTTACTGCGTCAACATCAAAACCTGCAAAACTTGTGGCCAGGTGATCTGGCTTTTTAGTACTGTTGTGCACTGCCATTAAAACGCCTGGTCTTGCTGTACCGGCACTGCAGCCACAAACAGAATTGATTACTACTAAAGTTGTGCCCTCATCATTTATAGTCTGTTCAACTTCTGCCGAAGTAGTCATTTCAGAAAAGCCATTTTCTGTAAGCTCTTCTTTCATTGGTATTACAATTTCTTCTGGATACATGTGTAATAAATTTTTAGGAACACAAAATTACTGACTTAAAACAATTAAGAAATCATTTTTCTCCACTTAGTGTTTACCATATCTGGAATATTATCTTGAGCAAAACAGGCAATTATGTCATGCTTAAAATAAAAAATAAGACACTTTGTCTGCAAAAATTCAGCATTACAGAAATTTAGGCATAAAAAAACGATTGGAATATAATTTGAAGACTTATTGGTGTAAGCAAATTTTTAAAAACTAAAATTATATAACCATGACACTCGTAAAAACAAACAACCCATTTGCAAAATCTTTCGACGGATTAATGAACGACATTTTTAATGAATTGCCTTCAACATTTGGTAAAACTGTAAGGCAGGATGTATTTGGTTTTCCACCGGTAAATATTGTTGAGAAAAATGATCATTACCATTTGCAGGTTGCTGCTCCGGGTTTTGATAAAAGCGATTTCAATATTAAACTGGAAGGTGAGACATTAACTATCAGTGCCGAAAAGAAAGAACAAACCAAATCTGAAACTGATAAGGTGATCCGTTCAGAATTCAGTGCAAAAACTTTTAAACGCAGTTTTACTTTAGATGAAAAGATTGATGCTGCAAACATAAGTGCTAAGTATGAGAATGGCATTTTACATGTTGGTCTTCCTAAAAAAGAAGAAGTAAAAGCGGTTACAAAAGAAATTAATATTCAGTAAGAGTTTTCATAAGCATACAGTTGGTTTTGATTATTCCCTGCTATTCTTAGCAGGGAATTTTGGTTTAGCCACCTGCCTTCCTGCAGGCAGGTTACACAGATTTTCACAGATTAAAACCAATTTATGCGGTGTAAAAATGGGTATGCTTATAAAAGAGTTATACATTACCCTCCCTTTGCTTTCTCTTTTCCATCCAATCCACTTCTTTATTAGTAGTAAATGCCTGTATAATTGCCATAAGAAAAAGTGTGGCAATATTACCGGCTAAAAAAAGCAAGGTAAAGCTCCAGTAACCATCGCTCCCAAAAGCAGCTTTATTAAAATAGCGGATGTAATCGTTCAATAATACTACCAGGCTTAATAAAAAACCTATTGTAAATATTGCCCGGGAAATAAGTTTTACCGGTATAGAAGGATGCTTTGCGGTTCTTTTAAAAAAAATATAATATACACTTGCAAAAATGGCTGCAGGAAGAGACATGATCAATAACTCGTAGATGATATCTGTAGGCCTGGATGAAATAATTTTTGAAAATCCCCAGAATACTCCCACCAGCGATGCAATTATTACAGGCACAGAAAGAAACAATAAAAATATCAGGAAATATAATTTCGAATATTTTATAAACCGGTCTTCCATTATTTTATTTTATCGGGTTTACTGATAAGTGAGTCAGGCAATTTTTTATAGGCAGAATCAATAGCATAAGTTGAATGTTTAAGGCTTTCGTCAACACGTTTAAATTCATTTAAAATGCTCTCCTGCCGCTGATGTGCCTGATCTGCTGATTTTTTCATATTGATTATTACTGAAACAACCAACCCTGTTGCTGCCACCACTACAAAGATGATTAACCCTTTTGACATGAGTATTGTTTAAAAATAACTCAAATTAGTTTTAGGGGTTAGGGTCAATAATGTTTCATACATCAGCTTCACTGTATTTTCAATGTCATCTTTGTGCAACATTTCCACCGTGGTGTGCATATAGCGTAAAGGGATAGAAATTAAAACTGAAGGGCAACCATCGTTAGCGTATGCAAATGCATCGGTATCTGTACCTGTGCTTCTGCTAACGGTATGCAATTGCACAGGAATTTTATTTTTTCCGGCAACAGTTTGTACCAGGTCTAATAATTTATTGTGCACGGCAGGCCCGAAAGTTAAAGAAGGTCCTTTACCGCAAACCGTATCACCCTGTATGATCTTACTGATCATCGGTGTTGAAGTATCATGCGTTACGTCAGTAATAATAGCCACATCGGGTTTTATTCTCCGTGCAATCATTTCGGCACCACGAAGGCCGATTTCTTCCTGCACAGCATTTACAATGTATAAACCAAAAGGCAGTTTCTTTTTATTTTGTTTCAGTAATCTTGCTACTTCTGCAATCATAAAACCACCTACACGGTTATCAAAAGCCCTGCCTATTAAAAAATCGTAATGCAGTTCTTCGTAACCATCTTCGTATGTGGCAACAGCACCAATATGTATACCCAGGTCTTCCACCTCTTTTTTAGTTCTTGCACCGCAATCTAAAAAGAGATTATCCACTTTAGGCTGAGGTTCCTTTGCCTCGGGATTTTGCATACGGGTATGAATGGCAGGCCAGCCAAACACTGCTTTTACAGCTCCTTTTTTACCATGTATCAGCACCCTCATTGATGGTGCAATCTGGTGATCCACACCGCCATTGCGTTTTAAATAGATCAATCCTTCGGGGGAAATATAATTTACAAACCAGCTTATTTCATCGGCATGCGCTTCTATTACTACTTTAAATGGCGCATCAGGATTAATTACCCCAACTGCTGTTCCATAAGGATCTGTGAAAAAAGTATCTGTAAATGGTTTTACATACTCCAGCCACATCTTTTGTCCGCTGCTTTCAAAACCCGTGGGAGAAGGATTATTGATATAATTTTTAAGAAATGTATAGGATTCTTCTGTTAAAATACTTTTGGTCTTTTTTGCTTTAGCCATTTTAGTTTATTTATAAAAAGCAAAATAACTAAATACTTGCCACATAAGTTGCCAAAGCCGAAAATAACATCAACCCATCTACCCCAAAATAATAAAAAATATAGCCTTGCTTTTTAAGAGAGAAAAAGTAAACAACAGCTGTAACTACGCCTGTAACCAATAAAGCTATTATCTGCATGGGTTCATCATAATAAACTCTTAAAACTATGCCGTTAATAATATAAGCAATAAATATTGCGGCCATTATATATTGAACTGTTTTGGGTTTTATAACAGTGGTTAAACTCTGTAATCCCCGTATTTTGTCAACCCCTGTATCTCTTGCATCAAAAATGATACATAACATCAGCATAAAAAGAAATCTGTTATTAAAGAGCATTATCAGTGTAATATCATTACCTGTTGGATTTTGTTTATAAGGAATGTATACTGTTACAAATGACCATGTGAGTGCCAGTAAAAAAGTTTTAAGTAACCCTGCTTTGCGTGCAATGAGAAATACTTTGAAAGGTAATAGCGGAATGGTATAAAGTGCCGTAAGCAACAATCCTACAATTATTACAGGCCATAGTTTAGTAAGATAGAACAGTGAATAAATCAATCCTATGCTACCGATAGCCATAACAATTGCATTGCTGTAATATTGTTGCAGAAAAATTTTTATCGGGCGCCTGGAAAAACTGTAACCACTTAAAAGCCAGTATAGATTATAACTGCTTATAGTAGAAAAAAAGATAAAGGCATACAAATACCCCGTTAAATTAATGTGCAGCAACAGGGCTGTTTGATAACACAATGCCACAGCGCAAATGGCAATAAAAATAGAATGAGATAAAATGAAGTGAAATAACTTCATTATTGTACAATATAATAAACCGGGGCTCCGGTTATAATAACGTTACTTTTATTTTTTGCAAAATCCTTTATATAAACCTCAAAATACAAGGTATCCACCCTTGGCCTTGTGGTTACCCCCGGCTTGCCTCCCAATACATTGAATAAATTAACGTCTATATCTGCTTTAAAATTAGCCTGTGCAGCTGTTTTTAAATCTGGTAAAAAAGATGAATCAATTTTATTGTTGATAAGATTCTTTACATAGATCTTTGAAGTATCTGAGCCGGCTTTAAAGCCCAGGTCACCTTCTGCATCAGTAACATTAATTGTTAGTACAGGGGCTATATCTTTCTGAAAGGCTGTATAAGAGGATAACCAGGCATTTGGTTTTACAGATTTAAAACTGATTTGCGGAACTGTTGTAAATTTATCTTTTTTACAGCCAACAAAAACCATAACAAGCATAGCAACTAATAGTGTATATCGCATCTTTGTATATTATTACTCAAATTTACAGATAGAAATTGAAACATCCCGTTAAAAATATTGACCTCGACAAAAGGGTTTTTGCTGCCTCTGAACACAACTTTACAGAGCTGGCACTGGAATTATTTCAATTTCAATACGGCAATAACGAAGTCTACCGCAAATACTGTGATCTGCTGAAGATTGCACCAGAAACTATTACTACACTCAGGCAGATTCCTTTTTTACCAATATCATTTTTTAAATCGCACCAGATTACTACAACTGCATTTGAACCGGAAGTTGTTTTTGAAAGTAGCGGAACCACTGGTACTGTAAACAGCAGGCATTATATTAAAGATGTGCAACTGTATAAAAAAAGCTTTTCTGCAGGCTTTGAAAAGTTTTACGGGGCACCGGAAAACAAATGCATCTTAGGACTTTTACCCTCATATTTAGAGAGAAATAATTCTTCCCTGGTTTTTATGGTAGACGAACTGATAAAAAAAAGCAACAGCAGTTTAAGCGGTTTTTACCTGTACGACCTGGAGAAATTACACCGCACACTTTTACACAACGAAATTTTAAAACAACCTACTTTATTAATTGGAGTTACTTATGCTTTACTTGATTTTGCAGAGCAATATCCGATGCAATTACGCAATACCATTGTTATGGAAACCGGCGGTATGAAAGGACGGCGGGAGGAAGCAACAAGACAGGAAGTGCATCAACTGTTACAAAAAAATTCAGGTACAAGCCTTGTGCACTCAGAGTATGGGATGACAGAATTATTATCACAGGCTTATTCTAAAGGTGATGGAATTTTTCATTGCCCGGCATGGATGAAAGTAGTAATTCGTGAAGAAGATGATCCTTTTGCAATACATTTAAGCAGTGATATAAAAGAAAAGCCCGTGTCAGGAGCACTCAACATTATCGACCTTGCTAATGTTTACAGTTGCTGCTTTATTGCCACCAGCGATGTAGGCCGTTTATATAGCAATGGAAGTTTTGAAGTTTTGGGCAGAATGGATAATAGTGATATAAGAGGATGTAGTTTGATGGCTTTATAATTTTTTATTTACAAAATTTAAAATAGCAACCATCCCAAAATAAAAAACCTCAACTAATGCTGAGGTTTTTTGTGAACTGGCTGGGACTCGAACCCAGGGCCCATACATTAAAAGTGTATTGCTCTACCAACTGAGCTACCAATTCATCCTTATTAAAAACTACAGTTAAATTTATATTTCCCAGAGGCCCTCCCGATTTGAAATCGGGATGCTCTACCAACTGAGCTACCAATTCTCCTGTCCCTTTTTTAATTGGGAGTGCAAAAATAGGGTAAAAACATATTGCAGCAAATTTTTTACGCAAACTTTTTCAACATTTAAATTTGATTTTCAACATTTTGTTTGTTTTCACCCCGATAACTCACTTATTTTTGCCTATAATTATTTTATGAGTACATTTTTTCAAAATAAAGTAGTAGCCATTACCGGCGGAAGTGATGGTATTGGAAAAGCATTAGTGGATGCATTAATAAGTATGGGCGCAAAAGTGGCCACCTGCAGCCGTAACCAGGATAAATTATATGACCTGCAGGTAAAGCACTCCGGTTTGCCTTTACATACATTAGTAGCTGATGTAAGTAACCTGAATGATTGTAAAAACTTCATCAATTCTACCATTGCTACTTTCGGAGGCATTGATATACTTATCAATAATGCCGGGATAAATATCAGGGGTGTGTTGCAGGACATAGAGATTGAAGCAGTTGAAAAAGTAATGGATATTAATTTTTACGGAACGCTTTATTGTACCAAGCTGGCATTAAATTCAATCATAGAAAGAAAAGGGGCCATTGTTGGTGTTTCATCTGTTGCAGGATACAGGGGCCTTCCGGGAAGAAGCGGCTACTCGGCAAGCAAATTTGCAATGACTGGTTTTTTAGAATCCTTACGTACTGAATTAATGGATTCGGGTGTACAGGTAATGTGGGTTTGCCCGGGTTTTACAAAATCAAACATACGTCACGTGCCATTGATAAGTAAAGGCAAGCTGGTAGAAGTAAGTACAGCGCACGAAGAAAAAATGATGAGCTCGGAAGAATGTGCCGAAAAAATTATCAAAGCAATTGAAAAACGCAAACGAACTTTAGTATTTACTTTTTCTGATAAACGCACTGTTTTACTCAATAAAATTTTTCCATCCCTGACTGATAAATTAGTGAAGAAATTCTTTTTTAAAGATGGAGGACTTGTACGGTAGCTGGTCTAGGGTTTAGAGACCGTACATTATTAATTAATCATTACTCAATTATTCATTATCATAAATGCCATTACTAACCCTAACATCTGATATTGGCCAACAGGATTTTTTAGTTGGCGCAATAAAGGGGCAGCTATTGCAGACCAATAATGAATTTACAATAGTAGATATTACCCATCACCTCTCTCCCTTTAATTATCCGCAGGCAGCGTATGTATGCCGCAATGCGATTAAAAATTTTCCGGCAGGCAGCTTTCATTTAGTATTGGTGAATTTATTTGATGCCAAACCCGAGCACATGTTGCTGGCTGAACATAATGGCCATTTTATTGGTTGCGCCGATAATGGCTTATTGACTATGATACTGGAAGAAGTGCCCCAAAAAGTAGTGGCATTAGCGCTGGATAAAACAGAACAAAAAAATACCATTTATTGTACCAGGATATTTGCACAGGCCTTTACCCAATTACAGTTAGGCCAGGGCCTGGAAGAAATGGGCGACAGCAGTATACCAATACAAGTAAAAAATCCGTTAAAACCGATGCTGGGCAATAATTGGATTGAAGGACAAATTATATTTATAGATAATTTTGAGAACGTGATCGTTAATATTACCAAAGAAGACTTTGAAGAACAACGCAAAGGCAGAAGTTTTAAAATTGTTTTTAAACGAGATGAAGTGATTGACAAAGTAAGCGAAACCTATGCAGATGTATCAGAAGGTGAAAAACTGGCCTTATTTAATTCTGCCGGTTACCTGGAAATTGCCATTAATAAAGGTAATGCTGCAGGTTTGTTTGGCTTACAAGGGTATTCGGAAAAACAACAGCAGCATCAGTATATGAGTAACAGGATATTTTATCAAACTGTGAAAGTATATTTTGAATAAGTGATGCAACATGCTGATATACAAAACCTGATAACTAAAAACTATTGCTTTTCCCGGAATTACAAACTTGACCTTTTTAAAAAACATATCGCCTGACCAAACTACTGATAAAGAACTGGTAACAGCTTTTAAAGAAAGCGGTGATACCAACTATTTGAGCACACTTTACCAGCGTTATATGGACCTGGTATTTGGTGTTTGCCTGAAGTACTTTAAAGATGCCGAAAGGTGTAAGGATGCTGTGATGGATATTTATGAGGAGCTAAATACTAAACTAAAGCAACATGAGGTGGATAATTTTAAAGGCTGGTTACACGTTTTAGCCCGAAATTACTGCCTGATGCAGCTTAGAAGCCCCCGTAATATGAAAACCACGGAATTTAATGCGGATTTTATGCAATCAGCGGAAAATACGCATCTGAATGGCGAAGTGTTGGAAAAAGAGAGCAATTTTGTTAAATTGGAACAGTGTTTGGATACTTTGACAGAAGAGCAAAAGCAAAGCGTGCAACTATTTTATTTAGAGAACAAATGTTATAACGAAATTGCTGCTATTACGGGGTACGACTGGAATAAAGTAAGAAGTTATATCCAAAATGGCAGAAGAAATTTGAAATTATGTATGGACGAAAAGGGACTGGAGTTATAGTTTAGGGGTTTAGATGTTTAGGGTTTGAGAGAACGTTAAATTTAAGAACTCTTCAACTCACAACTGACGATTCACGACTCACCATTAACAATGGACAATAAAGAAAACGATATTATTTACACCGCAGCAGATATTGCACAATACCTGGATGGCAAGCTTTCGCCTTTGCAAATGCATGCCATGGAAAAAGCTGCACTGGATGATCCTTTTTTGGCAGAAGCCATGGAAGGTTATGAATCTGTGCCACAGGAAGATTGGGCAGCTCAACTTGCCGGATTAAAGAATGATTTTGGCAGGGAGAAAAACCAGGCCAAAGTAATTGCAATGCCGGTAAGGCGTAAGAATAATTGGTGGAAGGTAGCTGCGGCAGTATTATTTTTAGGCACTACAGGTTCTATAGCTTACCTGCTGTTGAATAAAGAAGAGAAACAGACTATTGCAAAAAACATACAGCCGCAGGCTGAAAAAGAAAAAGTTGTTGCAGACACCAATGCATTTAAAAATTTACCCGAAACTTCATCAGAAAATGCAACTGCTGTAGCAAAGAACGAAGCAAAACAAATTACTTCAGCGAGCAATCAATACACTGTTATTGACAAAACTGCTGCAAAAAAAGAAACAATACAAGCTGACAGTCTTTTTGTTTACAGGCCTGCTAAAAAATCTCCAATCATTGACCTGAAACCAGATGGCGTTGCAAGTGTAGATAATGATGCTATTAAAGACAGGAGCCCCCTTCCTCCTGCCACTGCACCTTCAGTAAATTATAGTAATAACGCTAACGAAAAACAAACTGAAGAAACAGCTAAATATTTCAACAGCAATATTGCTAAAAACGGAATATCAACACAGGCGCAATATGAAAAAGGCCGGCAGGCTCTGGTTGATAAGGAAACTTCAGGTTACTTAAAAAGAGAAGCTCCGCTTAACAAGAGTTTTGCAGCACAGGTTGTAGGTGCGGATAACAGCCCTTTGCCTTTTGCTAACATCAGCATTAAAAGTGAGAATTTTGGTACTTATGCAGATGCGAAAGGTAATTTCAGATTAGTATCATCCGATTCCCTGCTTGTTGTAGAAGTAAAAGCTGCCGGTTATCAGCCACGTTTTTATACTTTGCAAAGTTTTGTACAGCAAAATAAAATTGTTTTGGCAGAAGAAGATGCAGCATCAAGATATAAAGCAGTTGTGGGAAACAGTTCAACCGCAAAAGCTAAAACATCACGTAGAGCTACTTTGGTAAGAGATTCTTTAATAAATGTAGAGCCGGCTGACGGATGGGATAATTATAACACCTACGTTAATAATAATATTGAAATACCCGATGACATAACGAAAAAAGATATTCACGGGCAGGTAGAACTTTCTTTTGATGTAAAATCAAATGGTACCATCACCAATATTAAAGTAGATAAATCTCTTTGTGATAACTGCGATGAAGTTGCCAAACGCCTTATTGAACAAGGCCCGCAATGGAAAGTAAAAAAAGGCAAAAAGGGTAAAGGTAAAGTTACCGTGCAGTTTTAGTTTTTTTGGGCCATCATTTTCGTTCCCGTTTTATTGTCATTCCATTACTTTTATAGCCTGAAATTTTATGTATGAATAAAACAATACTGCTGTGTATTGTGATGCTAAACAGTATGCTTCAAACATCAGCACAGGTAAAAATGCCGGAGCCTGCTCCATTGCAAACCATAAAACAAAGTTTTGGTATGGGTGCAATTGAATTGATATACAGCAGGCCTAACTTAACAAAGGGCCGCAAAATATACGGCGATCTTGTACCTTATAACAAACTGTGGCGTACCGGTGCTAATGCTGCTACCAAAATAATTTTTACTGATGCGGTGGAGTTAAGCGGAAAAAAGGTAGATAGCGGCACTTATGTTTTATATACCATCCCCGGGCTGGATAGCTGGGAGATAATACTAAACAAGGGATTGAATAACTGGGGCATTGAAGGATATAAAGAAAATGAAGATGTGGCCCGCTTTAGAATTGAACCCGTGAAAATGAAGGCGAATATTGAAACTTTAACCATGCAGTTTCTGAATATCAAACCAGAAAGTTGTGAGTTACATATCATGTGGTCAAAAACAGCCATCGTAATTCCAATAACTACAAATATTAAAGACAGGTTGAGGGTACAGATTGAAAAAGGGATGCAAACAGAAAATAAACCTTACTGGCAGGCTGCACAATTTTACAATGAATATGATCATAACCAGGTGAAGGCTTTAGATAATTGTAACAAGGCCATTACAGCAAACAACAAAGCATTCTGGATATATCTATACAAAGCAAAAATTCAAAAAGAAATGGGCGATAAGGCTGGCGCAAAAGTAAGTGCTCAAAAATCGCTTGAACTGGCAAAGGATGCAAAGAATGAAGATTATATAAAAATGAATGAAGAATTATTAAGAAAACTGAAATAAAGAATTATAAAAGATAAAGAAAAAGCACTGCATTATTGTGGTGCTTTTTCTTTTAACAGCGGTTGCAATAAAGCGCTTAATATAATTACAAACAAAGCGCCAATTACATTTAGCCATAAAAATGAAATGATATCCATCTTATAAATAAGAATAACAAGCAATTCTGAAATAATGGCGGCATAAAAAACCGCATTGCCTTTTACAAACTTTAACCAAAAGGCTACCAAAAACACACCTAATATTACGCCATAGAAAAGCGAACCAATAATATTAACTGCTTCAATTAAACTATTGCCGATATTATAGGCAAACATAGAAATGATAATAGAAAATATACCCCACCCTAATGTGTACCATTGCGATATTTTATAATCTTCCAGTTCCGTTTCTTTTTTTACAAAGAATTTTTTGTGAAAATCTATTACGGTACATGCCGCCAGCGAATTGAGCGCTGCAGCAATGCTACCCCATGCTGCTAAAAAAATTATGGCAAAGATCAAGCCTATTAATCCAACTGGTAAGTTTTCTTTTACAAACCAGAGAAAAACATAATTGGTATCATTAGGTTTTTGATCGGGCAAAGCTCTTTCCATTACGCCTTTAAAAGTTTTTCTTATAACATTGGCCTCTTTAGTATTCTTCTGTTCAAATGCTTTACTGTATTGCAACTCCAGCATATTTAAAGAATCTTTCTTCACCGTTTGCTTTGCCTGTTGCAAGGTTACGGCATCAAAATAAACCGGCCCTTTATTATATTGGTAAAAAGAAAATATCAATATGCCGATCAGTAAGATAAAAAACTGCATCGGCACTTTTACCAATCCATTAATTAATAAACCCTTCCTGCTTTCTTTTATATTTTTTGCCGTTAAGTACCTTCCCACCTGGCTATGATCAGTTCCAAAATAACTGAGTGCTAAAAAGAAACCGCCGATCAATCCGCTCCAGATATTGTATTTATCTTTCCAATCAAACCCTTTATTAGTAAACCCTGTGGTAATGATATTCATTTTGCCGCTTTGCCCGCCTACTTTTAAAGCATCGGTAAAGCCGACCGCATCCGGCAATAATTTGACTGCTAAATACCCCGTTATAAACAATGCCACAAACACAATGATCATTTGCAGCTTCTGCGTATAGGCTACCGCTTTAGCACCACCACTCATGGTGTAAATGATAAGCATCCCCCCCATTACCAGGTTGGTGTAATAAATATTCCAGCCCATTAAGGAACTTAATACCAATGAAGGGGCAAAAATGCTTACACCGGTACTTAATCCCCTTGACAATAAAAATAAAGCAGAAGTGAATGTTCTTGTTTTTACATCAAACCGATGCTCTAAAAATTCGTAGGCTGTAAATACTTTTAATTTGCTGAATACCGGAACAAAGAAAATGGCGATGACGATCATGGCAAGAGGCAGGCCAAAATAATATTGTACAAAACGCATCCCATCGCTGTAAGCCTGTCCGGGGCCGGTTAAAAAAGTAATAGCGCTTGCCTGCGTCCCCATAATGCTTAGCAAAACCAAATACCAGGGCAAGCTTCTGTTACTGAGAAAATAACCTTCTAAATTTTTTGTTGTACGGCTTTTGTAAATACCATAAACAATGATGGAAGTGAGTGTAATGATCAATATGGCCCAATCTATACGACTCATGAAAAGTACTTGGTGATGAAAAAGAAAAAAATGATCTGCACAAGCAAAAATAACAGCACACCAAAATACCATTTGCGCCAGTATGATTTTTCGTTTTTCATTTTTTTAACAAGCATTTGTTTTTATCGGGTGAGTCACCCCAGAAGGGTGGCTCACCCAGACTAGTTGCCGCTTAAATTTTTACCGGGTGAGCCACTCTTTAAGGAGTGACCCACCCTATTATTACTTGATATACTTCACTCTTTTATTTGCAATCAGGTTAGCAAACAACCTGTATGCACCGGGAACGCCTGCAGGCAATTCCCGGAAGAAAACCAATCCTGTATACACAAATCTTCCTTTACCATAGTTGGCAATAATTAAACTACCATCCTGTTCATTTTCCCCCGGATCTTTCATACTCAGTATTCTTCTGTAAGCGGTATCAATATTTTCTGCATTGTAAATACTGCGTTCCTGTATCCAGCCTTCAAAATCTTTATCGGTTATTTTATTGGGATAGTTTAACGCTTTATGATCGGGAATTAAAAAATTTACTTTGGCTTCTTCATCTGTAATCCGGTTACGGCTGATGGTAAAAGGATAAGGTGCAATTTTCGCTCTTACCGGACCAATTTGGTTGCTGGTATTATACTGAGTAAATAATACGCCGCCTTCTTTTACATACTGCATTAATGCATCGTATACATTGTTCATCCACTCGTTGGTATTATAAGTCCTTACGCCTGTAACAATCACATCAAACTGGCGAAGATTAGCAGCTGTCATATCGCTCTGTTTCAATGTTACTACTTTATATCCCATTTGCTCTAGTGCTTCCGGAATTTTATCTCCGGCACCGGGAATATAGCCTGCGTAATTGCCAACAGTTTTCAGATCAAACATTTTGGCAGTAAATACTGTCGGGCGGGTATATGCAATTGAAGGAATGTGATCATAATTTATATTCTGAAGTTGCAAATAAGGTTTTTTATCAAACTTATAAGGAATTTCTTCATGAATAAATACACCTTTAGTCAAGTCATTACCCAGGCTATCGAATAAAATATATGGATCCCAGTTCACACTAGTTTGTATTCTTACTGTTTGATTTTTGGAAAGCAATGTATCTATATCAGTACCTAAAACTTTTCCTTCCGAGTTTATAATATACTTTTTAAACCGGTTATCATCTCTATAAGATTTTATTTCCCATTTGTTGCTTGCACCATGATTTATGGAAAGTTGCGGAATAGAGCTGACAGAGAATGCAGGAATAATATTTACAGGTTGATAGATCTCTCCTTTAACAGGATCAGTATATTTATAATAAACAGGTTTTGTAAATACAAATTCTTTCCCTTCAACCATCATACTAAAATTTACACTTAAAGGATCATTTTCTCCCTTACCAATTAACTGCTGTTCGCTAACATTAAAACTTCCTTTATCTTTTTGATTCTCCAACCAGTAAGGTTGTGTAAGCTTTGTATCCGGTTCTATAAACCAGGTATAATTTCTAGTAGCATTCATATTTTTCTTCAGCTGGTCAAAGATTAAATATGTTGTATCAATCTGAACATCGGCACTTAAAATATTGGCACCACTCCGGTTATTTACAGTTAAAGTAACTTTTAAACTATCGCCTTGCACCGCATATTGCGTATTGGCAACGGCTTCCATAAATAAACCACTGCAGTTCTCAATTATTTTTTTTATTTCGGCTTGCTTTAATGTTTTCCAGTAAGGATCATTTATCTTATCAAGGTCGGTATAAAGTTTTACTAAAGCGGCATCAGATTTTTCCGGGTGCTGTACATCATAGTTTTTAAAAATATCGTTGATCGTATTTTCAATATTTTCTTTTGTTACCCGTGACCAACTCAGGTCTATGCCATCCATCAGATCATTTACAGGAGCAGCACCTTTTATCGTTTTAAAATATTCAATCACACTTCCTCTTTGTGCAGGCACACCAAAGCCCTGGCTTTTATGCATGCTACGACTGGTAGCCGCAATCTCACCATAGCTTTTTCCCAATATCGGATTATAATCGCCGCATTCTAATTTAAACTGATCATCCCTTTGTGTATTGGTGGTACCGAAATTAAATGTATTCCATAGTAACCGTTTGGCCTGCCATATGCTTACGTATTTTAATTGCTCCGGAAATTTTGTAGGGTCTGCCGCTGCATCAAATGCTTCGCCGGCTAATATTGCTGATGCAGTATGATGGCCATGGCCACCCTCGCCGGTTGTGGGAAACCTTGTAATGATCACATCGGGTTTAAATTTTCTTATTACCCAAACCACATCACTTAAAATTTTATCGTGGCCCCATATGCGTAAGGCCTCTTCAGGACTTTTACTAAACCCGAAATCAAAAGCACGACTGAAAAATTGTTCTGCACCATCAACTCTCCTGGCAGCTAATAGTTCCTGTGTGCGTATCAAGCCCAGGTCAACCCCCTGCTCGTCACCAATTAAATTTTGTCCGCCATCACCTCTTGTTAAACTTAAATAACCGGTGCGGTATAATTTTTCATTAGCCAAGTAAGCCAGCAATCTTGTATTCTCATCATCAGGATGTGCCGCAATGTATAATACAGAACCTAATACATTGAGTTTTTTTAACTGCAATAATATTTCGGAAGAGGTGTATGACCTGGGCGTTTGTGATTTTACTTCGCAAAAAGAAAGCACAAGAAAAAAGAATACAATTTTTTTACGCAAACCGAAATTTGCCATAGCGGCAAGGGAACACAGCATTTTATTTTTCATATTAGAATTCTATTCTTTTTATTTAAAGTCTTGAACTGTACGTTTTGATGTTGCATGCCGAAAATTTGTTTCGGCAAAATGTATCGAAATAAAATTTCAATGTACTAAACTACTGCCCAACTAAGAACACAGCATTTGCAAACAGTAATTTTCCATTCTCCCAAAAACTTCTGAATATGGGATCGTCGGCAAAAAATACAATGCTGCCTCTTCCAAGATCCTGCACACCCAGCACCGTACCATCTTTTAATTTATCTTTTAACCGGCTACCTACAAAACCTGCTACCTGGTTATCTTTTTTTATCACTCCCACATTCCAGCCATCTTTCATAAATTCATACAGGTCGCCATTTTGTTTTAGTGTAAAATAATTATCGGTATAGCCAAATGCCAAAGGGTGAGAGTCGTCTAATGTTACTTTATAAATAGACCCGGGAATAAAATCTGCTATGCTTTCTCTTTCCCTGTTTTCAAAACGTTTTACATCAGCATATAAATTTTTGTCATCCTTTTTATCATCTTTCTTTTCATCGTCGTCTTTCTTTAATTTAAAACCCCAGTCTGCTTTTGCCATTTGGGATGCACCGTTTTCCATGGCAATTATTTTACCCCCTTGCTGCACCCAGTTCTTTATTTCTGCTGCAGCATCTTTATCTGCAAAAAATTTATAGTTACCATCGGGCAAGATCAATACATCCATATTTTTTAATGCCGCACCGTTTATCTCATCTGCATTAATTAATGTTATAGGATAATCCAATTGTTGTTCAAACAAATGCCACACTTCTCCTGCCCCGCCGGAATTTACGCCTTTGCCGGTAAGCATAGCCACATTGGGCTTTTTGATGAAATGTACTTTTTCGCTTCCGAAATCAAACCCCGTTTCCATAAAACCACTGGCAACGGATGTTACTGCAGCATTGTATTTTTTTGATAATTCCATCAATGCAGCCAGTTTATCTTCATTCCCTTTTTTTAGAACAATCAAGGCCCCTTTTTTAAATGCCTTACCGCCATAGGTAAAATCTTTTTCAGCAAAACGCAATTTTATTTTTTCGTTTAATAAAGCAACCAGAAGCCTGGCATCTTCAAAAGAAGCATAATTAATAAGATATCCATAAGCATTTGCAGCAACGGTTGTAGCAGCAGGTTGTCCTGCATAAATACCGGTGGCTATTTTTTCTCTTACTGCATAAGTCTGCACTCCATAAACATAAGGTAAACTCCAGGCGGTGATATCATAAGTAACAGAATCAACAAGTTTAGATTTGGGCTCAAACAAAACTTTTATCAATGTAGATTTTGGTTGATACGCAGAAACAGCAATTCCATTAACAGCAGTAAATACTTCTTCTTTACCTGTTGAATAATTATACCCTTTAATTGCTGTTGTGCTGATACTACCGTATTTAATACCGTTCACATCAAAGAAATTTTGGAGTGGTTTTAATTTATTGGCATTGGTTTCAGTAATGATATACGTTTTGTAGTCTCCAACACCATTATTTTTAGCATCATCAAAAAACTTTTTAAACTCACTAACCAAACGACTATTGTACACAGATGCAATTTCAAGTGTACTCATACTGGTAGTAAAATGATGAGCAATCCTGTCTTTTAATGTAAGCGTGTCTCCATCCGACTTTAAAGCAGCAGCACCACCACCGGGTCCCCCTGCCTGCTCGTATGTCATACCAATAGCACCGTTGTATATTGGATACGTATCTCCGTATGCAGGATAAAACAAATCGAATATTTCTTTGGTAAAATACAACCAGCCATTAGCATCAAAATATTTGGCGTGATTTTTTCCGATAGTGTATTGAAAGTTTCTTTGCCATTGTGTGATCACTTCATGAAAAGGTTCTGCCGCCGGTGCAAAATAATAAGGGCTGTTAACACCCTGCTCGTGAAAATCGCAATGTATCTGCGGCATCCAGTCATTATATTTTTTTACACGGCCCTGTGTTTCTATTTGTGTTTGCCAGGCCCAGTCACGGTTGAGATCAAAATTATAATGATTGGTTCTTCCACCCGGCCATGGTTCACTGTGTTCCCTTGCATCAGTATTCGGGTCCGCTTTTTTACCAGACACTTGCGTAAACCAGTTTACATAGCGGTCACGTCCGTCGGGGTTTAAGCAGGGATCAATAATAACCACGGTATTCTTTAACCATTCTTTGGTTTGTGCGTTATTGGGATTCAATAATTCATACAATGTTTTCATCGCTACTTCTGAAGAGCTGGTTTCATTGCCATGTACATTATAACTCAGCCATACAATAGTTGGAGCACTTACGTCTCCGGGTTTATCATTCAACATGCCGGTAAGGCGTAAATTGTTTTTCCTGATCTCTTCCAGTTTTGTAAAATTTTCTGGTGATGCCACAAAAGCCAGTAATAAAGGACGGCCTTCGTTAGTACTGCCATATTGCTCCAGCTTCATCATTTTGGGCATTGCCAATGCTGCCTGCTGAAAATAATTTACAATTTTATAATGCGGTGTATATTTATCGCCCAATTGATAACCCAAAAACTGATCAGGGCTTTTTAGTTCTTGTGAAAAAGAGGTGTAACTTGAAAACAATATCGTTAAAAGAACAAAAAGGTTTTTCTTCATATAATGTAAACTTTTATCGGGCTGATTTTTTTAAATAATGCTGGAAATATGAAATTAAAGAGAACGTTACTGTCAATGGCTGCGATTTTTTTAGTGCTGCAAAGTACGGCACAAATTAATCCATATAATTACCACTCACAAAAAAAAGTAACCGCTACAAAGGGGGCTGTAGTTTCTGCTCACCCATTGGCCAGTAAAGTTGGTGTAACTATTTTACAACAGGGTGGAAATGCAGTTGATGCGGCTGTTGCCACACAGCTGGCATTAGCCGTGGTATATCCCGGTGCCGGTAATATTGGTGGTGGCGGTTTTTTGGTAGCGCATTTAAACAACGGGAAGAATATAGCGATAGATTACAGGGAAAAAGCGCCGGCCAGGGCATCGAGAGATATGTATCTTGACAGTGCAGGAAATCCGCAATTGAATTTATCACAGGATGGCCACCTGGCATCGGGGGTACCAGGGACTATTGCTGGCATATTTGCATCATATAAATATGCATCACTGCCCTTTGCAAAATTAATTCAACCTGCAATTGATCTTGCAGAAAAAGGTTATGCCATTACTGCTGCCGAAGCTGCATCACTTAATAATTTAAAAGAAGAATTTATACAATTAAATTCCACCGCTCCAGTGTTTGTTAAACAACAACGATGGAAAGCGGGAGATACATTGATACAAAAAGACCTGGCCAAAACTTTAGAACGCATCAGGGATAACGGGCAAAGCGGATTTTATGAAGGAGAAACTGCCCGATTAATAGTTGATGAAATGCATAAAGCCAATGGCATTATCAGTTATGAAGATCTTAAAAACTACCAGGCTAAAGAAAGAGTGGCCGATGTTTTTGACTATAAAGGCAACACCATTGTTACCATGCCATTGCCCAGCAGCGGCGGCATTATACTGCAGCAAATGATGGGCATGATAGCCAATAGAAATATTGCGGCCATGAAATTTCAAACCTTACAGAGTGTGCAGTTAATGACGGAAGTGGAACGCAGGGCTTATGCCGACCGTGCTGAATTTTTAGGTGACCCTGATTTTGTAAAAGTGCCGGTAAAGAAATTAGCCAGTAAAGATTACCTGGCCCAAAGAATGAAAGATTATGCCCCATCAAAAGCAGGTAGCAGCGCAGTAACAAAAGCAGGCATTATTAAAGAGAGCGAAGAGACAACACATTTAAGTGTGGCAGATAACAAGGGCAATGTAGTTTCTATTACTACTACTTTAAATGGTGGTTACGGCAGCCGTACCGTTGTAAGTGGTGCAGGCTTTTTATTGAATAACGAAATGGATGATTTTAGTGTAAAGCCCGGCGTGCCTAATATGTATGGTGCTGTAGGTAACGAAAAAAACGCCATTGCCCCAGGCAAAAGAATGCTGAGTAGTATGACGCCAACCATTGTGCTGAAAAATAATAAACCTTACCTGGTAGTGGGTACTCCGGGTGGCACCACCATTCCTACCAGTGTATTTCAAACATTGGTGAATATTTTAGAGTTTGGAATGAGCGTGGAAGATGCTGTAAACAAACCCAAATTTCATCACCAGTGGTTACCCGATGAAATTAGAATTGAAAAAGATTTTGATGCAGCTGTAAAAAAACAACTGGAAGCTATGGGCTATAAAGTTGTTGTAAAAGGGCAGATAGGAAGAACTGAAGTGATACAAATAAATGGCAAACAAATTATTGCTGTAGGTGATAAGAGAGGTGATGATGATGCGGAAGGTTTTGCCCCTATGCCCTGAAGGGGAAAATGGAGAAAATAAAAGCGAAATTTTATTTATTAATCAATATTATCAAAATGATTGACGACCTGATCTCTAATAATTTTGTTGAGAATATAAATAAAGGCGTTATAAAAAAGGCCTTTAATCTTTCAAAAATTGTTTTAAGTTTTACGGTCATTTATGCTATTGTAGAACTATATAATTGGTATGACCCCATTATTAATTCAATGAAACTTGGCAAGTTATCCAATATTGAATATTATACTTACAGATTCTTACCTGTTATAGATGTTATTCTCATGAGCTCGAGTATTATAAGCTGGTCATACTGTGTTAAGGCCAACAAACTTATTAATCTTTCTTTTGAAAAAAACGACGCTGATTGTTTTAATGTTGGGTATAAATATTTTTACAGATCAGGAAAAATAACATTTACTATATACCTTATTGGAATTACCAGTTTACTTACAAGGTATTTTTTAAAATAACTTTATGACCATCGAATCAATTTTTCTCCAATCTGCAATCAAACGCCTTAGTTATTACAAAGAATTAGGCGATAAAACATTTGTACAATTAAACGATGCCGGTTTTCATTTTCAACCCAACGATGCCAGCAACAGCATTGCTATTATCATTCAACATGTGGCAGGCAACATGCTTAGCCGCTGGACCGATTTTTTAACTACCGACGGTGAAAAAGACTGGCGCAACCGGGATACAGAATTTGAGGAACAACACCTGGATAAAGATGCATTAATTGCATTTTGGGAAAGAGGCTGGCAATGTTGTTTAGGCGCATTAAATGCATTAACAGCAGATGACCTGCTTAAAACCATTTATATCCGTGGTGAAGGCTTGCTGGTAGCAGATGCCATTAACCGTCAACTGGCACATTATCCCTATCATGTAGGGCAGATCGTTTACATTGGCAAGATAGTTGCCGGCAATAATTGGAACAATCTTTCCATTGCTAAAGGGCAATCCACACAATTCAACAACCAAATGAACAAAAAGGGCTAAAATGCAACCTTTAAGAAACTATTCACTACTCTTACTAAAACTGTACATTTGCACCCAATAAAAAAACGCATGAAAGGAATCATTACTATCTTAGCCACATTATTAATTATTACTGTTACTAAAGCACAGGTAAGGGTGGCGGCAAAGGCCGGCTGGAATTATTCAACCGCTAAAGCAATGTATTCCGGCGTAAAACAACCTACTGATTTTACTTTTGGTTTTGGTGCCGGTGTGTATGCAAAAATCCCTTTTGAAGGCGTTTTAAATTTCGCCCCTTCCGTAATGGTCAATAAAAGAGGATTTATTGTGAAACCATTAACAGGCACCAATAAAACTGAGCAGTACAGTATCACTTATCTTGACATCATCCCCTCTTTCAGTTTCGATTTCCCTCACAAAAGCAACTCTTTTGCCTTTGCCATTGGTCCCGATTTTGGCTTTACCAATTTTGGAAAGCTAAAGGCAACTGACAACAGCAATGTTACCACTACCCAAAAACTAAAATTCGGTTACGGCCAATTTGGTTGGTTCGACCTGGGACTCAATGCCAGCGTGAGTTATCACATGAAAAAAATATTTGTTGAGGCTGGTTATTTGTACGGCCTGGCAAGCATTAACAACAATGAAGAAATTGACCAGCGCAATATCCGCAACCGCATGATCAGCCTTAACCTGGGCTTTTATATCAGGTAGTTTCTTTTCAGGGCTCTTTTGTCACAACGGTTATTAGCAAAATCCGCTTTTACAGAGATAAACCTTATGTTTACTTCTTATCTAAATAAACTATAAAGTTTGGTATTGAATTTGCCTGTAACAGGCGAAACATTATTTTTGTAATAATAGTATAATACCCTGAGCAAAAGCCTTAACATATTAAAATGGATTTCGCTTACACTGCTTTTTTGGCTGGTGCTGGGCATAATGACTTTTTTTATTTACAATGAGAATAAATGGTTATTTTATCTTTTACTCATTGGCTGGGGCACAGCCTGGGCTTTTGTGTTTAAAAAAACTAAACATAAGTCGGCATTTTTTATTTCCTTTCTTCTCTTTTTGACCTGTGTTTGGGGAATCATCAATATGACTTCTTTTCAAAATTTTCTGGCTACAAGAATTGCTGGTACACTTTCTCAAAACCTAAAGACTAAAGTCTCTGTAAAACATGTGGACTTTTCTTTTTTTAATAAAATGCTTCTTGAAGGGGTAACAGTAGAAGACAGAAAAAAAGATACTTTACTTTATGCAGGCGTTGCTAAAGTAAATATTACCGACTGGTTTTTTATTAAAGACAAAGCCACTTTAAAATATATAGGCTTAAAAGATGTTTCCGTAAATCTTAAACGTACTGATTCTGTATGGAACTACCAGTTCCTGGTAGATTATTTTTCCTCTCCTAAAGACCCGAATGCCGCTCCAAAAAAAGGGATAGCCATTGATTTTAAGACAATGGAACTTGAAAACGTGAAGTTTAATAAAATAGATAAATGGGTGGGACAGGATCTTATTGTGGCAGTAAAAAAAATGACCGTAGAAGCAGATACTGTTGATCTTTCAAAAAACAAGCTTTCATTTAAGGATATCAATTTAGATAACCCGGTTTTCTTCCAGAGTAATTATACAGGCAACCGGCCAGAGGTATCAACACCGGCAAATAATACGGTAAATATTACAGTGCCTGCCCAATACAAATGGAATAATGACGGCTGGCAAATTGATGTACACCAACTCCATATCAACAATGGTAGTTTTCAAAACGAAAAAGAAACGATTAGGGCGCCTTTTACCGACGACAGGTTTGATGCCCAGCACCTGGTATTTGCTGCTATTAACGGCAATTTGAAAAATATTCATTTTGCAAAAGATACACTTGTAGCAAACATCAGCCTGTCTACAAAAGAAAGAAGCGGATTTGAATTAAAAAAACTTATTGCCGATCTTAAGTTCACTCCCGATATTATGGAATTTAAAAACCTGGATCTGGCTACAACTAAAAGCAGGTTGGGTAATTATTATGCTATGAGTTATGATAGTTTTAATGAAAGCATGAGTGATTTTATTCATAGTGTAACCCTTGAAGGAAAATTTGACAACAGCGTAATACATAGTGATGATATTGCTTTTTTTGCACCTGCATTAAAAACATGGAACCGCAGTTTTGATATTAAGGGCAATGCAAAAGGCACAATCGATAACCTGGTGGCAAAAAACATGCTGATCAAAAGCGGTAATACTGCGGTAGATGGAGATATAGCATTGAGAGGGCTGCCAGATCTGAAGAATACATTCATCGACTTTAAATCCAACGACCTGGTAACTAATTATGCTGATCTTATTACAATTATTCCGGCATTAAAAGATGTAACTCAGCCCAAATTAAGTAAACTGGGTAATATCAAGTTCAAGGGTAATTTTACAGGTTTTATCAATGATTTTGTTACTTATGGAAATATCAATACTAACCTGGGCAATATAATTGCTGATATCAACATGAAACTGCCCGACAATAAGCCCGCTACTTATTCTGGAAAAATATCTTCTTCAGGTTTTAACCTGGGGCAATTTATAAACACTACCACTTTAGGGAATATTGCATTAGATGGCAATATAGTTGGTAGTGGTTTTACATTAAAAGATCTGAATGCAAATTTTAAAGGTAATGTTCACCAGGTTGAATTCTCCGGATATAATTATAAGAACATTACCCTGGATGGCAATTTTGAAAAACAGGTATTTACCGGTCATGGTGCTGTAGATGACCCCAACCTGGCCATTGAAAGTTTTGACGGCTCTGCAAGTCTTGCAGGTAAGGAAGCTGCTTTTAATTTTGATGCGGTATTAAAAAAATCAAATTTAAAACCATTGGGTTTTACTAAAGAAGACTTTGCATTGGATGGTCATTTTAACCTGAACTTTACGGGTAGTAATATTGATAATTTTTTGGGCACTGCAAAAGTATACAGTGCAACATTGCTGCATAACAATACCAAATTATCTTTTGATTCACTGGCATTAAATTCATTTTATGCCGATGGCAAAAAACATCTTTCCCTTAAATCTAACGAAGTGGAAGCTTATGTAAACGGTAATTTTAAGATACTGGAATTGCCCGATGCCTTTAAAGTATTTTTAAGCCGTTACTATCCTGCTTATATCACCAAACCAAAATATAATGTAAGCGACCAGGATTTTGATTTTATTATTAAAACAAAAGAAGTTGATGAATATGTGCAATTGCTGGATGGCAAACTGAAAGGTTTTAACAACGCCACTTTCAGCGGTAACCTGAAGCTGGCGCAAAATGAATTGAACATTAATGCCAACATACCCGAATTTGAATATGATAAAAAAATATTCAATTCAGTTATGCTGGAAAGTAAAGGAAACCTTGATACGCTAAACACCCGGATAACAACCGGTGATATTGTTTTAAATGACAGCCTGCATTTTCCCGGTACCAATCTTTCTATAAAATCAAATAACGATGTTTCTTCTATTCAGCTAAAAACAAGTGCCAGTAAAACATTAAGTGAAGCTGAACTGAATGCCACTGTACAAACTTTAACCGATGGTGTAAGAATTCACTTCTCCCCTTCTTCCTTCATTCTTAATGATAAAAAATGGCGGCTGGAAAAAGATGGGGAACTAACGATACGCAAAGCTTTTATTGATGCAAGTGAAGTAAAATTTATACAGGAGAACCAGGAGATCACTTTTTCTACCGAAATGGATGATGTAACTGATAAGACCAATGTGGTAGCCAAACTAAAAAAAGTTAATATTGATGATTTTGCTCCTTTCTTTTTAAAAAAACCAAGGCCTGAAGGAATGCTAACCGGAACTATTACACTAAGAGACCCTTTTGGCAAACCAACTGTAGAATATGATGCCCTTGCCGAGAACCTGGTTGTAGATAATAAAGAGATTGGCAATACCACATTAAAAGGTGATGTAAATACCACAACAGGCCTTGTAAGATTTAAAGCTGATGCCAATAGCAAATTGTACAAATTTCATGTTGACGGCAATTACAATTACAAAGACTCTTCTGACAAACAAATGACTGTTGATGCCGTGGCAGAACATTTTGATATCAGTTTACTGGATAATTACCTGGGTTCTGTTTTCACCAATATGAAAGGAGATGCAGTAGGCCCTTTAAAAATAACCGGTGGCCCCAATAACAGGTCTTTTACAGGAAGTGTAACCGTAACTGACGGTTCTTTTAAAGTGATCTATACACAATGCAAATACAATTTTACAAACACACCAATTGTTTTCAATCCTGGTGAAATTGATTTTGGCAATATATATTTGACCGATACACTTGGCAACACAGGCACATTAAGTGGAAAATTGTACCATAAATTTTTTGATGATTTTGAATTTGATAACATCAAATTTAATACAGGTAAAATGCTGTTGCTGAATACAACGCAAAAAGATAACAGCCAGTTTTACGGAAAAGTAATTGGTAATGCAACCATGACATTGAATGGCGACATTACTGATATGAAGATGAAAATAAGTGGAAAGCCTTCAACATCACTATCAGATTCAAACCATATTTACCTTCCCATAGGTGCAGGAAAAGAAGCCAGCGTAATTGATTACATCGAATTTGTTCAGTTTGGTACCGAAATGCAGGATGTAAGAAATAAGCAGGGTACAAATATTTCCGTAGATATGGATCTCGTTGCAAACCCTGCCTGTAAAATAGATGTAATATTGGATGAAGCTACAGGAGATATTATTAAAGGCAGCGGCACCGGCAATTTAAATATTACTGTTGGCAGCAAAGAACCGTTAACAATGAGAGGCAGGTACAATATTACCGAGGGGGAATATAAATTTAACTTTCAAACCTTTATACAAAAATATTTTTCTATCACCAATGGTTCTTCAATTACGTGGAATGGAGATCCTTACGAGGCCTTAATAAATATTAATGCGGAATACCTTGCGCCTAATGTTGATTTAAGCAGCCTTGCTACAAGCAGTGGTAAGTTTAATCAAAAATCAGATATCAGCATTGTATCACATCTTACCAATACCTTAAAAGCTCCGGTGATAGATTTTGAATTTGTTATCCCTAAAGAAAAACAAAACGATCGTACCAGCGATCCGGTTGTATTGGAGAATCTTAAAAAGCTGGCCAAAGACCCTAACGAGAGAAACCGCCAGGTAGCTTCCTTATTGCTTTTTAATTCCTTTATCAATGATGGAACCAATAGCGGATTTGGTGCTTCTATAAACCAGTTTTTATCTGGTACTGTAGGCCAGGTAATTTCGGGATTTTTAAATAACCAGTTGACTAAAGTTTTTCAAAAGCTATTTAAAGATCCTACTTTAACGCCTTACTTAAGTTTCAATTCAAATTATAATCTTACCAGTAAGGAGTTGATCAATGCACTGGAAGCATCGGGTAATTTCGGATTTAAAAAAGAATACTTCAACGGCAGGCTGATTGTTTCTTTAGGGGGAAATATCGACTATAATAATCCCTACATCCTGCAGGCGAGAAATACCAACGTGTTGCTTACACCGGACATAACGGTTGAATACATTTTAACTGCCGATGGCAAACTTCGTGTAGTAGGCTTTAACAGAACCAGCGTGGATGTTACATTAGGTCAGCGTAACAGAACGGGTGTACGTCTCTCCTATCAAAAAGAATTTGATAAAAAACAAAATACCAATCCAAAGAAAAGAGAGAAAAAACCAGTTATAAAAACAGCACCATAATTAGCCGTTCAAAATATTGTGGCCCAGCTTGTCTTTTTTAGTTTGTAAATATTTTTCGTTGTGTGGATTAGATTTTATTTCAATTGGCACATTATCAACTACCTCTAAGCCATACCCTAAAAGCCCGGCACGCTTGCGTGGGTTATTACTCATCAGCCTCATTTTACTAACTCCCATATGCCTCAGAATTTGTGCCCCTACACCATAATCTCTTTCGTCCATTCCAAAACCCAGTTCCAGGTTAGCTTCTACTGTGTCACGGCCCTGCTCCTGTAATTTATAGGCTTTTAATTTATTCAACAATCCAATACCACGGCCTTCCTGGTTCATGTACAATATTAAACCCTTGCCTTCCTCTTCAATCATTTTCATAGCATGATGTAACTGATCACCACAATCACACCTTAATGAGCCCAATATATCGCCGGTCATACAACTGCTGTGTACCCTTACCAAAATGGGTTCATCTTTTTCCCAGTTACCTTTCTTTAACGCCATATGAATTTCGCCGGTGTTTAATTGCTTAAACGCAACCAGCTCAAAAGCTCCGTATTTGGTTGGTAATTGCACACTCACTTCTTCCTCAATAAGTGTTTCGGTTTTTAAACGGTATTCAATTAAATCTTTAATGGAGATCAGCTTCAGGTCAAATTTCTTTGCTATTTCCAGTAATTCCGGCACCCTTGCCATAGAACCATCTTCATTCATAATTTCAACCAAAACACCGGCGGGATAAAAGCCTGCCAATTGCGCCATATCAATAGTAGCTTCTGTATGACCCGTACGGCGTAAAACACCTCCTTTTTTTGCTCTTAAAGGAAAGATATGCCCGGGCCTCCCCAAATCTTCGGGTTTAGTAGAGGGATTTATCAATGCCTGTACAGTTTTTGCCCTGTCGTGAGCAGAAATACCTGTAGTGCAACCGTTTCCAAGCAGGTCTACACTAACCGTAAAAGCAGTTTCGTGAAGCGAAGTATTATCCACTACCATCGGGGGCAGCAATAATTCATTACACCTTTCTTCAATCAATGGTGCACATATAAGCCCACGTCCATGGGTACTCATAAAGTTTATCATTTCAGGGGTTACAGATTCTGCCGCCCCGATAAAGTCTCCTTCATTTTCACGGTCTTCATCATCAACCACAATTATTAATTTTCCCTTTTTTATATCTTCAATGGCACTTTCAATACTATCCAGCATATTTTTATTTTATACTGCAAAGGTAATAAGGTTTACACTTGATATGGTTTTACCGCTATTTTGAATTTGGGAATATTTTACCCGATACATAATAGTAAATTAAGTAATGCATTTAATGTTGCCGTTTAAACTTTGATAATCATTAAATACATAATAAAATAGCAGCCATTTACCGTAAAGCAGCAAATAGAAGCATATAGTTGCCCTAGAATTTGTTAATAAAAGTTGGCTCAAATTCGCCAATTATTTAGTTTCTTTGCCACCGTAAAAACAAACTATTATGAGAATCAAGAAAATTGTACGTTTACTAACTGTACTATTGGCTTTTCCCTTTGCTTTAGCTGCCCAGGTTACTACCGGTAGCATCAGCGGAAGCGTTAAAGATGCAAAAGGTGCTGATTTAACCGGGGCTACCATCGAAGTACTTCATGAACCTTCAGGAACCCTTTACAGAGGCACTTCTGGTAAAAACGGGGTATTTAACATTCCCAGCTTAAGAGTTGGCGGACCATACAAGGTGACTATAAGTTTTGTAGGTTTTAAACCGGAAGTAATTACTGATGTAAACGTTCAATTGGGCGAGGCTTCTAAAATAAATGTGACTTTAACCGATGCTAATTCCAGTTTAAAGGAAGTGATAGTAGCAGGTACAGCAAGAAAAGGTTCCCTGATCTCTAAAGACAGAAAAGGAACTTCTACTAATATCAACAGAAGGTTAATTGCCGCTTTACCTACACTTTCAAGAAATATTACTGATTTCACCAAATTAACACCACAGGCAAGCGGAACTTCATTTGCCGGCCAGGATAACCGTTTTATCAACCTGACTGTGGATGGTTCTATCTTTAATAACTCTTTTGGTTTACAGGCATTGCCCGGTAGCCAAACCAGTGCTTCTCCTATTTCGGTAGATGCAATTGAAGAAATACAGGTGAATGTATCGCCTTACAGCGTAAAAGATGCAGGTTTTACCGGTGCAAGTATCAATGCTGTTACACGTAGCGGTACCAATACTTTCCATGGTTCTGCTTTCTATAATAACCGTAACCAGAGCTTAGTAGGTACTAAAGCAGGTTCTGATGGTAAAACGCCTGTTACCATTGCTAATTTTGATGTAAAACAATTTGGTTTCAGCCTTGGCGGACCAATCATCAAAAACAAATTGTTCTTCTTTGCTAACTACGAAAATGAAAAAAGAAACGATCCGGGAACAGCTTTTGTATCAGATAATGGCAGCAACACCGGCCAAACCAACGTTTCAAGAGTTAAAAAAACTGACCTTGATGCTTTATCCAGTTTCTTAAATACCAATTTTGGATACGATCCGGGTAAATATGAAGGCTATGATTTCATCACTAAAAGCTACAAGATCTTAGCTAAAATTGACTGGAATATCAGCAACAAAAATAAGTTCAGTGTACGTTTTAACTCATTAAGATCTTTCAAAGATATCGGCTCAAGCTCTTCAGGCGTATTGGGCGGTTCAAGGGTAAGTAATTTAAATACCATGAACTATTCTAATAACAACTACGAGATCAACAATGATATCTATTCACTGATTGGCCAGTTAAATACACGTATCAGCAATAAGATCTCTAATGAATTGATCTTTGGCTGGACAGCGAACAGGGATTACAGAGCTGTTAAAGGAAAACTTTTCCCATTAGTTGACATCTTAGATGGTACCACTGCCGATAGAAACTATATCTCTTTTGGTGCTGAACCATTTACTCCAAACAATAAATTGTTTACTGATACCTGGCAGGCTTCTGACAACATCACTTTCTACAATGGTAAACACACCACATCTGCCGGTGCAAACTTTGAATCATTCAAATTCTTTAACCAGTTTACTCCACAGATACAGGGACAATTTATTTTTAAAAGCCTTGCAGATTTTTATACTTCTGCCAATGCTTACCTTGCTAACAACAACATGGCCACAAACCCTGTTCAGTTAAGGAGGTACATTTTAGGTTTTAGTAACCTTGCAGGTAATGAAGTATGGAATGCTATTACACAAGCAAAGAACATAGGTGCATACATACAGGATGAATGGCAGATTGAAGACAAACTGAATATCACTTATGGTGTTCGTTTTGATGTACCATTCTTTACCTCTAATGCGGTTTACAATCCACAGGTTGCAGGCTATAGTTTTGTTGATGAGAATGGTAACCCTACCAAATTGAGTACTTCTCAATTACCATCTGCAAAATTAATGATCAACCCAAGGTTTGGTTTTAACTACGATCTTAAAGGTGATAAGAAAACTCAATTGCGTGGAGGTTTAGGTTTATTCTCAGGCCGTCCTGCATTTGTATTTGTAAGTAATGCAGTTGGTAACAACGGTATGCAGGCAGGACAAATAAGCCAGGATAATACTGTGGCTTATCCTTTCAGCCCTAATATTAACCGTAATGTTCCTACTCCTAACCCAGGTTCACCGGCACCAAGTTATAATATCGCACCTATTGAAAAGAATTTCCGCTTTCCGCAGGTATTCAGAACCAATATGGCTGTAGATCAAAAAATAATTGGTGGTATTGTGGGTTCTGCTGAATTTTTATTTACACAGAGCTTAAGCAATATTTTTTATTATAATGCTAACCAGAAAGTACCCACCACTACATTTGCAGGTCCGGATAAACGCCCTAAGTTTGCCGGTAGTGCAGCTGCTGTAAGAATCAACTCTAATGTAAATGATGCCACTGTATTAGCCAGCCGTCCTTACGGTTCTAACACCAGTGTAACACTTAAATTAGAACAACCTTTACAAAAAGGATTAAGCTGGATGATTGCTTATAACTTTGGCCGTACCAAAGATTATTCAAGTGCAAGTACTATTGCTTTCAGCAGCTTTACCTCTACCAGAACAGTTAATGGTAACAACTTGCCTGATAACTCTTTTAGTGATAACGATACAAGACACCGTGTAATCGGTAATGTTACCTACAGAAAAGAATTTGCTAAAGCCGCTGCTTTACAGATCTCATTATATGGACAATCTCAAAGCCAGGGCAGATTTGGTTTTGGTTATTCTAATGATATGAATGGAGACGGTATCAGCGGTAACGATCTGATGTACATACCTAAAGATCAGAGTGAAATGAATTTTGATGCTATTACCGGTACTACACCATTTACTGTACAGCAACAAAAAGATGCTTTTGAAGCATATATTCAGAACAACTCTTACTTAAAAAATCACAGGGGCCAGGTAGCTCAGAGAAATGGTGTTTTGCAACCAATGCTTTCAAGATTTGATCTTTCTGCAATGGTGGAAATATTCAAAAACTTTGGTAAACAAAGACACACTATTCAGTTCAGAGCTGACATCTTTAACATCGGTAACATGATCGATCACAAATGGGGTGTTGCATATGTAACCAATACTACTTCTCCATTAGCATATTCAAGAGTAGATGCAAACGGAGTTCCTTACTTTAAAATGAATGTGGTAAACAACAGTTTAACATATGAAACTTACAGAAAAGGAACATCAATTGCTGATGTATGGCAGGGCCAGTTAGGTATTCGCTATATCTTTTAAAAAATATAAAAGTATTACAACAAAAAGCCCCGAAAATTTTCGGGGCTTTTTATATATTTTAAGCAGAAGATCAATCCAATAGTTCTTTATTAAAGTAACCCCAACCCCATTTTAAAAAATACGGAAAGGCATTTGCCCATGTAGGTACATCATGCCTGCCTTCCTGCAATTCAAGGTATTTAATATCGGTTTCCCTGCTATACCCTTTCGCCTCCAGGTCATCAATTAAACTTAGTGCATCGTCAATAGAATCTATTATTCCATTATTATTTCTATCTGCAGTTTCATCCTGCGTACCCACTTCAAAAAAGAATTTTAACCAGGGAGCATACACCCCCTCTTTTATTTGCCGGTGCATAATACGATCAGTATCTTCATTAAAATCAGCATCGTCCTGGTCTTTATCTCTCCACCACAATGATCCGCTAAAAACACCTACCCTTCTGAATTCCTGTGAATTATTCCAAACAATATCCAGGGCACTTAAGCCACCCAAAGAAAAACCTGCGTACGATTTTTCTTTAAAAGATTGTATACCATAAGTTGTACGTATAAATGGCAATAATTCTTCAAAAACAAAACGGGTATATAAAGCTGCCTTGGCACCACGGCCTTTATAGTCTAAAATTTTTGCAGTGCCATATTCATTTTTTCTATCCGAAGAACAATGAATACCCACGCAAAATAATGGCTGCATATCATTAGTGCTGTATAGCGTATCCAATATACTTTCAAAATTCATCGTTACCAGGTCCTGCCCATCATTGATGAGTAAAAGGCTGAGTGCAGCAGTATCCTCAATTTGATGGGGTAAGTAACAATCAACTTTTACTTCTCTAACTAAAAATTCGGATTGCAGTACATGATTTTCAACAATAACACTTGCAGCTCTTTCTTTGTCCATAGTTTCAAAATTAAGGAAAGAAGACGAAAACAAATGTATGATGTATGATTTCAGATTTATGGTTTCAGATATCCGACATCATAAATCCCAAATGAAACAATATTTGTTTTATTGGCGGCGAAAAAATATATTTGAATACGGCTCAATACATTTATTCAAAAAATAAAACTAACTGTTATGAAGAAAATAGGCATGCTCTTCGGAAAAGAAAGAAGTTTTCCCATGGCTTTTATAGATAGGGTAAACAGCAAAAAAATTGATGGCATTATTGCCGAACCAGTATACATTGATAAGGTAATGCAGGGCGAGCCCAGTGGTTATGCAGTTATCTTCGACAGGATAAGCCAGGACGTTCCTTTTTACAGGGCCTATTTAAAAAATGCGGCACTCTGTGGCACTACTGTAATTAACAACCCATTTTGGTGGAGTGCCGATGAGAAATTTTTCAATAATTGCCTAGCCACAAAAATTGGTGTCCCGGTTCCAAAAACAGTTATACTGCCCAGTAAGGATTTGCCAACTGATACATCTGATGAATCTTTCAGCAACTTAGCCTACCCGTTAGATTGGGAAGGTATTTTTAAATACATTGGTTTTCCGGCATACATGAAACCTTTTGCAGGCGGCGGCTGGAAAAGTGTATATCAATTGAACAGCATTGAAGAATTTTTTGAAAAGCATGCCGAAACAGAACAGCTGGTAATGATGCTACAGGAAGAGATTAAATTTGACGAATATTATCGTTGCTATTGTATTGGCGGCAAATATGTACGCATTATGCCGTATGAACCACGTAATCCGCATGCGCTACGCTATGTAGCCGATTTTAAACCATCGCCAGAAAGATACAAACTGATGGAAGATATTGTATTGCGTATCTGTCATTACTTAGGCTACGATTTTAATACCGTTGAATTGGCCATTCGTGATGGCGTACCTTATGCTATTGATTTTTGCAACCCTGCACCTGATGCAGAAGTAACCAGTGTAGGACAGGAAAATTTTGACTGGGTAGTGGAAACGGCTGCCAATTATGCTATAGAAAAAGCAATGGAACATAAAGACGATATGGATAATTTAACATGGGGCACATATATCACCAACAGTTCTTCTAAAAAGAAACTGTATTGATGCATGAAGAACTATTTAACGATAGTACACCAGGATTTAAGTGAAGAGTTTGTAGAAGAACCGGAAAGCCCCTATGGGTTTACTTATGCTGATTATCTTACCTGGAATTTTAAAGAAAGAATTGAACTGATAAGGGGTAAGATTTTTAAGATGAGCCCGGCGCCGAGTTTTAATCATCAAAAAATACAGGCTAATATTTTTGTTCCATTCCATAACTTTTTAAAAGGGAAACCTTGTATAACCGTTACTGCTCCCATTGATGTGAGGTTAAAAGGCAAACCATTCAGAAAGAAAAAATTAAGAGATGACGAAATCACTACTGTAGTTCAGCCTGATATTATTGTGGTTTGTGACGAAGATAAACTGAAAGATAACCGCAGTATAGACGGTGCTCCGGAATTGATAGTAGAAGTATTAAGCCCCGGAAATACAAGAGTAGAAACGAAATATAAATTTGACCTGTATGAAGAGAATGGTGTGCTTGAATACTGGTTAGTATACCCTGAGTACAAACAGATTCATGTATTTCTGCTGGATGAAAATGAAAAATATGGCAGGCCCCTGATTTACGAAGCCAACGAAAACATTTCTTCTTCAGTCTTAAAAGGATTAAGTATACCGATGAATGAAATTTTTAAACTTTAATTAAATTACAACATGGCAAATCTTTCATACAAACATTTTACACTTGGTGTTGAAGAAGAATATATGGTGATAGACCCTGTAACAAGGGAATTGAAAAGCCATCAGCAAAAAATTGTACAGGAAGGGCAAAAAGTTATTAAAGACAAAGTAAAAGCCGAAATGCACCAGGCCGTGGTTGAGGTAGGCACTGATATTTGTGCCGATGTGGACGAAGCTTTTATGGATGTGAGTACACTCCGTAAAACAATCAGTGGCATTGCCGGCGACCTTGGTTTATGGATCGGCGCATCGGGCACTCACCCCTTTAGCCATTGGGAAAGCCAGTTAATAACCGACCATGCCCGCTACAACGAAATTGTAAATGAATTACAGGAAGCTGCCCGTAGCAATTTAATTTTTGGTTTGCATGTACACGTAGGTATGGAAACCCGTGAAATGGCTATTCACATAGCCAACAGTGCCCGGTATTTTTTACCCCATATTTATGCATTAAGTACCAACTCTCCTTTTTGGGAGGGCCGGTTAACCGGTTACAAATCTTTCCGTACCAAAGTATTTGATAAGTTTCCCCGTACGGGTATCCCCGATTTTTTTGAAAGCATTGAAGCATATGATAACTATGTAAAGCTGCTGATAAAAACCAATTGCATTGATAATGCTAAAAAAATATGGTGGGACCTCAGGGTGCATCCTTTCTTTAATACGGTGGAATTCAGAATCTGTGATATCCCGATGACGGTGCAGGAAACGATTTCTATCGCCGCCTTGTTCCAGGGTATTTGTGCCAAATTATATAAACTCCGCATGCAGAACCTGAATTTTATGATGTATAGCAGGGCTTTATTGAATGAAAATAAATGGCGTGCCAGCCGCTATGGTATTGATGGCAGCCTGATTGATTTTGGTAAAGAAAGTGAAGTGAATACCAGGGTTTTACTATACGAATTACTGGATTTTATAGATGATGTGGTACCTCACCTGGGTAGCCGCCATGCGGTAAACAATGTGCATAAAATGATGGAACAAGGTACTGGTGCCGACAGGCAGCTAAAAGTATATGAAGAAAGCAAGAACCTGGTGAATGTGGTGGATTATATTCACGATAGTTTTCTATCAGGATTATAATTACTCCCAAAAAAAAAGAGATTACCGGTTAGATAATCTCTTTTTTTTTGTGTGACCGCGTTAGGATTCAAACCTAAAACCTTCTGATCCGTAGTCAGATGCTCTATTCAGTTGAGCTACGCAGCCATTATTAATTCGGGCTGCAAATATAGCCAGATTAACGTTTCAGACCAAACATTTATTCTACATAAATCACAGCAAATTCCTTTTACAAATGATTTGCTGCCTTAAACACAGGCATAAAAGCAACCAGTTTTATTATTTACGCTCAACACTGTCCGGTAAAATTTTAGCCAATAAGCCGGAAACCCCTATACCAGGCACCGGCATTTGTGATCCCTGTATTGCAAGTACATTATTGGTGTTTCTTTTACATAAATAATATCAAAGACTGCTGTAGTACCATCACTGTTGTTCTTTTTTAATAAAGTTACCTTGTGCAGCTACAAAATATAGCTACACCCCTCGCCGGTAGATATATCCCTTATTTTTTGCAGGTAATTTATTTCATAAACAGTTGCCTTTCCAGGTATTTTAAATCTTTTGGATTATAATACTTGGCATACCATTTTATTTTTTCAGTATTATCATACAAATTCATTTCTTCTTCTGTTGCATCTTCATCTACCAGTTTATTTAACCAATGAAAATGATCAATCAGCCTGAAGGCTTCAATGGCAAATGCAGTTACCACATCCTTATCTCTTATTTCAATTAAATTATCGCCATTATTCTGCTCGGGAGTATAGGCAAGGTTACTGCTGCCGCAATACACAACAGGGTCGGCCCCTTTAAAATCAACTACCACAAATTTATGGTGAATACTATGCCCAAGGCCCGGCACTTTAATAATGTCTTTAAATGGAGGCCGTAGCTTTGTGGCAATATTCAATCCCGATATACGGATACCTGTTTTACGCCCCGGTTTGTAAAGCTGCATCCCTTCTCTCACATCGGTAATTCCTGCTGTAAATATTGTACTTGATTTTACCTGTTCCTTCAAGGCATCTAAAATGCCACTCTTGCTATCGTCTTTCATTACCGCAAACAAAACATCGCTTTCGGCATTTAAAATTTTCTCATTAATAGCTTTAAAAAAAGTATCTACCGTTTTTGCTTTATGAGGCGAAAACCTGATGGTCATATCCGGCAATCCCGTTTGATTAACTACATAATCAGCAGCTGCAAGTGCCGAGTTTTTAAACGTTCCCATATTAGCATCGCCAAAAGAAGCATCAAATACATCGGCATATTTTTGCGCCACTGTTGGATTATTGAAAATAACAACATGGTTAGCATTTACATAGAGGCCGTTGGTTGCAAAATTTGTTGAACCTGTTAACACTTTAACAGCTTTTGCTGCGGCATTATTTTTTCTTTGTATAAATATTTTAGAATGTGCCTGGCTTGTAAAGTGTCCCCTGTAAATATCGCTGTCACCGGTTGCTACAGCCCTGAAAGCATCTTCAAATTTATTCTCGTAAGAGCCGTCTTTTTTATGATCGGGATAGTTATCCAGTATAATTTTTGCCCTGCCCTCTTTTGCAAGTTGCAACAACTTTTCTACAATAAAAGGCTCATTTAAATCATAGGCAAAAACATCAATCTTTATGGTTTTGTCGTCGATAACTTCTTTAAGAAATTCAACTATTCTTTGCCTGGTTTGCCAGCCAAGGTATTCATGAATTTCTTTGTAAGAAAATGAAACATCTTCTTTTTGGCCGGTAGCAAAGTTCATTCGTTTAACTACGCCGGCTTCCTGCTCAATATCAAAAGTGAGGTCTGTGGCATTGGGACGCAGGTTTAATTTATTACCAAAGCGTATGGCAAATGCCTGCGAAGAAATAAAAGACCTTGTAAAGCCCACCTGTATATCGCCGTCTTTAAACGGGCTTACATCAATGGTAACGCTTACGGTGGCTTTTGGGTCAGGTGCCAATAGCTTTCCGTTTACAAGATAACGGGGAGTTACCTCATAAGTATAATCGCCGTAATAAATATCCTCTACATGCTCGATGGTTGATGGTACATGTATCCACCTGAATTTTTGAATAGGCGAAAACTCTGATGCAAGAACCTGGTTTGGAAAATCAGGCTTTTTATGCAGTTTGATTTCTTTTTTAAACTTCATCTGATTGTAAACATTAAAAGGCCTGCCATTGGCATTTCCTTTAATTGTAAATCCTGCGAAATTTTCTTTAAGGCTTTTATCCAGGTCAAAAGCCAAAAGTGTCATAGCATCTCCTTTGTATGCATATACACTTACCCCTTTTTTTGAAGCGAACTTTTCCATAATAATTTGGTTTAGGTTTACTGATAATTACACAGCTATCTTAATAACAGCTCTGAAATATCGTTTTGTTTTTTCAGATTTACAACGGTGTTTTCACTGTATTTCCAGTAAGGGGTAAGCTGCAAGCACCTGATTTAATTCATCAAAAATTTCATCCGTTTTATCGCCAAACAATGGTTACACCTGCTACTATTTTCGTGTATATAAAGACGATACCTTTCTGCTTCTTTTTTGTTTTACCAATACCAACAGGCTTTTCACCTGTAAACAGTACAATCATCTGCAGGGTCCGTATTGGTTTGGAGCTCCATTTAAATTGACCTGATTTTTGTTTTGACTTAGCCAGCCGCAGCCCCACCGAATCAGTTCAGCGTTTATTTTATCACGAGCAGGTTGTCCGGGGTTTGGGCTCAAGAAAAGAGTTATTTCTATTGCAAAATAGCAAATATATTTTTACAGTGTACAGGTATTATCCCCTGTTTTGCATTTAAATATTGGAGTTATTATGGTAAGACATTTGAAATTTTATGGTATTATTTTAACCAGGCCGTAGGTTTATTAGTATTCCCCTTTTAGCTTTTTTCTTTTACCGTAATTACATTGGCATTGTAATCAAATACCATACACCTCGTTCAAACATATCGATTACAAATTAAAAGCCGCTTGCCAATAATAACAACTTACGTGTTTAACGCAAAACACCAGAAAAATACCGTGTTTCTACGGTTGCACAAATCAAAAAAAATGTCAATCTTTAGAAATTACAGGGATAGTTCCGGCTCTCCCACTCTACTACCCATCTGAAAATTTCTACCTCTTGCCACTATTTCATGTTGTTTGATTCAGCTGATGATGAAGTGTACTCTTCTTTTAAAATAATTATTAACCATTAACTAATTTTTTATGAACACTTTCCTGGAAACCGGTATCTCCTTAGTGCTTATTTTTTTTATTTTCAGCATCATCACCTATGTAATACAGGAGTTGATAGCTGTGAATATGAAGTACAGAGGTAAGATGCTGTGGAAATCAATGTCGCAATTAATGGATGGTTTTGTATTGGAAGGCCGTATGAAATTAATGAAGCCTGTACCGGCGGGTAAACCTGCCACTACCAATACCGATGATTTTTATGGTCATGCAGAAATTAAAAGCCTGCAGAAAAATTTAAACCGCTTGCCTAATTATATACCGGCAGCCAATTTTGCCCTGGCCATAATGGACCTGGTTGCTCAAAAAGCTCCAACCAAAGCAGGCGTATTATTTACTGACTTCCAGGCCGGGCTGCAATCATTTGTAAACAGCAACGGCGATTTATATAAGGTATTAAAAAACCTGGCGGATACATCCGCAAATGTTCAGGAGTTGCAAAAAAAGATAGAAGACTGGTTTAATAATTATATGCATCGTGTAACAGGTTGGTACGAATCGCATACCGTAGTATCTGTGCGGCTTATAGCTGTGGCAATAACACTGATCTTTAATATCAATGTTATTAAACTGGCCAAAATTATTTATAGCGACGGGAAGTTACGCAACAGTATGGTAGCAATGTCGGAAACTGTGGTAGACAATTCTAAACCCATTACACAGTTTTATACCACCACCTTTGAAAAAGAAAATGCCGATAAAACTGCAGCCTTTAAAGCAAGGATAGACAGTGCTAAAGGCGAAGAAAAAAAGAGTATTGAAAACGAAAGAGATTCTGTAATGGCGGCACTGGCAAAAAATTATACTCAAAAAAATATTGCTGCTATACAATCACTCACCAGCAGTTTAGACACTACAGGTTTACCATTGGGCTGGAAGAGCAACACGTTTTGTAAGGAGATAACAGGTAAAAAAGGCAGCAGTGCTATAATTAATTTTTTGCTGATGCTGGCAGGTTGGCTCATTGGTGCCGGCTGTATTTCCATGGGCGCACCGTTCTGGTTTGATATGCTGAATAAACTGGTGAATGTAAGACGAAGCGGCGTGAAGCCCGGAAAATAACCACGCCCTAAAAAAACCTGTTACATTAATCAACCTAACTTTTAAATATGAGCGAATTAACGAACGACAATAGTATTGCAACCGAAAAAATAAAACCACCTATCATCAATTGCCATACGCATATTTTTACAGGTGATCATGTGGCGCCTTTGCTGGGCAGATCGATCATAGCATGGCCACTATACTACCTGGTTAATTTTAAGTGGGTCTTTTATTTTTTTAGAAAGTATTACAAGAAATCGGATACAGAGAGATTTGATGGGGCTGACAATTTAAAGGCCCGAAACAAACTTGAGCGGGAAAGAAAGTTTAAAAAAACTATTGTTGTATACATTTTATATAACATCGTTGGTATCTACCTCACGCTGCAATCGCTGGATATACTTTGCCACTGGATATTTTCTGTGCCTGAAAACCCGGGCTGGTTTATAAAGCTCTTGCAAAGTTTGCATGATTTTTTACACCGCATATTCCTTTTGTTAGACAGAAAAGAGTTATGGGTACAGGTTATCTTTCTTTCCCTGGTGGTGTTATTTTACAAGTCTGGTCGCAACCTCCTTTGGGCTTTTGCAAAAATGACCATTTCGGTACTGAAAAAAATACCTGGCAAAAAAACAAAAGAACTTTTTGAGCGGTACCTTACTATTGGGCGTTTTGCTTTTCATACAACACAAGGCAGTACATTAGGAGACCTGGAAGGGCAATATCCCGATACCACGGGTTTTGTAATTCTTCCCATGGACATGGAATTTATGGAAGCATGTAAACCAGCAAAAACCTATAGGGAGCAGATGCAGGAATTAGCTGAACTAAAAGCAAAAAAAGACAACATCTATCCTTTTGTTTTTGCAGACCCACGCAGAATTGAAAAAGAAGGCAAAGATTATTTTGATTATACTGTGGTAAATGGAAAAGTGGTACTTGAAAAATGTTTCATCAAAGATTATATTGAAGGGCATACTTTAAAAATAAAAACTAAAAAAGGTGAGGAACTTCGGTTGGTTAAATTCAGCGGATTTAAAATCTACCCTGCTTTGGGTTATTATCCTTTTCACCCCTTGCTGTTACCACTATGGAAATATGCTGAACAGGAAGGCCTGCCCATACTTACTCATTGTGTAAGAGGCCCGATGTACTATCGTGGCAATAAAAAACGGGATTGGGACTATCATCCTGTCTTCCAGGAATTAATACAACCTGTTTCACCTGGCGCTGTAGTAACAGCAGCTGACTTTACAAATCTGCTGTTGCCGCAAATAAAGAATGATGAGTTTACCGCCAACTTTACGCATCCTATGAATTTTCTCTGCTTACTTAAAAAGGAATTCTTTGTAAAAGCTGCAGAGATCGCTTATTCAGAAGCTGACGATATCACAAAGAAAAAACTGCAAGACCTTTTTGGATTTACACCTGCCGACGGTACCACTGCTGCTACTGTTACCTCATGTTTAGAAAACCTGAAAATATATTTGGGCCACTATGGTGGCGGAGATGAATGGTTTCGTTATTTTGAAAAAGACCGGTTCAATCACAGTGCTCAATTGGCAGCAAGGCCGGATTTTGGAATCGATTTTCTTTTCTTACTTAAAAACGGACAATCAACCACTAAACGCTCATTAGGTAAACCTGAACAACTCTGGAAATACACCGACTGGTATTCTATCATCAGCAGTATGATGCTGCAGCATAAAAATGTATATGCAGACATCAGTTATATCCTGCATGATGATGCGGCTATTTTACCGCTGCTTAAACAAACATTGCAAAATAAAAACCTGAGAGAAAAAGTGCTGTACGGAACCGATTTTTTTGTGGTGCGTAATCATAAAAGCGATAAGAATATGCTGGCAGATATGATGGGTGGATTAGAGGTTGATGACTTTGATCAGATAGCAAGAGTTAACCCAAGAAAATTTTTAAACCTTCCCTGATCGAAATAAAAACTCATTATCTAGTTACAATAATTTTTTTGTATGACAAAACCCCGCTACCGTTGCCTGAGAGGCTATACCATTGACCCGGGCTTTTCCACCCGGCTTGATACAATGATCATAAACGAATCTATTTATAAAATAAAATGGGAAGATCTGCAACCTGGCCCAATTGGCGAATACATTGAAGTGATTGACTTTGATCCGGTCAATTTTTGCTTTTACGATCCCGTGGTACTTGATTCAAAAGAAGTGCTGGCAATAAATGGCTTAAAACCCAGTGAAGGGGAAGCAAAATTTCATCAACAGTTTGTATACGCTATTATTATGCAAACCATTGAAAATTTTGAAAAGGCATTAGGCAGAAAAATCATCTGGCGTTCCAGTCTCAAATGGAAAAATGGAAAATCAGATGAAACACAAGAATATGTACACAAACTAAGGGTATACCCTCATGCAATGATGGATGCGAATGCATTTTACACTTCCGAAAAAGTAGCATTGCTTTTTGGCTATTTCCAGGCGGCAAATACGATTCAGGGTTCCAATTTTCCCGGAGGTGCTGTATTTACCTGTTTATCGCCGGATATTGTAGCACATGAAACTACGCATGCTATCCTTGATAGTATGCATCCAAGGTACATGGAAAATACCAACCCGGATGTGCCTGCTTTTCATGAAGCCTTTGCCGATATTGTTGCGTTGCTGCAGCGCTTTGGTAACACTCCTTTACTTGAACACCAGATACAACAGACCAGGGGGCGGCTGGATGAATATAGTGTAATGGGTGAATTGGCTACCCAATTTGGACAGGCATTGGAAACAGGCAGAGGCGCTTTGCGGAGTGCAATTGGAGGCTACGATAAAAAAACAGGCAAGTGGAAAAAGACAGATCCAAATCCTGCTGCCTATCAAAATACTTTTGAAGCTCATGACCGTGGGGCAATCCTGGTAGCTACTATTTTTGAAGCTTTTATGCGACTTTATAATTTCCGGGTACAGGATCTGTTGCGTATAGCAACACAGGGCTCGGGTATTTTGCCACAAGGGTCTATCCATCCTGACCTGGTAAAAAGACTTGCTGCTGAAGCATCTGATATTTCATTGCACCTGCTTTCCATCTGTATCAGGGCAATAGATTACTGTCCGCCTATTGATATAACGTTTGGGGATTACCTGCAGGCATTGATAACAGCAGACACCGATCTGAGTCCTGAGGACAATAATGGCTATAGGGTAGCACTGATAGATGCTTTCAGAGCATGGGGTATTTTTCCGGAAAGAAAAAAAACTTTATCAGAACGAAGTTTACTTTGGTCAGCTCCGGAATTTCAGGACAGGAAGGATAAAGCGACTAACCTGATGATCGAATTTATAAAAGAAGATGTACGTAAAATAAGCCGTCTCACAGATCGTCAAGAGATAGCTGTAGAATATAAAGAATTGCAACGAAGACTTCATCAATTACTGGTTAGCCCTGTTGTTGCAGCACGAAAGCAATGGGCTGCCAGCAAGCTAACTAAAAAAGATTGGGATTTATTTTTAAACAAAATAGGAATTGAAAAAAACAGTAAGCCCTACAGCATAATTTATAATGGCGAAAAACTTGAATTTGCTGCAAGCCCTAAGATAGAAGTGCATAATGTAAAACATGCATTTCGCCTGGGTAGAGAAAACAGGCAACTGGAACAGGTGATCATCAGCCTTACACAAACACACCGGGTTGAAAATGGTGAATACAAAGGTTTTAAATTCAGGAGTGGCTGTACTATGGTAGTAAACTTATTGAATAATGAAATGAATGTTGAATATATCATCCGGAAAAGATTTGATAAAGATAAAAGACTGCTGAGGCAGGCCGACTACCAGCTAGGTATAGGTGCCAGTACCACGATGCCCATATCGAGTTATGATGATCCCCGGGATAGTTTTACATTGAATTTCCAAAACCTTCACCTCCACTAACATTAAAAAGAATACAAAATGGCAATATCTGTAAATATTAAAATGTACCGCATCGGCGAACTGGGCGATTGTTTTCTGCTGCGTTTTAAAAACGACAATGAAATAACGCATGTATTGATCGACTGTGGCTCTTACTGGAATAATAATAGTTCGATAGCACGATTGAAAGAAATTGCAGCAGATATCAAAAAACAGGTAGAAGGTCATAAACTAGATATCATTGTTGGCACCCACCAGCATAATGATCACTTATCGGGGTTTATACATGCAAACAGTATTTTTAAATCTATAAAACCAGAACAAATCTGGCTCTCCTGGTTAGATGATCCCAGTCCCGATAATAAGAAAGGTAGAAAAATAGGTGAGGATTACAATAATTATCTAAACAGCTTACGACATATCAGTAAGGAGCTGACTAAAAGCTTTTATAATGATGTTGATGATAAAATAAAACAACGTGTAAAGAGCATGCTCGGTTTTTATGGCGTTAGCAATAATGACAGGGTAAACGCAAAAACTAATAAGCTTCCTGCTGAGTTGCCGGCTCTTGCCAGGGAGGCCTTGCAGCAAATGGGGAAAAAAGATCCGCAATATCTTTCACCAGGTGATGTGTTTAACCTGCCTGGTATTTCAAATGGTGCTATAAAAGTATATGTACTTGGCCCACCTAAAGAAGAAGAATTCCTGTATAAAAAAGAGCCCAGGAAAGATGAAACTTTTGACCACAAACTAGGAGTTAATAGTGCAAACGCAGATAAACTGCTAATGGCCATGAAAAAAATAACTGGTAGCGAACATGAAGAAAATGATGAAGACCCGTTTCCATTTGACGAACTTTATGACCCACCGGCAAATTTTGATAAATATAAAATAGTAGAAACTGCTTACAACAAAGACGAATGGCGGCAAATACAGACAGACTGGATCAACCAGGCAGAACAACTGGCTTTGTGGCTGGATGGCTTTACCAATAACAGCAGTCTTGTGCTGGCATTTGAAATAGTAAAGACCAAGAAAGTTTTATTGTTTGCTGCAGATGCGCAGGCTGGCAACTGGCGTTCCTGGAAAGAAATAAAATGGAAAAAAATGCCACCGGATTTTAACTGGCTTACTTTGATGAAGAATACGGTGTTATATAAAACGGGCCATCATGGAAGCCATAACTCCACCCTGGCTGAAGCCCTGAATAATATGACCCATAAGGAACTGGTGGTAATGATACCCGTAGAAAAATCAGACCCGATGGTGAACTTTGGAAAGGGATGGCAAATGCCTGCAGTAAACCTTTACAGCGAATTAAAAAAAAGGAGCCAGAACAGGATCATCCGCATGGATGAGGGGATTGCAAAAGCTGCTGAATGGGATAAGCTGCCCAATAAACCTTCTATAAATGACCTGTATTGTGAGTACGAAGTTAAAGAGTGATGAAAACGATAACGGGTTAACAAAGTAATATTTTTCTCATCGAAAAATTCTACCTGGCTGAGGTTTAATTCTTCTTATATACTCTAACGTAATCCACTTCAAATTTTTGAGGGAAAGAAGTTTGCGATGGGTCTCCGCCATTAATGCCACCCATTGCTAAATTCAGCAGCATATAGTGTGGTTGTTTAAACGGATTAAAATTGCTGCCATCTTTATTTACCAACAGATCCAGGTTAGTTTTATTCAGCAATTGATCATCACAATACAAAGCAATATATTCTTCTGTCCAATCCATTCGCCATATATGAAATTGGTTAGCCCATGCAGCGCCACCCAATGAATCAGTTTTAAAAGTATTGCTGTACCATTGGGCTTTACCATTATTACCCAGGCAAGCGATGTTGGCTAATAATTTACCGCGATAATATTCCATAATATCAATCTCCCCGTTACCAGGCCAGCCTTTATCTACGCCCAACGTCCACCATGCAGGCCACATACCTTTGCTGATATCTACTCTTGCACGCAATTCAAAGCGGCCGTATTGCCATTGTTGTTTACCCCTGGTTAAAATACAGGAAGAAGTGTAGTCGATGTTTTGTCTTTTCTTTCTCCAGTCATTAGTGCCTTCTGCATAACGTGGATTAGGTTTCTGCTCCTTCTTTGCTTCAATCACCAAAAAACCATTGCTGCAATTTGCATTTTCAGGCTGATACCATTGCAATTCTTCATTGCGAACAAAACCATTTTCATAATTCCAGTTGCTGGTATCAGGCCTGCCGTTTTTATTAAACTCATCTGCCCACACTAATGTATAGCCATCTTTACCGGAAGCTGCTTTATTAGTTACTGCAAGATGATGATTACAGGAACTGATGGCGCAGGCTGATAAAATTATTATTAAAATGCTATACCGTAATTGCATTATTATTTATCCGGAGGTTTATTGGTGTAAGTATCTTTTTTATGAACGAGATGATGCCCGGCAACTAAATTAAGCAACAATATGCATAGTTGAAAAAAGGAATTAAACGCCTCAGAAGGCATCTTTTATGTTTTAACTAAAGAGCCTGTTGAATTACCATAGAAATAAAATTATAAAAAATAGAATTGCGAAACCTTAATTTAGCAGCTTAAAAATTTATGACCAGTAAAACAATGCAAACATTAAACATAACAACAGAACGCCTCATCATAAGAAATCTGAAACCGGCTGACCTTAATGATTTTCATATCTACCGTTCCAACCCGGAAGTAACAAAATACCAGGGTTTTGACGTAATGACTATTGAACAAGCCAGCCAATTTATAGAGGAACAAAAAGACAAACAGTTTGGAAACGCAGGGGAATGGGTGCAATATGCTATTGAAAATAAAGAAACAAAAAAGCTGGTGGGTGATTGTGCTATCAAGCTGGATGAACACAACACTGATATTGCTGAGATTGGAATTACTATTTCGCACCTGAGCCAGAAAAATGGTTATGCCAGGGAAGTACTGTCAGGCATTTTGGATTTTTTATTTAATGAAATTAATATTCACAGGGTTGTAGAAACTGTGGATGCTGAAAATACCGCTTCTATAAACTTATTGAAAAGTGTTGGCTTTAGAGAAGAAGGACATTTTATTGAAAATATTTTTTTTAAAGGTAGTTGGGGTAGCGAATTTCAATACGCCATGTTAAAACGGGAATGGGACAGTAAACATGCCGCTACTGATTCAAAATAAATTCCTTGCTTAGTTCATCATATACCGCCAGGTAACTATTAGACTTACCGTCAGCATCAAATATTTTTTCCCAGGTACTTAGTGGTTCCCATATGCAAGTGCCTTTTCCTTTTCCGTTGGGCAATTCAAAAGCAATCTTGTTCACTTCTTTTTTAAGTGCAGAATATTCTACCACAATAATATCTTTATTATACCGGCGCACCAAGTCGTTTAAATTATCACGCAAGTCATCTACTGAGCCATGCCATTTGGGATAATACGATTCGCCTATTACATCAAATAACACTCCCCTTGCAATCATATTGTCCATAAAATTTACAGATTCGTAATTCTGTCCACCTAAAGCCACATGCAACATGATCACAACATTTACATCAACAGATTTTACTGCTGCAATACCGGCACTGATCAATTGTGCAGTACCATCAATATTGGCCACATTACCATCGGGCCATACAATGCCATGATTGATCTCGTTACCTACCTGTACCATGTCGGGTGTTGTGCCCTGTGCCTTTAATTCTTCCATTACTTTTTTAGTATAATCAAAAAGCGCTTTTTTCAATTCGGAAAATGACAGCTCTTTCCATGCAGCAGGTTTGTATTGTTTACCAGGATCGGCCCAGTAATCGCTGTAATGAAAGTCCAGCAAAAATTTCATGCCGGCTGCTTTTATTCGCTTCGCCATTTGTTTGGTATGTTCCAGGTCGCAAAATCCTTTTTTTGGAGAATAGCCACTATCATTTGCAGGATCATTAAAAATGCGAAGGCGTACATAATTAAAACCATGTTCTTTTATAATTTGTATCGCATCTTTTTCCACACCCTTGTCAGAAAATTTTATTCCCCTTGCTTCCAGTTGTGGCAAAAAAGAAATATCAGCACCTAACATTTTGCCAGTTGTTCTTGGCTTAGCTGCTTCTCCTTTCAATTCGTAAGTTTTATCAATATTTACAGCCTCATTTTTTTCAGGAGCTACAGAAATAATATCAGTTGAGCCAGTATATAAACCCGTTGCTTTGGCTTCAAATTTTATCACATCTGATTTTGTACCTGACTGAACAATCACCTGGCATTTACCATTGAACAATGTTCTTTGCCATGCGCCATCCACACATTTATCGGGTTCGTGGCTGCTGGGATCACCATTGCCCACGCCAATAATCCTGGCATCGCCTTTTAAATAAAATTTAATAAGATTATCTGCATCAGGCACTTCACGGCCTTCCTTATCTACTACACTTATGTTTATAATTGTTGCATCTTTACCATCGGCAAGCACGGTTGTTTTGTACGGTGTAACCACCACTTCAGTTGGCTGCCCGGTAGTTTCCACCTGTGCGGTAAGTTTTTTCCCTTTTTTATATGCAACGGCTTCTAACTTGCCCGGTTCGTAATTCACCGTCCACATTAAATGGCTGTTGCGTGGCATATCTTTTTTTCCTAAACTTTTTCCATTTAAAAACAATTCCACATTATCTGCATTACTGTTTACCCAAACATCAATGGGTTGGCCACGCTTATCACGCCAGTTCCAATGCGGAGATATGTGCAACACATCTTTATCTGTCCACCAGCTTTGATAATAGTAATAAATATTTTTTGGAAAGCCGCACATATCCATAATACCAAAATGCGAATTGATATTAGGCCATTTATACGGGGTTGGTTCACCACGGTAATCAAAACCCGTCCATACAAAACCACCGAGCCAGTAATCGTTGGGTGCTGCCAGTTTCCACCATGTTTCTGCAGTACTTGCCCACCATGGGGCAGTAATATCCTGGTCAGGTAAATAAGCTCTTATACTATCTTTTTCCAGGATGCCCCTTGTGGTAACTGTACTTCCCATTTCGGTTCCCAATATGGGCTGACCGGGATGATCTTTATGATAATCTTCCACTGCAAACTGGCGGTAATTAAAACCACGTACCGGGATAACTTCATTAACACCACGAAAAACATTTGCCACATCAGCTGCGTATGTACATGTACGTGATGGATCTAATAATCTTTGTTTTGCAATTAATGTTTGTGCAATTCTCTTACCATTAGTTTGCGTATGAATCCATCCTTCTTCGTTGCCGATGCTCCAGATAAAAACAGAAGCCCGGCTCCTGTCTCTTTTTATCAATTTCTCAAATTGATTCATATACTCCGTACCACTGTTAAGCAACCTGTTCTCATCCAGTACCAACATGCCTAAGCTATCACATGCGTCTAATAATTCAGGCGTTGGCGCATTATGACTGGTGCGGTAGGCATTAACGCCCATGTTCTTTAATAAATTAATCCTGTAATAATGAAGGTAATCAGGTTGTGCACTGCCTACTCCTGCATGGTCCTGGTGGTTATTGGTGCCCTGTATCTTTACATGATTACCGTTCAGGAAAACGCCATTGGGCTTTATTTCGATAGTACGTATACCAAACTTTATTTTTTTTGTATCGATGATATTTCCGTTTTGTTTTACTTCCACTACAACCCTGTACAGGTAAGGATTATCCAGCGACCATAAAGTTGGTGCATTGATGGCAATAGTTTGCTTCGCCAGTTTTTCCTCGCTGGTAGCTGCGGTAATGGTTTGCTCTTTTGCGGTGCCTACTTTTTTCCCGGCCCTGTCGGTTAAATAAGTATTGATGGAATATTGACTTGTTGCTTCCGTTTCGTTAGCCACCGTGGTTTCAACAGTTACAGTGGCTTTATTATTGGCAACAGTGGAGTAAGCAAAAATGCCATCCGATACAATATGTGTATTGGAATATTTATTCAGCCACACATGCCTGTAGATACCTGCGCCTTCGTAAAACCAGCCTTCATATTGAGTAGCATCCACTCTTACAGCAATTACGTTTTCTTTGTCATAGTTAATAAAGTCTGTTATATCGTAATTCACTCCCAGGTAACCACTTTTATTATTGCCCAGGTAAAAACCGTTGACCCAGATATTGGCATCACGGAAAATACCATCAAACTGCAATTGAAAGCGCTGACCCGAATCTGATTTGGCAACCATAAAATGTTTGCGGTACCAGCCAATGCTTGTTGCCGGAAACAGGCCGCCCACAGGTTTATAACCGTGTGATTCCAGGTCAAAATTATCGATATAAGAAAAAGGCAGTTCCACAGCCCAGTCATGCGGCAGATCAAGTGTTCGCCATGCACTGTCTTTAAAACGAAGTTCAATTGCTGTACCCGGTGCAGCACCCGATTTTGAAAAAATGGTACGTAAGCCGTAGTTAAAATCTTTTTCGGGATTAGCTGCATTACCAAATGCAAATTTCCAATCGTTATCAAAACTGATATGCTGCCTTTGCTGTGCTGCAGCTGACAATATGGTGCATAGAAATGTGATTGCTGCGATAAGATATTGTTTTACTTTTTGCATAGTACCATTGATTATTTCTATTATCAATCAGATTTATTCAGCTTTCTTTATTTAAATGCGTCCATAGCAGCAGTCGGCTTTCCTGAGTTATCAAAAGCGCCAAGCGTATATCCCTGCCAGTTATTATAAGCTTCCGGTTCCCAATATAAAACACCTAATCCCATATTGCCGGACACAGATGCTGTTTTAGCTATGATATCTGTTAAAAAAGAATTACAAACCGATGCATTGTCCCAGCTCATGCCCACTTCCACCACCATTACTTCCTTACCATAACGGGTTACCATATCATTCATATTGGTAAGGCATTGTGTATTATATGATGCCCAGTTAGATGCAGTTGGATATAAAGACATGCCGATAACATCATACTTTGCGCCATTGGCTTTTAACCCGTCAAACATCCACCTGAATAAACTATTATCATACCCGTTTGAAATATGTACAATTACTTTTGCGGTTGCAAAAACAGATTTTACTGCATCATATCCTGCATTAACCAATTGTGTAAAATTGCTCATGCTTACGGATGCTTTTCCTTCCGGCCACAACATGCCATCATTAGTTTCGTTACCCACCTGTACCCATTCGGGTGTTACACCATTGTTCTTTAATTGTGTAAGCACATCAACAGTGTGACTGGCTACGGAAGTTTTAAGAGTAGCTAAATCCTGTGTTGCCCATGCCGTTGGTTTGGTTTGTTTACCGGGATCAGCCCAGGAATCGCTGTAATGAAAATCGATCATGATACGCAGCCCTGCATTTTTTGCACGTACAGCTTTTGCTACCACATCTGCTGCGTTATTATATGCCGGAGATGGGTTTACCCACACACGCAGGCGAACGGTATTCATCCCAAGAGATTTCATTAAAGCAAAGCATTCCTGTTGTGTGCCCGTTGCATTATAAAACTTAACACCGGCTGCTTCCATTTGTGTAACCCAACTGATATCAGCTCCTTTTACAAACCCGGAAGGTAAAGGTGTTGGCGGATTAGTGCCACCGCCATTATTATCACTCTTTTTTTTACAAGACAATCCTGCAAAAAATATAAGCGCTAAAACAAAAAATTTTTTCATTGTAATTATTTATTGGATAGTGTACGTATAATTTCCAGCTATATCAAGATACATTTTATGTTTGCACCATTACATTTTTACCGGCACCGGTGTTGCCGCCGGTGTGGCCATTGGTACTCCATTAACGATTACATTCTCAAATTTCAATCCTTTCATTTCACTTAATTCCAATGTGGCACTTTTAAGTTGTACATCAACGTTCTTTAAAATAATTTCTCCAAACTCTGTATCAGGGTTACCCTGAATTTTTCCAAGCGAACTATTACCTGTTCCTTTTACATTGGTGATCGTTATATTTCGCACTACAGATTTAGGAGGTAATTGCCCCTTAAGATCAAAGTACTGCGACCATGGAGCAATATTAAATATTACACCGCCATTTTCCATAGTAATATCTTTTAAACTGATGTTTTCATATTGCTGAGGTGTATCCGGCCTTAGTTTTAAACGCAGCACAGTAGGCTTACGTGTAATGCAACGTTCTACATTCACATCACGTACAATAGTGGCTTCGCTGCCGCAGGTAACAATACCGCCACCAGCTTCAAAAACGCAATCGAGAATATGAATGCGTTCTACCGGCGGACTATCTTTATCCTGCATGGCGAAAGGGCCTTTTGTTCCCTTCAATGCAATACAATCATCTCCAACGGAAAAGAAACATTTACTGATAGTAATATCCTGGCAACAATCCACATCAATACCATCGGAGCTGGGCGCATTGTTTGGTTTGGTGCCACTCAATGCAGTAAAGCGGCAATTCTCTACCGTAAGATCCTGGCACTTGTACAAATGCAGGTTCCAGAAACCGGAGTTTTTATAATTAATGCCACTTATTTTTACATCCGTTGAATTTTGCAGCAGAGTAAGCCGTGGACGAGGAACACCCAGGTTGGTTGTTTTTTTATCAATATCACGTTTATCGTAAAATTCTTTCCAGAAAGGCTGGCCGCTTCCATCCAATGTACCTGTACCGGTTATACGAAGATGATCAACTTTATCACCATTTAAAAGTGCAGCCGGCCATTCTTCAAAATGGCCTTCAATACGGGTCATCAATTTGGGATAGTCATTGATATCAGTAGAGCCTTTCAGCACTCCTCCTTCCTGAATTTCCAGGTTAACCCCGGGTTTCAAAAAAATAGAGCCGCTTAAAAATTCTCCTTTAGGAATTACAACAGTACCACCTTTTTTAGCACACTCATCAATTACTGCCTGTATGGCTTTTGTATTAAGGGTATTGCCACCGGCAACAGCACCATAAGCTGAAATATCATAGCGCTTATCTTTTATAACAGGCGTTTTTTTTGTTGTTGATGTACTTGATTTTTCTCCCGTACAATCAACTGAAGCAACAATAAAAAAAGACAGGAAGCATATCGAAATGGCGAAATTATTTTTCATATAGAACATGTAATGTGATCTGAAATAGCAGGTTTATATTTAAAGATGAGATAACACAATCGTAATTATAAGGTTCGCAAACGCTGAACAAAACTAAGCCTATTTAAAATACCATTTACTGGGGGCAGGACAGTAAATAACTGTTGCTTTTTAAGGTTGCCAACCTTTTTAAAAATGTAGCTTCCTTAAAAAATGTAATGCTGCACCCACCTGCCGTATCCATTCTCTTGTTATCAGCTCGTGGCCGGAGTAAGTGGGATGAATACCGTCCCATATCCAGTAATCGGCTGCAGCACGGCTAACAGCAGCATTAAATATTTTTTGCAGTGGCACAAAAACAGTTTTGTATTCTTTTGCAAGCCGGGCAACTACTATTTGTCTTTTTTGCATATCCTCATTCCAGGCTGTCCAGTTATCCTTTACCCTTCCTACAGGCATTATAAAAGGTTCGCAGAGCACCAATATACAACCGGGCAGTTGTGTACGGGTTTGATCCAGCAATGAACGATACACTTCTTCATATTTTTCTACCGTAACAATATTCTGTTGCTTTACTACAGAGTCGGTATCATTAACACCAATAAGAATGCTGAGCACATCTGGTTTAAGATCGAGCGTATCAGTTTGCCAGCGTTGTTGCAGATCGGTAATTTTATTGCCGCTGATACCCCTGTTGTAAAATTGATTCGCCTGCTCCGGAAAACTTGCTCCTGTCCTGCTTGCAATGCTGAATGCATAACCGTGGCCAAGGATATGATTAGGGTCTTTATTTCTGCCACGGTTGCCATCAGTGATGGAATCTCCCTGGAATAAAAAATTCAGCTGATCTTTTTTAGCTGCTTTTTCAAGATTTGCATCAGCGAGAGCCTGCATAGCAGTAAAACCAGTTGAAGCAATACCTGCTAAAGCAGTCTTTTTAATAAAGTCTCTTCTTGAATTTTGCTGCATGTTGATTGAATTATAGTATGCCGTAAAGCCAACTTTTTTTTAACAGCACCCTTGTACCGGCATTTAATTTACAGCAATATACAATGCAAAATTATACTATACACCGCTTGTTGTTGTAAAACTCACCAAAGCTCAAAACATGGCTCCACAGCGGCCAGAGCAGTACAGGCTGCATGGTTAAAACGGCCAGTGCTGCCTCAAATGCAGTTGTGTGTACATGTGAATAAGTTCATTTTAAATAATATAAAGATTAATTTATTATTGTACAATGAGAGAAGCCCTAAAACATGTTTTCAGCCAGCAAATTACCCTGGAAGATAATAGCCAGTTCTATTATACTGTAAAGCCGTACGAGCTTACTAATGCATTGGGCAATGTAATTGCTGTTTTACAGGAATACACTTTTACAAAGAAAGAAGAACATGATCCACTCACCTGCAGGTTGTATAAAACCAAAGAAGGCAACTGGTACGATATTGAAGAAGCAAAAATTCTTGCAGAAAAAAGTGTATTGAGAATGTTGAAATCTGCTATTGATATGAAAGAAGGTAATGTAATTGAGAATCGTTAATTGTTTTTTGTTTGCTTATCTCTTTTTACAATACCCCGATTACTGGTTTTTTAATTGTGCTGTAATCATTCCATTTTTATTAACCCCAATCAAAGGTTTCTGTTTTTCCATTCAGCTTCCATTTATTTGGAAATGCATTTTCCAACCAGTCTAATGGTTCACCCACGGGTAAAGTTTGCGATGCCAGTTTGAAACAATTTTTAATAACTTCTTTTTGAATTGCACCGGTTGCATCCGGTTGTGCAGAAATAAATAATGGTGTACCGCTCTTCGCCACTAATTCCATCCACTGTTTATTCTTTTCCCAGGGCACTTTTGTAGTCAGGCCTACACAATCGCCATCAGCGGCATAAAATATACCTTGTTGAATGCCCCGGAATGCCAGGGTATTCACGCCCATTTTTTTTGTTCTTGCCCATTCATTACCCGATGTATCATCTCCTACCCGATTTAATTCAAATAACCCTGCAGACAAATGACTGAATGTATTGCAGCCTATAATGTACATCTTACCGGCTGCTTCACGAATTGTTTTATACAATTGCAATACAATTTCTGCATTGGTTTTAGAAGTATCATTCATACTCCAGTTGCCGGTAGTAATAGCGCCATTTTTCAACATTTCAAAACCCCACCGGCCAAAAAGATCAAATGAAGTATAATCGAATTTCACTAATTCATATCCCCATTCATGGTATAACTTAAAATCATTTTTTACTCTTTCCAGGTTTTCAGGAATAGAAGGGTCTAATACAGGATTATTTTCTTCTCTTCCTTTTATCAACGGCAACATCAATGATTTGGCATCTTTGTAACTACCACACAAAGGCCTCGTCCACAGGCCTGCCCGCATGCCAATTGTTTTTATTTTTTGCGCCAGTTTTCCCATGTCGGGGAAATGATCATCCGGTGTGTTCATATTATCACCCCAGCAACAATCATCAGGATTGGATGGCGGCCCCTTGAACCAACCTGAATCAATTACTGAAAAGGGCCGGTTGCTTAAGCCATCTGCTAATGGTGCCATCAATTCTGTATGTTCAATAATTAATTTTTCAGAATTATTGCCATAGGTGAAATACCAGTCGTTAATACCATATACCGGTTGTTCAGGCATTCTTACTTTTGCACAAAGCAGTTTCATAAAACGCCTTGCCATTTGAAAAGCCGTTTCACCTGCATTATTTTTAAGTGTAACAATTTCTGCAGCCAGTAATTTCCTGTTGCCTAATTGTACACCGTTGCCGCCTGAACGGGTATCTAATACCAGGTTTAAAGTATCATTGGTAATTTGCCAGGAACAAAAAGATGCTGTACCTGTTTTTACACCAAAGCCGTTGGTATTTTTTTCATTATGTTCTAAAAAATACCATGGCAATATTTCTGTGGCCATTGGCGAATGCCAGGATGCATCGCCATAAGTTCTTTCCCAATGATCGTTTAAAATTTTAGAAGAAGGTGTAACCGGGGTTTTCCATTGTAATGTAACAGCACTTAATTGTACACCAGGTGCTTCAATACTAATTGCAATACTATTGCCCGTGCTTTTTAAACTAACTACAAGGTTGTGATAAGTCCATTGTTGTTTTCCTTTTCCGGTAAGCGTAACTGTTGCCCCATTTACAATTGCAATTACTGCATCAGGGAAATTGATCAGTGGTGCTTGTGGTTCACCACGCAATGCAAGTAAAGGATCACTGATGAGTATGGCGGCTAATGATAAGCCGGAAGTGTGTAGAAAATGACGTCGGTTCATAATGGCAGTTAACAATCTTTCAGTAATACTGAAAGATAATTTACATTATTGAAAATACAATGACCTTACGACAAACAAAAGCCTCAATGACTGAGGCTTTTTAAATTATATTTCCACCATTGCTTTTATAACGCCGGTTGCCGGATGAAGCCAGCTTTCAAAATTATTTTTTACTTCTTCAAATTGTACCCGGTGTGTAATATAAGTAGCAGGATTTACCAACCCGTTTTTCATAGATGCTACCACGTGTTCAAAATCGGCACGGGTGGCATTACGGCTGCTCATTAATGTACTTTCTCTTTTATGAAATTCAGGATGATTAAAACTGATATCGCCTTTTTGTAAACCGATCAATACATACCTTCCACCATGGCCTAAATATTGAAACGCATTGTTGATGGCTTTTAAACTTCCTGTTGCATCAATCACCACGGTAGGCATATCACCATTAGTGATCAATTTTAATTTTTCCAAAGCATCTTCTGATGCAGGATTGATGGTGAAACCGACTTTTAATTTTTCTTTGCAAAAAGAAAGCCGGTTATCATTAATATCCATGGCAATTACTTTGCCTCCTGCAATTCCTGCAAACTCCATGGTTCCTAAACCAATTGGCCCTGCACCAATCACCAATACAAATTCTCCTGCTGCTACTCCTGCCCTTCGTACGCCATGTGCGCCAATAGCCAATGGCTCCACCAATGCCAGTTCATCAAAACTCAGTCCTTCGCCATGTACTAAAGCATAGGATGGCACGGTTAAATATTCCCTCATGCCACCATCAATATGTACACCGCAAACTTTTATACTGGCGCAGCAATTAGGTTTTCCCATCCTGCAGGCAATACATTCGCCGCAATAAAAATAAGGAATGAAAGTGACCGCTTCTCCCACAGTAAAACCTTCAGCATCGGTCGTTGCAATTTCGGCTGCTAACTCATGCCCCAATATTCTCGGGTAACTGAAGAACGGTTGTGTACCTTCAAAAGCATGCAGGTCGGTACCGCAAATACCAATACGTTTTATTTTAAGCAATGTTTCGCCTGCACCTGCAACAGGCGCTGTGGTATCTGCATAATCAAACTGGTGCGGTGTAGTGCAAATAAGTGTTTTCATTTTTTATTTTTTGTTACTGCATTTTACATGGTCAGACAAGGGCGTCAGACCATGTAAAATGCAGCAGCGTTATTACCAAAGAAATCTTCCTGTTCATTTACAGTAAAAGAAGCAAAATATTCCTCTACAATATTCAACATTTTTTTATAGGATGCTGCTACCAAACAAACCGGCCAGTCGCTGCCATACATAATTCGTTTTGTACCGAAAGCTTCCACCACCACATCAAGGTAAGGTGTAAATTGTTCTTTTTTCCAATGCAGGTAATTGGCTTCGGTAACCATACCACTTATTTTACAATACACATTGGGGTATTCTGCCATTTTTCTCATGGCTTGTTTCCATTCACCGATCAAACCTGATTTAATATATGGTTTGGCAATATGATCGATCACAAATTTTTGTTCTGGAAATTGTTGTACCAATGTTATCGCCGCAGGCAAATGTTTGGGAAAGATGAGTATGTCGTAAGTAAAATCAAATTCTTTTAATGCTGCAATACCCCGTATAAAATTTTGCTGCAACATAAACTCCGGTGCTTCGCCCTGCAGCACATGGCGAAAACCTTTTATGCCTGCAAACTGTTTGTAGTAAGCTAAACGTTCTTTAATATTTTCTGCACGCAGGTCTACCCATCCTACAACGCCTTTAATAAAATTATTTTCTTTTTGCAAGCGCAGCAGAAAATCAGTTTCTGCTTCTGTCTGATCTGCCTGCACAGCAATGCAACCATCAAAATTATTTTTTTGCAGAACAGGTGCCAGGTGTGCAGGTAAAAAATCTTTTCGTATCACTGCCATAGCATCATCAATCCAATCATGCTTCACTGGTTCATATTGCCAGAAGTGCTGATGACTATCAATTCTTAGCATATGCCACACAAGTTTGTTTACTTGTTCCTAAACCATCAATACCCAGTTCCACCACATCGCCAGCTTTTAAATACACAGGCGGATTAAAACCCAAACCAACACCAGCAGGCGTACCGGTTGAAATTATATCGCCTGGTAATAAAGTCATGAACCGGCTGATATAAGAAACTAAAAAAGGAATATTAAAAATAAGGTCATCGGTATTACTATCCTGCATTATTGTATCGTTCACCTTCAACCACAAACGTAAATTATGCGGATCGGTAATTTCATCTTTGGTTACCAGCCAGGGGCCAATAGGGGCAAATGTATCGCAACCTTTTCCTTTATCCCAGGTGCCGCCACGTTCCAGTTGAAATTCTCTTTCGCTCACATCATTATGTAAAGCATAACCTGCCACATAATCCATCGCTTCATGCTCTTCTACATAACTGGCCTTTTTTTCTATTACAAAAGCCAGCTCCACTTCCCAATCTGTTTTTACGGAATTCTTTGGAATGGTGATCGTATCATCCGGACCGTTTAAAGAAGTGGTGGATTTAAAAAAGATGATCGGTTCTTTAGGTATCGGCGCATTGGTTTCTTTAGCATGTTTGGCATAGTTTAATCCAATACAAACAATTTTTGAAGGCCTTGCTACCGGGCTGCCCAATCTTTCTCCATCCGGCACTTTGCGCAGCATGTCTTTATGTTGATGCAGCATCCATGCTAAGTGCGGCAATCCGCCATTGGCAAAAAAACTTTCATCGTAATCTTTAATAAAACCACTCACATCATAATTCACTCCATCAATATGTACCCCGGGTTTTTCTTTTCCCATTTCTCCAAACCTGATTAATTTCATTTTTTTTATTTTTTACGGGTGAGTCACCCCTTCAAGGGTGGCTCACCCAGTTCATGATCATTTACTATTTGTAGTGCTGATACATCCTCTGTTGTGTAACCGCTTTATACTTTGCCGGGTGAGTCACTCTTTAAGGAGTAACCCACCCAGTTGTCAATCATTTAGTATTTTGTAGTGCAGGTACGCCTCAACAAAATGACTCTGCTTGTTTTGTAACTGCTTTTTATTTTACCGGGTGAGCCACTCTTTAAGGAGTGACCCACCCAGTTGTCAATCATTTAGTATTTTGTAGTGCAGGTACGCCTCAACAAAATGACTCAGTTTGTTTTGTAACTGCTTTTTATTTTACCGGGTGAGCCACTCTTTAAGGAGTGACCCACCCAGTTGTCAATCATTTAGTATTTTGTAGTGCAGGTACGCCTCAACAAAATGACTCAGCTTGTTTTGTAACTGCTTTTTATTTTACCGGGTGAGCCACTCTTTAAGGAGTGACCCACCCTAACGGTTAATTATTCAACTTAATAAATCCACCGTCAATAGGATAATCATTGCCCGTTACAAAGCCGGCTTCATCACTGCATAAGTATAAAGCTAATGCAGCAATTTCTTCCACAGTGCCCATTCTGCCAATAGGCTGACTTTTGGATAATTTTTCAAACATCTCTGTTTCTTTTCCGGGATAATTTTTTGCAATAAATCCATCCACAAATGGCGTATGCACTCTTGCAGGTGAAATAGAATTGCAGCGGATATTCTCCTGTAAATAATCTTTCGCCACACTTAACGTCATTGCAAATACAGCGCCCTTACTCATGCTATATGCAAAGCGATCAGGTATGCCCACCCATGCGGCAATAGAAGCCACATTTAAAATCACACCGCCATTGTTATTTTTAAAGATGGGAATTATTTCGTGCAGGCAATTATAAGTGCCCTTTACATTTACGTTAAATACTTTGGTAAAATCTTCTTCGCTGGTAGTAGCTGCTTTGCCCACGTTAGCAATACCTGCACAATTCACTAAAATGTTTATGGAACCTATGGCTGTAAAAACAGCATTTACTTTTTGCTGATTACTTACATCACAGCTATGTGCAATAGCTTTTCCTCCTAAAGTTTCAATTTCTTTTGCAGCCTGCGTGGCACTTTCTTCATTCAATTCAATGATATGCACTACAGCACCTTGTTTTGCAAATACGGTGGCTATCGCTTTACCAATACCACTTCCTCCTCCTGTAACTACTGCGGTTTTATTTTTTAACGAAAACATAATGCCGATTTCTGATTTATGATTTTGGATTTATGATTTGTGTGAGGTTAGCCTTCAGGTATGACTAAAACTTTTGACCGAAGGTTCTTTACTCACAACTGACGACTCACGACTCACGACTCACACTAAATTAAAAATTTCTTCCATCAACACCCATTTTTCTCCTTCTTTTGCCCAGGGTAAAGCCAGTTGATATTTCCACATCAGCTGTTCCCATTCCTGCACTTTTGGGTTGGCAGCATCCATTGCTGCTTTGGTTTCAAAATTAAAAGAATCGTAGGTATCCATTATCATGAACAGTCTGTTGCCGGTGCGGTAAATTTCCATTTGTGCAATACCGGCATCAAAAATACTTTTCTTTATTTCGGGCCAGGCATTTTCAGTTTTATGCCAGTGTTCGTATTCGGCAATTAAAACAGGGTCGTCAACAAGGTCAAGTGCGAGGCAATATCTGTTCATGCTACAATAATTTTATGCTGTTACATTTTTTACTTTATAGCCACTAAACCCAAACCATCCCACTACTGCAAAGCAAATCAACGGAACTATATACCCATATTGAAAATGCTTAGTAACGTCTGCAATATATCCCATTAATGGAGGAAAAACAGCTCCTCCCACAATTGACATAATGATCAGGCTCGATCCTGGTTTCGTATCTACTCCCAGATCTTTGATTCCTAATGCAAAAATAGTTGGAAACATGATTGACATAAAAAATGCCACCCCAATAATTGCATATATTGTTATTATGCCACTACCAAAAATTGTTACACTCATTAACACCACACAGATCACCGCATATATCGCCATCAATTTAGGCGGTGCAACAATTTGCATTAAAGCCGTTCCTACAAATCTTCCTAACATAAAAGCCAGACCAGCCGCACCAGAATAATAAGAAGCCTGTTTATCTGTAATACCAACAGCCTTTGTAGCATATAACACTAACAGGCTCGTAATACAAACCTGCGCACCTACATAAAAGAATTGTGCAACAACTGCCCAGGTAAGATGTTTATGTTTGAACGCATGTAAAAAACCTTTTTGTCCTTCCTGCTCATCCTTATCCCTTATATCCGGCAATTTTGTAAATAAGAAAACTGCTGCAATTATTAATATTACACAACCCAAAATAATATAAGGCAGTTTTACAGATGAGGTTTCACTTAACAGGTAAGCAGTTCTTGCACTCTCTGTCATAGCTGCCAATGCATCGTCTTTAAGCGGATCTTTGGAAAGAATAAGATAGTAACCAACAATGGGTGCAAGGAATGCAGCCAATCCGTTAAAGGACTGTGCAAAATTTAAACGTTGTGTAGAAGTGGCAGGGTCGCCTAATATTGTTGCATAAGGATTAGCAGCAGTTTCTAAAATAGTTAAACCACAAGCTACAATGAATAATGCGGCAAGAAAAAAAGCATATAACATTGTATTGGCCGCAGGAACAAATAAAAAACACCCTGTTGCAAATAAACCCAGGCCGATCAATATACCTGTTTTATAGCCGTGTTTTTTTATGATCATGCCTGCAGGTATGGCCATTAGGAAGTAAGCAATAAATACAGCGGAGTCAACAAGAGAAGCTTGTAATGTAGTAAGACTGAAAGCTCTTCTTAAATGTGGAATAAGAATCGGATCAAGGTTATGTAAAAAGCCCCAGAAAAAGAAAAGGCTGGTAACTAATATAAAAGGAAAAAGATAATTTGTTTTTGCATTTGCGTTAGTTGATGCAAGCGGAGCAGGTTGAACTGGTAATGCCATGTTGTTGATAGTTAGCCTCGTTAATGTTTATAATATGAATTATTGTTATGGTTGCACTAAAGATATTCCTTATTTGAAAAAGTATTGCACGAATTAAAAAAAAATAGTGTATTCAATAAATCATTTCAATCTTTCTTCATTAGCCTGGCCGCTAACTTTTGCAGGTGGCGCTGCCTTATCAATACTCAGGTTAAAATTATTATACTTCCAGCCTTCAATATATTCCATCGTACCTAATACTTCTGCAGAAACAGTGCTGTTGCTGAATACAAAATTCTTTAGGGTGGATTGCGGATAACCTACGGCTTCAAATACAAGTTTTGCATGTGTGGCAGTGATATTACTGATATAGAAATTTTTTGCCACAGGAATACCTTTTTCCGGCGGCGTTACTTTCTGCAACATCGATTTCCAGTGTGCAGGAATAGAATCGTATGAATAACCTTTTGGTAATTCCGAATAACTGTATGCCGGGTACCAGTTTAAATTAAATTGAAAAACATTTCTTACAGAATCCAATACAGAGTTTTGAAAATAAATATCTTCCACTACACCGCCTCTTGTAAAAGCAGATTTTACACGCAGGCCATTATCGGTGTGTTTGGCATACAGGTCGGTTGCTAAAATATGATTGATGCCTCCTGAAGTTTCGCTACCCAATGTTACCAGCCCGGCACCTCTTCTTGCCACACATTTGCGTATCACCACATAAGCAGTAGGCCTGTTCACACGCAAACCATCCCAGTCTCTTCCGGCTTTTAAACAAAAATTATCATCGTTACAATCAATATCACAATTCTGTATTAATACCCATGTAGAGGAATCAATGTCAACCCCATCGGTACTTGGCCCGCTACCATCTTCATTATTTTTTATAACAATACCATCAACAGTTACCTGTTTGCTGTATAATAATTGCACCGTCCAGAAACCGGCGTTTTTAAAAGTCAGTTCTTTTACGGTTACATTTTCTGCATTTTGCACGAGTACGGTTCTGACTCTTTTCACATCGTAATCAACTATCCATCGCAGCCCTTTTGCATCATACTCTTTCCGCATCCTCCAGTATTTATCCCAACAAAATTTACCTCTTGCATTTACAATGCCTTTGCCTGCAATGGCGGCATTTTTTACATCAATTAAATTAATCAATGCTGCCGGCCAAACCATTTCCAATCCGGCTACTCTTGTATTAATATCGGGATAGTCATCAAAATTCTGAGAGCCTAAAATTAAAACGCCTTTATCAACCTGTAATACCACATTACTTTTTACAAAGATGCTGCCACTTATATAAGTGCCGGGTTTAAATGTTACCACACCGCCACCTTTGGCAGCACAATCATCAATTGCTTTTTGAATAGCCCTGGTGTTTACTGTAGTGGTATCGCTTACCGCACCATAGTCATTTACACTGAATATTTTTTTTGAAACAGGAAAAGATCTGGAACCAACCTTACTCACCCAATCCATTTTGGGTGTTTGTGCTTTAGCTGCACCGGCAACCAATAGAAAAACAACCAGTAACCCTGGTAAAAGCCTTTTATATATCATAGCAATCAATGTTAAGCTTGTAAAGTACATTATAAAGGCAAGGGTGGTATCCTGTTGTATCCTGACCGGCGGTAATGGTGATAATGAATTGATGAGCAATAGCATTATGCTAAAAAGCAATAATCAATGTTCAATGCTCAATTTTCAATATAAAATACAGGTTCATTCTTCCCGGATATGCAACACAAAACGCAGCTGTATTTTAATTGAGTATTGAACATTGTGCGTTGAACATTGCACATTAATTTAGAGTTCAGCCATAGCGCTGCTACACCCCTTGCTTCTTCATGATCCTCCTCCTGTGCTGCACGCCCCATGCCCTTAGTTCCACAATCACTTTATCCAACGAACTGCCATAATCTGTTAAAGAGTATTCCACCCTTACCGGTACGCTATCATACACCGTGCGTTTTACCAGCTGGTTTTGTTCCAGGTCACGCAATTCTTTGGAGAGCATCTTATCGGTAATGCCCTGTACATCTGCCGCCAGTTCTTTAAAACGTTTGTTGCCGAACGATAAAGAAATAATGATGGGTAATTTCCACTTACCACTTAAAAAATCTAATGCATCCCTTACCGGCAGCAACATGCCCATGCATTGTTTATGGTCTTTGGCGGGGGTGGTTTTTTCTGTAATCATAAATTCAATGTTTAAACACTATACTGGAGTATAGCGCTTTACTAAAGTATAGTACTATATAAAGTATAGCAAATGTACATAAGTTTGCAGTGTCAAAAAAAAATAAATCAAACACAAAATTTACAACCATGAAAAAGAACACAATAATTTACTGGGTAGCAACAGGCATTTTTTCTTTTATGATGCTGTTTAGCGCTTACAGTTATATTACTAAACCTGAAATGGCAGCTGCCTTTAAACACCTGGGCTTCCCGGATTATTTCAGAATTGAACTTGCCATAGCCAAAATTTCAGGCGCATTGGTTTTGATCATACCTCAAATACCGGTGAAAATTAAAGAGTGGGCTTATGCTGGTTTTGGTATTACGTTTATCTCGGCAACCATTGCACATTTTGTAAGCGGCGACCCTGCCAATTATGTAAGCATGCCCATCATTTTTCTTGCAGTGCTGATCGTATCCAATGTTTTCCTTTACAAGAAAAACAAACCGGCATTGGTTAACATCAACAGCAATATCAAGACATCATTAGCATAATCATATAAAACATATAAAAACATAAAAATGGAATTACTAGAAAACTTAAACTGGCGCTATGCCGTAAAAAGAATGACCGGTAAAAAAGTACCGCAACAAAAAGTGGATGCCATCTTAGAAGCGGCACGGTTATCTGCTTCTTCTGCCGGTTTACAACCGTATAAAATTATAGTTGTGGAAGACGAAGCGGTAAAAAAACAATTACAGCCTGCTGCATATAATCAACCACAGATAACTGAAGCATCGCACCTGCTTGTTTTTGCGGCCTACGAAAAAATAACCGCACAGGATATTGATGATTTTATTAACCTGCAGGCTACAGTGAAAAATGTAGCTGCAGAAAGCCTGGCACCTTTTAAAGAAAGATTGGTTAATACTATTTTACCAAGGTCAGAAGCAGAGAATTTTAACTGGGCTGCAAGGCAATCATACATTGCATTAGGCACTGCATTAATTGCTGCTGCTAACGAAGCAGTTGATGCCACGCCAATGGAAGGCTTTGATCCGGCAGCCTTTGATGAAATTTTAGGTTTAAAAGCACTGGGACTTAAAAGCGTAGCGTTACTGGTTTTAGGTTACCGTGACGAAGCCAATGATTTTTTAGCCAAGGCACCTAAAGTGAGAAGGGATATGAAAGATTTTGTGGTGAATTTTCCTGCAATATAATTTTCAATTTATAAAAAGGGTTTGTTGCTTTTTATAAAGCACAAACCCTTTTCTTTTACCTGAACAAGAGCGCCTTTTTAATATTAGTTTACTGTAACAATTATTTCTTTTGTGGTTGAATTGCCGTCTTTATCATTTCCTTCCACTTCTACTTTATAAGAAGCTTTCACCAGGTCGGGTATTCCATATTTACTGGAGAAATTATAGGAAGTAGTATTTACGCCACTGAAATGATTGTGAAAGAATTCAAAATTGGTGGTGAGGTTGGTCATGTGTACAGCAACTTCAATCAGTTCTGTTGTGCAGGTAATATTTCCTGTAACACGTATCGTATCTCCTTTTACAAAATGCTGATTTTCCGAAGGCGTATTTACCACAATTACCGGTACCGGACGTTCCGGCGTTTCATTTTTTTTACACCCTAATACCAGGCAGAGGCCGGATAAAACAACTATTTTTTTCATAAAGGATAATTTCTTTAGAAAACGGCTGTTTAAAACCAAAGGTTGCCTCAGCAAAATACTCTCCTGTAAATACTACTTTTAAAAGTCTGGTCAAACCTACATTTTGATACCATTGATTTTAATTTATCTTTGTGTCATTATTACACAATTTGACAGCAACTACCACCTTAGCGCCGGCATATTCCAAACTACAGATCCGCATTGCGGTATCAGTTTTCTTTTTTTGCCAGGGCGTGTGTTTTGCCAGCTGGGCCAGCCGCATACCGGATATTAAAACAGCCTTACATTTAAATGAAGCTGCATTAGGAACTCTTTTACTAGGTTTACCCATCGGGCAATTTGTTACGATGCCTTTTAGCGGCCGGGCTGTTACCAGGTTTGGCAGCAAAAATGTATTGCGTATTGCCATATTGTTTTACGCTTTTGCATTAACCAATATTGGTTTGGTAAATGCACCGTGGCAGTTGGCTTTGTGTTTATTTATGTTTGGTGTTAGTGGTAACCTCTGTAATATTTCAGTGAATACACAAGGTGTAAATGCAGAAGCCATGTATGGCAGGCCTATTATGTCTTCCTTTCATGGCGTGTGGAGTACAGCGGGTTTTACAGGAGCATTAACCGGTTTGCTGATGATGAAATTACATGCAACACCTTATGTGCATTTCTGGATCATTGCAGGTATGGTGATGATATTATCTTTTATCTTTTCAAAATATTTATTACATACCCCAACCAGTAAATCGGCAGCATCTTTTAAACGTATGAGTATGCCGCATGGTTTATTGTTGCAATTGGGTATCATTGGTTTTTGTTGTTTGAGTTGCGAAGGTTGTATGTTCGACTGGAGTGGTGTTTATTTTAAACAGGTAGTAAAGGCTGAAGGTTCGATGGTATCATTAGGTTATGCCTGTTTTATGATCATGATGGCAACAGGAAGATTTGTAGGTGATAAACTGGCTGAAAAATTCAGCAGAAAAAAAATGGTGCAGGTAAGTGGCGTATTAATTTTCAGCGGAATGATGTTTGCCGTACTGCTACCCTATTTAATTACGGCAGCTATTGGTTTTTTAATTGTTGGTTTTGGTGTAAGTACAATCGTTCCATTATTATACAGTACCGTTGGTAAAGCTGATTTAAAAGTTTCTAAAGGTATTGCCATTGCTACGGTAAGCAGTATTGGCTTCCTCGGTTTTTTAATGGGGCCTCCGTTGATTGGCTATATTGCTCAGTTAGCAGGTTTACAATATTCATTTATGACGATTGCATTTTTGGGATTGGGGATTAGTTTTTTGATTAGCAGGGTGAAGGAGATTGAGTGAGGGGATATTATTTTAGTGCTTAACTACATATCTTTCTAAATACCAACCTAAATAAGTTTAAAGTGCTACAATTAGGCTCATTATAGTTTAATGAGCCTAATTGTTTAAAATATAACAAAAGTCCCAATTCAAGAAGTTTAACTCTCACAAATTTTTCATTAATACATTTTAATAACCCTCCTTTCAGTTTACAATCACTACATTTGAATAAACCGAACTATGAACAGAAAATTTATTAAAAAAATAAAGGAATGTATCGAAAAAGATAAGTTAGAAGAAGCTCAAAACTTTATTGACGATCTAATATCTTCTCTTAATGAAGATTATAAAAATGAGTTTTATCATGAATGTCTTTATTTGTTAGGCATCATAAACACCAAGAAATTTAGCAGTACAGGTTCTAATCAATTCTCTAATGAGGCACGTACTTATTTTACAAGTGCCAATAATTACTATTTGGCTATACATAACAAAAACTCCGTTAACTATCTGGAAGCAATTCAATATACGGAAAATGCTTATCGATTTAAAAATATTAAAATCATTAATTCTTAAAGGAGTAATTATGAAAAAAATAATTTCACTAGTCATAGCAATCATAATCGTAAATTTTACATATTCACAAAGCACAAATGAGCTTGATAAAAAAAATGGTATTAACAAATTTAAATTAGGAACAAGCTATGAAGTATATAAAAAAGATTTAACTTTTATAATGACAACAAAAGAGACAGGATGCAAAATGTATAAATATACAGGACCAAATATTGTTGTTTTATTAGGAAGTATTTATGAAGAAATTAGCTTACTTTTTTATAAACAAAAGCTTTACAGCATAAATATTTATTACACTAATCTATTGGACCCCGACGGAATCAAGATAAGAAAAAGATTAACAGTGTTGTTTGGACAACCTAAGAGTGTTAATCTAGACAATTTTGATTGGGCTTATCGTTGGACAGGAGAAAAAGTTATTTTGGGCTGGGATAAAGTTTCTTGTAATAGTGATTATAAACCTTGTGTTCATATGGCCTGGGTTACATCTCAAGCTATTAGAAGAGAAGTTGAAGGAGGTGAATTTTAAAAATTTTATAAATAATTGTAACCCTATTTATAATACTCATTAAATTTCTCCAACTCTTCCTCACTCACCACAAAAATACTTCCATGCCTTATTCCTTTTGGCAAACTAATTTTATCACTCACGTCCGTCCAGTTCTTTAGGTCTGTTGATTGCACCGCACCATATTTATGATCCCTGTACTTATCAAAATATACCACCCAGGTATTCCCGATCTTTACTGTTGTGGGGCCTTCTGCCCAATAGTTACCGGTGATAAGCGCAGATGGTGAAGAGAATTTTTTATTTAATTTTTTACTGGTGGCCATTTTAATATTCTTCTGCGGCGGTATCCTTGTTTCGTCTTTTAAGAACATGATGTATTTTTTTCCATCGGGTACAATGGTGGCATCAATTACATTAAAGCCTTTATCGTATAATAATTTTGTTTTGCTGAAAGTTTTAAAATCTTTAGTAGTTACATAATACAGGCGGTGATTGTAGCCGCTTTCCACAACACTATCCATTTTATATTTACCGGCAATGGTAGTAGCCCAGTAGATCATGTAGTACTTTTTCTTTTTATCATACGTAATTTCGGGTGCCCAGCAATTTCTTGCGCTGTCCTCTCCTTTCATTACCGGAATAAATTGTTGTTCGCTCCAATGTATTAAATCGCTGCTATTGGCATAACCAATGCCTTTATCATTCCAGCTCACTGTCCATACCATATGAAATAATCCATCTTCGCCTTTGATGATGCAGGGATCTCTCATTAATTTATCATTGGCTACCATTGGTTTTAGTACTGAGCTATCATGGTTTAACGCAGTCCAGGTATAGCCATCTTTACTGTACGCTAAATGCAAACCATCCTTGCCATTGTTATTGAAATAAGCAAACATGTACACTGCATTATTTTGTGCAACGGATTTTAGCTGGGCTATAAAAAATATTACAAGACAAAAAACAATTCTCATAAATATTTTTAAGCGGGTATCTTTTATATTTTTATTTAACAAGAGCATTGTGGTATTTATTTTTTTAATTTTCTAGGCCCATAAAAATAACAGTTACAGTGTATAAAGTGCAAATAAATTTTAAAACCCCGGCATTGGGCTAAAGCCCGTTTGGGAGTGAGAATTTTATCCCTGCCCTGAAGGGCAGGGCAAGTCATGAAGGGCTGGACAAATCATGAAGGACTGGGAAAATCATGAAGAGCTGGGCAACAATCCTGGAAAAGAAGTTTGCCACTAATGACAGGAATTAACACTAATAAAAACCATTCGTGAAAATTCGTGTCATTAGTGGCAATCAATAATTACGCAGTAATTTATCCGCAGCGCTGCTTATTTATCATAAAGCTTTTCCATCTCATCATAATACGCTTTCAGGATATAAAAAGATTTTTTCTTCCTGCCTTCATTATCAATTACACCTTTCCTGTTCCAGCCTTCCTGGTTAATCGGATTATTTCTTTTAGGTGATTTAAAATCGCATAATATCCAGGGAGAAAAACCAATATAATTATCCGGCATCCTTTTCATCATGGCAATTTGTTCCCGGTAATACCACATTTGATAATCCTCGCTAAAACGGGTTAATGAATCTGCAAAGAAACCGGTTTGCGCTTCTGCGCCGGTCTCACTAAAAAATAAAGGTTTATTAAAAACTGTTTCCCATTGTGCGGTACGGCAACTGCCCGGTAAACCGCTGTACCAACCAAGGTATTCATTTACCGAAACCAGGTCGGCATCATTACCCAATACATCATCAATAATATTTTTTCCATTGTTGTAATGCACTTCCAATGCTGCAGATACTATTCTTGTGCTGTCTGTTTGTTTTGCCGTTCTTATTAAATTTTGCATAAATAAATTCCTGGCATCACTAACAGGTGTTTCGTTACCTACCGACCAGATGATAATACTTGCCCTGTTCTTATCTCTCATGATCATTTCTGCCAATTGTTTTTTCGCTTTCGCCAATACTTCTTCATTAGTAAATTGAATGGTCCAGTACACCGGAATCTCCGACCATACCAATATGCCTAATGAATCTGCCATCCTGGTCATGTTTTCATTATGCGGATAATGCGCCAGCCTTACCATATTACAATTCAATTCCTTTGCCCAGCCCAGTAATTTTGCAGCATCAGCATAACTATTCGCTCTTCTTACTTCTTGTGCAATTTCTTCATGAATACAAATGCCTCTTAAAAAAACGGGCTTGCCATTCAGTAATATTTTTTTGCCTTCCACTTTCACTGTCCTCAACCCGATCTTATCTTTTATTTTTTCTTCGCCTGAAGAAACCAACACTTCGTAAAGCTTGGGCGTTTTCGGCGACCATAACTGTATATTTTTTACCGGGAATTTAAACGACACCTCACTACCTGTGACAGTAACGGCATTTTTTATTTTCAATTCCGGAATTTCAATCACCACTGTTTGTGAAGAAGCAGTATTTAATTTAAGAGTACCTTCAACCACTGCATTTTTAGGATCGATGATTTTACCTGCTGCTGCCGGTTGTAACTGGATGGTGTAATCCTGTACAAACACAGGCGGTACCTCTACCAGTGTTACATCACGGGTAATGCCACCGTAATTCCACCAATCCGTATTCAATGTAGGTACTTCATCGGCATACCGTTTGTTATCGGCCTTTACCACTAAAAAATTTCCTGTGGGTTTTAAGATAGAATCTGCAATTTCAAAATTGAATGGTGTAAAACCGCCTTTGTGTGCGCCGAGTTTTTTACCGTTTAAATACACATCGGCTTTGTAGTTAACTGCACCAAAATAAATATACAGGTGATTGGCTGCATTTTGTTTTTTATAATCAAATGTTCTTTGATACCATAATGTGCCTTCGTAATATAAAAACTTAGGGTCCTGCGAATTCCAGTCGCCGGGTACTTTAAGCGAATACTTTACATTATAACCATGTTCCTTACGGTCCCAGCGGTTTACCTGTACCGGGTTATTCCAGTATGCTTCGCCATCATTGGGGGCACGTTCTTTAAAGCGGTAATCGTAAAAGCCGGTTTCATACTGATCAACAATATAATTCCATATACCGTTTAAGCTGGTGGTTTTACGGGCTTGTATGTTGGTGATTAAATTTTGCTGGGCCATTAAATTATTTGCAATAATTATCAGCAAACAAAAAACTACAATCTTTTTTCTTTTCATTTTTATTTTTTTATCCGGGGTTGTCACCCTCATGTGAAATTCATTTATTCCACTGCATGATCAGCAGGGAAATTTTGTCCGCTCCATACTTTTACAGCTGTCCATGGCATATCAGGTTTGCTCCAGAAATCATCTGTAGCAGGTAAGCCTAATGGCAAAAATATTTCGGAGCAGAGGTACACACTTCCGGTATTGATATAACTTTCTGCCAGCCCGGGTTGCGAACCATACAAGCCAATATTTAACCAGCCTTTATCAGTAAATGTTTGTGGCGCATCCAATGTTTTTTTCAGCACCGCTGTTAATGCACAACGAATTTGCTCCGGTGCAAGTTCTGCAGGCAACTGGTGTGTAAAAGCCATATTAGCCAGGTGATGAAAAGCCCCGCCACGATAAGTGATCGATCTTCCTGTAATTGGAAAACTTCCATCTGTATTGATCAACCTTTCCTGTATTACTGCATAACGTTTAGAAATTTTATCCAGCTTTTGAGCAAACAGTTTGTAGCTGCTATCTTTTTTATTTACTGTTGCAACAATAGTTTGCAGGTAAGGCTGAATTACATAACTGTTGTAATAATCATAATGAAATTCCATTCCGTCAGAAAATAAACCATCACCCGTGTACCAGTGATTAGCAAATTCCTTTACGCCAAAATCAATTCTTACTTTATCATAAGGGAGATCATATTTGCAGAAAAAAGTTTCGATCATGGCCGTAAACAATAACCAATTACTATACACAGGTACTGTATTACGGGTAGTTAAAAAAGCGTCCTGTATATTTCGTTTGGTAAGTGTATCGCAATTTTCCCAGAGCCACGGGCAACGCACTAATGCCAATGAAAGAAAAGATGCATCTACCAATGGTTGTCCGCCTGACCATTGTAAATAATCTTTTGCATTGGGATTAACTGCATTAGACAAGGCTTTTACTGCCAGCTGGCGATATTCATCACGTAATTTTTTTTCTTCGTTATCACCCTCACCCGATTGCAGCCAGGGTGCAATGCCCGAAAGTGTTCTTGCAAATGCTTCTAAATAGGCAGCCTTGCCTCTTGCAATTTTATTGTCCACCTTTTCAGATAAAACTACAGGCATTTTTTCTTTTAATGTATTGGCCGCCAGATTGGTTAAAACAGGGCGTGCAATTTTATCTAGATAGCCAAGCCATAATTTTCTATCCTTAGTGGTGGCATTGTTTTGTGCATACAGGTTGATAATGCAAAACATACTACAACAGAACAATATTATTTTTTGCAGCTTTTTATAACCAATATAAAAATACATGACGTTATTTTTTTGATATTCTGTTATGCAATCAATGCCATTTGAAATTGATTATTTTACAATTGCCGGATACAATTCTGCCAATACAGGCTTCTCCACACTTTGCAATATTATTTGATCGGTTTTCAACAATTCCAGTATCGCTATTTTATTTTGTCCTTTCTTCAACCATTCTGCAGGAACATATAGGGTTTGCTGCGGGCCGATATACCAGTACCTTCCTAAATTATGCCCGTTTACCCAAACCACACCTTTACCCCAGTTGTGCATATCAAAATAAGTATCCGCAATTTCTTTTAGTTCAATAGTGGCCGTTTTAATAACAGGTGCATCAGCCGCCGGTTTTTTATTCTTTAAACCTATTGCATTTATATTATCAAAAGGTAGTGAATACATTTGCCAGTTGTTTAATTCTTTATCGCCTAACAAAACTTTTTCTGTTATGCCTTTTTTATTTTTTAATAAGTAAGGGCCAAAATTAATACGGCCAAGATTTTCCACCAGTATTTCTAAAGTCACTTTTCCTTCCGGCACTGTGATCATTACGCTGTCCTGCTTTAATCTTCTGTCTAACACTGCTACCCTTTTTCCATTGATAAAAATTATTCCATAGTCTCGAAGGTCTTTAATTTTTAAAAGGCCCGATGTAGCACCGGTGATATCTGTTCTGTACAAAACAAAACCATACGCCTGGTTAAGGTCTTCAAAAGTTAAAGGCGTGGCATTTAATTTTGCTTTGGGTAAAACGTCAAACAAACCGGTGGCTTGTGTAAAATTTATTGCCGGTAATTTTATTACAGGCTTTGCTGCAGGCACATCAGGCAAAACGGTACCGGCAGGTAAATTTTTCTGGATCACTTTTCTAAAGTCCATAAACTTTGGTGTAGCATTCCCTGCTTCATCCAGTGGTGCATCATAATCATAACTGCTGATCTGTGGTTCGTAAGGATTTCTATCATTGTAATTAGCACCATTCATAAAATCACGGGTAGTGCCGCCATGAAACATGTACATATTAATAGAAATACCGGCTGATAATACACGCTCTAACCCCGGTGTATATTTTTCTGCAGGCACCGTATGGTGTTTTTCTCCCCACCAGTCAAACCAGGCAGGATACCATTCGGCCACATAGAAAGGGCCTTTGCCATCATGATTGGTTCTGACTAAATTTTTTATTTCATCCGGCTTATCTGTTCCGTTTACTGCAGGCAACAATCCATCCAGGTGCCCGTCTTTTACATCACGTACAGGATCACAGGTGTACAACAATCCGTCGAAACCTGCTTCAATAAACATCTTGCGGTTAACGTCTAAATACATTTTATCTTTTCCATAAGAACCATATTCGTTTTCCACCTGTACCATAATAATATTGCCCCCATGGTTTACCTGCAATGGGGCAAGACGTTTGCCCAGTTCCTTAATATACTTTTTGTACTCCGCCAAATACTGCGCCTCTGTACTTCTAACGGTTAAGCCTTTTTCATTTTGTAACCAGTAAGGATACCCGCCAAATTCCCATTCGGCACATACGTAGGGGCTGGGGCGTAATACTACCCACAAGCCTTCTTCTTGTGCAGTTTTTACAAATGCGGCAATATCATTGTTACCTGTAAAATCAAATTTGTCTTTTTGAGGCTCATGCAAATTCCAGAATACATAAGTACCGATAGTATTCAGTCCCATTGCCTTTGCCATTTTCATTCTCTGCCGCCAGGCTTCTTTAGGTACACGTGGGTAGTGCATTTCGCCTGAGATCATTTGAAACGGTTTTCCATCTAATAAAAAAACAGAATCGCCTAATACAAAGCTGTGTACATTTTTTTGTGCCTGTGCCGAAAAGCAAAGAAGGCCGCAGCAAAAAATAAATAGTATAAATTTCATTGGTTACTTTTAATTTTTAGTTTTTTATTTCTTTGTACTATTCTTATAGCGCAGCATTGCTTCTACAAAATAATAATCGCCATAGGTAAGCGGTACATCAATCTCTGTTTTGTTTGGCATATGCCCTACGCCATGTTGTAAAATAAAACCGCCATTAGTTCCTGCAGCAGCTTTATATTTTTCTGCAGAGAGATTCTTTAAGATCATTTCGGCAGTGGCAAAATATTTTTTTGCTGTTTTTTTATTTACATAACCACTCAGCTCAATAAATGCGGATGCCATTATTGCTGCAGCAGATGCATCCCTTAATGCATCAGGAATATCCGGTGCATTAAAATCCCAGTAAGCAATTTTATCAGCAGGAAAATTGGGATGATTTAAAATGAAGCTGGCAATTTTATTGGCCTGGTCAAGATATTTTTTGTCTTTTGTTTCCCTGTAAGTTTCTGTATAGCCGTACAAACCCCAGGCCTGCCCCCTTGCCCAGGCAGACTCATCTGCGAAGCCTTGTGCCGTTTTTTTCTGTTGCACTGCACCTGTAGTGGCATTATAATTCAAAACATGATAAGAACTGTTATCGGCACGAAAATGATTTTTCATTGTTGTGTTGGCATGTGATACTGCAATTTTATAAAAAGAGGAATCGCCACTTGCCTGTGTTGCCCAAAATAATAATTTTAAATTCATCATATTATCGATGATCACTAAATATTCATTCGGTTTCCCGTCCCATGATTTGATGCAACCTACTGCCGGATTAAAACGTGTGGCCAGCGACTTTGCACTATTCAATAAGATCTCTTTGTATGCAGGTGATGGAGCAATCTGATTAGCATTACCAAAACTGCAATACATCATAAAGCCAAGGTCGTGGGTAGAAGTATTGAACTGCTCTTTTTTAAGTACTGCCAATATCCGCATGGCTTCATTATACAAGGCTGTATCCTTTGTTTCCTGGTACAGGTATAGCAATGTGCCGGGATAAAAACCACTGCACCACCAACCGGAATTACTGAATTCATATTTACCCGTGGCAGGAAAATATGTTTTAGGGAATTTATCTGCAGGCAGATTTTTTTCCAACACTTTGTATTGTGCAGCCGCATCGGTAAAGTTTTGCTCAATGGTTTTTAGCAATTTCTTATCGGCTTTGGGATGGTAATTATTTTGTGCAGTAGCGTTTATAAAAAACAAACCCAACACTACCATTGCTCCCAATATTTTTTTTACTTGCATATTTTTTTTATTCTGATACTCTTTATATTAATTGATACCAATCTTCCATAATTTTTTAGCTCTCTGCAAAAGCACCTGGCGTTCCTACGGAACGGTGTTTTCTGAATTATTTTTTTTACCCACCTGGCTTCCCATACGGGACGAAAGAATTACAGCCTGATTATTATTAAGACAATTTCACACATCATAATCATTGTCAGCACAGCAGGAGTAAACTTTAATCACTATTTAATTTTAATCTCCAATACCTGCACCGGCTGCGGTAAAATATCCGCTTTGCCTTCGCCATCTTTCTGATCGGTATATTGTACAAATAAATTCAAGTGTTTTTTATGCTTCCATAATTCGGTATCATAAGTGGGTTCCCAGGATCCAACTGTAGCAGCTGTTACATCTTTCAGTTGCCATTTATTTACATTGATATCAGTATTAATAGCTACAGAAACTTTACTACCCCTTTCTTCATCCCTGAAAAGTAAAATTACTGCATTGGTATTGCCTTTTTTAAAACTTAAAATTTGCGGACGACTGACAGGGATACGTTTAGTACCTGCTCCGCTTAAACTAAATGCTGTTTTTCTAAAACCTGTATTTTGAATAGTCCACTCTGCACCGGTTTTATAAATAACATGATATTGCGGTATACTATCTCCCTGGTCTTTCCAGTAAGAAGCAATAAACGGATGGCCATCTTCATCTGCATACATACTGGTTTGATTGATGAGTTCACTTTTTTGCGGAATGCGGCAAACATATTCTGCTGTAGTGGCATTAATGGGTAAAGTGTATTTTTCATTTTTTGAATTACTCCATGTGATGCCACCATCTGTTGATTGTGCATAACACATATCATGATTACTGGCTACATCAGGGCTTTCCCGCCATACCCATGAAAGATGTATCGTTCCTTTTGTATCTACACAAGCCTGCCAGTAGGCGTTGCGTTGTTTCTCCCCATCAATAAGATTACTTTGTAATTGCTCCCATTTTTTTTGGGGCGTATTGTAACGATCTACTACGAGGTTGCCCTGGCCCGATCGTCCGTCTCTGTAAAGAAATAATATATTGCCATCGGGCAAACAGTGAAATTCGGGATAGGTAACATTGGTTTCTGCAATACCTGTCATAGGCAATTCTTCCGTCAATTGCAAAGAACCTGCTGCGATACTTTTACTATAGTGCAATTTATTACCATGATGATTCCATGACATATGCAAATAACCATCGCCATCTGTAATAATACTTATGGAACGATGAGCATCAGTAACATCTCCTTTAAAATTGGTAGTTTGTAAAAGCCATTGGGTTGTACCGATTGTTCGCTTACCCAACACAATTACGCCATCTTTATTATAATAAGAAATGTACTGGGTGTTTTTAAAAGTGCACAAAGAATTTTTGCGAAAAATCACCGTGTTAACGGAATTATTGGCCCAGCCGCTATCAACAAAAACGGTATGAACACTTTTAATGGATTGTGCTGACAGCCCCTGAGTAATTACTAAAAGTACAGCTATAGAATAAAATCGAAACATTGCAACAATTTAGTGCAAAAAGATGAAGTGTAAAAAGAAAAGGCCGGTAAGCCTTGCTTATCCGGCCCTCTTTACCAACTGCTATATGAGAATCTTTATTGCTCTGTTTTAATAGCCTGCATTTTGTTCCAATACAGCATCTTTGTTAAGATCAATTTCTGATTTTGGAATAGGTAATAATAAATTTTTAGCAGTAAGTCCTAAAACAGGATTAATAGTTTGCGTATTCAATGCAGTAGTTCTGGCAACCAGTGTACCGGTACGCATTAAAGTCATACGCCTGTTTTCTTCAGCCAGCAATTCTCTTGCTCTTTCATCTAAAATAAAATTCAGCGTAACCTGTGCTGCCGTTATAGCTGTAGCACCGGACCTGGCTCTTAAAATATTTAATGTTGCAGCGGCTTCGGGTAATTTGCCTTGTTTAAATTGTGCTTCTGCCAGCAGTAAATACGTTTCACCTAAGCGCATTAAAATAAAATCTTTGATCATTGCAAAACCAAACACATCATTAGGATCGTATTGATTCCATTTGGTAGTACAAGGTGCAATTTTAAAAATGGTATCAGCACCTACATATGGTACTTGTTGCCCGTAATTTGGAGCACCGGGTGTATTGATATAATATTTTCTGCGCAGGTTATAACTGGAATTACGCATGTCGGCATTTTCATACAAGTCATACACTACCCAATTGGTTAAGCGCATACGCCCGATACCCCTTCCGCCAAGAGAATCGCAAATAGTCATACCACTGATCTGGTAATATGCTGCCCCCCAGTTGCGGCGTTGTTGCGGATTGTTGGTAATACCGCCGGTAATTGTACTTGGATTTTCCTGCTCCATAACCCAGATGGCTTCTTTATTGCCCTGTGATCTTCTCTCATTGCCATACAAAAACATATCAGAAAACGGATCGCCGGGTTGTGATGCCTTTATACCATACCTTGTATTAACCAAACTGAATTTACCACTGTTGATGACAGCATTACACTGTGCTTCAGCCAGGTCAGGTTTGCCTGCCCTGAGATATACTTCGGCCAGTAATTGCATGGCCATATATTTATTGGCCCTGCTGATGGGTTTACCATTAGCATTTAGTTTAGAATTTACAGCACCTATTTCAGTAAGGTTTGCTGCAGCAAAAGTAAGATCCTGTATGATCAGGTTATTCACACTGTCCAGCGATGATCTTACAAAATCTGTTTTGGGAGCTGTAAGTGGCACCGTAATGATAGGTACTCTTCCAAATAAAGTAGCCAGCGTATTGTAAGCATAAGCCCTGAAGAAGAGTGCTTCGGACTTTACACTGTTTTTATTGGCTTGTGACATACCAGAAGACCTGGTATCTATATTACTGATGATCACGTTGGCATTGTTGATCATACGATAGGCCCAGCCCCAGGTATAGGATGCGGCACCATCTGTAGCGATCAACTGCGTGTAGTCGTAATAGGGAATTTCGATACCCTGTTTTTGAGATGGTGGTACAAAGGCTACATCTGTGCCCGCATGCCACACACTTGGCCAGCCCTGCGGATCGGAGTAACTGAAGAAAGTACTCAGGTGATTATGCAATCCCACAATGGAAGCTTCAAGGCCCAATGAATCGGCTAATGTTTCGGGAGCATAAGCAGAATAAACTTTTTCATCCAGGTAAGTTTTTTTACAGGATGAGAATAATTGCAACAACGCAATCATTCCGATACTTATGATGATATTCTTTTTCATTTATAAAGAGTTTAAATGTTCAATTAACGAAGTGTGATGTTTGCACCGAATACTATAGAACGTGTAAGCGGATAGTTATTTGTCCAGTCGCCGGAGCCCCTGAAAGAATAATTATTTTCAGGATCCCATCCTATCCAGTTGGTGAATGTATACAGGTTTCTGCCACTGGCATATAAAGTAAGGCTACCCAGCCTTGCCTTATTGAGTATTTCCTGCGGAAATGTATAACTCAGTGTTACATCTTTTATTCTTGTATAACTATTATCTGATGGATAACCATATCCTTTACTATTAGAATAAGATAAAGAAGGACGGCTGTTGTTTCTATTTTCTGCTGTCCAGTATTTGGTATCTATCGGAATATTCATACGGCCGGCTTCATCGGCATAGGTAAGGGTAACATTATTTTTCAATGCCCCTTGCACGGTTTGAATAAAAATACTCAGGTGAAAATTTTTGTAATGAAAGGTATTGGTAAACCCACCGATCCATTTAGGCGCAGTTTGTCCAAGGATCATCTTATCATCGGCTGTTATTTTTTTATCGCCATTGATATCTGCAAATTTCAGGTCTCCGTCTTTTGCGCTGGCATCTACTTGCGAACGGTCTTCACCAGGCTGCCATACCCCATCTAATTTATAATCGTAGATCACGCCAATAGGCTGCCCGATAAACCAACGGTTACCCAGGTCATCTTTTTTATCGCCATAAAGGTCAACGATCCTGTTTTTATTAGAAGAGAAAGCAATGCCGGTCTGCCATTTAAAATTTCCTACTGTAAGATTGGTAGAATTTAAAGTGATCTCAATACCATTGTTCCTGGTGATACCTAAATTATCAAGTACGTAACTGTAACCTGTAATGATGGGCAGGTTACGTCTTAACAATAGCCCTTCAGTCTGGGTTCTGTAAATATCGATCGATCCGCTGATCCTGTTATTCAGCACACCAAAATCAATTCCTGCATTAAAAGTTTTTGAAGTTTCCCAATGCAGGTTGGCATTACCCAAGTTGCTGGCTAATACACCTATAGTACTGGCCCCTCCAAAAGGAAAACGTACCGAACCATCTGTGGTAATGGTACCATATACACCTATTGCTTCATTACCTGCCTTACCATAAGATGTACGTACTTTCAGGTTATCGATAAACGTTAGGTTGTGCATAAACTCTTCTTTACTTGCATTCCATGCTAAAGCAAAAGAAGGAAATAAACCATATTTATTGGTATTTGCCCCCATTACTGAAGAGCCATCACGCCTTGCCGTTACTGTTAAAAGGTATTTGCTGTTATAAGAATAGTTAATTCTTCCCATTTGCGATACCAGGCTGTATTTATCCCTGTAAGAACCGGTATAAGGAGAGAAAATGGTAGCAGCGCTGAGTGTTGCACCGGCACCAAAATTATTAAAAGACAATTCGTCGTTGATAAAACCGGTGGCATTAAATGCCGTAGCAAAATAATTTCTTTGCTGCGAACTATATAAACCGGTAAAGTCTATATGATGTATACCAATATTTTTTTCGTAGGTCAGGATATTCTCCACCACATAGTTACCGGTTTCTGAATTGGAAACACTGGCACCACCTAATGTGTTATTGGCATTTCTTCCGGTATAACCTCCCTGGCGGGTGGTAACATAAGTATAGCCTGCATTAAAGCGGTATTTCAAACCATTTAATACGCCTTTGAATTTCAGGTCGGCATAGGCATTACCATTAAGGTTACCACTGCGGTCTACCCTGTCGGTATTCAGTCCTAACAATGGGTTAGCATATAACAGTTCAGGATTCATAGGATAAATTTCATATCCACCTGCTGAATTATATTCTGTTCCATAAGGGCTCATAGCTGCTGCCAGGTAAAAATTGGCACGGCCGCCATCATAATTATTATTGGCATAAGATAATGATGTTCCAATAGAAAGATAATCGGTAATGTTGATATCCAGGTTAGAACGTACACTTGCCCTGTGATACTGATAGCCTTTTACCGGGCCTTGTTGTTTTAAATATTCACCGGATAAATAATAACGTACATCTTTTGTACCTCCCGATACATTTACATTATGATCCTGTATAGTTCCTTGTTGTGTGGTCTCTTTGATCCAGTCTACAGTTTTACCGGCATTATAATTGGCAATTTCATAAGCGTTAGGTAAAATATTGGTTTGTGTTTGTGTGGGGTTGGTCTGCTTAAACCAGTCGGCATATTTTTGTACATAATCCTGCGGACTTAATGGTTTTAAAATATGAGCAATATTATCAAAACCGGTATAGGCATTATAGCGAATAATGGGTTTGCCTGTGGTACCTCTTTTTGTTGTAATAAGAATTACACCATTAGCACCATTAACACCATAAATAGCTGTAGCCGATGCATCTTTTAAAATTTCTATTGATGCAATATCATTAGGATTGATATCATTGGTAACACTACCGGTTTTACTGAAAGGCACGCCATCTACCACAATGAATGGGCCTGTACCTGCAGTGATTGAATTTTGTCCCCTTATCAATACCGCAGCAGAACTACCCGGCACAGAAGAAGTTTGTGTAATATTAACGCCGGCAACAGAACCTTCAATAGCATGTAAGATATTGGTTACTGGTAATTGAGATAATCTTTCTTTAGGTACTGAACTTACTGCACCTGTAATATCACTGCGTTTTTTTGCACCATAACCTACTACCACTACTTCATCGATCGCTCTTTTATCTTCTTCTAAAATAACAGAAAAATTATTGCGGCCTTTCAATGCTATTTCCTGTGCTTTGAATCCTACATAACTGATCACCAGCACCGCATCTTTATTGGAAACGTTTAATGAAAAACTACCATCTTCTTTTGTTGTGGTACCGTTGGTGGTTCCTTTTTCCACCACACTTACCCTTACCATGGGTTGATTAGCAGCATTTACAATTTTACCGGTGATGATGATATCTTTCACTTCTTCCGGTACTGATTTTTTTTCTGTTTCGTCTGCAATCACTACAAGGTTATCTCCTACTACTTTATATACCAGCGGAGTTTTAGCCAGTACTTTGGTGATCACATTATCTATTGTTTGATCCTGTACTTTAATACTTACTTTATCGCATGCAGAAAGATCAATATCCTTGTACACAAAACGAAAAGAAGTCTGGCTTTCAATTATCTTAAATACCTTTTTAAGAGAAGCGTTTTCAAGGTTGAGGGAGATCTTTTCCTGTGAGTACAGTTTGCCTGCAAAAGACTGGAATGTAAAGACGCAGGTTAAAACAATAATAAATTTCATAATCAGCAAGGTTTTGGCGATTGGAGAGGTGGCATACCATAGTACGCTACGTCGGTTTTTTTTCATAACTTAGTTTTGAATTTGTTAATGAATAGCGCTCCTGCAAGAGCGTTTGTTCTGGGCAGTTTAGAAACGGGGGATGCTACAACATGCTCCGTTTTCTTTTTATGTTATTGGTATTTACTCATAAGCATCTCAGGTTGGGTTTACAATCGTTAAAAAATAAATATCATATCAATTACCAGATGGTAACATTGGATCCTTTTACCTGGTAATGCAGGTGCGCTGCAAGGCATAAGGCTTCTAACACATCGGTAAGCGGCTTATTCTCAAACACACTGGTAAAACGAAAGCTTTTTACTTTCTCATTCTTCAATTCTATATCCACATTATACCAGCGTTCTGTTTCTGCTAAAATTTTCTCCAGTAATTCATTATCAAAAGCCAGTTTGTTTTTCACCCACATCGTTTCAGTTATGTCATTCTCATTTTTGTCGATGTGTACTTTTTTCATTTTCACCAGTTGCTTATCGGCACTGTCTTGTTGTGCTGCTGCATTGTCGGCAATAGCAGTGATATTGTTATTTAAAACCAGTTTATCATTCGGTTTCAGATAATATTTTTTTTCGGGGTTGTTATGTAAGGATACTTCAACAGCACCTCTCAGCAATGCAGTTTCTGTTGTGGCTTCATCGGGATAAGAGCGTACATTAAATGCGGTGCCCAACACCTTTACATCCATCTGTGTGGTATGAATAACAAAAGGTTTTTCTTTATTTTTCACCACGTCAAAAAATGCTTCTCCCGTTAGTTTTACTTCTCTCAGTTTTACATTAAAATTTTCGTTGTATTCAATCTTGCTATCGGCATTCAGCCATACTTGGGTACCATCCGGTAATTGTATTTTTGATTTGGAACCTGCTTTGGTGCTCACTGTATTTTCTGCAAGTTTTGTGGCCTTATTTATTTTGTTATTGTTTGAAAGTATGCTAAACAAAATGACGACAACTGCCGCAGCGCCTGCTGCCATCCAGTACCATTTGCGATGGGTATTTTTTATGGGTATTACCTTTCCTTCAGCCTGTATTTCTTCTGCCATTGCATTTTCAAATTGCAATGCAGGTGCTGTAAGCTGGTTGCTGAGGCGTTGTAAATGCCTGTCAAATGCAGCCTGTGTAGTATCCGCTGCAACCGTTTCGCTTTTAGATTGCCAGATATTGATGATCCGCTTTGCCTTTACATCCAGCCCGGGATGCTGCTGCAATAGTGCTTCCAGTTCGGTTATTTCTTCGGGAGTAGCTTCATTGGAAAGCTGCAAACTCAGAAGCAACCATATTCTTTCTTCATTCATATATTACGCTAATATTGTTATAGACAAGAGGCGGGAATAGAAAGTACCAAAGGAAAAAAAAATATTTTTTTCTTACCCGGTGAGAGAAGAGAACGAGGGCTACAAATTGGCAGATTTTGTAAAGACCCCGGCATTTGAAAAGATATACCCCGGAATAATTTCAGCAATTTTACGGGTGGCAATAAATACCTGGTTGCGGACGGTTAAGACTGAAATGTTGAGATGTGTGGCCACTTCTTTATAGGTAAACCCATCCTCTTTCACCATTTGAAAAATGAGCCGGCATTGTGGCGGCAGTGAACGAATACATTGACGGATATTATTAAGTATGTCTGAGGAAATGCATAGTTCTTCCGGGTTTCCAAAGCTGATCACCGGTTCAATATCCATATCCTCCAGTCTTGTTACCGGGTTCTTATAATTTTTAGTAATGTAGTTGAGCGAAAAATTTTTGGCAATCGTATACAGGTACAATTTCAGGTTTTCTATTTCCGGCAGGCGGTTCCTGATCTGCCATATCTTAATGAAAACATCTGATACGAGTTCCTCTGCAGCTTCATCAGATTTTACATAAGAAAAACAATAATTTTTCAATTTACCAAAAAGCATTTCATACAAAGCCTGGTACGCTTTCATATCGTCGTACAAAGCAATTTTACTTTGCAGTTCGCTTATTTTTTCCTTTTGCAGCAATTGCTAAACTTGTTTTGGTATAACAATAGTAATATAAAATAATTGATTTTTATTTCTTTTTTATCAACCATTCATATTCTATGCAAGCCTGGATGAATGGCCCGATAGCTTTCAGGTCATCGTCACGTTTAGGTTCTTTTACATAATAATCATAAGTACCATCACGATAAGGAGTGCCGCCCAAACCTGCGCCGGCAACAGCTTTGGTATAATGCACATTACCATCTTTATCTACCACTACAAAGTTTTTAATCACTCCGTTATAGGCTTTTGTAATAGCCGGCACAAAACTTTTACTGATATAATTTTTATTAACCGCTTTTGACAACGCATATACAAACATTGCCGATGAAGACGATTCCAAATAATTCAATTCCTTGTTGGCTTTATCCGTTACCTGCCACCATACTCCTTCTTTTGCATCCTGGAATTTTATTAATGCGGTTGATAAGCGATTGAGTATAGCAATTAACTCTGTCCTGCGTTTATAATTTGCAGGCAACTGATCCAGCACATCCACCAAGGCCATCATGTACCAACCCATGGCCCTGCTCCAGAACTCCGGTGACAAACCGGTTTTGGGGTTTGCCCATTGCTGTAACTTACTTTCATCCCAACCATGATACAATAAACCTGTTTTGCTATCCCTGCTGTATTTTTCCATCCATACAAACTGGTTTACGATATCATCAAACTTTTTAGTATCGTTAAACATTGCAGCATATTCCGCAGCAAATGGTTCTGCCATATACAAGCCATCCAGCCACATTTGTGTGGGGTATTTTAATTTATGCCAGTAGCCGCCAATTTTATTGCGTGGCTGCCAGGCCAATTGTTTATACAAGGAAGCGGCTGCGGTTTTATATTTTTCTTCTTTGGTGGTTTGATAAAGATGTAACAGTTGCCTGCCCGAAGGAATATTATCCAGGTTATATTCTTCCATATCATATGTTCTTATCACACCATCAGCAGTAATAAAATGATCAATTATATTTTTCGTGTAGTCTGCATATTTTTTATCAGATTGCAACACGGCTAATTTTTCAAACCCTGCCAGCACTACTCCCATTTCATAATTCCACACCGCCGGCCTGTTCAGTTGCGCCTGCTCCACTGTTTGCCCAGGTGCAATTTGTTTGTCCTGTTGTAAATGACTGGCATATTTTTTTACCACCATCGAATCTTTATAAGTATTCATAATGGTTTCGGCAAGTTTGATAGCGTAGTTAGTTTGTGCGAAACTGTATTGGCACAAAAAAATAATCAGCGAGGAAATTAAAAACGTTTTTTTCATAAGCAAGTTTTATTTTTAATTAAAACACATTATCAACCGCCGGTCTGCTATATGTTTCTTTACTGTCGCTTGTTTTAGGCATACCAAAATAAAAATACAATGTACGTTTTTTGCTGCCACTTAAATGATTCAATTCGCTTTGCGGACCATACACTTTCGTATTGGTAGTTAATCCCATTGCCAGTTTGGTGCCAATTGGCGGAATAGCGTCTAAAAAAGAAATATTGCCTGTTGGCAATTCAGGGTGAGGTTTTGCCGCATCACTCAATGCATAGAAATCAAACAGGCGCACAAACAAGCCGCTGTCTTTACTCGCAATATATAATTTACCTTGTACTGTACTTAATTCCATCCAGTTTATTTCGCCGTAATAACCTTTAAACTCAGGATACACAATTGGCGCATAACCGGTATGGGTATTGTTGTAAGCATTTTGCCAAACATTAACCGGCGTGCCCTGCATGCGGTTCTTCCATTGCCTTGATGGTCCTTTGCCCAACCAGCGGCTTGATAAAACATAATTCTCAGGATAATTAAAACTAATGCCTGCAAACGGCTGGTCTCCTTCTATGTTATACTCATATTCCAGGGTTACCCATCCGCTGGAGTTGATTTTCCATTTGGTATATTTCATACTGCCGCTATAAGTAAACTCCACCACCTGTTCATTATCTTCTTTATAAGTTTTACTGCTTTCCACCACAGCACTGCCTTTAACTACAACTGGGCCATTGTTAAAAGACAATATATAATCATTACTGGTGTTTTTTGTTGTGACCAGGTTGCCTGATTTTTTATCGACTGTAATACTTACATCACCACCGGTAATGGTATATACCGTATCCGTTTCTTTAACCAAAACAGCATCGCTTTTTGCAGTTACAAAACTGCTGATAATGGATTGGTTGCTTTTTATTTTACCCGTCCACTTGTACAACTCTTTACCATAATTATCTTTTGCCACAATCACCAGTGCATCATAATTTTTATAATCAGCAGGCAGATTAACCTGCAGTATGCCCATTTTTGTTGCGGCAATATCCGGGGCAGTGATCGTTCCTTTTTGTTGTACGATATATCCATCAAACCTGTCGAATGGTTTACTGTAATTCACCAACGCCCAGTAAAATGTACATTGATTGGCATTGAGAAAATGGAAACGGTTATCCAAAGCGATCTGCCCGTTAAAACCTGCAGGTAATTCTACCGGCATATTTAATTTTATGGGAGAAAAAATTTCACGCAGTGCATAATAACTGCCTTCCTTTTCCCTGTGTGGGCCAAGGATACCATCATTGGCATTTAAACCATTCGCATCCAGTATATTGTTGAGATCCGTACGCACAACGGATTCATCCACCATTGCCCAGATGAAACCACCAGCTGATCTTTGCGATTTCCAATGCAGGTTCCAGAAATCATCCATGGCTGCACCACCTCCACCATCATCCTGTGAATGTAAAAATTCGGTAGGCATGTAGATCAATGAATCATTCAGTATTTTTTGTGTGCTGTAATAATCTTCATAGTGATTGCAATCAATGCCATTAAAATCATTACCGGGTTTATGATGCGGATGTATCACCGGACGTTTCTGAAAATCCCATTGTACAAAATCATCATCCAGTTCTTTATTGGTGCCGCCTTCATTACCATTATCCCAGAAAATTATTGAAGGATGGTTCATATCACGCAATACCATTTCTTTTACCAACGGTTCGCCTGCCTTTGTAGAGTAAGCTTTTTGCCAGCCCGCTAATTCATCTAACACATAAATACCAAGGCTGTCACAAACCTTTAAAAAATATTCATCTGGCGGATAGTGAGAACAACGCACTGCATTCATGTTCATTTCTTTTAACAGCAATGCATCATTCAATTGCTGGTCTTCACTTAATGCCCTTGCCGTTTCGGGCCAGAAACAATGGCGGTTGGTGCCTTTGAATTTTACCTGCGTACCATTGATGTATACGCCCATGCCGCGGCGTATTTCTATTGTGCGGAAACCAAATTTTTCATTTAACTCGTATAGTTTTTTTCCAGCTGCATCTTTTAAAACAACATGTGCAGTATAAAGATCGGGTGTTTCTGAGGTCCATGGTTTAATGCCTGTAAACTGATCCGACATAACAAAACTTCCGGAAGTATGTATGGGAAGTGAAAAGGAAGTACCTACAATTTTTTTATTCACATCCATAACAGTTGTCTCAACCCACATGCCCTGTTTGGGATCATTAATATTTACCTGCATTGAAAATTTACCATCCGCTTTAGCATCGATGCCTACGTGATCGATAGATTGTTTTGGAACGGCTTCTAAAAACACGGGGCGAAATATCCCGCCGAATACCCAATAATCAGCCAACCGTTCTGCATTATTTACACTTGCATCTGCACTCATCTTACTAACAGTAACTTCCAGTGTATTCGGCTTGTCAAAAAACAATAAAGAACTGATATCATATTTAAAACGATAGAATGCGCCCTGGTGAATTGATCCTGCACTTTTGCCATTGATCTTTACTTCTGTATCCGTCATGCTGGCATCAAAAACGATATTGATATTTTTTCCTTTCCAGGTTGGAGAAATTTTAAAAGTATATTTATACAAACCCTTCTCATCATAAAAACGAAAATTTTTACCATTGGTTTTATAATCTCTGCCGTAATTATAATTGCCAAAGCCTTGTTGTTCCCAGCAGCTGGGCACTTCAATCTTTTTCCATGCACCACTGTTGCGGCCTGCGGTACACATAAAATCCCATTGCACCGTATGTTTGGTATCTGTACCGGAGAGATATTGAATTTGTTTGGTTTGAGCAAGACTCTCTATTCCGTTTAAAATAACCAGTAAAACAAAAAAGCTTTTTCTCATTTCTTAATTTTTATAAATTTCAACCTGGCTGATCACGAGGTTTTTATTTTTCAATACTATAGAGATAGTACCCGGTGTATCTTTTGCTATTGCATGCACGCTTGAACCCTGCGAATATCCTCTCAGCACATTTTCTTTCCATGCTGCAGATTCAGCTTCTGCATTTACATTTACGGTTTGAGGTGTTTCATTATTTACAGCAATAGTATAGTTCAGTAACCTTTCTTTTTCCATGGCAAAAGTGGGCAGGCATTTTATCACAATGGTGTAACTGCCGGATGTCATAGGCATTTTGTAAGTTATCATTCCGGCATTGCCTGTAAGCGCTGCACCACTGATACCTACACCGGGTAATAATGAGCAGTTCATTGTATTTTTATTATCATACAATTCTTTAGCAGTGAGTATTTTTACACGTTGCGCTTCTTTAATTTGTTTTTTAATCAGTAGCGAATCTGTTTTAATTTTCAAACTGTCAAAAACCAGTGGTGCATTAAATACTTTCTGATCACGAGGGTGAAAACTCATCATGCCATTCCATTTACCTCCGGCAACAAACCTGTTATAACGCTCGGTAGAAGTTTCAATAGACTGATATGCTATAGATGCCGTTTGTAAGTTTGATTTTGCTTCTTCAATCCTGTTTTCATTAAAAGCAATTGCAGCCAGCCTTTCGTAAAGAATTTTATAATTCAGCATCCTTGCAGCTTCAGCAGGATAGGTTACCAGCTCAAATAATGCCGGCTGCAGACCGGTTTTTATATTTGAAACAAAAGTATCAACCATAAAACCGAGATCTTCATATTCTTTTAACCGGTCGTATATTTCTTTTGTTGAAAAACTAAGCATTCCAAGATGCTCCGGCTTTGCAGATGCAGCTAATTGATAATAGCGCTTTTTAATTGCCGCAACCGTAGGGGCATTTTTTTCACCAAATGTTTCTACCGCCCATTTTTTAATGTATGCATCCGGATCTTTTGCATTATAGGTATTGATATCATACCCCATATCCATGGCAAACTGTATTTCCATTTCTGCTGGTTTAATATCACCCACATTAAATACCCATAATTTTTTTGCTCCATAATCGTAAGATTTTTTCATCTCATAACCGATCAATGCAGGCGACATAGAGCTCAACCACAAATAGTCAGCAGGACTTCCCCAATAAGATAAATGATAATACACACCATTGCCACCACTTCTTTTTTGTTCTTCTTCATTGGGCAACTGACGCATGTAGCCATAATTATCATCCGGCCAGATGATAGTAACATCTTCGGGCAATTTCATTCCTCTTCTGTATAAACTCAACACTTCTTTGTAAGGCACAAATATTTGCGGCAATGCATCGGGAGATTTTTTAAAATTGTTTTGTAAGATCTCTCGCTGATCGGCAATTACTTTTTCTAATAGTTTTACTTTTTCATCCGGGTCTTTCGGTCCGGGCATGCTGCCATCATGCACGCCACGCATGCCTACTGTGAAAACAGATTCGTAATTCACGGCCTCTTTAATGCGATCATCCCAGTATTTATATATTTCATCTTTGTTTACATCATAGCGCCATTCACCCGGCTTCTTTTTATATTCTTCCTCGTAGGTTTCTGCCCATTCGCATACATTATTACGCAGCATGGGTTCGCAATGGCTGCCACCCACAACAATGGCATAATCATCGGCCACTTTAGGATTTTGTTTGTAATAATAAAATGCTTTAGTACATGGATGCATTGCCGGCCAGATATAATTAGCTTTTAAACGCAGCAGCAATTCAAAAACACGGGCATAAGTTTTAGGGCCAATGTCTTTAATATCAGTATCCATATTTTTTGCGGCCCAGGGTTGCATACCCCAGTCTTCGTCATTGATAAAAATACCACGGTATTGCACTGATGGTGCCGGCGACATATAATTGCCGGATACAAATAATTGATTTTTTTTCTCAGGCACTACATCTGCCCACCACACAAAAGGTGAAATGCCCATTGTTCTCGACAGATGAAAAATACCGAAGGCGGTGGCTCTTCTGTCGCTACCGGTAATTGCCAGAATTCTTTTAGCATTTTTATAAGGCTGATTGATCACCGTAATAGAAAATTGTTCCCATTTATTTTGTATTGCTGCTACATCAATACGTTTTGTTTTTATCAGATCATCAATTAAAGATGACTGGCCAATGGTGCCGGCAATAATTGCATACTCATCAGTAACTGTATTGCTGCTGTTTAATTTTATTTGTTTGCCGGAAAGCAAACTAATATCATTTGCAAATGCGGTTGCTGCCAGCTGCACCACTTTGGCATCTTTAGCATCATAATAAAAAACCGGTGTTACTGTATTTGTAAAAAGAGGAAACGCAACAGCTGAATTTTGTTCTGAAATAACAACACTATTTTTTGTTTGCGCAGGCAGGCTTTGCACATTAAAAAGCAATAGCAATACAAAACTTATTGAAACAGTGAATCTTTGCAACATACAATCGTTTATAGAGCTTGTAAATTAGACTTGTAAGGTAGTTAATCCATCCTGAAGCATCCTGCGTAAAAAAACTGCTGTTGCCAGTATAAATACCGTCATTCTTAGCATCAGAGCAAATCAGTAAAAAAGATTTTTATTACTGAAAAAATTATTTGTTGTGAATCTTAACAGCCTTAACTTTTTCAAAAACATCAACAGGCAGGATATTACCTTCTTTATCAAACCGCATGGGAGAAATACAGGTTTCCCGGTTATAACCATTACCGCCAGGAATTTTAAACCGGTGGTAGGCAATGTACCATTCATCTTTACCGGGCACTTTTACAACAGAATGATGCCCGGCTCCCTTTACCACTCCTTTACCCTTTAATACCGGGTAACCCTCCGCTTTTACAAAAGGGCCTAAAGGCGAGTCTGCAGTAGCATAAGCAACAGAATACCTCGGGTCCCTGGTATCATACTCCGACCACATAAGGTAATATTTTCCGTTTCTTTTAAAAACAAAGGAACCTTCGTTATACCCTTTGGGTTTGATGGATATAATTTTTGCAGAATCGTAAGAGATCATATCATCGCCCAGTTGTACCATATTACAATTACCCTGTCCAAAATACAGGTACGCTGCACCGTCATCATCTACAAAAACCATCGGGTCAATCATTTGCCCTTTCAGCATCGCTCTTCTTACCAATGGCTTGCCTAAAGCATCTTTAAATGGGCCGGTTGGTTTATCTGCCACTGCCACACCTATATTTACATCAGCAGAGAAGTAGTAATAATATTTTCCATTTTTGTACGCTATAGCCGGGGCCCAGGCACGCTCTTTTGCCCAGCCGATATCTTTGGGCAGATCCAATATCACCTTTTCATATTTCCATTTTACCAGGTTTTTTGAAGACCAGCAGGTAAAGCTGGTACCTTTCCATCCTTCTGTGCCATCGGTAGTAGGATAGATATAAAATTTTTTGCCAAAAACAGCAATATGTGGGTCAGCAAATACTCCCGGCAAAACTGTTGCAGGCGCATGTAATGTATCCGCCTGGCAATATGCATTTGCTGAAAGCAAAAACAAACTAAAAAAAATAATTACTGCATATCTCATATCATCAGTTGTTTTCTTTACTATTTTTTAATAAAAGCTCCGGCACTCCACTCCATTTTTCATTGAGGCGTTTGGCTTCTTCTTTGGTTATACCAATAACGCTTCCATGACGGGGGAAAAAGTTTTTGGTAAATGATTCCGGTATTGGTGTAAACTCATACAGATCTTTACTTCTTTGAAATTCGTAACGGTGATTGGTATACAGATCGTACATCAACACATAATCAGTTGAGTTATTTAATTTAAATACACTCGATCCTTCCACCACTATTTTTTTTGCAGAATAAGCATCAAGATATTCAAAATTTTCAATCCAGGGCCCCTGCAATGTTTTGGCTGTAGCCTGGCGGATACCATTCTTAATTTCTTTTCCTGTATCATCCTTGGTATTTCCTTTAAAGAAGAAATGATAAGTGCCATCCTTATAAATAATATCGCCGTCGATGGCACCATACTTAGGATTAAACATCAACGCAGGCTCCGATTCAAAACCGCTGAAATCTTTATTGGCATAAGCAGCATAAAAATCTAATTTCAGATCGTCTTTAAATTTAACGGTGAAATATACCAGGTATTTACCGGCAGCGGGGTCATAAATAGTTTGAGGTGCCCATACCCATTGCACGTTAGTAAATTTGTTGGGATATTTTTTTTCGAGATCAACAAAAGAATGATCCCAATTAACCAGGTCTCCGGAGTGTAACATCACGATACCCGGATTATGCCCCCAGCCATTTTTTGCAGTACTCATATCGGTTGCTACCAGGTAAAAATTGTTGCCGTCTTCGCCACGGAGTATATGCGGATCTCTTATTCCCCCGGTTCCCGATATTTTTTCTGAAGCAATAACAGGTTGATTATTGTTTAATGCAAACCAGTTTACAGCATCGGTACTTGCACCAAAGCGTAGCTGCTCATCCATATTTCGTGGACCGGAGCCTTCAAAATAGGCAAATAAATAGCCGTCAAATGTTTGTTCAGGATAAGCCACCTGTATTGTAAATGACTTTGTGGTTTTCGCCTTGCCGGCCACAATAGTAGCAGTCATACTCACTTTTATTTTTTTATTACCAGGAGCTGACCTTTTCAACAGTTTTCCATCATTAGAAATGTATTCCGCATTCCCGGATTGCCAACTGATGGAAGAACCATTTTTACCAATAGAATCCAGCAAGAGATTCCAGCGCAAATTTTTGGTGTACCCTACAGGGATTGTCAATGATTTTGCATCCAGCGCTGCTTTCTTCTTATCTGTAAGAGCAGGTTTATCCTGTTCAGGTGCAGCAATGGTACTCACCGAAATCATTAGGATGATAGAAAGAACGAATAATTTATGAATTGTCATGTTTTTCATTTCAATAAATAATTTCAGTACCGTTAGTAATAACATACTCCGGCTTTGCACCACTTGCTGATTTTACACCGGTAAAGTTTATTTTTTCAGCGTCGTTAATGATCACCTTTGCACTATCAGGTAAAAGAATATTACTGAAGCTTACATTCCGCAAGCGGTGAGCAGGATCATTAAATCCATTGATATTAATAACAGGCTCTTTTACCGATGCCTTTGACAGGTCAATATTCTTAAATATAAAATTTTCGAAGATGGGTGGTTCAGGTGCCCCCTCGCCATCATTATTATAATTGAGTTTTGAAAAAACAGTGATCTTCAGTAACTGGCAATCAACGACTGTTACATTTCTTACATAACCGCCTCTTTCTTTGGTACCTTTTATCTGCAGACCATTTATTAAAGCGCCTGCTTTACAATCCTGCACCAGCACATCACTTACGCCACCACTCATTTCGCTGCCAATAGAAATACCATGACCTCGTATAAAATCACAATCAGTTATTCTAACATTCTTTGTAGGTTTGCCCACATAAAAACCTTCCGGATTTTTGCCTGATTTGATGGCAATACAGTCATCCCCATTATCAAAACTACAATTGAAAATATAGGAGCCGGTGGAAGAGTCAGGATCTATACCATCGCCATTGCGTATGCCATAGGTAATAATATCCAGGTTGTGGCAAGTGATATTATCACTATAAATATAATGGATCGTCCAGCTTGATGGCTCTGTAATAGTAAGGTCAGAGATACATACATCCTGGCAGTTTACTAAACAGATAAGCCTGCCACGGCTTCTTTCGCCGCCTGTAGTCCACATTGCATTGCCTAATTTTTTTCCCCCACCGGAAATAGTACCGCCTCCGGTTATACGCAGATTCTTTACATTGTAAGTGCCGTTGCGGTTTAATGTACCTGCATTCAACAGGCTGGCATAAGTTTTTAATTCCCATCCTTCAAAACGATTCAGGTACATAGGCAGGTAATCCTCAACATCAACAGCACCTTTCAGCGTAGCTCCTTTTTCAATATACAAGGTCATATTACTTTTTAAATACAAAGCGCCGGACACAAAAGTACCTTTTGGTATATACACCGTTCCGCCTGTTGTACAGGCATTGATCGCTTTTTGAATAGCGGTGGTATTTTTAAACGCAGTGTCGTCTTTTGCCCCATAATCCAGTATGTTGTAGATTTTTCCTTTAGCAGCCGTTTTAAATTTAACTGCATATAATTGTTTGACATTCCCTTTATCATTTTTTAAACGAAGTGACACTGTATATGAAGTATTGGGTAAGAGATTAGTTATGGTAAAATTTGTTTTAGCTGCCGTACCGGATAATTTTCCGTTCAGTAAAACTTCATACTCCACATTCCCTGCGTTGTATTGTTTATCCCATAAAAGGGTTACTGCATTTTCGGTAAGTGTACCGGGAGCAATAAGTAAGTTGTATTTATTGGGAGATAATGCAAATGCATCCGCCGTAATTATTAATGCAACAACAAGAAGAAACTGGTATTTTTTCATTTATAAAATATTTATAGATTTCTATTTAGTACAACAATTTTTTCAACCGAAACAACATCTCCTTTACTCCCCGAAAGCCTTCCTGATTTTTCTTTCCACCACCACCTTTCACCCGATACCGTAACAGTTACAGTATAGCTGTCTTTTTTAAACACAGGGCTTAAAAACTTCAGTAATACAGTTGGATATTTTGAATACATATCTATTGAAGACCTGAGTATTGTTTTACCCTTGCTGTTGCGGATGGTAATACCTGCATAGCCTCCATCGGGCCGGGCAAGTCCGAATATACCAACCTGTGTGCCTTTTACAGTAAAAGAAAAGGAGGCCCCTTTTTCATTGGAGCTTTTAACTGCTAATGTATCGGACTGCCAATTACCTGAATAATTAATTGGTGTATCGGTTGCCTTTATTTCATTTCCTTTTATGCCTGCTGTCGACACCACTCCTGTTGACAAATTAATTGCCCATGCTTCCTTAAATTCAGGAAGTGAAATATTGTAACCGGAAACAATAAGCGGTTGCCATACATAAGTGGCAGCACTTGCCTGTTTAGGGAAAGACCACCTGTCGCCCATGAACATAAAGGTTGTTTCTTTTGTTCCTTCTATTGGCAATACAAATGTGGTTTGTGAGTTCCAGGTAAGTGTGCCTTGTGGTGCAAAAAATCCCCGTTTGGTCCATGGCCCTTTTAACGAAGTAGCAGTAAAATAATAATTATCATTGCGTTCCCATCCTGTAAGGTCAGCACCTAAAAAATAATAAAGACTATCCTTTTTAAAAATCGCAGGTGACTCAAATCCTTTTTCAAAAGCTTTATTTACCTGCTCACTGATGCTCTTATAATCATCATTCAGTTTATAAATATCTCCTCCATGCAGCAACACATAACCACTTCCATCTTTATCCTGGAATGTTCCCATGTCCCATTTTTTAATTGGATTGCCATTAAACAACAACGGGCCTTTAAATGTATAAGGCCCCGTAATATTTTTCGCCACTGCATAACCTGTAAACTGATCTTTATACCCCAACGTATCTGCATGCATATACATGATGTATTCCCCTGTTGCAGGGCAGCGCATTACTTTCACTCTTTCTCCCAAACGGTTTGGGCCCAGCTTACCGCTTTGCTGAACCGGCAAGGCAATGCTTTCAAATTTCCAGTTGCACAGATTTTTTGATGAATAGCAATTGAAGCCGGCAAAGGCGTTCGTTCCATCTTCATGGCGCTCTCCAAAGAGGTAGTACCTGTCATTTTCTTTTACAATATTGGCACCGTGTGCACTCACTGTATTTCCGTTGTTGTCAAACCAGGGAATACCGGAGTAAATAGCTGTTTGTTTTTGTGCAGATACTGCAAATGCATTTGATAAAAAAAGGCAAACCCATATTGAGTGGTAAACCGGTTTAATCCATACACCCGGCCACTTATTTTTAAATTTTGGAGAATATAAAACAGGGGTGCAAAAATTCGTCATACAGCAATACGTAAAGTTACTGTAAATGTATCTTGTTACAGATGAGGAATTGTCCTGTGCTGTACCGACGGGAAAAAGACACCTATAATATTGATGCGGCTGCCGGGGCACCGGTCGTTCCTACGGAACGATTGCACTCTCTTCAACTCTTTTCTATCCACCTAACGTTCCGATGGAACGAATAGATTGCAACAGGTGCTTTACTAAGATACAATTTATTCAGTTTTGCAATTGAAAGAAAATATAAATGATCAACTTATGGCAATTTGTTTACAATTGGCATGTTCAAAAATGCCCGCCTAGCTATTTTTAAAAACTTTTTTTCAAAACCTAAATATCTAACTGAAGATAAAGCCTCTTTCAACTCATCAATATTTGAATAATAAAATCCGCTTATTATTTTTTCAGCCTTTTTATTTTTTACCAAATAAACAGCATTATAGTCGCTTTCCCTGTAATTTGGCAAAGTTTCGATATAACCATCAAAGTCAGAAAATTTATACAGCATCATCTGACGAGTAAAAATATTTTTAAAGGATATTACTTTTTCTTCCTTATCAATACAAACAACAAGTGCGTAAAGCAACCATGATTTAATGATTGCAACAAGAGCTAATAAATTTATGAAAATGAAAATTATTGCGCCAAACCTGGAAAGCGTTCCCCTCTGTAAGATATGTCCATTAAAAAACACAACTGATACTAAAACATAAATATAAAAACAAATTCCAATAAAGAAAATTACACTCATTGTTATTGCAAAAATTCCATAAGGCTTAAATTTAGATTGTGCTATTGATTTTAATTTATGATCATCCATCTTCGCCTAGATAAAAGTTAAACAATGATATATTGTTGAACGGAGCCCCGAATGCTTTCGGGATAAACTCTGCCACTACAGTTCCACCAATGAACAAATACCCGTCTCAAAAAATCATTTCAATATTGCTTCAATTGCTTCCAATTCTTCTTTTGAAAATTCAATATTTTTTATGCTGTCAATAGAATTCAGTAATTGTGCTGATGAACTTGCTCCTACCAACACAGAAGTAATGCGTTGGTCTTTCAACAACCAGGCAATGGCCATTTGTGCCATGGTTTGGTTGCGTTGTTTGGCCAGTTCATTTAATGCAGCTATTTTTTTAAGCACGGTTTCATCCAGGCCTTTTTCCGTAAGGGCACCATTAGGCAAATGCCTTCCCACTCTTGAATCAGCAGGAATACCTTTTAAATATTTATCGGTTAATAAACCCTGGGCCAATGGAGAAAATACAATACAACCCACACCGTTTTCATCCACCACTTCCAGTAAATTTTTCTGAACCGTGTCATTTTTATTTTCCACCCAGCGATCGAGCATAGAAAAACGGGGCTGATGAATTAAACATGGTGTGCCTAATTGTTTTAAAATTTTGAATGCGGCAGCGGCTGTATCGGCAGGGTAATTGGAAATGCCTGCATACAATGCTTTGCCTTGCCGCACAATAGCATCCAATGCCATCATGGATTCTTCCAATGGCGTGTTAGGATCCGGGCGATGATGATAAAAAATATCAACGTAATCAAGTCCCATTCTTTTTAAACTCTGGTCAAGACTGGATACCAGGTATTTTTTGCTGCCCCATTCCCCATAAGGGCCGGGCCACATATAATAACCTGCTTTGGTGGAGATCAGCATTTCATCACGATATGCAGTAAAATTTTCTTTAAAGACCTTACCGAAATTTGTTTCGGCACTACCCCCCGGAGGACCATAGTTGTTGGCAAGATCAAAATGGGTGATCCCATTATCGAATGCCGTGATTAATGTCTGACGGTATACATTGATATCATCCACATCACCAAAATTTTGCCAGAGGCCTAATGAGATGGCAGGTAACTGAATACCACTTTTTCCGCTGCGGCGGTATTGCATTTGCTGATACCGGTTTTCATTTGCTGTATAAGACATAAAAAATTTTATTGCTGCAATTTATACAATAATGTGCCTCGTAAAAATAAAATTGCCAATCATCTGTTTTAACCCGAAAAGGCTAAAGACTGAAAACTAATCTTATTTTATTCATACACTATCACAAATCCATCATCAGGTTTTATGCTGACTGATATTACTGGCTTCAAAAACAAAATATCATCTAAGGTGAATATGTCCTTCATTACCGGGTCAGTAAAAAAAGCCGTACCTTTTTTTATGGATTTTAAAAACGGTAATTTATCGATTCGGATGTCATGAGCAATTGTATCTGCATTGATACCTGCCACATACCATTTCTTCCCCGCCCTTCTTGCCACAACATAAAATTTTCCGGGGTAACCATCAATAAATTTCACATCATCCCATTTTGCCGGAACGTTCTGCATATAGTTTTTCACCGCATCAGGCATCTTCGCCATACCATCCGGGCTCTCCGCAAAATGTTGAATGCCCGATAAAAAGATCACTGATGTTGCTAATTCAAATGCACTGGTCGTTTTTCTATTGATACGTGGTATCTTATATAAATTCACCGGCGTAAAATCCATCGGGTCAAAAGCATTGCGTGCAAAAGCACACATCACCATGTGAGCAGGCGCAACGTCTGCATCTTTCTGATTGAAAGTAATCATCTCGTAACCATACACCGCTTCTGTCGTCATTAGGTTGGGATAAGTTCTTTGCCATCCTCTTGGCAATGTGGCACCATGAAAATTTACGAGTAAATGATATTGTGCGGCATCCTCTAAAATGTCCTGGTAATAATTGATCATCGATTGTCCGTCGCCGGCAAAAAAATCTGTTTTAATACCTTTGATGCCCATTTGCTGCAGCAATGCAAATTCCTTCATCCTGCTTTCGTGTGTAAGCATTTTATCTTTTGGTGTATACTTTACCGTATTCCAATCACCTGCAGAATTGTACCATAATAACAGGCCTACATTTTTTTTAGCAGCATATTCAGCAAGTTCCTTTATTTTATCGTACCCGATCTTTTTATCCCATGCAGCATCAATCAAACAATATTCCCAATGCATATCGGCGGCATAGTCGATGTATTTTTTCTGTTCATCATACACAATAAAATTATCCTTACTCATGATCCAGCTCCAGGATGCCCTGCCGGGTTTTATAAAACTGCTGTCCACTGCAATCGCTGGAAATGCAAGATCAGTTCCCAATGTAGATTCTGCAATGGTTTTCAAACTACCCAATGCAATAATACGCCAGGGTGTTTGCCAGGGTAAAGTTGATTCAGGAAATAAAACACCATTGGTAACCCTTTCAGAATCTTCCGGAAAATTAATTTTGTATTCGTTGTTATTGGAGAATTGTTGTAATGAAGTACCACAATACGTTCTTCCCAATGCCGCTTCTGTTATCAGCATCCAGGTATCAGCGTAATGCAAAAGAGCAGGATACACCCAGCCATTTTTTCCCGGTGCTGCTGTACCGGTTTTAATATCCATCATATAATGTGCTTCGTAAGATGGATTGCTGTGTTCCCACCCACTCTGTGCTTCTGTCTTGGGTTGCAGCCAGGCCTTAGTACCTTCAAAAAAATGAAAGCTGGTTGTTTCCCGGGTTATTTTTTTTATAGTAGAAGATATTTGCGGAAACACATAACGGAATGCCACACCATCGTTAGATACCTGGAAGATGACCTGCATGGCATCGCCATTTTTATTTTGTACAGCGATGGTTCTTTTATTAGCCCCATAACTGATCGTAGATTTTTTTGCCGTAAGCATATTGTAACTGTCCTTTACATACGACATATCCGAACTGCTCAGCCATTGCATGCCTGTTGAAAAATCAGCATCTTCACGAACAATACCCAATGCAGAATTTTGCAATACTGTTTTTCCTGCATACTGGATATTGTACACCAACTGCTGGTCTTTATCCAGCAAAACCTGCACTGCAATTTTTTTATCCGGACTAGTGATGATCGTGTTCTTTATCACCACTCTTTTTTGTTGCGCCTGTGTTACAACAGGACTATAAAAAATAACCAGTGCCCATAAAACAACCTGTAATTTTTTCATCGCTTCAATTTTATCTTTTTATTTATCGTATTTTCTTTTTAACCATTCTTCCGGTACCGGGATAATGCAAATATTCATCGACCGGTTATCAGCTGATAACATCGCCGATTCAATTTCAATTTTTGTACCATCCGGGCTCATCGTTGGATGCGGATGATCTGCGGCTGTAGTTTTATGCCCTGCAGATAGCAATATCATTTCTCTTGTATGCCGGTCGATCAGGTAAATATTTCTTGCAAAGTCATCCCCTACTGCCCATCTTCCATCCGGCGATCCGCTTACATGCCATAAGCCACTGCCGCTTGTTGTTTGTCCAACGATCGTCATTTCCCTGGTACGCAAATTTACAATTCCCAAACCGGTTGGCTTCTCTCTTGTACCTGATGGGCCCCATGCAGCTTCCTGCCCGGGGTTGGCACCACTCACTGCTGTGCCTGCTTCGGTTTGCTTTTCTGTTCCCGGAATTTTTCTATGCCCCATAATAGCAATCGCTACTTCATCTTTTGCAATCACAGCTTCATGTGTTACCCATTCATATTCTGATTCGGGATATAAAGGACGAAGGCCTGTACCATTGCTCATCACCGTCCAGGTGCGTTGCGGTGATTTTCCTCCTGTCTCCCAGCAAAAAACAATTTCACCGGCTACCCATGGATTGGTTTGTATATGGCCAATTTGAAAAGGCACTGACACTACATATTTTATTTCGCCGGTGTGTATATTCATTCCTGCAATGCCTGAGGGGCCGGCACCCATATTACGTGGACCAAAGTTTTTTTCAAGTACGGTGCCCGGTGCTAAATGTTTAGCTGCTTCCTGGAGGCCTACACGAAAATAAGCCCACTCTTCATCACCATCCAAAGCCATATCGCCACCAGCTCCCAATGCTGCCGGTGTAGTGCCGCAAACACGTTGATAAGCATTTTCTTTTTTTAATGTACCAGCCTTGCTGTCTGCAAACAATTTTTCAAGATCTACTTCTATAATTTGTACCGGCCTTTGTACACGCCGCCTTGCAGTATCACCTGGCGTTGCCGGAATAGTATCTGTTTTTTCATTCTTCATAAAGTACAGCTTCATTGATTTGCGTGCCACATTCAGCATGCCGGTATAACCTCCTTCTGTTACTTGTACGATATCGCCTGTTTTTTCATTCACGGCCATCGCTTCTCCCTTTACACGATTGCTGCGGAAGATCAGCCACTGCCCATCTGATGTCCATTGATTATGCGTTTGATAAATTTTGGAGTCCCCGCTTTGTGTGCTGGTTAAAAATAATAGTTTAACTCCTGTAACAGGATCTACCACTTCTTTCCGCTCCGATGGAAATCTTTTTCCGATCTGTGCATGAACTGGCATTGAAAATAAAATCCCGATACAAAAAATTGCAAATAACAAGTAGTGTTTCATTGTAGTTTTATTTTCATTACATAATTATTAATGTAGATAACATAAACTATTTTATTCCGATTTTAATCAAGCCTGCTTCTCTTTTATACAGGTAAGGCATAATGATACCTTGCTCAGGAATAACCCTCGACTTTGATAACATATAATTGTAGCGTTCATTCACCCTCAGGTAATTATATCCCAGGCCTTGTGTATCATTACTTGTTACCAACAGTAACCCTTTTTTTCTATTAAAAAACTGGTGTGCTACCATTAAATATTCTCTACTGTCTACTTTAAACCTGGTAAATTGACCCGGAAATATCGTATACCGGTCTTTGTTGTTAGGCATGAGGCTATCGCTGATAATTTTAAAATCTTTATTCAGTAAAGAAAAACGCACCCCCATTTCATCTGAATAAGATACATTATTGCCTTGTGTTATTTTTGTAAGCTGGTTATCGATATCATACAGGTCCTGGTTGGCTGTGGCAGACATTGTATAATCTTTATAAACTGTTATTCTATCATCATTAAAAGCAGCAGGAGAACGTTGCTGCCATTTTGCGAAATTCATCCATTTCGAACCCCCATCTACCAGTATAAAATTAGTATTGGCTTTTTTCCGAAACTGTGATTTTAAAATAGCAAAAGGCGCCTGCTCTACCAATATTTTGTTAAGCCGGCTTACAAATACAAACTGCTTAGCTCTGTAATTTAAATCGGGATCGATAAGCAATGCTGAGACTGTAACAGTAGAATCAGTTGTATTAAAGTCAACATAGGGCTGGGCATATAAATACCCCGAACTATGAAAGTTGTTGCGTATTGTAAAGCCTGTAGCCAGGTTCACTTTCATTAACTCCAGCGAAGTACCACTTTCTAAAGTTTTTAAAACGAACAAATAACGGCCAAAGATGAGAATTTCCTGCTGCAACTTTTCTTCATACCTTTTAAAATCGTAACTCACTTTATGTATAAACGAAACATTAAGCAGGCTGTCTGCTTGTAACATTACCAGGGTACTTTTCTCCACATCATCAATTGCTGTATGATACAACATCCATAGCTGTCCCTGGTTAGGAATGAGTTGAAAACCCAATTTTATATTATCTGACTGTGACTGTAATAATTTTTGAAAAGCGTCCGACATATCAGTGCAATTCCCATTACCATCAACTTTCCAGAATAAATATTGTTTGGTAAAATGTGGCCGGATAAAAACATAGTAAAAACTGTCGAAGGGTACGATTCTTAATTCCGCATTATCGGGAAAAGTAAAAGGCATATTCGTCTTTTGCACAAATTCCAACTTAGCATTATAAATAGATATTTCCGGTTTTTCATTGTGACTGAAACTCAACAAGTGATGATTACCGGCAATATTAGCTACCAGTTGAAAATAATCAGGATTGTTAATGTACATATTACCTCCTTTGCTGTAAGCAATCGTTTGTGCTATAGCATTGTTGCCATTAACGAATAGCATGTAGCACCAAATAAAATATTTTACAAAGAATCTTAATTGCATATTAACTCTTACCATTCCTTTATCATGATATTTTAAATGCGATAGCGTAATTTGTTTCAGGCTTATCGGCAGGCAATATTATTTCTAGTCCTTCAATACTTCTTTTAAATTGTAATGCTGTACCATTACACAATGTTACCGAATTGATAGCTTTAAGGTGCAATGCATTATCTGAAGATAAACTTTTGATCAATACCTTTCCATTTTCCGGCCAACCCAATGCAACAGCGTATAAAATATTTTCTTTTGCAGTAAACCTGATATCTTCCGAAGTAAAGGGCTTGCCTTTTCCTTCATTAAATCCTTGTGCACTAAGTGCGGCTACATTTTCCAGTGCAGGGCCTTCGCCAAAAATTTTCCACGGCCTTGTATCATAAATACATTCACTGTTTACAGCCATCCATTTGCCAATATCTTCCACAATTTTTCTTTCGTCACTATCGATAGTACCATCACCTTTTACCGGTACACTTAAACAAAGGTTACCATTCTTACTTACTACGTCCACTAGTGTATGAATTACTGTTTTGGCTGATTTATATTTATGATTAGTGAAAATAGATTGCTGGTAATGCCAGCTGCCGATACAGGTATCAGTTTGCCAGGGCAATGGCTCTATATTGTTGCTTTGACCACGCTCAATATCCCATACCATACATTTACGTTGCTGTTCGTCCAATATCTTTCCAAAGATCACTGCCTCTAACTTTCCTTTTTCTTTAATGCTTTTATTGTAAAGATGTGCGGCTATCTTCAATCCGGCATCACTTACCGGCCAAAGCGGTAAAGCCGTATCATCAAAGTAAATGAGATCAGGATTGTATTTGTCGATCAGGTCAATAGTACGGTTTAAGAAACTTTTACAATAGGCTGCCGAAGGAATATTTACACCATTGCCCCAGTTCCATTGTTTATGTATGGCACCGTTATCACTGCTGTTCTCACTTAACGGGTGATCCTGTGCATAGAGTTCCTGCGGATCATACCCTTCCCACCATTTCCCTTTGCCATCTTTTTTGGTGAGTTTACCATCGTAAGGCACACCTGCATAAGCGCCGCTTTTGTCTGAGCGTTGTGCGGTTTCATACCAGCTCCAGGCATGTGCTGCATGCACACTAACGCCAAAGTGTAGCCCGTTTTTACGTGCCGCTTTTTCCCAACCGCCGATCAGATCCTTTTTGGGACCGATATTGGTAGAATTCCACTTATGGTATTTGCTGTTATACAGATCAAAATTATCATGATGATTGGCCAGTGCCATAAAATATTTTGCACCGGCATTTTTGTATAATGATACTAATTCTTCCGGGTTCCAGTTTGCTGCTTTCCATTCATTGATCACATCTTTAAAACCAAATTGCGAAGGGTGCCCGTATTTTTCCAGGTGGTATTTATATTTTGCGCTGCCTTCCATGTACATTTCCCTTGCATACCAGTCGCCGGATTCCGGCTGGCATTGTGGCCCCCAGTGTGCCCAGATGCCAAACTTGGCATTACGGTACCATTCCGGTGTTTGGTATTGCTGCAAAGATTCCCAGGTGGGTTTGAATGTGCCTTTTAAAATATTATCACCGGCTTCATTAAATAAAAAAGAAGCTGCCTGTAGTTGATGATGCAACATTGCCGCAGGTATTGCTGCGGCTAACTGTTTGATGACTGTACGTCTTTTCATATAGTGTTGTTGTTTTGCAATCCTGTTAAAGATTGCCAATTTACACCAGTTTTGTATCTGTCTTTGTTATTGCACCATTATAAAAACGAAATCGTTTTCGAGGGAAATTATTGCAAGTGGCGATACATTACTTACTTTATCGCAGTTAATGTAACAGGGCCCGCCAGTCCGGATATCTTAGGTTCCCATTTAGAGGCATCAAACAAACCATCTGCTCCCCTGTTTGTTGCCAGCCTTGCAGGAAAATTAGTATTGTTGAATTTTTTCCATACTACTTTTCTTTTATCCAGGTCGATAATACGATTGGCCATACTGTTAGCCACTTTTATTTCTATGGTATTATCTGCTTTCAGGTCTTTGGCATTTATAACGGTACTATACGCAGGTCCGATCAATGTGGCTATCTTTCTTCCATTCATAAATACTTCTGCACTTTCATATACCTTACCAAGATCAAGCAGGTATTTAGTTGCAGTGCCGGAAGGCTTTTTAAAATGTGTACTATAAGATGCGCTGCCGGAAAATGTCTTATAACTTTCAGCTTTAGCATCTGTCCATGGTAGTAAGCCTTCGCTTAGTGTAACGGATGGAGGCAAGGTTGGGCCACCTTCTTTAAACTGCAATTGCCATTCTCCTGTAATTTCAACTGGTGCTGCAGTTTCTTCGATATAAGGATACTTTACGCCGTTAATTCTTTTAGCCGAAGTTTGAACAATATAACTTTCATCAGGATTCAATTGTATACGCACCGTAATAAAATTATCGCCATTACTGGTTTCTGCAATGCCCGCTGCACCATTCATTGGATTGTATAATGCAGCGCCACTTGCTTTTATTTGCAAGGGAATAAAATCATCAATTTTTTTATTGCTGCGATTGGCAACAAAATAAAAAGTACTGCCATCAGCATTTTTTCTTCTGCTGAATTGTAATCCTTTATCCACCATAGTTTCTTTTCTTATGGCGGCAAGATGTAATAAAGACTCCAGGTTATCCCCTGTTAAAAATCTTCCTTTACCAATTGTGGCAGACTTTACTTCTTCAAAATCAGTGTTACCAAATTTCAACTGGCTTAATAAATTTTTAAAGGCTGCTGTATTTTTTTCTAACTGGCCATAACCAGGTACATCAGATGGTAAATTTTTATAGGCAATAATAGTTGCGCCATTCTTTGCCAGTTCCATTAAATGTTTAAGCGTTTCCACTTTCATAAATTTTGCATCGGGCAATACAATAGTTTGATAGGCAGTTCCACCTGTGATGATTTTATTATTCGCCGTTTGCAAATTCAATATCTGCCTGTCGGAAATATAATCAAAAGCATAGCCTTTTTCCTGCATCATCGTTGCCGATGTTTCAAAAGGCGTTCCGTTAAAATCCGGCTTCATGCCGTCAAAGTGCAATAACAGATCCCTTCCCGGTTCGGAGTATTTATCATAAATGGGGAAATATAATAGCACATCATTATCAGGTTTCCCCTGTTGTAAAAAAGATTGCGTTTTGGTAACATAACTATTCAATGCTGAAAAATTATTCCAGAAAGGATTGGCTTGTGTAAACTCTACCGCAGCATAAAATAACCTGCCCGGCCATGGTTCAGACGGCGGCGAATAGGACGTACCGTGATACACAATGTGATTTACACCACCTATAAAATATACATCCAATGCTTTTTTCACATCGCTTAAAGAAGAAACAAAATGTTCATTGAGCCAGGTAGCAGATTCTGATGCCGCTAATGGTTTGCCCATCACATGAGATGTAGAGGGCGCAAATTTAATACGCAATATTTCTGTGCCTTCTGTTTCAGGAATATCTACCACACCATACAGGTCTAATGTGTTGGCAGGCGAACCATGCGATTGATTACGAACGATCTTTCCTTTACTGTGTGCCCACTTCTTCCATTCACCTGTAAAGTCTTCCAGAATTAATTCGTCGATCGTCATCCTGTAATCACATAATATCCTGTTCGTTCTGTCGGTATGTGTTTTGGTAAAGAGCGCAGGCAATTCTGTTTTCAGATCATAGCCTCTTCTCTTTTTAAATTCTTCAAATAATAAAGGCGTGTAATTAGATTGGCCCCTGGCATCATCCACTTCATACGAATCATTAAAAAATCCACGCAGGCTGCTGATGTCAGTATTTTTAAACGCATCATCAAAACGTTTTAAATAATGTTGCAAGGCACTGGCAGAAAAATGATCGATCACATTGCCTTCGCCGCCCGGTGCTGCTCTTTCTACCTGTTTGCCATGCCATCCCATAAACAACGCATACAAATTCCATTTGCCATTGGGTGCTGTCCAGTTTAATTTACCTTTTGTATCTACTTTGTTTGTAAGGTCAATACTTTCGCCGGCATCGGAATAGGCCATTAAAGTTTGCAATGGTAATGGCCTTACAAACCTTACCTGGTCCATTGATAGTGCCTGTAAATTTTTATTGGCAGATATTGGCTGCAATACATCTTCAATCTTAACCGGCTTGTAATTTTCTGTACGCACCAATGGCTCCTGTATAAATTGAATCGTATCTTGTAAAGTTTCGCCACCATTAAGACTATACATTTTCACCTGCATATTTTTACAGGCATCTTCATCACCTATCCACGGGCCGCCAAACGGCCACCCGGTAGCGTTAGCAAGATCAATCCCTAAATTTAAGCGCTTGCCTTCCTTTAAAGTATGACTGAACACCTCCATCCATTCTTTAGACAAAAACGGGATGTACTGTTCCTCTTCTTTCTGTACGCCATAGATCGGAGTTATCTCCAGGCCACCCAATCCCACTTGCTGGTATTGCTGCATCACAGTGGTAAGGTCATTTTTTTTAACCTGGCTGCCCAGCCACCACCATCTTGTCCATGGTTTGGTTTGATTAGTGATTGCCGGCCATTTTACCTGCGCCATTGCAGAACTAAAAACTATAACTACAAAAAAAGACAACAATACTTTACGCATAATATATTTTAATTTAACAAGCTCAAAATTTTCGTGAGGCGTCAGTCGTGAGGCGTCAGTCGTGAGACGTCAGTCGTGAGACGTCAGTCGTGAGACGTCAGTCGTGAGACGTCAGCCGTGAGACGTCAGTCGTGAATAGCTAAAAGAAATAACCATTCTTAGAGTGCCACTCACGACTCACGTCTCACGACTCACGACTTCTTCACCTCCACCGCATACACATTCGATTCTCCTTCAAAATTCGCCCTGAAGATGATCCATTTGCCATCCGGGCTAAAATGCACATTAGGTTCTAATTTATATTGATGGTGTTTCATATTTACCAGTTTCTCGGTATCAAAATGATCGCCGTTTGGTGTAAACAAATTGATCCATTGTCCATCAGGTGCTTTAGCTACCGCACCGGGATCGCCGCCATCACCTGCAAATAAAGTTTCATAAGCATTGCTGTTGTAATGTACACTCCAGTCGTTACGTGGCAGGCTGTATTTAATTTCTTTTCCGGTAGCTACATTGTAACCGCCTACAAAAAAAGTTTGTCCTTTGGGTTGCTGCAGGTCAAACCACATGGTTTTGCCTGTTTGGCCAAACCATTCATGTCCCCATATTTCCATATCCATAGTGCGGTGATGCACTTGTGTGATCTGTTTGGTGTTGACATTGATATGCCATATCCTGTTTACTTTATGCCATGGCCCTTCATGACAAAAAGAAAGCAATGCAGGATCAGTAGTAGAAAATTGCAAATGATTCAACCAGGCACTGTCGGTAAATATTTTATTCAGCACACCTGTTTTTACATCAATGGTGAATAATGTTTTAGGCAGGTGAGCATCGTAGATCAAATTAAAATAACTGCTCTTATTGGGATTATTTTTTAAAATTTCTTTCTCTGCATCGGTAGCTCTTGAACCTGCCAATAAAGTACCATCAGAGTTTACTGTCATAATACCCGACTTAAAATCCGCAGGATATACCGACACCAACCTTTCTTTTTTAGTAACAAAATCCAACGCAAATATGCTGTCCTTTACCTGGTAAAAAACAGTTTTTGTTTTTTCACACACCACTTCTCCGCTCATCGGTGAGGCATGAAAAGTAAGCTGTGTTAATTTTTTTGTTTTCAGGTCTATACTCCACAGCTGAGTATTATTGATATTAGTGGCAGGCGTGGCTTCTTTTTTCATATCGGTTACATCAGCAGCTTTTTGTTTGCTGTTGTTGTAAAAGATCATGTTGTTGCCAATAAAAGGATTGTTGTGAAAATAAAAACTCAGGCTATTCCCAGGCAGGCCATCCGATAAACGCACTATTTTATGATGGGTATCTTTATCGATCCATTCCGCAGGCATTTTTTGTCCGCCGGTTTCCAATACTTCCTGTGCATGTAATGCAGTACAGGCAGACGCTATCAGCAATCCTGTTAAAAAAACTTTCATTATTGTAAAAGATTTAGTAGTGATACAATCGTTAAAATCGTTATTGGTGGATCTGAATAGCAGCACAACTTATTTAATCGGATGACTTTATCCATCCTGTAGTTACATGACCGGGAATAAGAAATGATATTTTGAATTGCCCCGGTCTTTTCAATTGCCCTGGTCTTTTGAATTGCCCTGGTCTTTTCAATTGCCCTGGTCTTTTCAATTGCCCTGGTCTTCAGACCAGGGAATAATAAAAAAGAGTTACAGGGCTTTAGCCCATCATTTAATCCCTGCCCTGAAGGGCAGGGCAAGGATTAACACATTAATCATTCACCATCTTCTTCCCCGCTAACTCTTCGGGCAGCAACGGCCAGTCTTTATTTGGAGTATGCACTTTTTTAATCATCGCATTCAATTTCTTTACAATGCCCGGAAACTTATCTGCAATATCATTTTTTTCACCGGGATCATATTTCAGGTCATACAATTCCACTACAGTGGTTGCGGCAGTATTCACATTCAGTTTTACCAGTTTCCAATCTCTCCAGCGTAAAGCCTGACGGCCATTGTTTTCATGAAACTCCCAATACAAATAATCATGTTGCACTTGTTTGCCCTGGTGTAATAATGTAGGTAGTATGGAAACGCCATCTACTTTTTTATTTACAGGTAATCCGGCTACTTGTTGAAACGTAGGATACATATCCCACAATGCCAGCCACTGATCCGTTACAGCAGGTGGTATCTTTCCTTTCCAATAAGCAATAAAAGGCACACGAATACCACCTTCATACAGGTCTCTTTTAATGCCACGGTAAATACCATGGTTCTGAAAAAATTCAGGGTCGCCACCATTCTCTTTATGCGGACCATTATCACTGCAAAAAATGATGAGTGTATTTTCTGCCAGGCCATTTTTGTTGATCGTATTTACAATCTCTCCTACATATTTATCCAGCCTGCTTACCATAGCTGCAAAAGCGGCGTGTGGATAGGGCTCATAAGCCAGGGTATCTTTTTTATTACCCAAAGGAACAGGTATTTCATTAAATTTTCTGATGTAATAATTGTACACACTGTCGTGCGGTAATATCACATCGCCATGTGGTAAGGTATAAGGTAAGTATAAAAAGAAGGGTTGATTGCTGTTTTGCTGGTTGATGAATTGCATGGCTTCCGCATGAATGGTATCAGCAGAGTATACAGCATTGGCTGTAAGGTTGGCAGTAAAATCAATTCTATCATGATTATGCCATAAATGATCAGGATAATAATCATGTGCTAACGACTGGCAATTGTATCCAAAAAATTCATCAAAGCCTTTTTTGGCAGGATCGCCGGAAGTGGTGATAAATCCTAAACTCCATTTACCAAAGGCGCCTGTGCGGTAACCGTTTTTTTGTAAAAGGTTAGCAATGGTGATTACGTTGTCTTCCAATGGTGTTTGTCCTTCGGGTGTAAAAGTTTTATTGCCCCTTATGGGGGTGTGGCCTGTGTGCAGGCCGGTCATCAGTGTGGTACGTGCAGGCGCACATACAGTGGAGCCGGAATAGAATTGCGTGAATCGCATGCCTTCTTTAGCAAGCTTATCCAGGTTAGGGGTTTCTGTTTTTTGTTGCCCGTAGCAGCCGATGTCTGCATAGCCGAGGTCATCGGCAAGGATGAAAATGATATTGGGGGATGGAGATTTTTTTTGTGCGGTTGTAGTTAAAGCAGTTAATAATAAAATGGCGGTAAATATTTTTAACATGGGTTAGCGTTATTTCTTTTTTGTTATCTCTTTTTAATTTAAAGCTTTCACCTCCTCAGCCGTCCCGAAAACATTCGGGATGCGTACCTGCGCCGGCGCATCTTTTGCTTCTTTCGAAAAATTATCGCCTGCCGGCGAATTTTTCGAATCCCGCCTTCGGCGTCACCGAACCAAAAGATGCGCCTTACGCAGGTACTGGTGGAGAAATAAAAACAGTTTCCAATTTAACACTCCTGCCTTTCATTGAACATTGAGCATTGAGTGTTGAACATTGATCATTTGTACTTACCTGAATAATATTGAACATTGATCATTCCCTTCCCTACAAATCCCCCTTAACACAACAAGGTCTCCCGCCTTTCATTGAGCATTGAATATTGAACGTTGAACATTGAACATTTCCTCCGCTACGAATTCCTATAACAAAACAAAGTCTCCTGCCTTTCATTGCACATTGAGCATTGAGTGTTGAACATTGATCATTTTCCCTCGCTAACAATTATTCTTGCTGAAAGCAAACGCCTTTGCCATTAATAGACATTCTTTATAATTTTTCATAAATCTCTGCCTCTATAATACTCAGCGTTCCCTTCGCATTCGCATCATTTCTTCCCACACCATCATCTAATTTCTTACCGTTCACTTCCATTCCTGTAGTAGTGGCGGCGCTAATGGTTTCTTTTACCAGTTCAATCCTCACTTTTTTTCCTTTGGTGGGTTTGCAGATGAGGGTGCAATAGCCAAGGCTTTTCGGGGTGCTGTCTTTATACACTTCTTTACCATCAACAGTAATACGCAAGGGATAACTGCGGCTGCGGAAATTATTCAGCTTCAAGGTAATTTCACTTACGGTGGCAGCTCTTTCAAGATCGTATTCTATCCAGGCCGTATTCAGTTTGCCATCATTTACCCAATCGCTCAGTTCATTGTCATCATAACTGGCAAAGGCACTGTCGGCATGTGCACCGGCTGTGGCTTTTATTATGTTAATTGGTGTACGGGTGATAGTATAAGAAGGCGTGGCAGGTGTTGGCCCTCTTTGTAAATTAGAGGGCAGTCCTGCGGAAGGTAATATTTTTGATAAGCCCCCTTCGGTTACAAACGGTGTAGTAGTTAACGTTAGTGTGGCCGGTTTCAATCCATCTGCTGTAGCAGTAATTTTAATTTCGCCGGGCGAAGTAGTGGAACGTATCAAAAACCTGTTCACGCCACCTTCTACCGGGAACTGCTGCGATAAAATATAATTATCCGGGCCAATGGCCATACCGCCTCTCCATACGGCAGGACCATCCAGGGTATAACTGATCATGTTTAATGCAGTAGGGCAACGGCTGCCTTTGGCATCAATTACTTCCACTTCCACCAGGGCAAGGTCATGCCCGTCGGCAATAAAATCAGTGGGGCGTTTAATACTTTTCAACCGCAATGCCACCGGCTCGCCAACAGTAGTCAACTGGTCTGAACAAACTACAGTATTTTTTTCATCATAACCTTTGGCACTGATATTACCCAGTTGCCATGCTACATTCTTAAATGTAAACAAAAAGCCATCGCTCTTTGTGCCGAAGCCTAAAGAAGTGCCATTAACTTTCAGTTCCACTTTTGCTGCGGTGGAAACAACATAGATATCTTTTTTTACACCCGGCAAATAATTCCAATGCCCTATAATATGGATATGTTGTTTCTCAGGATTCACCCAGCCATCCCACATCACCTGGTTGGCATAAAAATTTTCTTTGATGATACGTAGTGCATCCACTTCCCCACTCCTGCGGTAATTATCCACACCACGGTGGTGCGTATTGGTTTCGCTGAAAACAATGTTCACACCGCCGGCGCTTACACGCTTTCCGGTACCCGGCCTTTCGTTCCAGAATTCGAACCAGCGTTTTACATTTTCCACCGCATGGCTTTCCATATTGCGGTTGTAGGCAGAAGCATCCTGCCCGTTGTGCAAAGGGCCTACACCATCTTTATGATAAGGTGGTGTATAATCGTCCCAGTATTTTCTCGAACCTTCATCACGGGAATATTCCATAGCCCACATAGGAATATGGGCACTTTTGTTGGTGTACAACATTTCGCCGCCATACTCTGCTACTTTACTATCCAGCATTTCACGGCTGCCAATAGCACGGCCGCCTTTAGCATCATAAGTGTTGCGGATATCTTTCATCTCCTGCATATGAGCATCAGAAATACTTTCATTACCACATTCATAAAAAATAATGCTGGGGTTATTGCGGTTGTAAATGATCGCATCTCTCATTACGGCTTTGCGTTGCTCCCATCGCACACCTTCCACGTCTTTTTCTGCATCGCCTGCCTGCATGGATTGCATCAGGCCCACACGGTCGCAACTTTCAATATCCTGTTTCCATGGGGTAATGTGCATCCACCTTACTAAATTACCGTTACTCTCCACCATCAATCCATTACTGTAATCACTCAGCCATGCCGGCACACTTAAACCCACTGCCGGCCATTCATTGCTTGTTCTTTGTGCATAGCCATGCACCATTATCACACGGTCATTTAAATAGATCATGCCGTTTTTAAATTCTGTTTTTCTAAACCCGGTGGTGGTGGTTACTTCATCAATGGTAATATTATTTACCGTTAACCTGGTTTGCACATTGTACAAATAGCCATAGCCCCAGCTCCAGAAATTTAATCCGTTAACAGCAGCAGCTGCTTTCACGGTTTTTATTTCTCCCGGGGCAATCATGGTTTTATCTCCTGTAAAAGTTTTTATTATTTTTCCGTCTTTGTCACTTACCTGTACTTCGTAAGTAATATTCAGTTTAGCAAGACTTTCATTCTTTACTTCACTCTCTGCATGTACCGTTGCAGTTTTTGCTTTAATGTTGTAGTTATCCGCATACACATACACACCGGTTGTTTTTAAATTGTTGTACAAAGGCAAAGTCTGGTACACTTTCGGCACCACATGCAGGTACACATTTTTACTGATGCCGCCATAGTTGGCATTAAAGTTTTTATCCTCCCACTGAAATTTGCTGTTGGTGGCTTTTTCCCTGTACTCCCAGCTGTTATCAATACGCACCGCAATCACATTTTCTATATCGCCAAATTCTGCAAGCTCAGTAATATCAAAACCAAAAGCCATCACCCCATTTTCGTGCAGGCCGATAAATTTCCCGTTCACATAAAATTCACCCGCTTGTCGTATACCTTCAAATTCCAAAAATATTTTTTGACCTTTGGCATTGGCAGGAAGGCGAAAATGTTTCCGGTACCATACAATGCCGGTGCTCAGGTCGGCAATATCTTTTTTAAACGCATCATCTTCGTTCCAGGCATAGGGCAGCGTAATATTTTTCCAGTACGAATCGGCGAAAGTTTTTTTGGCATAGATGCTGTCATCCTGCAGGCTCAGTTTCCAGTCGCTGTTAAAATTGTATTTGGTGCGTTGCGCCTGCGTGGATTGCAGCAATAAAAAAAGAAGAAAAAGAAAACAAAGTTGTTTCATTAAAAATGGTTTATGTATGTAGTTCACTGCGTGAACTGATGAGCAACAAATGTCGCAGATTTATTGAATTCACTTCGTGAATTTTTGTTAGCCACAGATTGCACAGATTACACAAATTATTTTAATTCACTGCGTGAATTGTTTTGCCACAGATCGCACAGATTACACAGATTGTTTAAAACCAATTGCATTTTTCTGTGTAATCTGTGCAATCTGTGGCTAACCCTTGCTGCGCAGCAGCAATTCTTATCGTTTAATCTTATACACTTCACTCCCGGCTAACAGAAAACAGCCCAATCCAAAATCCTCAAAATCCGGTTCCCTGTCGTACGTTACAGGTTGCGATTCTTTAGGCTCTTTGCCCGTGCCCTGCACCCAACCTAAAAAGCCATTGGCATGCACACTCTCTTTGGCCATTGCATTCCAGGCTTTGGTAACGATGGGTAAATAAGTGGCACGGTCTAAAATTTTATTGTTGATGCCCCAGGCCATACCGTATACAAATAAAGAAGTGCCCGTTAGCTCCTTGCCGCCAAAATTAGTGCTGTCGTGCAGGCTGGCATTCCAGTAACCATCATTGCGCTGAATGGGAATTAATGCTGCCATCATTGCTTTATAATCCGATACATATTCTGCACGGTGCGGTTCATTTTTTGGAATGTTACTCAGCACTCTTACCAATGCCGCTACTACCCAGCCATTGCCACGGCTCCAGTAACAATCTTCGCCATTGGGTTCTTTGTAAGGCGGATCAAAATCCTTATCCCGCCACCACAAACCTTCGGCAGCGTTGAACAAACCATTATCGCCGTGTTTGTTTCTCGTGTACGCATACATCTCGTACATGCGGTGAAAATAATTCGTGTCTTTATAAATTACGCCCAGTTTGGCAAACACCGGCATCGCCATTTGTATCGCATCCACCCAATGCCAGTCGTCAATTTTTGAAGATTGAAGCATGAGGTCAACAGAAGCTTTGATGCTGTCGATATGCGTTTTGTTTTTATCAATAGTATAAAGGTCAATATAGGTTTGCCCGCAGGCCTGGTTATCACCGTTACGGGTCTTAATACCATCCCTTAAACTCCAGTTGTGTTTGGCGCTCCAGTCTACCGCATAATTGTAATAGGCCTTTTGTTTATCTACACTGTACAATGCCATCAGGCCTTCGTAATACACGGCCCTCGTCCATATATGGCTGGGCCAGGTGCGGTTGCGGCTGGGCACAAAAATGGGCTTGCCGGCATCGGGCCATTTATCCATAAAATATTTGTTGGCCAATGTAATGGTTTTTAAAACATCTTTTTTAGCGGCAAGTTGTTGTGCGGTGGTGCTTTGTACAGCCAGCAAACAAGCGCTGATAACCAGGAAGGCTTTGATACATTTCATATATGCAAGTTAAGGTGCTAATTAATATGCAGTTTAAAGCATTGGGCGGGGAAGAGTGTTATGTGGTATCCTGTAGGGGGAAGTATTTTTTTGAGTTTAGTTATTAAAGATTATTTTTATTTGGAAAATTGTAACATGAAATGGCAATAGCAAAATTTTTGTTCATTTTTTAATTAAGTAACAATTGGTTAGTGAAGAAGAGTTGCGTAAATGCAGGAGTTAATGGCAATACGAAGACAGCCCCTAAAGTATCATAGCAAAAAAAATATGACTCAACCAGAAAGCTCACCAGCTAACAACAATGATAAAATTCTTTCGGCAGAAGAGCTGAGGGCTTTGTTACGCAATCCACCCAAAGAGTTTATTAAGGAAGAGTATGGGAAATCTAGCATTCTCATTTCTGGTTGCACTTTTGAAGATGAATATTTAATATTAGACGATACCGTCACAGTAAATTTGCCACTCAAATTTGAGGGTTGCACTTTTAAGTCCGACAAATTATTTTTCATTGATGGGATGACATGTAATGAATCTTTAACTTTTGAAGGCTGTACAATATCAGACTCTATTTATTTTAGTAGCGGAACTTTTAAAAAAGAAGTCTTGCTGAAGTATGTATATGTTAAATCTGTTCATTTATCCCACTGTACATTTGAAAAAGTTAGCATCTCCGGTTATGAAATCAACGAAGTATGGGTTTCGGGGACAAAATTTGAGAGTTTACATATAGGTGAGTATCTAATTGGTGATAACATAAAAAAACTTGTAATTTTTGCCAAAGAAGATGAAACAGGCGATATTATTGTTAGAGAGCAAAGTTTTGATGAAATATCGCTGCACGGCATAAATAAAGGAAAAAATTTCAGCTTCGCAAAAATTAAATGCAACAACATTTCCATAACAAATTTTAAAAATGAGGGTTCATTAAACTTTTATGGCATTGAACCAAAAGACTTGACCAATGACAAAAGGTATTTCCAGATTACCAATAGCAATTTGGACAAAGTCCAATTCTATAGAGCTTTTTTCTCTCAATATAAAGAGCTTATAATAATAGACAGTTTTATTACTGACGCTCTTTTTATAGGCTGCAAATGGAGTAACAATGTAAGAGCGATAAACGGACCTGGATATGGAATATTTGAAGATTCACTAAAGACTGGACGCAAGACCACCCCTAAGGAAATCGTTGCTATTAAGGAAGCATACAGACAACTTAAAATCTCAATGTCGAAGCATAGTGATAAAATACAAGAACACAAATTCTATTCAGAGGAACTTAACTTTCACAATAAAACACTATCATGGGGAAAGCCATGGAAAAATCAATTTTGGGACAAAATGATTTTACTTTGGAGTAAAACATTCAGTGATTATGGTCAGAGTTTTATAAAGCCGTTAATCTGGTTATTATTTGGTCATTATATTCTTTTTCTAATTGCACTTTTGTTTAACGGATTTAAACCATTGCACATTTCAATTTGCGAGCCAACGGCTGCAGGCTTTCAAGAAGCCTTTGAAAAATTCTTTATTTATATCAACCCATTAAGGAGGTTGGAGACGTCTTTTTCTGGATATTTGATTTTCTTAGACTTGTTAATGCGAATCTGGTCATCGTACATGATATACAATCTTATCAGAGCATCAAGAAGATTTATCTCATGACAAACAAAAGCACATTCCACTAACAAAAGGTTTGCAGCAAAGCTAGCGAACTTGCCGTCGTTGATAACCACTCTTCCCCAAGCAAGTGCCTTTGTTTCGCCGCCGCAGGTACTCCCATCCTCAGAACCCTCCCGCCTGGTCTTCAACCAAACGGATACCACCAGCACACTGCTGCAGGTACAAAAAAGTATTTTTCTACTGTTTGTTGCATTTGCAATTACAAGCTGTTATTGTTACAGTTTTATAATGAGTTATTTCTTAATTTTAAATATGCAAAAACAAACAGTCAAACCTGCTCTTTATTCTAAACAAATTGGCCACGAACTCATCATTCTTACTGACTTTATTACTGATGTTTATAATGAATTCGAAAAACTATCCTGGTCTAATAATTCACAATTTGAAATTGGTTTTTTCGAAAAAGATATGATTACTAAATCCAGCGTATTTTTCGGTATTTGGTATGAACTATGGAATCATTTCGAAATCCCTCTTTCTATTGTTATAAATTACAAAGGAAAAGCACCAGTAGAAAAACATCAAAGTATTAAGCGCTATATCGAAAGTAAAAAAATCAAAGGCATAATATTCAAAGATTATTCAAATTTTGCTGTAATATTATTCGACTATGATTTTTTTAATTATGAAAATGATGTTGAGCGTACAACAAGATTATTTGAAGAGATCACTCAGTTTCTTGGAATTAACAACAGTCTAACTAACACATAAATTTTCGCCCCCGCAAGTCTTCTCCTACTCGGCACGCCCTGCCTTGTCTTCGACCAGCAGGCACCACTTGCCATTGTTGGTAGCCACTCTTCCCTTAGCAAGTGCCTTTGTTGGTATCGAAGCAAGGCCGTAAAGCGCTGACGTACCAACAAAATTGCGCCTACAAATACTGCCGCTGTATTTCCTCCATGTATATCACTAACCATTTATGGAAACTCTTTTGAATTGAATCTTTACAAAGTATGAAATTTACCTTCTGCTTTTTTATAACATTAATTTTATTATCAGCTTGTAGCCCGGATAAAGATCCGATTGACACTATCACATTTGAGGCTGATGCTTGTTTTGGTACATGCCCCATCTTTACCATGACTATTTATGAAAATGGAAAAGCGGAGTATGACGCAGAAAAATACAATACACTTAATGGCGTTTACCATACGGTAATAAAAAATCAATCTTTAGATTCTTTGCATCAATTGATAAATAACGTTAACTGGCCTTCCATACAAGATAATTATACTTCTGACTGGTCAGACCAACCCACTTATACTACCACACTACAGTTTAAAAGTGGAAGAATAAAAACAATAGTTGACTATGGCAATAGTGCTCCGGGTACTGTATTAAACATTTATACGCTTCTTTTTTCTTTACGAAATTCCCAGGCATGGTCACAAAATGTCCGGTAAAAAATATTGATTTCGCCGTCGTTGTTACCCACTCTTCCCTATCCCTTGCCTTTGCAGTCCGGATCGGATGAATAAAGCTGAGCAACAGAATATACCATCAACTACATTAACTTTACTCATCACCAGTTAGGGCTGATGAATTGCAGAATGTCAATACAGCAGAAAGCCCTGGCCGTTGTGTACACAATTTTTATGAGGCCATTCACTTTTTTTGTTTTTGTAGTACTGCTGGCAATTGCTGCATGCAATTCACCATTGACTAACTCACAATATTTCATTTCTAAGGTGCACATGAAACTGGAAATCCCTAAAGAATTAATTATTCTTGATTCATTAACTACTGAAGATTCAACTGAAACCCTCTTACGTATTGAAGGTGGGAAAAACAATTTTCTTTTATTCAGGTATACTCCCTGCACCTCGAATGCAAATGCAAGTTCTTGTGAGTTTGCAGAGCCCCCGCCCATAGCTTTCAGTTACTTTTCTCCAGACGGAGGAAAACCCAAATTCGATACCAGCTCAACTATGGAGTCAATTGGTGCCGTTCCATTTAAAGCATTTAAAACACAGATTACATACGACCAAAATTTATCTGTTGAACATATTGTATATAGCAAATCATTCAGCAACTACTTACTAAGCATTAATCTTTCGTATAGTGAGAAAGAGATGGGGAACAAACTTATACAGGTAATACGCTCGGCAAAATTCATAGATTAAAACAGCATACAACAAAAACATTCTTCACTGTCGTTGGTACCCACTCTTCCCGGTCTGGTGCATTTATTGGTATCCGGGCAAGGCCATAAAGCGCTGGCGTACCAGCAAAATTGCGCCAACAAATACTGCCGCTGCATTTGCAATAAGTGCTGTTATCGTTACTGCCTTACAATCAATACGCCGTTGGCAAAAGCCCCCTCTTTAAAATAATTATTCCATAACATATAATATATTTTTAAAAGTAAATAAAATGTAATATTGCAAACTTTACTTTTTATTAACCCTTATCAACTTATCAAAAAAATGAAAAAACTATTACTTTCCGGAACACTAGCTATTATTTGCCTGGTATTTACTGTACAACTGAAAGCCCAGGTAGGGATTGGTGTTGCAGTTCCAGATGCATCCTCTAAACTGGACATCACCAGCACTGCAGGGGGATTATTGGTACCAAGAATGACGGCGGCACAAAAAAATGCTATTGCCAGCCCGGCAACAGGGCTGATTATCTTTCAGACAGACGCACCTGCAGGATTCTATTATAATGCAGGTACCCCGGCTGTTAAAAACTGGGTTATTCTTTTAAACGGCAGCAGCAGCCTTGCTGCCGGTAATATTACCGGTACAGTTGCAGTAGCTAACGGTGGCACAGGTGCATCTACGCTTGCAGCAAATAATGTTTTACTGGGTAATGGAACCAGTGCATTGCAAACAGTAGCACCAGGTACCAGTGGTAATGTGTTAACATCTAATGGTACTACCTGGGTTTCGCAAGCAACCGCAGGCGTAACTAAACTAACGGGAACCAGTAGTAGTTTTACTTACTCGTCTTTTCCCACAATTGTTACCATTACCGTTACAGGAGCTGCTGTTGGAGATGCGGTGCTTATTACCCCTACTACCCCAAGTAATTCTGCAAGCTCCTTTGTAAATATTGGTTCTGCGCAGGTGTCAGCTGCAAATACAGTAACAGTTTTGGTGTATGATGGAGCAGGAACGCACACCATTAAAGCAACTGTATTCAAATAGGCTATCACATTTTAAACAGACTTCAATGAAAAAAATAATTCTTATCATACTTGTTGCCATCACCACCTCACTTAAAGCCCAGCTTGTGGTAGATGCAGGCGGACTAACGGTGAAGGGTGGAGAGATACTGGTTGTTGATGGTTTATCATTAACTCCTTCATCAAATTATACATTAACTAACACCACGCTGGCAAAAACAGAAGCCTATACTATCACGCCTACACCCACCAACTATTACATCAAACGATATTTCAAGTTTAGTAATACTACCAGCCCTTTTACCGGAACCATTCTTTTTTCGTATGCAGGTGCAGATTTAAACGGATCAAACAGTGTAGCAATTCCGCAAGCAAATCTTAGAATGAATATCACTAACGGTACTACCTGGAGCGCTACTGCAGATGCCCCGGTTACGGCATCATCATATGTAAGCAGTGCAGTTGCAGCAATCTCATTAAACACGATCACTTTAGCTAACCAATCTGCTCCTTTACCTATTACCTGGATAAGTTTTACTGCAGAAAAAAAGAACAATGGCGCTATCCTTAAATGGGCAACTGCAACTGAAGCCAATAGCAAAGACTTTATGGTACAACACAGCTTAAATGGTAGTGATTGGAATACTATTGGCAGTGTAAAAGCTGCAGGAAACAGCAACTCAGTTTCCGCATATAATTTTACGCATACATTTCCTTTACCAGGCACTAACTATTACCGTTTAATACAAAGAGACCTTGACGAAAGATACAGCAATAGTAACGTGATCAGTTTAAATTTTGACAGATCACAGTTATCATTACAAGCATTTCCTAACCCAGTATTGGATGGTAAGTTATCGGTGGTATTACCAGCAAGTGCTGCTGTGCAGATTTTTAACGCTGCCGGCAAGCTGGTGTATCAGCGTCAATTATTGCCAGGATTACAACAACTGGATATCCGCAACCTGGCTTCAGGTACTTACTGGCTTAAAGCTGGTAAAGAGTCTATTCAAATATTTGTTAAGTAAAAAATTATTACACGTTTTTTCAATAATAATTTTTTCAGTAATTCATCATCAGGAAGCCACTTGTTATAAAACAAGTGGCTTCTTTTTCGCCGTCATTGGTAACCCCTCTTCCCCGGGCAAGTGCCTTTGCTGGTATCGAATCAAGGCCATAAAGCGTTGGCGTAACAGCAAAATTGCGCCAACAAATACTGCCGCTGTATTTGCAATAAATGCTTTTATAGTTACTATCTCACCATCACTACGGGATTGAACAAAGCCCAAACGACGCCGAAAGAGATAATTATTATGCAGTTTAAAGCACCGGGCAGAGAAAATGTTATGTGGTATGCTGAAGAGGGAATTATTTTTTTTGAGTTTAGTTATTAAAGATTATTTTTATTTAGAAAAAATAACATGAATCGTCAATTGCAAAATTTTGCCTCTTTTTTAACTAGCTAATAATTAGTTAGTGAAGAAGTGTTGAGTAAATACAGGAATTGACGATGATGTAAATAAAAGCTGCCTGTAAAAGCATGTTACATAAAAAATAAAATAAACCTTAAAACCCATTTAACCAATTTTATGAAATTTTATTTAGTATCCGTATTGTTAGTTATCAGCAATTTAATTTTTGGCCAAACATCTACTTTATTAGTTAGTGATGATAATTTGTACAGGATATCCCTGCCAAATGACTGGACAAAAAGAACAGAATTGGGAGCTGGTGTTCAATTTTCACTCACCGCACCGCAACAGGGCGATAAACAATTTGCACCTTCCTTTCAATTAGAAACCGGGACATTGCAAAATGGGTATCAGAATGCGTCTATTGACGAGATTTCGAGAAAAGAATTGGAAGTGACCAAACAACAGGGTGGAGAAAAACTTGTAATTGTAAGAGATAGCTTTAAAATCATTAATAACAAAAAATGGTGGAATGGTATTTTCCATATCCAGGTCACTAAAAAACTGGCGATGGATTATTTCATTTTAAAAACGATTCATAATAAGATTACCTATACGCTGAATTTTTCTGCACCCTCAGATTATTTTTCAAAAAACCTGGATCAGATGTATGCGTATATGGAAACCATGATGTTCTACAAAACTGATGCAACTGTTTATAATAACACCACTGATAATAAATCATTTGATACTGAACTGAAAAAATTTGAAGGTATTTATTTTCAGCAACATCCCGGGGCAAGCACAAAAATTATTGTTGGAGAAATTGGCAATGGAATATATGGGGCCAAAGAAGTAAGAGAGATTGTTAAAGATGGCAAAACTTTTGTTTTTGAAGCGTTACTTAAGCCGGAAAATATTGCAGGCAATACAATCACATTAAACAGTGATGAAGTTGTGAAAGCTGATTTACCCATTATTTGGAGCAAAGCAACCTATGAGTTAAAAAAATCCGGTAACACTTTACAAGGAACTTTTTTTTCAAATAGTAATAGTTTTAAAGGATATGAAGTTGTATTGGAAAATCAACAGCAGCCTGTAGCCAAAAACAAAACAGTAAGTATTGAAACAAAAACCTCCCCGGTTAATAAAAAACCGGCAGCTGTAAAAACTTTTAAAGAATTAAGCGATACCAACGGTGAGCAGGATAATCTTATCAATTTTGGTAATGGTATGGTGACACGTAATGGAGATAACCTGACATTTCAGTTGAAATCAGGCAATACCAAAGTATTAAAGAATAATAACAACAACAATACTGTTGATTATACATTTATTGGCTATTCAGACGAACTGAATAGTTTTATTGTAGAAAACAAAGGATTTGAATCATCCGATTTTAGTTTTATAAACAGAGACAATGGCGTAACCATAACCGTTCCGGGATTTGACTATGAGGTTTCTCCATCAAAAAATAATGTGGTATTTTATAATAACGGCGGGCTCATCGACCAAACCGATGAAAGTGGAATTTATATTTTTTCAATTTCCAAAGATGGAATGCAAGCCACTTTTAAAAAAATAACTTTTGATGTTTCAAAAAATACCGGCTGGGCTCCTGCTTCGGTTAAATGGGTGAATGATAATTTAATTGAAGTTGATAAGCAGGTTAAAGCCAGCTCAACTAAAGTAAAAGCCGGTGGCAAATGCTGGCTTGTTGCTCAAACTGGAGGTTGGACAATCAGCAATGTATTACCGAAGCAAAATCCAGGCGTTACCGTGGTGCCAACTGCCACAGACCTGGAATATGGCACACAAAATTCAACACCAGGTGCAACATTAGTACCTTCCGTAACAGACCGCAATTATACCGGCGGTAAAACCATGGATGAATTAGGCAGAAAACTCTTAAACGCATTGATAACAAATGATTTTAAAAGTTGGTATAGTTGTGTTTATGAAAGCCCTTCGGATGAGGTGAAAAAGGATTTCGATAAGCTGAGAGAGGGTTTACAACAGGATGGCGTATCAACCTGGAACCTGGCAAAGTTTAGCAGGGTTACTTATACAGATTTTACTTATGGCAAAAAACTACCGGAATTTGCGTATAACAATTTCCGCATAGAGTTTGATTATAAATCTTCCTTTACCGGCAGGTTCCAGTGTTCAAGTGGTGCAACAATATTGATTAAGGGAAAATATCTTCTGTATAGAACATCGAATTTCTGGCATGACCTTAAAAAAAATTAGTTTTTTTTATTTTACCAGCTACCTGCTATATTAATAACCGGTATGGTGCTGCGTAAAAAATTATCGGGCTTTGCAAAGTTTGCAGGCAGTTCAGGATATTTACATGCGCTGTTAATTACGGTAATAGCAATTTTGCCGGTAACACTATTGTGCAATTATTTTTTCATGAAGCTGATCAATCCTTTATTTCACCAGCAGCCATTGTATTTCCCCGGTTAAGCCCTGGCAAAGCCCGGGTTACTCCGTACATGAGCCTTACATGAGCCGTGGCTAAGCCGTAGCAAAGCCGGTAGCACTTGCTGCAACAGACTATGCTATCCTATACAAACATAGTGTTCTCCATCGCCGGTAACCACTCTTCCCATGTAAGTGCTTTTCTTCGTCGCAGGTACTTCCTTCCTCAACACATTCCATTTGCAATGATTGCTATAATGTTTATCGCCTTATCCCTGTTAACTGTTTTGCCATACTATCAATTCTTTGTACTTTCACCATCAGAGTCTGCTTATAATCCGGGCTTTATAAAACATGAAACGTCTGTTATCCTCAGTAGTTATTTTTGCCATTGTAATAATATTCTTTTCGGCCTGTAGTAAAAAACCTTCCACACCTGACCCTGTACCGGTACCACAGAGTTTTAGTACGCAGTTAGCAAAAATCTACCAGGTAGATTCTACATTACCAGCAGGGAAAGACACCATATTCAGCCAGTACTACACTTACGATAATACCAACAGGCTGATCAGCCAGGTTGAATATATTGCAAAACCTAATGGTGATAGTTTTAACGTGGCTACAATAAAATTTGACTACCTCGGTGCAGATACACTTGCATACCGTACCTTCAGAAAAACTACTACTACAGGAAGTTCACCAACTACAAAAACTGACACCAGCTATTATAATTTTTTAAATGGCCGCTATATCAGCGATTCTATTCGTTATGCAGGAGAAGCTTATTCTGTTGCCAGTTTCAGTTACGCTTCGGGTAAAGTTACACGTTACTTTCATAATTTTGTTTATGCCAGTTCGTTTTCTGATACTGAACGTTCAGTTATGTATCAAACTTTACTGAACAATAACATAACCCGCCAGATTGATACTTTGGTAAGTACTACCAATAATCCTACCCCTTTTGCCAATTATGATATGACTGAATTTCTGCAAACCTACCTACCCAACCCCAACCCTTTATTTAAAATCATCACCCCTGTTCATACAGATCATATCGGCAATGTAGGTATTGGAAATTATTCAAACAATAAATTTGCGCCCAAATATCTTATTGCACAACAAACCATTAATTCAAAACACTGGACAACAGCCGGTGGTTCAGGAAACCCCATTACCAGCAGCACCATAAATTATGATTATACTTTCAGGGCTGATGGCTATCCGTTAATGGCAAGAATAACTGAAAATTTCACAGGAACAGTAAAAAAGACAAAGCTGGTTTTTGTTTATCAATAATTTATACAGCAAGAAAAGATGTATAGTCGGGGTGCCGATCAGTGTCTTTATGTATTATTATACGATTAACTTATCAATAGTAAACCTTCGATTTAGTTAGCTGTACACATAAGGAAACTTGGTCTTCTTCGTTTTCGCCCTCAATTTCGGGTTGCTGTCTTTTACCGGGATATTAATGGATGCCATAATGCTTTGTATTTCCTTTAAACAGGCACTGCCCTGCAATCCGTACTCCGCAGAGCATTCAATGCATCTGTACTTTTTTTCGCACTTACAGTAAAAATTTACGCAGTTACTAAGTATGCTTACCCTGCTTTATCTTTTTTCGCTTTCTTGTGCTTGTATACGTTTTACAAATAAATTATTTGCAGGCATACACACGGTTATTTAATTGAACTCATTTTTAAACCAAATCAATTAACATGAAAAATTTTGTATTGCTTCTTATCCTTTGCGCTTGTTTAAACGCAGAAGGCCAGATCAACCTCAACCAGGGTTTAATTGCGTACTACCCTTTCAATGGAAATGCAAATGACGCAAGTGGTAATGGTATTAACGGAATAGTTAATAATGCGATTTTAACCACCGACCGTACCGGGCAACCAAATGCGGCCTATTATTTCAATGGAACATCTGCTTTTATCCAGTTACCTTACTCAACACTTTACAATTTTGCACCGGCAGATTCGTTTTCAATTTCTGTTAGAATTTTACAGGATCAAAATAATACGAACACACCTGCCCAGGCTTTAGTAGTAAAATCACCGTTCAATTCAAACTGGACTTTGTCGAACTGGAACTATGGTATTTATTCCCTGAATTATAAAGCCATGACCGGTTACGCAAACACTACTGTTTTAACTGGTACAACAACTTTTACGGGAATACCTTGCTGGTATAATATTGTAACTACTTATAAAGCTGGTGTATGGCGGCTATACGTAAACGGTGTACTAGAATCCCAGGACCTGTCGGCCACCAGGTTTATTATACAAGATGGGGCTTCGTCACAAATTAATTTTGGCAGAAAGGGTAATTCAAGTGGAGATTGGTTTAAAGGCTCGATGGATGACATCAGGATTTATAACAGGGTTTTAAATGTAAATGAAATAGATGCTTTAACAGATTGCCCTAGCAGTTGTGAAGATAGTTGTAACTGGAGTCTCACAGGAAATAGCAATGTGCAAAGCTGGAATTTTATAGGTCCCAAAAACAATGCTGATTTTAAAATCAAGACCAATAATGTACAACGCATGGTTGTATCAGCTGCTGGTAATGTTGGCATCAATTCAAGTGCACCAGGTAGTAAACTGGAAATTGATGCCACCGGTTTAGCCGGAGCAGTTAACGATTATACTTCGCCGGCACCTTCTACAAGTGGCTTGCGTTTTACTGCTTTAAAAGCAGGAATTACAGCGCCAATAAGAAACCGGTTTGGCGGCGTACTATCTTTAGATGAAGATGGAGATGTAATATGGGTACAAGCCTGTTGTAATATTGCGCAGGCAAAGAGTGAGGAAATGTCGGACATATTGAACAGGCTTGATAAACTGGAAAAGGAAGTTAATCAGGCAAAAACAGAATTAAAGCAGATGGATGTAATGCTGGAAAAAAGCAATATTGTTGTGTTAGGGCAAAATAATCCAAACCCCTTCACGGAAAGAACGCTGATAACTTATAATATACCCAAAGCTTTCAAGTCTGCGTATGTGGTCATCACATCAACAAATGGAGCAGTAGTAAAAAAGATTGAAATAACGAATCCGGGTAAAGGGCAATTAAATGTAATTGCAAACGGAATTAGTGCTGGTCTGTATTCTTATACTTTAATCATTGATGATAAAACTGTGGAGTCAAAAAAAATGATAAAGCAATAGTGTATCATATTATTCAAAACAATGAGCCGGGCAATAAGCACCCGGCTTATTGTTTTTTACACTGCTACTATTTTGCTGTTAATTTCAAGCCTGGTTTTTTTGGTGCTCCGGCGATGGCCTCCTTTACAACCAACACTATTGCAATACATCCCTGGTCAATATTCAGCGTTTTTACTACCTGTACACATAAGGAAACTTGGTCTTCTTCGTTTTCGCCCTCAATTTCGGGTTGCTGTCTTTTACAGGGATATTAATGGATGCCATGATGTTTTGTATTTCCTTTAAGCAGGAATTTCCTGGTGACTGAATAAGTATTATTGCGGTAATGCTGCTATCGCACAAAGTGTAAAAGCCTTCTGTGTCAGCAGAAGTGCCGTTGGGGATTGTTTTAGAAGCGGCAATGCATACCCAGCCATCGCCTTCTGTTCTCACAGGTATTGTAAATTTCTGCAGGTTATTATTGCCGCTCTTTGTTTTTGAAGCCCATAACAGGCCAAACCTTTTTTCTGCAGTAACAATAGTATTCATTTGTTTAAAGAAGGTTATGCTGCAGCCGCTGTTTTCTTCCCCGCTTTTTACCAGCTCCATATCACTGCCCACTGGCCGGGCAATCCAGCCTTCGGGTAAAGTATAACTGATAACGCCAAAACTGGATTGTGCATTTACCAAACCAACAGCAACCAGGCATATAACAGACAGGATTATCTTTTTCATTGTATTATGGGTTTAAAATTACCCTACAAAAATTGTTTTTTACTCTGTAGTACACCATCCCTTAAAACATGTATTTTTAACTGCCACAGCAGCTGCTTTTATTTCATTGACGCAGCTACGATTAGTCAGCAGGCTGACTGGTATAAAGAAGAAGTATTTTTTTTTATTGCCGTGGTTAAAGTTTATTTTTAACCGTACAATTAACCAGGTATTCTGCAAACCAGGATTATTAAAATACAAGAGTTGATGGCAGGTTTTGCAGCTCACCAAAAAATAAATACACTATGATAAAAAACAGGTTTTCCCTGCTGGCAGTTTTTCTGCTTACACAAACACTGGCTGCTTTTGCACAAGACGGCAAAATTGAGATACCCGATTTAAACGACAGCTATACCGGGTATGTAAAGCAACTTGAAAGTGGTACCACCAACATCGACTACGTTGCTTTTAGAAACAGTTTTTTAAACAGTAAACAGTACAGTAAAAAAAGCACCAATTACGATAGCTTAAAAAAACAGGTTTTTGTTGAGGTTAAAAATAAAAACTATAAAGAAATTGTAAGGCTCACCAAAGCCATGTTAAGTATAGATTACACCAGTATGTTTGCCCATAAATATTTACAACAGACTTATAAAATACTGGGCGACACTGTTAACAGGAATAAATACCACGATATTGAATTCGGGCTTTTAAATTCAATTACAAAAAACGGGGATGGCCAAACCTGTGCAACCGGCTGGCATGTAACACAAATTGAAGAAGAATATTTTATTCTCTACATCCTCGGGGCCCAATTGCAAACCCAGAGCATCAGCAGCGGAGGCAAAAACACCTGCGATAAAATGGTAGTGAAAACCGAAGAAGGAGAAACTAAAACCTATTACTTTGAAGCCAACAAAGTATTTGAGATGGAAAGAAAAATGTTTGAGAAATAAAGCGGTCCCTGCAAAAGGATTAGTAATTAAATTAACCAAGGATAGCACTGTTGAATGGAGAAAAATTCATGGAGAATAGTAAAATGCAATCCGCTTTTCTACCTGCCTTTTTTGCAACTCATTTATTAGAACCATGACTGATATGGCCACCCTTCAAAGCACAATCAGCAATCTGCTGAACCGTCAGTTTAAGATTGCTGATATAAAACAGCATTTGCTAAATAATGGCTATACGTTTGAAGAAATTGAAAGTGCCATCAATGCAGCGGTAGCTGCCCGTAATAACAGCAACAAAAAAACTATCAGTTCAAAACAAGCTTCCAGGTCAATTGCATATGTACTCATTGGTGTGGTTATTCTATCCTCCTTTTTGGGCTTCCGCAATAGTGGCACCAGCCCCGGCTTCAACATAGGAAGGGCACTCGTGGGAACATTGATGTTGCTCTATGGATTTTATTTAGCCAACCGGCCTTTAAAGGACTAGCAAAAGGCATATTATTTTTTACTGGCAGGTATTAAATAATATTGCTTAACTTCTGGCAAATAAAACGGCATTATGACAAAGAAAATTTTTACCTCCTGCATTTTCATACCATTGCTGCTGTTCGCCAATAGTATACTGGCGCAGCAAACAAATGCCAAAGAAGATTATTCGGCCTTCCTGCCGGAAGTAAGGGCTTTTAACAAAGAGCTTGCCCGCATGCCCCAGGAAGGCTCCGTTTTAACCAAAGAAGGTTTGGCCGCTGCACGCAATTCTATGGGGGCAGACCCTGCTATCAAAACTCAGTTACAACCTGCCGTAAAATATATTCCGGGGCCTGCAGGAAATATTGCACTCCGGATTTTTACACCCGATACCATACGTGCAGTAGTGCTTGAAATTCATGGCGGCGGATGGTCATTGGGAACAGCAGCAAGCGATGATATTCAAAACGACAACATGGCAAGAACATGTAAAGTAGCGGTGGTAAGTGTAGATTATCGTATAGCGCCAGAGCATGCTTTTCCGGCTTGTATCAACGATTGTAAAGCCGCTGCAAAATGGCTGGTGAATAATGCAATGGCAACATTTGGTACCGACAAATTATTTATTTCAGGTGCTTCAGCCGGCGGGCACCTAAGCGCAGTAACTGCCCTTTACATCAGGGATTCGCTGCACGCTATTGATAAAGTAAGAGGCGTAAATCTTATCTATGGCTGTTATGATCTTTCACGTACTCCATCTTGCAGGATGGCTACAGACAGTACCATTATACTTAATAAAAAATACCTTAATGAAACGTATGAATTGGTATTTCATGGCTGGAGCAAAGAAAAACTGCAGGATCCGCAATACTCACCATTATACGCTGACCTGAAAAATCTCCCTCCTGCATTATTTACCATCGGAACAGCAGACCCATTGATAGATGACACTTATTTCATGGAAGCAAGATGGAAACTGGCCGGCAATAAAACCTTTCTTGCAGTGTATCCCGAAAGTTCGCATGCTTTTAATTTCTTCCCTTCCAGAATGGCAAAAGCAGCCAACGAAAAAATGTTTCAATGGATAATTGCTTTGTGCGAAAAATAATGTTGTTGTTTTAATTTCATACAGCTGTAACATTGTAGGGTACACTTAAATTATGCAGTTATTTAAAAGAGACAAAAATAAATACCTGGCCACCAAATTAAAAAGTTGGTTGGCAACAATTGAATTAACACCAAGAATTTATTGCAATGAATATAGAAATAATTACGGAACCATTAAGTTTACATATTTATGGCTTTGCAGGTATTGCTATACATAAAGACTATGCCGCAACCGCCTTTAAGTTAATGGATAAGATGTGGCAAACAGTTAAGTCAAAAAACTTAGCGAACAAAGGCCTTAATATTTGGGTTTACGAACATGGCGAAAAGGTTTTTGCAGGGGTAGAACTTAACAACATTCCGGATGAAGATACAGGCCTGGAACAAAAAAATATTACCCTAACAAAGTATGCCAGGTACAAACATATTGGCCCCTATCATTTAATAAAGCAGGCAGGGCAAAACATGGTAGCTGAATTAAAGAACAGGGGCTACGAAACTATTTTACCCTATATCGAAATCTATGGGCATTGGACAAATGATGAAACGACACTGGAGACTGAACTGCTGATGTGCTTAAAATAATTTGTAATAAAACTACTTTTATTAAATTTGACTATTCGTTCTGATACATTTACTGATTGCTCTAAAAACTAAATTTATGTTAGCTCCTTACATCGCCTTTAATGGCAATACCGAAGCTGTTTTTGATTTTTACAAAACCGCACTTAATGGCTCCATTACAAACCTGCAAAGATTTGGTGATGGGCCGCAAGGCGCCCAATTACCCGAAGGGGAAAAGAAAAAAATAATGCACATTGCATTAGAAGCACCTGGTGGTATTACACTAATGGGCAACGATTTTATTGATTTTACAGGCCAGCCTTTTACCGCAGGAAATAATTTTTCTTTATCGCTTCACCCCGATAGTGAAGCACTGGCAGATACATTATTCAACAACCTTTCTGCAAATGGCATTATCATTGTGCCTATGGCAAAAGCCCCATGGGGTGATTATTTTGGTATGTTCATTGACCAGTTCGGTATTAAATGGATGATCAATCACCGGCCGGTTTAAAAGCTTAACCGGATTTACTACTGGTATTTTTTCATGATCTTCACCAGCATCTTTGCAATCATTGCATAACCTTTATCTGAAGGATGCAAACCATCATAAGTAATATCGATGGCATCTGCCGGGTAAGGATACTCATCCGTTTGTGGATTGAAGGGAACACCAATATAATCGGGGTACTTGTAATTTTTATACTCCCCTGTTTGAGGATCTTTTAATCTTTTAAATTTAACCAGCTTGTTTACTTCCATGCCTTTTTTATGGTAGAGATCCACCAGTTGTATATGCTCATAAGCGGCGATACTATCTATAGCGATGGCAAACTGCTCTAAACTTTGTCCGTCTTTCTTATTGTACGATCCGTAAGCATTATTTTTCGGATCGTTGATGTACACAAAGTCGGACCGCTGCATGGGTGTTATCAGGATAATTTTTGCCTCCGCATTCAGGCTGCGGAGTTTATTGATGATGATACGGAAAGAACCATACAATGTAGCACTACCCGTACTGTTCTGGTAATCTGTAAATTGCCCCAGCCTTCCTGCATGCCACCAATCGTTGGTGCCAAGAAAAACAGAATACACATCGGCTTTTATCAATCCCAGCTTTTCAATATTATCTGCAATGCGGCTTGCCGTCCAGCCATTATGCCCCTGGTTGGTATACTTAATATGGGGTAATTTTTCAGTTACCCTTGTCATATAACCGCTGCTGATACGGTTGCCGGTTTCATTGGTATGATCATTTAAATAAGTAATGGAATCGCCAATGGCCACCCAGGAAATTGGTCTTTTTTTAAAAGAAAATACCAGGCAGGCAAGGCATAATAACAAAAGTAATTTTTTCATATCGTCATTTTTTAAACCTGGCAGAAAGGTAATGTAATAATAAAAATTGAATGAATAAATTTGTAAACTACGGCCTTACAACGTGAAGAAAACATAGTATGTTCTTAAACAAGTTTTCTTACTTTTATCGCATGAAACTTTTTAACCTTACCTTTTTCTCCGCAATTATTTTTTGCAGCAGCGTTACTACTGTTAATGCCCAGGGCGATACCCTCCAGAAATTCCCCAATGGCAATTTACTACTAAAGAATAAACCGGGCTTTCGTTTACAAACTGCTGCCGGCACTGTGCTTTGCAGTTGGGATGGGGTTTACAATAGCATCTATGGCAGTAAAAATGTATTGCAGATTGTAAAGCAAAGACAGGGCAGTAAAGACAAATTTGGTATTGTCGATCTGAAAGAAGGTGTGGTAATATTACCTGTATTGTATGATGGTATTGGCAAAAACAACAGAAATATCAACAGCCATATAATGGTTGTAAGACAAGACAAATTAATAGGCCTTTTTTCAGTTGCTAACAATGCGGCCACACCATTGCAGTTTACCAACGTTGCCGATGCGCCTGCAGGCAACCTTGTTTTATTTAAAGACAGCTCTGCTTATTTATACGACAAGCTGCTGCAATTTAAAGACAGTATTAAAGGTATGTACTGGCATAAAGGTTTCACATCATATACCGGATCTGAATATTTAAACACCTACCTGATTGCCCGGCTGAAAAATGGCGAAGGGCTGCTTGATGAGCGGAATCATTTAATATTTAAAAAAGGCTGGTTGGAAATTATTCAGCTGAAGGGAGCGTATTTACTGGTAAAAACAAAAGACGGTATTGGAGTATACAATATTAAAACTGGCAAACAGGAAGAGCCTTATACCTACGATGCCTGTATTGCCGATGGCGGGGCTTTATTTTTTCTGCAAAAAAAGCAACAATGGAAAATGATGGACACACTGGGCAACAAATTAGCCCGTTTTGAAGCATCCTCATTTATACATTCCACAAGCTGGGAAGCCTTCTTTTTTAAACAGGGAGAACGATGGGGCATGATGAACCGGAATGGGAAAATAATACAAACCCCATTATGGGCCTCCATCGACCGTTTTGAAGATTATAATTTTTTCAGAGCCACTTTGCCCAACGGCAAGATTAAATATTATGATTACGAGTTTACTGGTAAAAGAGAAAGTCGAATGCTCACTGGTTTTGCAGAAGGTAATCATGAAGAAGATCAGGGTAAACCTCAAATAATGTTACAGGAAGGTTCTGTAAACGTAGCGCCGGTGGAAGAATTCCGTGCTGCTGTAGTGGAGATGCCTCATCCTGAGAATGATACCACGATCTTTATACGAATGGAGATTGATCCCACCTGCAGACAGGGAAGTAAAATGGATTCCACCGTAATACAAGAAAAGATACTTGCAGCAAAAAAAGAAAAACATATTACTGCCCATGGCACGGTGACCATTAGAGTAGTGATAGAAAAAGACGGAAAAATGTCACGTACAGAAATACTGGAAACAGACAATGAAAAATTAAACACTCCCTCAATTGAAATTGTACAGCAATTGAATAACTGGCAACCAGGCATCCAAAATGGCAGGAATATAAGGGGCTATAAAAAAATCGTGTTACGATGGTAGCAGCACAGATGATTATAATTTTAAAAAATGCCGCCATTGGCCCGCAGGCAATAGCGGCGATAGCCTCTTATTATTAATTTACGGATACACCGTACCGGTATTCATTACCTCCCATTCTCCAAAGGCATTTTTATATACCCAGGCCGTCATTATGCGGCGTGTATGTTGCGTTTCGCCGGTATAAAAAATGTTTTGTGTAAAATCAATTTTGGCCATTGTAACCAAAGCTCCTTTAGGTACTCCTTCCAGTTCCTGTGCGTAATTAGCTTTTGACGAAGTACCCATTTTAATCTCGTTAATGGTAACCGTTTTTTGAGGTTCTAAACTGCTGGCCGCTTTTTCCCAGGTAGACTTGATGGCTTTGGTGATATTTTCTTTGGTGGGTTTCTGTGCATCGGCCGAACAGGAAATTAGTAGTAAAAGAAAGGGAACAAAAAGTAAATGTTTCATATTATGTAGTTTTAGTGAAAATAAAATGCCTTAACAAAAAACAACGGCTGTTTTTTATTGCAGTATACCGAACTGACTTATTAATAAGAAAACTGAAAACAGATGTACAAATAGTAAAATGGATAATAAAGAAACCTGGCAGTAATTAAATACATTGTTACTGCCTCTTCGTCAAATGTAACGTGTTTGTATATTGAATCGTATACCCACTACAGGGTATATAATACGGGTAATTTATTCTGCCAATAGTTTTATTTATTACCGCCAGATAAATTCAACACCAACATATTTTTTTCAGGCAATATTCTAAACACGGTACTATCACCAGGTTTATTAAAACTACCGGTAGTGGTTGTTACCGAATACTGCATGTTTTCAAAACTGCAATCAATTTGTTTTGTTTGTATATTTTTAAACGGCAGGCTTGCTGCAGGTGCAGTAGTAAGATCGAGAAACCAGTTAATTGATGATGCACCTGTAATTTTCATTTTTATTTGTCGTTCATCAATATCCATGATCAGTGTTTGATTAAACGTTTTTAATGGCCAGGCTATATGCAATGTACCGGGCACAGGATTAGTTACCACAGGATCTTTACCTTCTAACAATATTTCTTTACCCTTAACAAGCGCTTTAAAACGCAGGCCTGCAAATACCCCTGGCGAACTCCATATAAAACCATCCACAAATGGCAATGTAAAAAACGTACACTCGTTGGAGGTAGCTTTACCTTCGGTATACACAGACGGAAATTTTTCATCGAATAGATGAATATCCCGGAAACGTAAATTACCATTTTCCCACAATAAATTAATGCGGTAGAACCTGCTGTTGAACCAAACTGTTTTACGGTCACTGCCTGCTATATCTTTATTGATGGTAACAGAGGTGGCCGGCGTTACCTTATATTGTTTACGAAACCAGGCACCTGATGCAGCCAGTGTTTCTACTTTTATTTTCTGAGCATCTCTTAATTTTGCTATCAATGGCAACTGAATTTCAAATCCTTTTTGCATAGCGTCCCAGGTAAAAGAGTTTTCCTGCCCGGCCTGTGTATAAGCATATTCCATTGCATTGCCTGCAACAAACTGGTTGAAGTACCAGTTTACCCATGCTGAATCACCGCCACCAAATTTATACACGGGCTCCAGTGTAATTACGCCCTGCCGGTTGGTGCCAAGCCCTTCATCATATTGCCGCACAGGATCGCTCCCCAGCATCCTGAAAATGGGAACCGGTAGCTGGTTCTCTTCATTTTGTGCCGGCATGTACGAATTTATTTTGCTGGGATAATAAGCCTGGTTCCAGTAACCACCCCATAAGGTATACCCATCGGTACCATACTGATCTTTACAATTACCGGATGCCACAATTTTATATTTCTGATACAGGTAGTTTAAGGTATGTGCATCAATAAACCAGGAGCACACCGACTTTGGATAATACCCGAATATCTTTTTAAAATCATTCATGTATACATCAGCCAGTTTTTCTCTTTCGTCGGGAGAATAACCGGTTGAAAACCCCACATTGGCATACCAGTCCCAGGGATAACGGCCCCGCCATACCAGGCCAGCCTTTTCCACCATGGGCTGGGGAATTTCCCACCAGGCACCGATCTCGAAAGCATTACGTGGCAGGGCTTTTAAAAGCTGCTGGTATTTGGGATCGATCAATGCATCGTACTGTAATAAAAAAGTGCCGCCTAGTTTGTACTTTTTCATCAATGCAACCTGTTTCACTACGGTTTCATACAATACTTCTTTGGTAATAGCAGCATCCCGGGGTTCCAGCAAGCGTATAAAATTTACAATATTTACGATTTTGGGTTGCTGTTTTACTTTATCACGTAATGATGTATTCGTTTGGCCGTTTGAAGAAAGCAGGCATATGCAAAACATAACAAGGCATATATTAAACGGCATTATTCTTTTGATCGTTTTTTTCATTGCATAAATATTTCTTTTGTACGCCCCTTACTAAATGTCTCAAGTTCGGATATTATGCAATGCTGCGTAAAAAATTACACTACTATTTTATCGCTGGTATTATAATGCATAATATCTTCGTAAATACAATTGTAAAATATGACGCAACATTTTGTAAAACAAATTCAATTTGAACTTTGGGCCAACCAGAAAACAGCAGAAGCTATTGAAGTTGCAGTTGAGCCCGATGAAAGAACATTTTTTCTTTTTACGCATATACTGAATGCCAATAGCATCTGGCTAAGCAGGTTACAGAATACGCCTGTAACCACTACCCTTTTCCAGGAAAGAAGTTTTGAAGATAGTAAAGCCCTGATGAAAGAGGTGGCTGAAAAATGGACTACTTACATTGCAACCCTTGGTGAAAAAGAACTTGGCAGATCAGTACATTTTATTTTTCCTTTTGATGGCTCTAAGAAAAAAATACTGATCGCTGATGCCATAACTCATGTATTTGGCCATTCTGCTTATCACCGGGGTCAAATCATAGCCAGGCTTAAAGGAAAGCTGGAACCTTTGCCTTTGCTGGCTTATGTAGTGTTTGCCAGCGAAGCTGATAACTGACCATTTAAATTTATAGCCTGAATATTTACTACGAGGCTCACTATAAATTGTACTGACCCAACATTGTAATCTGCAGTAAAACTGAAGAGATAAATGTGTGAATCTTACAACAAATTCGATTAATGATATAACAATTTATATTTTTTATAGCAGCATTTTTGTGTGGCAACAATTTTGTTACCCACTAAAACGATGCGACATGAAAAATATTGGTACGGATTACTTTACGCAGCTGAGAAGCGATTTTATTCCAAAGAAAAAAGACCAGTACGATCATTCCAGGCGCCCATTCAACCCTGCTGATCCTGCTGAAGCTGAAGGCATGCCTGCTACAATATTGTCCATCACAGATAAAAACAATACAATACCAGCACAGGATGAGATTTACCAAGGTGATAATTACGGTGCACCTTCGGAGAACAATTCCAATACATCAAATAGATAGATCAGTCCAGATACATCAGGCAAAATGAACAACCGATTCTTAATTTTCAAAAATATAATATGAAAATATCAAACCTTGTAAAATCATTTTTATTACTATTCGCTATCTTTCTGCTCAGTTCATGCCAGGCCATTGCCGACATATTTAAAGCAGGTATGGGATTTGGCATTTTTATCGCTGTTGTTGTGGTAGCAGTTATCGTATTTATCATTATAAAGATTACGGGTGGCAATAAAGGTTCATAGATTCTATACAATAAAACATCTTACTAAATAACAGCAATGAATAATATTTTCAGGGGATTAATAGCAGGCTACGGTGCAAAAAAATTAGGCGGTGGTTGTTTAAGTACCATTGTGATTTTTGTAGTGATATGGGTGCTACTAAAAAATTGCTAGCACTAATCTTTTAGTTTCTTCTTTATTGTTGATAGAAAAATTCTCAATGCTTAATGTTCAATGAAAACACACTTGTATTTTATATTGAGCATTGGAAATTGATCATTGAACATTTTTTTTAACCAGGTTACCCGGAATAACAATCTCCTCCTACTGCACTGTATATTTTTTCTCCGCTACAATAACATTTCCTTTATTGGTTACACCCTGCACATCAATACGCACCGTAGTTTTAGGATCGGCATTATAAAAACTAATGGTAGCTTTTCCATTTTCATTGGTGCTAATTAATGGTGCCCAATGGATGGTAGTACGTTCATCAGGCACGGCTTTATCAACGCTGTAGTTGGGTGCATAAAAAACTTTGGCTTCGTAATAGCCGGTAACTTCAGTAATTATTTTGGCAGGATCGTTATTATAAGCTCCGGGCTTTAATACCAGGGACACTATAAAAATATCTGTTGGAGAGGCACCAAGGTCACGTACCGTTCCATCCTCTCTTTCTGTTCTTTCAAAACTAGGCCTGCCCACCAGGTGGCGCACCGTAACACTACTTACCTGCTGCATCGGCAGCGAATAGTAATCTATTCTGTCAAACACATCTTCTCTCTTATCCACTACAAAGCGGGGACGTATCTTTTTTCCGTTGGCCATAAAATATATGGCATCGTTTTCCATATCGTAATAGGCCCCGGGAACTTTTTTTCCTAAAAAATTTCTCAGGTCATCATATTTATAATCTGCAGCAGTAATATCAAAATTATCTACAGGATAACCAAAGCTCATGTAGGCACCATCTCTCAAAAACTCTGTTTTCTTTTTGGAATCTACAGTTACACCAGGCAATATCGTAAACCACTTATTATTTTTTTCAGTGGCATATCTTTTACCTGCATCCTGCGCAAAACCCATAAAAGCTGTAGTATCATAACCAATAAATTTATTGGGGGATACGGGTAATTTATTACTGAATAAAGAATCCATAAACAACTCCCCTCCTTTTTCAGCTTTATCATTTTTGGAGCTGAGCTTGAGGGTTTGTACTCCGTATAAAGGAATGCCGTCTAAAAAATAATTACCCTGTGCATCACTACGGGTGGTAAACCATTTATCGCCTTTTGCATTAGGCGCCTGCAAAGTAATATTCATGCCAGGCAAAGGCTTTTGAGAAAATTTTTGTTTTACATTTCCCGAGATACTAATACCTTGTTCCGGCATAAAATGTATAGCGATAGTGGTGTCGGCCATCTTGCGCCACAAAAAATCCCGCCAGCCCTGTGTTCTTAATAACAGATCCAGCTGCTGCAAACGCAATGGATTATTAACATCAAAATAGGCAGCTGCATTTTCTATCTTTCCTTTTACTTCTGTTTGTAGTAATAAATAAGTAGCCATATTTTCCGGCACTGCTTTTTCAACATTATCATCAACAGCTGCCAACGATAAATTGGCTTTTACAGGTTGCAAATCTTTATTGGTTACCGAAATATTTACAGTAACTTTTTCTTTTTCTGCGTAAGTATTTTTATTAGTGGTAACATTTACTATTAAAGGATTTTTGTCCTGTACATAGATCAGCCTTTCGCAATTGGGATGCAGGCTATCATCATAAACCGTTATACTGCAAATGCCGGTTGGAAAATTTGTGGTAGCAATATTCAGTGCCGCCTGGTTGTCTTTCAGGGTTAGTTTTTCTTTGTACAATATTCTGCCACCATATTTTGCAGCAATAGTAATTTCGCCGGAAGGATGTAATAAAGTTGTAGCGGCATTGGCGAATACATGTACCTGTGCCATATCCGTTCCCATATCAGTAACCTGCATTGTATAACCATCTTTTGCAGCTACGGCAAAAGATGCAGGCAACAAACCTCCATGTTGATATGTAACGAGAGCTTTGTATTGCATACCTGGCACCGGGGCAAAATTAAAACTTCCCATACCAGCATATTCCGTTTTAAAATGCGCTACTGTATCTCCACCAGCTGATATAATGGCACCACTGGCATCCACACCATTACCACTGGCATCTGTTGCTTTAAACGATACTAATGAAGCAATGCCTTCTACCATCGATCCACCTTCGGGAAAAAATTGTATGCTGTAACCTGGTGTGGAAAATGTGCTTGCCGTGTGGTCCTTATTTTTTTGTGGCAGTTCATTTTTTTTATTTACACCCGGAATATTTTTTATCATTACCTGTTTTTCAAAAATAAAATGGTTGCCAAAATTTCTCATCCAATTGGTATAGGCCCTGATGCGGTAGCTGCCGCCTGCAATAGAATCATCCAGTTTAAAATCACCCACCCCATAGCCGCTATCCATACGTATTACCTGCCTGGCTATGATGATATCAGCAGGATTAATAAGCTCGGTATATAAAGTATTACTGGTGCTTACCGGGTAATTGCTCTGCCCGTTTACCAGGTAGGCCTTAAACCAGATATCATCTCCACCGGCATAAAAATTCCTGTCCGTATGCAGGTATACTTTTTCAAAAAATAGTTTTATACCAGCTCCGTTTTGTTGCGCAAAGCTGCCGGAAGCAATAAATAACAGCATGAAAAACACCGGAAACAATCGTACTTTTTTTAAACACATAGCATTCATTTTCTGAGAACCTAAATTTATCGGGTTACGCCTGGCTAACTGTTATGGGGTGGCAGGTAATTTTGGTAAACAAATGTTATTGCGCTTTCCGGTTATTGCCAGGTTCCGGAAAAATCATTTAACATTTACTTTAAACAATCGGTATTATTTTCATTGCCTTATCCAAAACATGGTTTATAACTGATGCGTATAAGAAATCTGCTTTTTTTACTGCCGCTGCTATTTTTGTTTTCCGCCTGCGAAAAAACGAAAGACTTTGATGTGAACCAGCTGTATGGCACCTGGAATATAAAAAAGATAGTACCCCTCAATGGCAATACCAATACCTCGGGATTAGACTTTGTGTATGGTAAATTTACTTTTAATACTGCTGATAATTTTCAATTTATAAATTACACAAGAGAAGTGTTTACCGGTACCTGGTTATTGCAACAGGAACAAGTGGAAGTAAATTGCACCACAGCTACTGACGGCACCCGATCATGTAATCATGACTGGAATGTGAGTATACGGTTGGATGCTACCGGACAGGTAGCCGGGCAACCCGGAAAGAATGCCTATTTTGAATATCTTTCTTTTACAGACGCCGATCATTTTACAGGCAAGCTAACCAGCAGTGGCAACATTGCAACACATGAGTATACCTTTGAGCGAATTAAATAACAACAATTTACTTCTGAATCACCTGTAGTTTTAAAGCCCCTGTACTAACACCAATGTTGTTGTATATTTACTCCGCAATAAATTATTCCACTTTTACATTTTACATATAATGGCAACTTTTACCCTACCGCATTTTGGACCTATAGATCCTGCTGAGCTGGATGAATATTACGATGTAACAATTCCCTTTAATAACGGCACCATTGAAGTGGACCTGAATTTTGAAAGCAAAACTATTGCTGTTGAAAAATTAGCCACTGTAAAACATTTTATTGAAAACATAAGGATCTACGATATCAATAACAAAGGTTACATCGCTAAAGATTATAATGATGAAGAGGGTGATACCGTACAATTTTATTTGCAACACCACCTGGAAGAATTAGGCACTGCAGAATTAGCTAGTTTGTTGCCCGCAGGAAGCAAATCTGCTGATCATGAAAAATTATTATTACAAAAATTGCACCTGGTAAGAGTTGGTATTTATCCTCACAATACTGATTACTTTGCTGTTTTTGATTATACGCTCGGGCAAGATATAACCGATCAGTTAATTGTGATTATTACAGATGAAAATGGCAACCTGGATTATATGACAATAGAGAGTTAAGCTAAAAAAGATGGCATTACTATCCATACAATCCAGGCAAATCAGTATCAGTAAATACCTTATCTACTTTATACTGATGGGCTTTCTTTTAAAACCAATGTGCACAAAATTGTGGTATGCTATTACCTATACCAAAACAAAAGGCGTAGTAAAATACTTTACGTTTAATAAGCCCTCCAGAACTACCTATTATTATCCTGTGGTAGCTTTTGTAGTTAACCAGGATACTTTAACCTGCACAGGCAGCTCCTTTCAACACGATGCAATCAATGTGCATGATTCTGTTGATATAATTTATGGGGCCGGAGATTCACCAAAAGCTTTTGTGTATACTTTTCTTGGCTTTTGGGCACCTCCATTAACATACATTGTTCCTGGTGCCTTACTACTCACTTTAATCTTTTTGGGCGTAACTACTATTCCTAAAAACTTTGTGATCAAAATATAATATTCAATAAATAAATACACATGAAAAATTCTGACGAAATTGCTATTCCTCCCTTATTTTTTTCCGCTGAGGGCGAAATAATTATTACCCCCTCTCCCACTTCTTCAAAAAGTGATTTTGATTTTTTTGAAGGCAAGTGGAAACTGCATAATAAAAAACTAAAAGCAAGATTATGCAGCTGCACCGAGTGGATAGAATTTGAATCCACACAGGAAATGTACCGTGTATTAAACGGCATTGGCAATATTGATAATTTTTTAGCCAGTTTTGACGGAGTGCCTTTTGAAGGCATGACGGTTCGCTTATTCAATCCTGAAACAAAACTCTGGAGTATTTATTGGGCCGATTCCAATACCGGTGTTTTAGACCCACCGGTACTAGGTTCTTTTGAAAATAATATAGGCCATTTTTTTACTAAAGATATTTTTAATGGCAAAAATGTGATCATGGTATTTCGCTGGGATGCCCGTGATAAAAACAACCCGATATGGAGCCAGGCCATGAGCGATGACAATGGTGCTACATGGGAATGGAACTGGTATATGTACATGAGCAGGTTGCAATAAAAAAATAATCAATGCTCAACATACAATATTCAATGACATTCAAAATCCGGCATACTATGCGTTTTCCTTAGAACCTGGGAATTGAATATTTTTTAACGCAATACAAAAATCACCCCTCTTACCTACTCAATAAAAATTAAAAGCCACTATACGCTGCTTCTCTATTACCCTCTTTTCAATTTACCGTTTAAACTTATCGCTGCAGCCTTCAATACAAATAGGATCAAGCGGAGATAAATACAATTCTCTTTCTGCAGTCTTTACATGATAATTCATTAAAGTATAACCTGAAGGCTTTGCGGAGGGTAAAAATTTAATGGTCGTACTATCCACTATTACAAAATGCGTGGCTTCTTTTAAAAAAGATGCTGTGCCGGTAAAACTACCATCAGCTTTAAATTCAATAGTTTGATTGGCAGGTGTTACGGCATACCATTGACCGGGAGCCCCGGTACTGTAAAAATATTCAGTGTGTGTCCATATGCCGGTAACTGTATTTTCAATGGGTTCTTTATCAGCAACTGTGGCTTTGCTGCATGCCGCAAACAATAGCACCACCAATAAGCCTGTCATGAATTTTCTTTTCATAAACTTTGTTTTCTTGCTGACAATGCAATTTGTAGCACCGTTGCGTTGACAGAAAAATTATTACGTAAAAAACATTGCAAAAATAATACCTCATTGATAGAAATACATTCAATTCACCAGGCTTGTTCATCATAATATGCTTTCACATTTTTTTCACAGTAACCAGCTTTACCTGCATGCTTTTTGCACGTATATATGTGTATTAGTTTAACTCATTAAAAACAATTAGTTATGACAATTCAATCAATAAAAAGCGGTGCATTTGCCGTTGTGGCAGGCATTTTTATGGCTGGTTGTGGCAGTACTGCCCATGTAGAAAAAGCAAAGAATGCAAACATGGGTGAATATAAAACCTATAGCTGGATAGCGCCGGAAAAAGCCAGGGGTGCTAAACCTAACCGGCGCAACGATATTGCGTTACAAAATATTCGTAGTGCAGTAAACGATGAGTTGCAGAAGAAAGGCTGGCAGGAAGTAAAGAATGATCCGGATGTGTTAGTAAGTTCCGAATTGCTGGTTGAAAAAAGCCAGAAGGAACAAAGCGATCCGGTATATTCTAACTCTTATGTTCGCTCTTACTACAACCCACGTACCGGACGGTATAATAATTTTTACTACCCTTCCAGGTTTATGGGTTACAACAGTTATTCCACCACTGTTAAAGAAGGTACTATTACCATTATGCTAATAGACACTAAAACAGACAGAACAGTATGGCAGGGATGGTCTACTGATGAGTTGAATACTGCACAGATCACCGACAGGGAGATCAATAAAAATGTGAGATCGATTTTTAAGAAATTTGATGTTGCTAAATAAAAAATATCCTGCAAAAGCCCGCTAGCACAGCGGGCTTTTTTATCCTCTGCTTTTTATCACAGAAATTATTCCCGCTCATTCATTTGAAATAAAACTGTAGCAGGGCTTTCGCTTTTAAACAATATGCAGTAACTTTAAAAGCATGAAAAAACTTATACTGCTTATTGTTATTGTATGCAGCGCCATTACTGCAACTGCACAAGCCCCCAAAACAGAATTGTATGATCTTGTAAAAAAATTACTTAGCGACAGTACCGGGTACGAGAACGTTGGAGACTGGTCTGTTGGTGCCCCTAAAAAATTTCCCATTAAATGGAAAGCCGACAGGCTGGAAATGAGTGATGATACCAGTATTAATTTTTTCAGAATGGGGACTGTAGATATTACACTTAAAGGCAAGTCTTTTACACAGGATAAGCTGCCGGTGAAATGGAATATTATGTTGAAAGGCCCACGTTCGGGCTATACTTCTTTTAGTATTGTAAGCGCTCCGCTATGCAGCGACATGCAACCGAAATACACATTGGATAGTGTATTTGGCAAAAAACCTTTTAAAGCAACCTTACTTAAAAGCTGCGATACAAAAACACTTGCCGGCTATTATTATTATGAATTAAAATTGCCTAAAAAAGATATAGCTTATTTAAAACTGAGCTGGGTATCTGTTAATGGCAATACTGCAGTAAGAGTGGACTGCTATGACGTTTATAGTAAATATGCTGCAAAACTTGATTGCGCCAAATAGAATAAAACCTAGTGCTGCTTTTTCGTAATTGGTTTTTCGTCTCCGGTATTTGTTTTAGGCTCCGGCAATTTTCCTCGCTTATAAATTATTAAGCCATTTAAAAAATTGCGCAGTATCTGGTCGCCTGCTTCTTCGTACCCGGGATGATCAGCATTCCTGAACAGGTCACCTAAAGCACCTTTAGATATTTTAAAATCCACCAATGCCAGTATTTCTATAATATCTTCATTGCGCAATGAAAGTGCTACTCTTAATTTTTTCAGTATATCATTATTACTTAACATGGTGTTTATTTACTTTTATATAGAAAGAAGTAAAAGTAATACAAATAACAGCATCCTGCTATTCTCCAGGATAGTTTACGGCAGGATTATAGTACATTTATCAGCCACTATTGCTAGATAATGATACGTAAAATAAAATGAAAAATTTTTTCTCTGCATGGTTATTATTTTGCCTGTGCAATGCCACTGCACAAAATAATACAGTAAAAGACATTTTACTATTTGAAGATAATTTTTCTTCTGCATTAAACGCCTCCAACTGGTTAGTAGAAAAACAACCGGCAGACAGTGAACTTGTAGCTGCAAAAAACGGCAAACTTTTAATTGATACCTATGGAGGAGCCACTATCTGGTACAAAAAGGAATTGAAAGGCAATATTAAAATAACCTACACCAGAAAAGTAATTGTAAACGGAGGAAAGAATGATCGCTTAAGTGACCTTAATCAATTCTGGATGGCAACAGACCCCAATGGAAAAATGTTTAGCCGCCATGGTGGATTTGCTGAATACGATTCCCTGAACATGTATTACGCAGGCATGGGCGGCAACTACAATAAAACCACCCGTTTCAGAAAATATAATAATGGCGATAAAAAGATTGTTGCTGAATATAGCGACAGCCTGCATTTACTACAAGCCAATAAAGAATATTTAATTGAAATAACGGTACTTAATGGCCTTGTAACATTCGCAGTTGATGGCATAGTTTATTTTACCTGGAAAGATGAACAACCATTTACCCATGGTTATTTCGGCATCCGTTCTACAAGAAGCCGCCAGGAAATAGATGACCTTAAGATCTACCAATTGAAATAGCTGACTGGCTTATCATTTTTCTATCTAAGGCCCTTTTTACATAATCAGCGCTTTATTGAAACCCTTTACTGCATTGAATTGTCCACAATATTAAACAAACTAAAGCTTTATTGCATTTGTAAGTAGCTGATTAGATTGACCCGGAAGCAGCTATTTAAATTTCTTAGTAAAATTACTGTCATATACGTAAAATCACCATTGCCATCCGGGTTTTCTACTATACTTTCGCACTGCTTAATACCTTTAACATGAGAAAAAAAATGCTTTTTGCAGGCCTTTGCGCATTACTCACATTTTGTACTTCCATTGCCGGCTATGCCCAGGTGAGTGTAACTTCCTCTAACGGTTATACCGTTCATATTACTGTACAACCCGTATCAATTGTACCTTCCTCTGCAAGTTGCCCGTTTGGATATAATTACAATGTAAATCTTCACTACATAGTTACTTTTACCGGCAGTAATATCCCTGCATCGTTATATACCTTGCAAGGCACGTTGGGTTGTGGTGCAAACAGTCATTTTTACGATCTACCTAATAATGGTGGCACCGGAAATGTTACCAGCGTATCTAATGTATGGAATCCAAATTCTGATTGTGCTACGGCTACGCCTGCTTCGTTACTTTGCAATACTGCATCTGTACAAATTGAAGGATTAGGCATTACAGCACAAACGCTGAATTTCTCTATTACCTCCGGCGGCCCGTTGGCCATTAGTTTAGCTGATTTTACTGCGGAAGCAATAAAAGAAAAAGTAAAATTAAACTGGTCTACTGTTTCAGAGATCAATAACGATTATTTTTCTGTAGAGAGATCAACAGATGGCTCATCATGGACGGTGTTAAAAACAATTAAAGGAACTGCTAATTCTTCCACCTTAGTTAACTACGAATGGATGGATGAAAAACCTGTTGTTGGAAATTTATACTATCGCTTAAAACAGACCGATCTTGATGGAAAATTCAGTTACAGTGTTACAAGGCTGATAAAATATACAGCCGGAGATAACATTTACGCATACCCTGTTCCAAATACAGGCAATACGGTAAATTTTAAAGGTATTGTACACCCTGAAAATATACAACTGTCATTGCTTAATGCTGCAGGGGCATTAACGTATCGCACTACTCTTACAACTAATGCTGCTGAATTACCGTTGATTAAACCCGGTATATACACCATTTCTCTTTTCAACAAGTTAAGCGGCGAAACAACCAACCTGCGGTATGTAAAATTATAAACTGCTGATAAAATATTACAAAAGCCGTCCCTTACTTGTTAGGGACGGCTTTTGTTTTGATCTTTCTTTATGAGCAAATTAACGGAATCATATCACAACATTTTTTTCAGGCCCTCCCATCTCACTTTCCATTTACCATCTTTTGGTATGCCGGGATTGGGAATGGTGCTTCCATCATAACCGGCGCACATCATAGCAATGGCAGTAAGTAATCCGCCATTACCGGGAAGATAGATCGTTAACCTTCCATCCTGGTAATTATGCCCGTTGTTTAAATACGTGTTAGTGGTTATGTTCATTAACAATGCGTCTATAGCTTTTTCCGGGTGGCCCAAACGTGTTGCTGTCATTGCCGTCATTGGAAAATCCCAGCCCCAGGTTTTATCCCAGTTCCAGTTATCCCATATCCAGTTAAAAGTATTTTGCATTATTTTTTTATCAATCATCGGTGTTTCAGGTGCCATGCCCAATGCTCCCAATACAGAAGGATGATCTGTTTTAAATTCAGGATTGGTATAAGAATCAGTAGCACTTTCTGTAAATAAATATTTATCACCTTGTATGGGCAATGGCGATAAATTACTAATTACATCATCCCATTTTTTATCTCTTGGTAAATGCAACCGCTCTCTCCATTGTTGTGCGGTACTTAATGCCCAATGCCAGTAAGCCAGCTCATACGTGGGATTAAAAGTTTGCTCGGCTTTAAATCTTTCCTGGGCTGCGATAACGCCTTTGCCTAAAACATATTTATGTGTTGCAGAATCGTAACGTGCAAAGGATGCCATAAAACTGGCTGTTGCAAAAACCAGGTCTTTATACTTATTTAATGTTTGCAAATTTGTTTTTTGCCTGTACACCAACTCTGTAAAATAAATATAATGGGGCTGCTGCCATATTAAAAATGCACCAATAGAAGAAGGTACTTCTCTCCCTTCATTATCAGTTACTTTTTGCCAACGCACCCCTTCATAACCCTGGCGCTCTGCAATTCCTTTCGCTATTTCTGCTGCTCTGTTATACCAGCTTAAACTTTTTTCCAGCAGATCTACTCTTCCCCATAATGCGAAATGTACGCCATGCCACCAATGCATTTCAATATGCGGTTTGCCATACCAACTGTTGTAGGTTAAACCGGTTTCCTGTGGCGGATTGCTGTTGGCACATTGTATTTTAGTAAGGTATTGAGAGAGAACAATTCTTCTTTCTAACTCATTTGCTCTTGTGTCAATGCTACCACTAAAATCTACTGCTGCACCACGCTGCCAGAATTGTTGCCATTGTAACCTGCTGTTGTTTTGTATTTGCGTATAGAAATATTCATTTAACCTGGTATCATCCTTCATTGAAAATTTGCAGGTAAATTCAAAGCTATTACCGCCGAGACCGGTTGGTGCCAATAAAAAATAATGCTTCTGCTTTTCGGTGATGTATGCTGTACTTCTCCAATTTAAACTGATTCTGTATGAAGTAGTATCCAATCGGTGCTTTATTAAGGCAGATCCAAAAGAGGGTTGTACAAGCGTGGACTCATGTTTATCATCATCCGTAAAATTATTCCCCATATCTGCCCAGCCTCCTGTTGGATAAGGCAATCTTATTCTGATTTTTATTTTTCCCTGTCTTAGTAATACTGAATTTATTTTTACGCCAATCGCATCATCCTGCTGATGGCAAAAAGTAATTACTTCCACAGGCACATCGTCTACAGTAAACTTAGAATGAATTTCACCCGTCCACATGTTTAATGTCTGGTTGATATTTTTTACATCTTCGATTTTAAAAATACTGCCGTCTTTCCTGGATATCTCCAATCCTATATTCGCCAGTTGCAAGCGGTGCAGGTTGGCACGATAATAATTGGAGGCTTCTTTATTTTGTTCGGGGCTATTCCATTGCACAGCGTACTTTACATCTCTTCCATTAAGATGATAGGTCTTTAGAAACTCTTCTTCTTTATAATTTTTTGTATTGGGAAAGCTATGCCACCCCCATTCGCTTTGTGTACCCAGCGGAACGCCTTTTGCATAAGCATCAGGAAAAGATTGCAAGCCTGTTGCATCAACAGTGAATGCAAATTTACCATTGCCTACGGATAGTGATGATAAGGTATCCATTGTTTTGTTTACAATGGTATGTCTTTCAACAAGGGCTTTGCGGTTGATGGGTTGTGCAGTTGTTTGCATGTTGCAAAACATGAAAACAAGAAAGAGATTTATTATAGTTGTTTTTTTCATTTGTTGAATATCTAAATTTTATGTCTTTTTAATTGCACCGTCCCTTTAGGGCGGTGATAAAAAGAACTCTATTAAGCGGGGCTTTAGCCCATTTTGTCAAAAATTGATTTTCCTTTTTTGTTATCTCTTTTAGTGCTGTTGCCTTCGCCTCCATCCCGAATGCTTTCGGGACGTACCTGCGCCGGCGCTACTTTTATGTTTTAACTATTATACACTGTAATAACAATATACTACACAAACTAAAAACATTATCCATTATCCATTATTAATTATTCATTGCTTAACGCATCAGCGTTACACTCATTAGCCCAACCACTACTTCATTTGCAAGCGTTACCAATTGCATACTCTTTAATTCTTTATCTTTTTGCAAATACATTTCCACTACCGTTGCAGCGCCGCCATCAATGGCACGGTTGGTAACACCTTTTATGGAAGTATATTTAGTTCCCGTTTTGGTAAACTCACCTGTCTTTAACAGCAGCCTGTAAGGTTTTCGTGCCCCTGTAGTAAATGCAAAACCATCATCATAATAATCCTGTTCTATTGGCCACCAGTTACTGGGATTTACCAATGGCAATTCATCTGTTGTACCATCTGTATAGGTTACAATAATTTTTGCATTGGTAAACTGGCTTTGCTGGTGATTGGTACTGCCCGCCATTAACAGGTAGGCCATTGCTGCTTTTCCATTTAATGGTATGGTTGCAGCTTTAGGATAATTATCCCACTGCGATGTATAGATGATATTCTTTGCCTCCAATGCTGATGGTGTGGCAAAAGGAACATTCACCAGGTGGAGGATATTGCCATTGCCCGCTTTAACCCTTGTACCACTGTCATTAATATTGGCATCCGCCAACGGATAGCACCAGTTACCAATACCCTGCCATGGAATTTGTAAAGTGGGTGACTGCGGACGCGGAGATAAATATTTGTTCTTAAATATTTGTGTCACTTTATCGTTGAAGTAAGGTTGCAGGCTTACTGTATCATAAATGCCGGGGCATTCAGGAGAACAATGCAGCCTGACTGTTTCAACAGGGGCTGTAATTTCATAGTGTACTGGCTCAAACCAGATTGCATCGCCCTGCTTCAATTGAATGAAAGCAGTATGTTTATCAACATTACCATTTACTTCAGCATAAACATAACTTTTCTTTATAGAGGATGCTTTAAAAATATGCTGCGGATCATCAATGGCAAGAACCGTTGCTTTTGCAAAATTAACAAACCATTTTTCATAGGACCGGCCATTCATGAAAGGCAGATCATCAAAATTATTTCCTGCCCAGCTAATTTTTATTATGGCCTGTTTTATTTTACCTGCTTCAATTGTAATCATTGGCTGACCAACCGCATTTTGCATCCAACTCCATTTTGCAGGTTTACCATTTACTGTTACAGCAACTACTTTATCTTTTACTGCTTTAAGCTGCAGGGTAAGATTCAATAATTTGTTATAAGATTGATTGATACTATAAGTAGAAATATTTTTATCCTGTTTAAAATCAAAACTGATATCAGGCACAGTAAGCTTTGCAAATTGCCATGCAGTTGGAAAGCCCGGTTTAATGATTAATTTATTATTCAGTGCATCTGGCGTAATACCAAACAATCCTTCTGTTAAACTTCTTGCCGTCATGCCAATACCATCTGCAAAATCACGGTACAATTCGCCACGTATAGCATCGTAAAAAGAAAGTTGCTGAAAGCCGCCCGGGCTGGCACTGGCATACATACTTTCTGCCAACGTACTTTTAAATAATTTGTACGCATTATCATTTTCGCCACTCTGCCAGTAAGCTAAGGCAGTATGCAGATTTTCGCCCAATGCAACGTTGTTGATACTCCAGGTGTAAGGCTGCCAATTAGTAGTGGACAACAAATAATATCCTTCGTCTTTCAATCCATTTATTTTTACCGGAATATGCGGAATATAAGTATCTACATAACGCATCATCTGGTATTGCTGTTTAGCATCCGCCACATTTTCATCAATAGCATGGTATACTGTCCAGAGCGCAGCTGAAGGATGCACCAGTTGCAATCCCATCAGGTCCTTATTTTCTGCAAACCAGCCTTTACCTGGTAACCATAAATCTTTATTCATGGCTGCGAAAATCTTTTTGGCTTCTGCTTCATATACACTGCCATCTTCACCAATCAATTTAGCCAGCATGGCGGCAGTTTTATTGGCATGGTAATTATAAGCAGAAGAATGGGTAACCCCTCCGCCGCTGTATTGCAAGGCATCACTGGCCCATATTGCAGCATAGGCATCGTACAAACCATCGCCATCTGCATCAAAATTTCTTTTCTCCCATTCTAAATGTAATTTAATGGTGGGCCACATTTTTTTTACATACTCAATATCGCCGGTATAATTAAAATGATTGAGCAATTCATCTATATACACCAGGTTCATATCGTAATGGTGTGGACGAATATCGCCACCGGGATTGCGGCTGATATAACCATTGCTAAACATTGCAGTACCCATTTTTTCCTGTTGCCTTGCTATGTGTAAAACAGTATCAAACACTACAGGCCCTGCAGGAATTTTTGTTACCTGTGATAAAGCATAACTGCTGAAGTGTGTTCGTGCCCTGTCGTGCCAGCCTAAAGGATCGGCCACATAAGGCCCACGCCATGCCGGCAAACGCATGCGCCATGCAACAGCGCCGTGCATATATGAGGGCTCTTCCCAAATAGCATCTGCAGCAATTGCTAATGCATTGCCCAAAGGATTGATATATGCATCAGGCGTTTGCAACACTACACGATCAGCTATTTTTTTTCTTGCCGTCTCAGCTTTTGAAAATATAGTTGCGGCTTCACTGTTAGCAAATGATGCTGGTGCTTTTTGTATTATAAAATAATTGACCCCTTTTTTATTCAGCATTACCTCTGCTGTAATCACGGGTAATTTTAAATTAGCCGGTGATGCCAGTAGTTCAGCCGGGGTATTTTGTTTTTCTGCATCTGCAATTTGTATAGTTGCACTATCCGGAAAAATACCAATTAATTGTTTTGGTTTTTCTTTTGCTGTTGTATCTGCTGCTTTATTATTGTATTGAATTTCGTAACGTTCTTCTTCGCTTAATGGTTTTGATAAACCATAAGAGAGTTGAAAAGTATTTTTAAAAATAGTATACCGGTTGTCTTTACAATATGCAGGTTGCAAATAAAAAGAGGATTCAGGATCGGCACCGATATCGCCATCACGGCTGAATTTTTTTCCTGTTGCGCCGCCATATACAATTGTTAGTGAAGTATTGGCGGGTGTATTTTCATTTTCAATTTTAATGATCATGCCTTCTTCATCTGCCAATGCCAGCACCGCAATTTTCAGCATGCCCCTGCCAAGTATACTATCTTTTATTTCATATAACATGGAGCCGGCACGATAAATTGTTTTTATATTATTGGCTGCAGTAATCCATTTACTTTTTCCATTTACGGCAATTCCGATCTTGCAATTGCCTCCCATGCCCGGCATGTATAATGCAAATTCAGGGAGATCACCTGCCTCTACCCTGAAAGCAGTGTTAGTGCCATACAATGCCCTGTTGAATTTTCTCGTGCCTTTGTACAAAACAAAATCATTGCCTTGTGGTTGATAATGCATGGTTCGTTCTATACCGTGCCATAGTTCAGTATTGTTTTGTGCAGAAGTTTTACAACTAATGAAAAGTAAAAAAATGAAAACACACTTATTGATGTAGCATGATCTACGCTTAGATAAAAGCTCAATAGAATTACTCCTGTACAAGAGTGCGACGCCACTGAAGCCTGGTAGCATTCCAACTGCCCGGTCTATAAGACTATTTTTCTTCATACTACTGTGCAATCGTTTTTGGTTTTAATTCATCAGGTGCAGCTTTGGTAAATGCGTCCCACACCAGTTTTGATGGCATGGAAGTTAATTCTCTTATCAAATTTATATCAATTGACTGAGTTGGTGCAAATGCATTACTGAGCATATAGCTTTGTAAGCTATAAAATAATTGTGTGGCTGCCGGCTTGCCTGGCATTGATGGTGATAAATTTGCACTGCTTACAATGATCTTTCCGTTGCCGCACCTGGCTTCAAACAGCATGGCCAGCCTGCGGTTCATAAACCAGGTATCAATGCTGCGAATCAATGGCTGAAATGTTTTTGGGAAATTTTCTAAATGCATTACCTGTGCCCTGTTCACTATTTCCCACCATTGCAGGTTGCTGTAATAGCTGGTGGGGAATGATGCAAATGCAGGACTTTTTTCATCCACCAAAATGCCTAATGTATGCGGTGGCCTCATTTTAAACCAGGAAGTATTCCAGAACACCGGTGTAAAATATTGCACCACTTCTTTTCCTTTTACAATTTTGCCAGCAAGATTTAAAAATACTTTGCCGCCTTTATCTAATACAGCAACTGCTTTTGCATCTAATGTATCGGTATAATAAATGGAAGCGTTATCCAATGCCGGCAATGTTTTTGGATACACCCAAAAATTCCAGTTGTTCTCAATATTTGTATTCTCAATGGTTACTTGCAATGACAATTGTTGTGCATTTATAATTTTCGCCAATGGAATTGTGATGGTGTTGATAGTTGTATTTTTTCCAGTTGGAATATTTTGCGCTGCAAATTTTCCCTTTGCAAACACTGCGCCGTTAGTGTTTACCAATTTCCAGTTTACTACCGCATTATTAATATCTGCTTTTCCGTAATGATAAATTTCTACTGCAGCCTGCAATGTTTCGTCATTAGTATACACAAATTTTGAAGTGCGTATCAACGGTACCGTGACATTGCAGAATTGTTTAAACTGCTGTGGTGTGGTATAACCTTTCTCCTTCCAAAAAGCATTTAGTGTACCTACAATAGCCGAACCCTGGCCGGGAAAATCCTGCAGGCCCAACAGCTGAAAACCTCCAAGGCCGGGAGTACGCAATGATTTCTCTGTTTCAAATTTGTAACATAATGATTGCAATTTGCCTGAAGCCATCAAAAATTTTTCTGCAAGGTCGCCCATGCCATTTTCTGCAAGGTCTTGTTGAAACATTTCAAAATTCTTGGCACGGTAATTACCGGTGTATTGTTTGATCTCTTTAAAATCGGGGAATACACACCACTGCCCCTGCTCGTGTGTTACATAAGGCATGGCGAATGGTGTAATAAAACGATGATAATCCGAATCGTTTTCAGGCATACGGTTATTCCAGTCCAGTCCCCTTGCTCCTGATTTTATCATGTATTCATTTTCGGGCACCAGCGGCCAGCTCATGGCCACAGATGCGCCAGTGTATAAATGTCGGTTATCAATACTTTTAAAATGCAGAATAAATTCTTTTAAATATTTAGCCTGGTTTCTTCCTGCAGGTTCATTGCCGGCGGCAAGCATGGCAAATGACGGATGATTGCCATAACGCTGCAGCATTTTTTCAGCTTCTTCATAAATGTATTTGTCGATAAATCTGCCATCGCCCAATGATGTCCCATGATTGGGCCATGAATCCACTTCAGGTTGCAGGTAAAAGCCTTCCCTGTCTGCTGCATCAAAAGCGGCTTCGGGTGGGCACCACGAATGAAAGCGCATATGGTTCAACCCATGTGCTTTTGCAATGGCAAATAATCTTTGCCATGCTGCAACATCTGTTGGTGGAAAACCCGTTAAGGGGAATTCACAATTATTTACAGTGCCGCGTAAAAAAGTTTTTTGCCCGTTGATGGTAAACTGTGTGCCTTCAATACCAAAAGATCGCATACCAAATTCTGTATAGGTTTTGCTTATGCCATTTGTTGAAGAAAAAACCGTAGCCATAAGATTATACAACGCCGGATCAAACTCACTCCACAATAACATTTTATTGGTCATTGGTAAAAGTAACTCCAGTATGGTATCCCCTTTTGCAATAGTAACAGTTTTTGTAAGCACTACATTGTGCTTTGCTTTGGTGTTAAATGAATTTGCTATAAGTGCAATATCAACAGGTGCGTTATCATTTGTTGTGTTGGCTATTGCAAGTAATACTTTTGCTGTTTTATTTTTTACATCAGGATATACCTGCACATTTTTAATATACACTTTCCGCTCCACCCTTAATTCCATTTTACCAATGATACCATTCCAGTTACCTTGTGTATGATCGGTCACACTGTGTGAATCGGGGCCCACATTCATGTCCTTAATACGGTTATCCAGTCTTATAGTGATGGTGTGTTTACCGGGTGTTATAAATGCAGTACAATCGTATTCATGTGCTGTGGCCAAACTATTTTGTGTGCCAATTTCTTTTCCATCAATCCATACGGTTGAAATGGTGTGCACCCTTTCTAAAAATAAATGCACATTTTGTTTATCCCAGTTTGTGGGAAAAACAAATTCTTTACTGTACCAGGCGGGGCCAATATAATATTTATTAGGAGTTAACCAAAATGGAAAATGTAAATTGCCGGGCTCACGATATTTGGCAAGCCGTGGCATAAAATACCAGCTGCTATCATAAATACTACCTGTAAATTTAGTATCGATAGTAAGATCATTGCCTTTGTTATTGCTTAACATAGACCCAGGCAATAAAACCGTTTCACTAAATTTTTGATTGAACCATTGTTCTTTAATACCTACATCATTACTATCAATCTTAAAACGCCACTGGCCTGCAAGCGAAATCGTTTGTGCATTGGCATTATAAATCTGAAAGACCACTGCAATAGCAATGGTCATTTTCATAAAAATATTTTTCACCTTTCTTCTTTCCATCAAAATAATTTTTCGTACCCTTCTTACTTTATATACTTTATAAACCTTATTTACTTTAAATACTTCACCAACTCACATTTCGGTAATTCCTTAATCCCTTTTACAATTGAGGCTGCATTAATGGCAGCACCTTCTCTTGAAGTATGCGTATGTTCATTAGGGAATAATGGCTTCACAGCTTCCTCACCCATCGCATCGTAAGTATCTGCAGTGATCGAATTCAGGTCAATAAAAAAAGCACCTGTTGATGCTGCGGTTTGCTTTGCCCATAAACCATAACCAGTACCGTTATACCGAACCACCTTACCGTCTTTCCAATCATTGCGGGGAATAGGCGAACAAATAAAAACAATAGCTCCCTTTGCTTTGGCATCAGTCACAAATTTTGCCAGGTACCAACCGTAGGTATGCACTACTTCCTGCTGTTTGGTAATGGGGTTATAAATTTCCCTTGCAGAATCTCCTACTCCTTTTATTGTGCCTCTTGCCCTTGCAGTATCATCCAGCGGACTGCTATCATTATGACCGAACTGCATAATTACATAATCGCCTTTCTGAATTTTTGCCACTACTTTATCCCATAACCCTTTGGTAAAAAAAGTACGGCTGCTGGTGCCACCTAATGCATCGTTCTCTAATTTTATTTTTGTAGTATCAAACAAAGGTGCCATCAAATCGCCCCAGCCCCACATATTGCCGCTGCCATCGCCTTTGCCATTTTTAACAGTACTATCGCCAACAAAAAATAAAGTTGGTTTTTTATCTGCCCTTTTTAAAACAATAAAAGAAGACAATAAAATAATTACAATTACTAAAAGGAAATTAATTTTTTTATTGGTGAACATGAGTTTAATTTTTTTGCAGTAAATAATTATTTAGCTCAAGTGATTTTAATAAACGAATACCTTCAGTAACAGATGCGGCATTGATAGTAGCCCCGGCTTCGTTGGTATGTGTATGGTCGCCGGGAAAAAGTTCTTTTACCTTGTCTGGCCCCATAGCATCATATTTATCTGCAGTGATCGCATTCAGGTCAATAAAAGCTACCCCTTCACTTGCCGCTACTTCCCTGGCCCATTTGCCATAATCATTATCGGCACGCTTTACTTTTCCGTCTTTCCAATCATTTCTCGGGATCATTGATGCTACTGCCGGAATAGCTCCTTTTGATTTTGCATCAGTAATAAATTTACGGATGTACCAGCCATAAGTATGCACTATTTCTTTGGTACTGTCAGGCCATATCAATTCAACGGTTTCTTCACCTGTTCCTTTTAATACGCCGCGGTAACCTGCCCTGCCGGTATCAGGTTTACTACCTTCGTTATGTCCGAATTGCATAATAAGGTAATCGCCTTTTTTTATAGTGCTCATCACTTTATCCCAGCGTTTTTCTTTGATAAATGTTCTTGTACTTCTTCCTGCCATTGCCTGGTTAGAAATGCTGAGCTGTGTGGTATCAAAAAAGTCAGCGATCTTTTCGCCCCAGCCACATTGCGGACGATTGGTGTTTCTTACTGTGGAATCACCAATGATGTACAAGGTTGGTTTTTCTTTTTGCAGTAAAAGAAAGGAGCTTAATACAGCAAGGGCAGTTAACAGCAATATTGTTCTTGTTTTAAAAAATGATTTTATCATACTTTACTTTTATACCTTATAAATTAGTTGCAATTTATCTAACCGCTTACGGCGTTATAGTCACTTTTTAATAATGACAATATTTTGTTTTGGCGGTGGTTGCATACCATCTCCTAAAAAATAATCTACATACGGTGGCTGGTTGTATCCAACATTCTGCCATGCAATGCTCAACCTGTATTGCGGATTTTGCATCAACGTGTACAAGCGATGATCTGTAGGAATTGTTGTGGAGAAGATACGCAACTCTTTACTGTCTGCTGTTCTAAAAATTACTTCTTCACGCCAGTCGCCAAACAGGTCGGCGCTTAATGCCGGTGTGGCCTTACTACCATTGTTGGATAAACAATTAAAATTCTTTGCATCAAATAAATTATCCAGCTTACCATTCTGATAATCCCATTTATCAATATGTGTACCATCTAATAATTCACTTAGCAGATCGCCATCCCACCATATCCTGAAATTTACACTACGTGGACTAACACCAATGCTTTCGCCTTTGGCAGATTTTAATCCTTCGCTTCCACCCCAGCACTCATAGCCCGGGTAACGTGGATCAATATCCGCACTCATGCCACGACCTACATCTTTATCCTGGTCGCCGCTCCATAAAATTTTTCCGGTAGCCGCATCATACATTACTGTGCCGGGGCCTTTAGTACCATCTTCTATTTCATGAATGCCAAAAACCTCCATGCCCGGGCGTGATGGATCCATATCTGTTACATGCACCGCATCGCCGTGGCGCAAGCCTGTTGTGTATAAGCCTTTGCCATTATCATCCACACACATACTACCATACACAATTTCATCTTTACCATCACCATCCACATCTGCTACAAATAAATTATGGTTACCCATTCCTGAATAAGGATTGGCAGCATCTTTAGAATCAAATACCCAGCGTGAACTTAATTTTTTATTACGCCAGTCCCATGCTGCCAAAACTGTTCTGCCATAATATCCACGGCACATTACTACGCTTGGATGCACACCATCGAGGTATGCAACGCAGGCAAGAAAACGATCAACACGGTTACCATATTTATCATTGCCACCATTACCACCTCTTCCACCCCATGCACCAATATCACCTCTTGCCACCAAATAATCTGTTGTTGCTAAAGCTGCACCGGTCAATCCGTCAAAAATGGTAAAGTATTCAGGGCCATCCAGTATGCGGCCATCCATTTGTTTATCCCCTTTATTGTAACGGTAATCTTTTGTACTATCTCCAATCACTTTGCCTTTGCCATCAATAGTGCCATCAGCAGTTTTCATAGCTATCTCCGCTTTACCATCACCATCTAAATCGTACACCATAAACTGTGTGTAGTGTGCTCCTTCCCTTATATTTTTTCCTAAATTAATTTCCCATAAAAAACTGCCGTCCATTTTATAACATTGAAAGATGGGAGGATCAGTAATGCCGCCTTGCGAATTATCTCTCCCTCTCCCGGTTTGATGCACAATAATTTCATACTCACCATCGCCATCTACGTCACCAACACTTACATCATTGGGCGTATAGCCAGGAGGAGTTTTTAAGGGAATTGATAAATATGGATTTGCGTCAGACCTAAGTACAGCAGAAGAAAATGTTTTTTGCTCCTTTCCTTTGATTACCGGAAACACTGCGTAAGAATTTGTTTCTCCGGGGTAATAACTATTAATAGCAATTATGTTGGTGGATTTAGTTATTGGAGTTTCATTTAGTTTTATTGATTTCAAAATATCTTCCCCCTTGCTTAAATCAGCATTGATCAGGTATACATTAAAACCAATATCTGCCGGATCATCTGCTAACAAGCGCCAGCTTACAAATACTTTTCCGCTATCTATTCTTTGTACATGCACACCACGGCTTAAATATTCCATTTGCCTTTGTGCCATACAACTCCCAAAAGCAAACAATAAAAAAACAGCTATACTTATTTTATCTAAAAACTTCATTACTTAATTTTTAACATTGATGGTTACTTCAGCACTCTTTAATTCTTCTGAAGTTGCCGTTATTTTTATCACTCCCAAATCAGCATTGGCTTTAATGATGGCAATACATTTCCCTTTAAATGCCCATCTTTCCTTGCTGAGATAATTTTCTGAACTGGCAAGGTCTGCATTATCTACCGCCGCAATTACGCCGGCGCCTGCAGCGGTGAATTTTATTTTATTGATGGCGTTAATACAAGGTAATCCATTTTCATCTGTTACTGTTGCGGTAACATACACAACATCATCCCAATTATCAGCAATAGTATTTCTTTCTGTAGTCAATACAATTTTTGCTGGATTACCTGTGGTGGTGAGTTCCTGTTCTGCCACTACTTTGCCCCCATTTTTTGCTACCGCTTTTAATGTGCCTTTATGAAAAGTGATCGACCAGTTTCTTGGCGATGCATTATCTGACGGCCTCGGTTGTACGCCAACAGATGTGCCGTTTAAAAACAATTCCACTTCATCGCAATTGCTGAACACCTGTATTTTTGCTTCATCGTAAGTATCAATATCGGTAGGGCTCCAATCGCTTACCCAGGCACCTGCACCTGCGTTAGCTTCCTTGCGCATTACATACAACACCGGATCATTGCTCCACCAGCTTTTTCTTTGATAAGCCAAATCTCTTGCACCACCGGTTTTGTCCAGCAGGCCTGAACCATGTGCTACTTCAGGCCAATCGGATTCGCCTAAATAATCTATGCCTGTCCATAAAAACTGTCCAGACATATAATTCTTATCTCTTAACGGAATCCACGCTGCTTGCTCAAGCCTGTTCTCTGTACCAATCACTTTCCAATCCGGGTTTTTATCATGTGCTGCTACCAACTCATTCTCCCTGTAATTCTGTCCCACTATATCCATTGTTTTTGCAAAACCATTTTCATATACTTTGGATAAAGCCGGACGAAATAATGCCATCGTAACCGGCCTTGTAGGATCTAATGAGTGTACGAGGTCCTGTTGCATTTTATATTTCCTGAATCCTGCAGAGTCATTTAAATTATCGTGCACTTCATTGCCAACACTGTAAATAACAACAGCAGGATGATTGCGGTCACGCAGTACAATATCTCTTGTATCTGCTTCCCACCAATCAGTAAAATATAAATTATAACCTTTTTCTGCATGGCTCTTCGCTGCGTTCCAGGTATCAAAGGTTTCATCCATTACTAAAAAGCCCATTTTATCACAAAGGTCTAAAAACTCTGGTGCCACTGCATTATGACTTGTACGGATACCGTTTACTCCAAGGTCTTTTAAAGCCTGTAAACGCCTTACCCAGGCTTGTAATGGAACAGCTGCTCCCAATGCACCTGCATCATGATGAAGGCAAACACCTTTTATTTTTACTTGTTTCCCATTGAGCAAAAAACCGGTACTGGCATCAAATTTTATATCCCGTATGCCGAATGACGTAGTGACTTCGTCCACTACTTTTTTATCAATGATAATTTTGGTAACAGCAGTATATAACTGCGGGTGCTCCACATCCCATAATGCAGGTTTGTCTACAGTAATATGCTGCGTCAATACCGGGATTGCATTACGCTCAAGCCCCAGTTTTGTTTCTGCTTTGCCAACAACTTTTCCATCTGGTGCTACAATATTTATTTGCACCAGTATATTTTGTTTTGCGGCAGTCTGATTAATAATTTTTGTCTGCACAGCTATAATTGCTTTTGCAACACTTATATTATCTGCAGTAGCAAAATTTTCCCAGTGCATTACATGTACAGGATTGGTTACACTCATACGCACATGCCTGTAAATACCTGCGCCGGTATAATAGCGTGATGCCGGCTGAATAGTATTATCGGCTCTTACTGCAATTACATTTTTCTTTCCATCGAAATTCAAATGACCTGTTAGTTCATATTCAAAACTTGCATAACCATTGGGACGTTTACCTAAATGAAATCCATTGATCCATACATCACTGTTGGCCATCACACCATCAAACTCTATAAAAGCCAATTGTTTGGCATCAGTTTCATTTACCATAAATGTTTTGCGGTACCAGCCTATACCACCCGGCAAATAACCTCCGCCTCTTCCTGTAGGATTGTTCCTGTCGTAAGGGCCTTCAATACTCCAGTCGTGCGGCACATTTAATGAACGCCATGCGGCATCATTAAAATCAGTTTGCTCTGCGCCTTTTACATCTTCACGAATAAATTTCCAGTCGCTATCAAAAGAAATTATTTTTCTTGATGGCTGGGCATTAGCTACCAGCAATAAAAAACAACTTGCAATAGCCAAACAAATCCGATGAATATTTTTTCTACTTTGTATCATTTTCTTAATTGTATTTGTATTTCTTAAATGCCCTCTACGCCTCTATGGTTTAATAACTTCCCATTCAGGCATTTAAGGCATATAGAACATTTAGATTTTTTTATTGAATTCATTTCTTTTTTATAATTACAATGTTCGGCTTTGGTGGTTGCGGCATATCCTGTCCCATAAAGAAACTGGTATGCGGCGGTTGGTTATACGCCACGTTCTGCCACACAATACTCAACCGGTATTGAGGATCCTGCATCAGTGTATAAAATTTTTTCTCCGTAGGAATTGTGGTTGTAAAAATGCGTAACTCTTTACTGTCTCTTGTTCTGCAGATCAATTCCTCTCTCCAGTCACCAAACAAATCTGCTGATAAACATGGATTTGATTTGGTGCCGTTATTACTTACACAATCAAAATTTCTACCATCAAATAAAGTTTGTGTTTTGCTGCTGTCGTAGATCCACTTGCTGATGTTCACGCCATTCAATACTTCGCTCAGCGCATCCCCATCCCAGAAAATACCCATATTGCAAGCTGGTGTTTTTTCTGAAATGGTATTACCCTTGTTATCAAACATACCAGTGATACCGGCACCCGCCACCCAACATTCAAAACCGGGATAACGTGGGTCTACATCCAATGCCAATGCCCTGCCCGGACCTTCTCCATCACCACCAGCTTTTACCGAAGCTTTTTTCCAGATCACTTCGCCGGTTCTGGCATCACGAAAGTTGGCGCCGGCATCATCAAAACGTTCCTGTATACTAAATACTTCCAGGCCCGGGCGTGAAGGATCGAGATCACTCACATGTAACGCATCCGCATGCCCGATACCAGTACTGTATAGCCCTTTACCATTGTCATCAATTGTCATTTGGCCGTATACAATTTCGTCTTTGCCGTCACCATCTACATCAGCAACAGTTAAGTTGTGATTGCCCTGCCCTGCAAATTTTTTATTGCCTTCATCATTGCTGTCAAACACCCAACGCTTTTTTAATTTACCATCTGCAAGATCCCATGCAGCTAAAATGGTACGGGTATAATACCCTCGACACATTACCAAACTCGGGTGCACGCCATCTAAATATGCCACGCAGGCTAAAAAGCGATCCATACGATTACCATAGCCGTCGCCCCATACTGCTTTCAACTCATCAGTGGTAGGATTTAATTTTGCATGACGTGGTGGTGTATAATCAGTTGTGTTAATGATCTCACCTGTTAATCCGTTGAATACCGTTAAATATTCAGGGCCGGATAAAATATAGCCTCTGTCGTTGCGCCAGTCTTTGGTAGAATCACCAATTACATTGCCTTTGCCATCGATACTGCCATCAGCTGTCTTCATCGCAATCTCTGCTTTGCCATCACCATCTAAATCGTACACCATAAATTGTGTGTAGTGAGCACCTTCCCTGATATTTTTTCCTAAATTAATCTGCCATAAAAAAGTACCATTCAATTTATACGCCTGGAATATTGGCGGATCAGTTGGCCCGGCCTGTGAATTATCGTGTGCCCGTCCTGTTAAGTGAATGATAATTTCATATTCACCATCACCGTCAAGGTCTCCCACTGAAGCGTCGTTGGCTGAATAGCCCTCTGGTGTACGCAAGGGAATAGATAAATAGGGTTTTGCCAATGCAGGTACCGTAAATTTTTCTGAAGCCACCAATTCTTTTCCTTTCACCACCGGTGTTACAAAATAAGTGTAAGATTTAGTGCTGTCCGTTTTTTCATCCGTATAATGCGTAAATGCATCAACTGGTTTTTTATTCAGCCGGGTAAGTTTCTCATTAGTTGCAGTGCGGTACACATTAAATCCAACATTGTCGTCATCGGTTACCAGTAATCTCCAGCTGATAAAAATATTGCCCTTGCCATCGGGCACTGCCACCACACCACGGTTTAAATATTCCATTTGCCTTTGTGCAACAGCAGAAAGGCAACAAAAAACTGCAATGATTACTACAAGTGATTTTCTTTTCATACATTTTTTTTGAAACTACTGCGTAGTTTTTTGTTGCCACAGATTGCACAAATTTCACAGATAAGAATGCATTTAATTTGTGTAATCCGGGCAATCTGTGGCTAAACCATTTACTGCGTAGCAGCAAATCCTCTATTACCAACTTCCTGTTTTATCGTTATCATTTACTAAGAAAATATTCTTCGTCAAACCGATCCGTTCTAAATGGCACAGCCGGTAATCCTTCGCTGTTCACTAAATTCGGCTGCGCCGTTTCGTTCCATGCAAAGCGAACGTACTTTGGTTTCTTCAATCCATCTGCATACACAATTACAATATCACCATCTGTAGTGGCTTTTGCAGGAACAAACTTCCCATCCCTGCCCGCAATTTCAAAACAGCTTAATGTATCGCTGCCATTATTGCTCATCAGTTTTGTTCCATGATGACTGAAGCTGATAAAAATGCTTTCCCTGTTTTTTCTCATACCGGCATACACAGGCCCCGAAATTTCTTTCTGTTCAATATGATAATCTTTTTCCAAAGCCCATAAGGCCAACCTTCTGCCAACCGTCCATTTGTAAGATGGATGGATATTGCTTAACTCGTCTACCAGGTCTGTGGTAACCACCATACCGGTATTCTTTATGCTTAAACATTTTGTTTGTGCTTCCCAAAACTCAGGCAATAATGTTGCACTGTGTTTTTTAGCATCTTTTCTTGATGTGTATAAATGCGGCGCAACCTGTACATAATAAAAAGGCAGGTCGTTATCTTTAAATAATTTGCGCCAGGTATTTACAAACAATTCAAATTTTGCAGGATAAGTTTTCTGGTCTTCCACCATCGCATTGCTTTCGCCCTGGTACCACAATACACCTTTAATAGTAAACGGAATCAAGGGCTCTATCAATCCCCTGTACATTTGTCCGGGGTGCATACCATCAATTTTAAAATTGGGTGTGATGGCTGAATCTTTAAATATTTCTGATTGGGCATAACTCCAGTCGGGTTGCCATTGTTCTATTCTTGTACCACCCCAACTGGAAGAGATGATGCCAATGGGTACTTTTGTTTTTTCGTAAATGTCTTTGGCAAAAAAGTAGCCGATAGCAGAAATATATCTTACCAGGGTATCATTGCCATCCGTCCAGCCTTTGGTAGGTAACACCGGAATTTTATTCAGGTTCTTCTCCACATACAAATACCTTATCCCATCGGGCTTTGGTGTTGTCAATTCCTGTTCGGCTTCGTCAATACCTTTTTTAGGAGCGGTATATTTTTTTAATTTCCTGTCGAGGGGATATTCCATATTGCTTTGCCCGCTGCAGAGCCACACATCGCCAACTAAAATATTTTTGAGTGTAAGCGTGCTGGTACTTTGTACTGTTAAATTTTGTGGTGTTGAAGAAGCCTGCAAGGGCGCTAATACCACCTCCCATTTACCGGCAACATCTGCCACCGTTGTTTTTTGCTGACCTGCAAACTGAACCATTATAGTTTGCCCTGCTGCTGCCCTGCCCCAGATGGTTACCGGTTTTTCCCTTTGCAACACCATATTATCAGAAAATGCTTCGGCAATTTTTAATGTATCCTGAAGTTTTGCAAAAGAAGTACTTCCACCCTGCTCCAAAACCGGTAAATGAGGCGGCTTCGCCAGCACATCAATGCCGCTATTCACACACAATACAGCAGCAACAAAAAATTTTGTAAGAATAGATAAGTTCATGCAGGACAATCGTTTTGCACCCACAATTTAGCTTATATAACACCGGTTGCATCCTGTTGCATCCTGAGGATAAAATGATGTTTTGCACCGACGGATTTTTTTGAGGATGGCGTTATGGTATATTTTCCGCAGCAGGACATTTGGCTGTTGATAAAAATGCGATAACATAGTACACATAACCAGTACCAGTTTCGGCCCGGGTTGAATGAATAAATCTCAGCAAAAGAATATAACTTCAACAGCAGTAATTTTATCAGGCTTTTGTTACCAGTGATGGAATACAGCATATCGGCGCAGCAGAAAGCCCGGATGTAAAGTATCACAGCAAACGACACTCAATCAATGAAAACCTTTTTCACTTTATTAGCAACCATTATCTTTAGCTCTGCCAGGGCAGACTATGGCTACATGAAGTTACCTGAGTTAGTTTGTAATGCCGATTATGGTGCAGTTGGAACAATTGTAAAAATTGACAAAAACTATTTTTATTTAAAAGTTGACGAGTACGTTTTGAACCGTCTTGATTCTGACACTTTACCTATTTCAAAATTTGAAGACTGGCCTTGTGGCAAAAGATTTGACAAATACAAAGTTGGTCAAAAGGAAATGGTCTTTTTCAGAAAAAGTAATTATGTGATCGACGATTATGAACTTTTGGGCTATGGCGGTGGTGACGAATTTGAACTTCCTATTTTTAGAGACACCATAAAATACCAAAGTAATTACGGCAAACTTGAAAGCTACAGGCTTAGCGAATTTTTAATAGCCATTAAAGATTATGCAACATTAGCCGCAGGTGTTAAAGGCACTTCCAAGCCATTAAATAAATCTGAACAAATTGAATTTGCTAAAAAGTCGGCTTTACATAAACTCCTTATTGAATGGAAAACATACAGTAAGCAAAAAGATTTTGAAATTCCTGGCAGTGGTATGTTGGTTAATTTAGAACGTAACTATATTTATGAGGATTACGAAAATAAAATATTAATTAGTACGCAAAATAAAGACAGTGTTTATTTGTCAGTTGAAGACGCAGATGTCTGGAAACAAGACAATTACTTTATTGTTAAGCCCAAAAGTGGCTGGACAAGCAGATGGTTAAATGTTTATGCTATTAATGCCAGGGACGAGCAAGATGTTTTACTCAATCAGCTTTTTGAAGTAATTGAATTGCCTGAACCAAGTATATATTTCGGAAGTTCAATTAAAGACACCATATTCTACTCATATTACGATGATGCAATACCAACTGTGGGTTATTATTTAGACGAACTGCACAAGGACGAAAACCTGAGCTATGAATTGTTAAGCTATGACTACCAAATAATCTCAGGAAAAAGCAAAGAAAAATTCAGCATAAAATCAGCATACGGAACAAAAGAATTCCAGGACAGATTGCAAAAACTTAAAACAGGCGACAAAATTATAATGAGTAATATTTTTGTGCTTTATCCTAACAACAAAGTGAAGCAGTTAAAACCTAAAACCGTAATTATTAAAATGGAGTGATAGCCACATACCTGTACGTTGTGGAATGACTTTAGGAAGGGTGCAGACTTTTAATTAATGCAAGAAGCTAACGAAGTAAATTAAAGAGGTTGCTGAAAACCGATCATGCAAGTACAAATAAATTTTATATGAATATACAAGAACAAATCAAAAAGTATATTGCCAGCCAGCCTGAGCAAAAACGTATCGACATGCAGGCGTTGCACCATATAATAACGAAAATAAAGCCTGCGTGTAAATTATGGTTCCTGGATGGCAAAAACAGTGAAAATAAAACTGTAACTAATCCTAATATAGGATATGGCTCTCACACCATTGAATATGCAGATGGAAAAAACAGGGAGTTTTATCAGATTGGTATCAGTGCAAATACAACCGGCATCTCGGTATATATCCTTGGTATTGAAGATAAAAAATACTTAGCCCAGGCATATGGAAAAAAAATCGGCAAGGCGAGTGTGACCGGGTATTGCATTAAGTTTAAAACGCTGAAAGATATAAACATTGATATACTTGAAGCGGCCATCCGGTATGGGTTTGAGGCGTCGTAGTAACAATTGCTTCAACAGTATACAATAAAAATATAATTTTCTTTTAAAGACGACCGCCCACTCACCGCTGTTTTTATGTACTCCCCTTATGCCCATATTTTTTTGCAGTACAAAATAACCGTTGGCAAAATATTTTCTGAAAAAATTTGCGAAACCGAATAGTTGCGCATATATTTGCAACCGATTAGCTGCGCAAGTAAAAATTAAAACAACATGAGACGAGACATTTTCCAGGCAATAGCAGACCCCACAAGGCGGGCAATAATTACCTTAATTGCATTACAGGCAATGACACCGAACGCCATTGCCGACAACTTCAACACTACCCGTCAATCTGTTTCTAAACACCTTAGGATATTAACAGAATGCAGGTTGGTGAAACAGGAGCAACAAGGCAGGGAAATTTATTATTCACTTGAAATTGAGAAAATGAAAGAGATCGATAAATGGATTGACCAATTCAGAAAAATCTGGGAAACAAGGTTCAATCAACTTGACCATGTATTAGCAACACTAAAAAAACAAAAAAAATGACAAACAATTTGCTATTTGATTTTACTGTTGACAAATCAACAAAAACAGTGTTTATAACCAGGGAATTTGATGCTGAACTTTCATTGGTATGGGATGCTTTTACCAAGGCAGAATTGATAGACCAATGGATTGCGCCAAAGCCCATGATCGCCAAAACAAAATACCAGGATTTTAAAGTGGGTGGTAAAAGGTTTTATGCCATGATAAGTCCCGATGGTAATGAGCGCTGGGCATTACAAGAATATACTTCCATTACCCCGAAGACGAATTTTAAAATGAAAAATGCCTTTGCAGACAAGGACGAAAACCCTGAATTGCATGGTTCTGAATGGGATCATACTTTCAGCGAACAAAACGGGACTACCAAAGTGAACATTTCTATTTATAATGAATCTCTTGAAAGATTAGAAAGGATACTGGATGGCTTTACACAAGGAATGAAAATGTCGTTGAGCAACCTGGAAAATCTATTGGCAACTTTATCGAAAAAATGATCTTCGTTTTCAAAACATCTGTTAAAACTAAAATGCAAATGCAGCAGCTCAGGCTACATATTGACAACATGCTTCCAAACGCAAAATGGAATTTTGACCTGGAAGACATTGATAAAATTTTGCGTATTGACAGCGAAGAAAATATCGTTTTAAAAATAACCAGTTTATTAACGCAGCACAACTACCATTGCGAAGAATTAGAATAAAAAATAAAAATTTTAATCATCTAAAAAATAAAACTATGGCACTTATCAATCCACACATCAACTTTAACGGAAATGCCGAAGAAGCATTTACCTTTTACAAATCCGTATTTGGCGGAGAGTTTGCAAAGATCATTCGTTTCAAAGATATTGCAAGCGCTGAATTCCCGGTTGCAGAAAAAGAAGAAAATAAAATTATGCATATTGCTTTACCTATCGGTAAAAGTAATATGTTGATGGCAAATGATGTTCCGGAAATTATGGGAAAAACGAACGAAAATGAGAACAGAAGTAAAATTGTAATTAGTACAGAAAGTAAAGAAGAAGCGGACAAACTATTTAATGGGCTTTCGGTGGGAGGACAAATAGAAGGGCCAATTGGGGATAGTCCATGGGGTTCCTATTTTGGTTGTTTCAGAGATAAATACGGTATTGAATGGATTGTGGAATTTGACCCAAACAATACCTTACAATAAAGCAGCATTTACATTAACAGAGAGCAGTGTTACATCAACCGGAGTTAACATTGGCATTTACAAGCGAGCTGGAAAAGTAAAGACAGGAATAAGTGAGGCTTCGGGCATCTGTTGATAAGCCACCTGCCTGTGCATGCCTGCCAACAGATGCCCGAAGCCCATTGCAGCTATGTTCTGAAGGCGGTTTTATTTTTATTGCTGGTCTTAGTTGAAGAGGTTATTATTACGCCAACGCTCATTAACTTTGCTAAAATTTCAACCCACTATCCCGACCGGAATAAAAATAGCTAACACTAAAAGTGAAAACTACAAAATGACAAAAAATATTCATTCCGTTCCTGCAGTATTGCTTTCAATAACACTCATTTTGTTATCAGCAAATCTTTTTGCACAGCAACCTGCTTTATATAAATTTATAGAACCGAATATCTCCGTTTCTTACGACAGTAATAATTTCCAAATCACCAATCGTTATTCAAACGCTACTTACGAAACAGAGTCATATGACTTTGAATATAAGGTTGACACCATTAACAGGGTAAGGATAAGTATCAACGCCAACCACCCGATTCCATTTCCACCTAAGAAAACACAGGATAGTATTATGCTTCTTGGCCTTGAAGAAATAAAGGCCACAGAAAATGATTCCTTTGCTATTGTCAGCTATGACAAGCAGGTAAAAAATATCAATGGATTTTCCTGTATTGGCTTTGTTGGTTACGACAAAATAAATAAACAGTATGCAACAGTTATCAGTTGTTATCATTTTTCGGCCGATGATTATACAGAAATAAAACTCTTATCCACCAATAAAAACAACCTGAGTGCAGATTATGAACTGTTGCAAGGTTTTCTCAACAGTTTTAAAGCTTATTCCAAAGCAGCTATTGCAAAGGAAGAAAAACTGATAACAAGCAAATACACTGTTACTGTATCGCCTGTTAAAACAGTTATTGAAGATTTCCAATATCGTAAAAAGACATTCGTGGGTATGGTTAAGATCAAAGGGAAAATGGAGCACACTATTAAAGAATGTCAATTGATAAACGATTTTGGGAAAGAAATATTTATACCTGCGCCTGATGGCAGTATATTAATTATGTGCAATGACAAGAAAAAAGGAACAGTAATAAAAAAAGGAGCGCTTGTTTTACTGAACTCATTTGGTAAAACTGTAAAAGTACCTTTTACTTTTTCGTATGTTAACACAGGCGCAAGGTGACAAAAGATTTTATGCTCCAATTAATATAAGGGCAATTAACGAAAGTAGAATTATACAATGACAGTGAATATTGAAAACGGGCAAGACATTATTGACATACTTAGCGATGGATTTGTTACCTGTTTAAAAATACAAAAGCCTGTTGCTGCCGATTGGTACGATTGCGCAGGCTCGGCAGGTAAATACTATTCACTTACCACCGATTTTGAACCAGTCACCAAAAAATTTAACGAGGTTTTGATAAAAGGCGATGACACTGCAATACTTGATACAATGGCTGAATTTTTAAAATTATTCAATTCAGGTGAATATACTATTGTGATAAGCAGGGATAAAAGAACAGACTATGAATTGCATTACGAATATGGCACGGCAGGCAATTCAAAACAATTTACCTACGGCTATTACAATCCCGGTGGAGAAAATTTAATGTTTACACAATTGCATTCTGCTATCAATAAAAAGAGAGTAAAAGAATATGAAGAGAGTATCTTTTATGGAGGAAGGCCAAAAGCTGTTGTATTTCAGGCTTATTTTAATGAGCGTGGTACGTATGCCGATGGCTCTACCTGGATGAATACTGTTGACAGCCCTATGTTTATTTTAGATGGCCACCATAAATTATTAGCCTACCAAAACCTTAATATAGATCCTGAATTGGTGATTATTACCAAAGAGCGAATGGCTAAAGCTGAATTTGCAAAATATAAAGAAGAACTGTTTTTTGAATACGAATATTTTCTGACAGATCATTGTAAGCAACATATCATCAGTCATATTCCGAAATTGCTGATAGACAATACTACTTCCACTAAAAATTATAACCTTCAACTGGATAAGTATTTAAGTTCGCCGGGAAGAATTGAAACAAATGTGCTTGAACTTTTAAAAACAGCCAGTACAAGTAATGAAAAATCCAGCCGAAACTGGTTTATTGAAAGACTTGATGCCATTAAAGGTAAAAATTTTGAAAAAGAAAACCTGTGGTTACAATACTTTGAACACACGAATGAGTACCCTAAGGGTATATGGAAAGGAATGCCCATAAAATCACAGGCTGACATTGCTGACTGGGTAATAAAAATGTTTGGCAAAAGTATTGACGAAATAAAAAACAACCTGTAGCCTTAAAATTATCAACCACTTATTTTTGATACATGAAATACCTGATTACATTTTTACTCCTTTCCTTTTCACTACCCTCCTTTCAAACCAACAGGCAAATTTTCGATGACTTCCATCGTGTATTTGAACAATCGGATTTTGAAAAAATGGATCTACTGTTAACAGAAGATTTCAGCCTGGTACAGGATGGCAAGGTGAGCAGTAATAAAATAGAGTACCTGAAATATATGATGAACTGGAATAAGGCATTTAATACTAAATGGAATGTAGTTTCGGTAGAAGAAGCCGGGCAACAGATAAAAAGTATAGAATATGATTCCGACATTTTCAATGATTATTTTTACGGAGATAAAATGAAATTTAAATACACATATTCCTTTGATAAAACCAAACTAAAAAGCATTACCATTGATACTTTACCCGGCACAGCAAAGCTGAGAGCCACATTTGATGAAAGGTTCCGTAAATTTTATAACTGGGTATATTTTAATTTTCCTGATAAATTACAATATTTAAACCAGGCCGATAAACAAGCTGTACTTAAAGAAAAAGAACTGCTGGAAAAATACCTGGTATCTTTAAAATAATACCCGTCTTTTTCCAGATCCGCAAGAAACGGGTTTTAAATATTGCTCAGTCATTTGAACTTTATTCAAAAAAATGGGCCTATTTAAAGCCTCGTTACAAAACAAACAGCAACCCGGATGTGAAGTACATAAAACGCAGATTTCCAGGATTGACATTCAACTGGCGCTACTATTAATTTGCACCTGTTCCTTTTTTCAACATTCTTACGCACAAAAAAATAAGTTAGCAGGTACCTGGCAGCTGATCAGTTTTTCTGATTTTGACCCGGCCACCAATACATGGGTACAACCTTATGGCGAACATCCGCTCGGGTATTTTACCTATACAAAAAGCGGTATTGTTAATTTAAATGTTTCCTCCCAAAAGCCATTACATTTCAGTGCTGATTCAGCAAAAAAAAGATGCTTTACCATCTATGAACTATTGTTCACTAATGGCGCAAACTATTTTGGTACGTATACAATAGATTATAAAAATTCTACCGTAACGCATTACCCTGTAGGCGGCAATATTCCCTGGTATATTAATACCTGCCAGAAACGCCAGTTTAAAATAAAAGGCGACACTTTGATTATCGGTGATCCAACCTTTGAGATTGGTAAAAGGATATTAGTAAAAGTGGATTGATACTCTTCTGCGCTGCACTATAGTTAGCATAGCTGTATTGCAGAATTTTGGCTGCTATTAAAACAAAAGTAAAATAGTAAGTTTGTAAAACAACTAACCGACACACTATGCCTGTCTTAAAAATTACCAGGAGCGACGAATCCACTAACCGCATGCGTAACATTAAAATATTTTTAGATGGCACTTTACTCGGCACTATTAAAAATGCAGAAACAAAAGATTTTGAGATAACAGCCGGGGAACATTTGTTACAGGCAAAAATAGATTGGTGTTCAAGTCCAAAAATAAGTTTCTCCATTTTAGCCAATGCCACAAAGGCTTTCAGCATGACCAGTTTTGCCAAAAACAATCCACTTAGTGGCCTGGCTCTTATTTACTACACTAGTTTTGGTGCTGGTAAATTTTTACAACTGCAAGAAACCCCACCCCATGGATAGAATCGGCAATATCGTTCCAGTAATTTATTAAATAGGTCAAAATTAATTGCGATGAAAAAAAAGATGTTTTTGGTAATTGCTTTTCTTACTGCAACAGTTGTGGCTTCATTTGCGCAAACAGCCAACCCCATTGCAGAAAAAACAAAACGCATGAAACTCTACAAGGGTTTTGTTGATTTTTACTGGGATGACAGCACCGGTAAAGTGTGGCTGCAACTAAATAAATTTGACACTGAGATTTTATACCAAACAGCTCTGCCTGCTGGTTTGGGCTCCAATGATGTTGGGCTGGACAGAGGAATAATGGGCAACACCTACATTGTAAAGTTCAACCGTGTGGGCAATAAAATTTTACTGACAGAACCCAATTATGCCTATCGTGCTGTTAGTGGCGATGCGGCTGAAAAAAGAGCCGTGGCACAATCATTTGCACAATCTACTATCTGGGGCTTTACTGTAGCAGCAGAAAAAGGCGACACCGTATTGGTAGATGCCACCGATTTTTTATTACGTGATGCCTTGCAGGTGAGCAATGTTTTACAGAACAGTAAACAAGGGGCTTATGCTATTGATGCTACCCGTAGCGCCATGTATCTAGCACGTACAAAAAACTTCCCTTTAAATACTGAATTCGAAACTACAGTTACTTTTGTAAATAAAGATGGCAGGCCAGGTAACTATGTGGCTTCTGTTACACCTGCACCGGAGGCCATTACATTGCGTATGCATCACTCTTTTGTGCAATTACCCGATAGCAACTACCAGCGCAGGTTATACGATGCCCGTTCACCGTTTATACCCACATCCTATTTTGATTACAGCACACCGGTTACTGAACCCATCCAGAAAAACTATATCATCAGGCATCGTTTGCAAAAGAAAGATCCTGCAGCAGCAAAAAGTGAAGCCGTAAATCCTATTGTGTATTATTTAGATAATGGTACTCCCGAACCTATACGCAGTGCTTTACTGGAAGGTGCTCAATGGTGGAACCAGGCTTTTGAAGCCGCCGGTTATATCAACGCCTTCCAGGTAAAGATTTTACCTGATACCGCAGACCCGATGGACCTTCGTTATAACATGATCAACTGGGTGCACCGTTCTACCAGGGGATGGAGTTTTGGCAATGCGGTGGTGGATCCACGAACAGGAGAGATTATAAAAGGCAACGTAACATTAGGTTCTTTAAGGGTGCGCCAGGATTATATGATCGCACAAGGTTTACTGGCGCCATTTGAAAATGGCGAATTGCCGGCAGACAATAAAATGCTGCAGATGGCATTGCAACGTTTAAAGCAATTGGCCGCACATGAAGTAGGCCATACACTCGGCCTGATGCACAATTATATTTCCAGCGCACAAAACAGGGCCAGTGTTATGGATTATCCGCCACCGTTAGTAACATTAAACAATAGCGGTGATATTGATCTGAGCAACGCCTACACCAACCAGATTGGCGATTGGGATAAAGTGAGCATTGCTTTTGGCTACCAGGATTTTGCTAAAGGCAACAATGAAGCAAATGAGCTCAATAAAATTTTATCTGATGCTGCAAAAAAAGGCCTTACGTTTATTTCTGACCGTGATGCCCGTGACCCGGGCGGCTTACACCCCAATGCACATCTTTGGGATAACGGTAAAGACCCGGTTACTGAATTGAAAAATGTTTTGAAAGTAAGAGCTAAGGCCTTGTCGCAATTTGGCGAAAATAATATCCGCAAAGGAACGCCAATGGCCATGCTGGAAGATGTGCTGGTACCCATTTATCTTTTTCACCGTTACCAGGTAGAAGCAGTTACCAAAGAAGTGGGTGGCATGTATTACTCATACGCTATTCGTGGTGATGGACAGGTGATCACAGAATCGCTTACAAAAAACGATCAGTTAAATGCATTGCATGCCGTTATCGATTGCATGGATCCTAAAATATTGGCCCTGCCTGAAAGTATCATCAAATTAATTCCGCCACGCCCTGCAGGTTATGGTTATACCAGGGAATTGTTTAACCGGAGAACAGGACTGGCTTTCGATCCTTTGGCTGCAGCAGAAGCAGCGGCAGATATGCCCTTATCATTTTTATTCAACACCAGCCGTTTAAACAGGATGGCACAATTCCAGGTTGAAAATAATGGATTGGGTATTGATGAAATGATCACAGAATTAATGGCGAAAACATGGAAAGCTGCAAGAGTAAAAGGTTTGGAAGGATTAATACAAAAACAGAATGAACAATTATTATTGACTTATCTGCTTGCTGTATCGGTAAATGACGATGCCTCCTTTGCCACTAAATCGCAAATGCTGAGCGCTATTGACGATATAAAAAAATACGCCACGGCACAATTAAAAACCACAACAGATAATAATTACAAAGGTTATTTGCTGTTGACATTGGAAAGAATAAAAGCGCCTGAAAAAGCAAAACCCACATTACATGAAGCAGTGCCTCCTGGTTCTCCGATTGGTTGTGATGAGGAGTATTAAGTAAAATATTATACCCTTCACCGTGGTTCGTGTCTCACGGGCCACGACTGAACCTTATTGCGGATGGTCCGTGAGACACGAACCATGGCGGATAAAAGTAAAATAGTAAGTTTGTAATTCTCTAACATAATCATTCATTTAAAACCAGCGGTATGCAATTTTTATCCCTTGCTCCTTTTATTCCTTCAGGCAGTAATTTTGAAAGTGCCAAACAATTTTTTGCAGCACTGGGTTTTAATATCACCTGGGATGGTGGAGGTTATGCCGGTTTTGAAAGTGGCGAATGCAAATTCATTTTGCAGGAGTACAATGATAAAACATTTGCAGAAAACCTTATGCTGACGGTAAAGGTTGACGATGTAGCTGCATTCAGAAACTCGGTAATAGAAAAACAATTACCTGAAAAATTTGGTATTAAGCTAGGTGCCATTACTCAACAGCCTTATGGTAAAGAAGTAAACATTATTGATATGGCGGGTGTATGCTGGCATTTTGTACAATAATTAAAAGCATCGTACCTGCATTTATCCTGGTTCAAATTCTTTTTTTATGGAATAAAATCAATACTGCATCTGCTCATCTACATGATGCTACTGAAGAACTATACGGTATGAGAATTATTAGTTTTCTACTGTCTGTTACCGGAATATTTTTATAACCCCTCAATCAATAGCTGATGAAGAAATTTTTAATGCTTTGTTTCGCAACAATTCTTTTTGTGTGCGGTGCCGGCGCACAAGCTAATTTTGATAAGAATAAAATTTCAGATTTTTTTCAAAACCAGCAGTATGAAGAGGCTATAAACTACTTAACGCCACTACTGGATGCTGACCCAAAAAACATTTCATTACTCGGCTATATTGGTTATGCAAATTATATGAACGACAATGAAAATGCTGCAGAAATATTTTACAGGCAAATTTTCGATATCGATTCTGCTAATATTGCGGCTCTCAGTTACCTGGCAATTTTAACCAAAATTGAAAGCCCGGGAGAATCCTTGTCCTTTTACCGGCGCCTGGTTAACCTGCAGCCGGCAAAAGCAAGCCATTACAGAAACATGGCCGAACTTTTAAAAAGGAAACAACCTGATTCTTCACTTTTCTTTTATAATAAAGCGTATCAATTATTGCCCGGGGATCAAAAAAACAGCCTGGGCCTGGCAGATGCACTAATTGATAATAAAATATTTATAAGGGCAGATAGTATAATAGAAGTTGCCTTAAAAAAAGATTCTGTAAATATTTCTTTTCTAAAATCAGCAATACGTTCTGGTTATAATTCCGGTAACTATCAAAATGTAATTGTTCCCGGAGAAAGACTGGTGAGGCTTAATGATCCTGCACTAACCGCATTAACGCAAGTAGCATTATCCTACTATTCTTTAAAGTTATATAGTGATTGTATCAGGATTTGTGATTACATGGATCAGCAGGGAATTGCAAACGAAAGAATTTTATACTACGAAGCAAAAGCATGGAGCCAGTTAAAAGAATTTAATAAAAGTAATGCATTGCTGAAAACCTGCATTAATATGGCCATTTCAAAAGATGCAGAAACCTATTATTATAACCTGGCACAAAATCATGAATCACTTAAACAATATAAGGTTGCCATTTCTAATTATGATACTGCCTATTATATCTTTAAGAACCCGGTAATGAAATATAACTGCGGCCGTATTTATGAGCTCAGTTTAAAAAATAGTTTGCTGGCCCGGAAATATTATACAGAATACCTGGCAAAGGCTGATCCAAAAGATGCAGAAGAAAAAAAGGCTTACGACTATGTGAAATCGAAATGGGGGAAAACAGGCGCTATAAAAAAATGAGTGTGAATTATAGTAATTGTTAGCGTGGATTAAGAATTGAGACACTAATGAAATGATTCATTTCCGTTTACAAAATAGTACCTGCCGTTTAATAACCGTTTTCCTTTATAACAAATCACGGTTGTTTTCTTTGCAAAAAAATTATAATGACAAAGAGAACAATACTTGCTGTGTTACTATCGATATTTTCAGTTATTGCTTACGCTCAAAACAATACTAGAGATTACCTGAACATACCTGGTCCGGTTGTTTTTGATAGCCAATCGTTCCATCTCGACTGGAGCTCCCACCCTGCTGTTAATTTTTATAAACAGGAATACCTTACAAAAAACGATAGCGCAGGTAAATACAAAACCATGCTGATGATGGATGTGATTACAGGAGATAAAAACCTTAAAGATATAGTTGCAGAAAAAATAAAGGAACTCAAAAATTTAAAGGCCACCAACCCTTTGATCAGTTACGAAAGTTTTGGCAATGCCGCAGCAGGAGAATACATGCTTGATTTTGTTTTAACTGCCGGCACACCTGATGGCAAACAACTGAGCATTGCAGAAAGAAATGTGTACCGCTATAAAACCTTTGTTGATAAAGGAGGTAAAAGAGGTGTGCTTTTATTCGGCGTCAGCACAAGGGCTTATGGTAAAGACATCAGCAACTTTTATGCTGCATTAAAAACAAACAAGTCGCAATTGGTAAACCAGGTAGCAAAATATACGATCCCGGAAATAAAGGTGCGTAAATAAATCTATAGCCAGGGAAACAGTACCCATAATGAAATGCATTATCTTTAGTACACAAAACGTACTGATTGAACTGTAAAATAATTTTGACTGTAATACTAATTACGACAATTGTTGTATTCCATTCCTGTACAGATACAGCAAAAGAAAAAACTTCATCTTTATATGTACACCCGGCCCCGGTTGAACTTACTGCACAACTGGATAGTATTCAGCAAAAAGATTCGCAATCAGTTTTATTTATTAAACTGAGCCTGGTGAATAAAACGGTTGTTCCCCTTAGCTATTATTCGATGACTTGTTCGTGGACTACAGGCATTACCTGCGACAATAAAGACATTACCCCAAACCCAAACATTTGTTTTTCAAACTGGTGGATAAAAGAAAATATTGCTCCGGCACAAAGCCACAATTATTTTTTAACTGCCATTACAAAAAACAATCTTCCGAAAAAAAAATTCCGGATCGGTTTTAATATGGTCACTGATGTGGTAAATGATGTTGACAGTATTGAGCATGCTTTATCCGCTATGAAACATGTGGTATGGAGTAATGTAATTCACCCGGAGCACTAATTGCAAAACTGAGGTTTACATTTATGCCACCGCCAATGCCAGTTCCGAAAAAGATATTTTTATAGCATTGGCAGAAGCTGCTGAAACAGTATGCTCTACCGTACCGTTGTAAGATTGTGCCACCTCAAATAACAAACTATTAAATACTTCTTTACTCACTTCATTAAAACTAAGTACCGGGCCATCATCTTCAATTAAAATTTCAAAAGGCATTCCCGTTTGTATAGTAATGGTAACTATTGAAATATTTTTGTTATCAGCAAGTACTTTTAACCATTGTTCAATAATGCGGATAGCGGCAATGGCTTTATCGCCTGTATAAGAAGTTTTTTTACCTGTAATTACAGTACGTATGGTAAATGAAAATGTAGCCGCCACTCTTTCTACAAATTCTTTCACCAGTTCTTCTGCCGGTATAAAATTCATCACAGGTGGCGTAATAGCATAAGATAATTCCCGTATGCCGGTTAGCACTTTACGCAATTGCTCCTGTGCAGTTTTCCAATGCTGCGATTCTTCCATGTTTCCATTAGCCGCCATTTTCAGGAACATCATAGCAGATGCCAGTGATTGCGCCAACTCTTCGTGCAGGTTATATGCTATCTCCTTTTTATTAATTTCCTGCGCCAGTATCACCCTGCTGATGGTCTTAGTTTTTAAAGCGATCATTTCTGCGGCCCGTTTGCGGATCAACAGATTTTTCTTACGCAACTCCAGCAATTTGGTCACCTGGTTAGATAAAATTTTTAATGCTCTTTCCTGCTCCGGTAATAATTTACGGGGTTGATTATCGATGATACAGATAGTCCCCAGTTTATAACCTGCTGTTGATACAATTGGTGCCCCTGCATAAAAACGAACCTGGTGCTCACCTGTTACAAAAGGGTTATCAAAAAAGCGTTCATCTTTTGTGGCATCTTCCACCTCCATTACCTCGTCCTGCAATATGGCATGGGTACAGAAAGCAACGTCTCTTGCTGTATTATTTTCAGCAATCCCTTTTTTGGCTTTAAACCATTGCTGGTTTTTATCCAATAATGTAATTAAAGATATGGGGCAATTACAGATCTGCGCCGCCAGCTCTACCAGCTCATTAAAATCATTTTCTTCAGGGCTATCTGTTATTTCATAAGAAGCCAGGTCAATAAGGCGTAGTTCTTCATCTGGAGGTAATTCTGCAATGATCATAATATTGAATTTTACTGCCGGATTATCAATAAAGATAATCAACTACAAAGGTGCAGTTATTACTTACATTAATTACTCATTAGTTGTTAAAAAGACATCTACTACAGCAATTTCGAACTAGTACTACCCGTTTCAATGACAGTGTATTGCTTTCAATTGTTATATCTTCACTATCGGCTCTCTGCAAAAAAAAAGCGCACACAATTGTGATATACAAAAACTAAAGTATTTTAGCAATCGTTACAAACTGTATTTTAAATTAATAACAACATGACAACAGCACCATACCCAAAAGTATATTTATACCGGCGTATTGTGCAGGCCAAACTTTTTATTGACGATCATTATACAGAGCATATTGACCTTGATAACATTTCAGATGAAGCTTATTTTTCCAAATTTCATTTTATCCGGTTGTTTAAAAAAATATATGATAAAACACCGCACCAGTATTTAACCGTAGTAAGAATAGACAAAGCAATGCACTTATTAAAAGCCGGCACTCCTGTTACAGCAGCTTGTTATGCTGTAGGATTTGAAAGCCTCTCTTCTTTCAGCGGACTTTTTAAACGTACTGTTGGTATCTCCCCCTCTGATTACTTACTGCAGCAACAAATCATCAAAAAAGAATTGCAGCAAACACCATTGAAATTTGTTCCGGGCTGTTTTGCTTCCCGGCATGGCTGGACAAAAAATAGCAATTTTGAAGAAGCGGCATTATAATGTATTGCTCATCTTTGTTGCTCATCAATAATTATTATCATCATGATATCAAAACTTACACATGTATGCGTTTATGTACTTAACCAGGATAGCGCTTACGATTTCTATGTCAACAAACTCGGGTTCAAAGTACATACAGATGCGCCGATGGGTAAGGACGCCCGGTGGCTTACCGTTTGCACACCCGATGATCCGGGGCTGGAGATCACTTTATTTTTGATTGCCGAAGGAGGCCCGTTTAGCAAAGCAACGGCAGAAACTATGAAAGAACTGGTACAAAAAGGAACTTTTGGTTGTGGCGTATTTACCTGCAAAGATATTTTCGCCACTTATGAAGAACTGAAAGCAAAAGGAGTAGAATTTACCAAAGCGCCAACAAAAGAATTTTATGGTACAGAAGCGCTTTTTAAAGACGATTCAGGTAACTGGTTTTCTTTAGCACAGTTGGAGTAAAGCAGAATTAATGGCAGCATTTACTTTTCAATGTGATCATAAAAAATTATGAATAATATGAAATCAGTATTTGACGAAAGTACCAGGACTGAATTGACCGGCAGGATAAATTTACTTACTGAAAACAGCAGTGCTCAATGGGGTAAGATGAATGTTTATCAAATGCTGAAACATTGTACCATGTGGGACGAATGGGTAACCGGCACGGATACCAAAAAATATCCGAGAGCATTCCTTGGCCGCATTGTTGGCAGAATGGCGTTGAAAAGCATTACAAAAGATGAAACACCTATACAACGCAATGCCGTTTCACTTGCTGCATTTATAATAAAAGAAACAAATGGAGATATTGATACTGAAAAAAAGAAATGGATAACACTTATTGCATCCTATGCACATTTTTCTAATCCCGGTTTTGTACATACTTTTTTTGGAAAGATGACAACTGAACAGATCGGTTATTTTGCCTACAAGCATGCCGATCATCATTTGCGGCAGTTTAATGTTTAGAAATAAAAATATGGATAGCGTAATCTATTCGTATTTTTATTATACTACTGATATACGCTGTACAATGACAGGAGAAAATGATCTATCCCGGCTTTTAAAAACCATGCAACCGCAATTGAATGACGGTGAATTTGTTTTTTGTACCACTCCCGATCTTACAAATATCAATATGGCTGACGTGGTGATGCTATTTAAAGAACAGGAAGGATACACTCTCCTGCTTACGAAAGCAACAGCCGACCAGTTGCCATTACCCTACTCTTTTATTGCTTCCTGGATCACATTAACGGTGCATTCTTCATTAGAAGCCGTTGGATTAACTGCTGCATTCTCCAATGCACTTGCTGCTGAAGGAATCAGCTGCAACGTGGTGGCGGCATTTTATCACGATCATATTTTTGTTGATAAAAAAGATGCACAAAGGGCAATAGTGGCACTTCAAAAGCTTTCAAAAACAGCGTAACCATTTAAAACTAAAAAACTCCGCCTGTAACATCCGGGTAATTTTCATTAAACTTTTTCAATTTCCGGTTGTTGATTTCCATTTATTATCATGCTTAATAATGGCAGGTAGAATATGGAAATCATTTATATCGCTAATATCATCGTTGCAGGATGGATAAGTATCACATCAATATTTAATCCTAAACTTGCTGCAGCAACTATATTTCAAAATGCCTACCCCGATACAGAAATCACCAGGCTAACAGGTTGCCTTTGGCTTTCCATTGCTATCATTTCTTTTTTGGGGCTTTGGCAACCGCTCATATTTGCACCCATACTGCTGGTACAACTAATATACAAATCTGCCTGGCTACTATTTGTTGCATTACCGGCCTTTAAAAATAAACAACCCTACCCTGCAGCTATGGCTTTATTCTTTTTAGTGTGGGTAATGGCTTTACCTTTTTTTATACCCTGGGACGAATGGATAAAGTGAGTACTGTTTTTCAAATACATCATTTGAATTTCATTGTTGCATAGTAAATTAAAAATATGGAAATCAAACCTGAAGAATTAGTTGCAAATAATTACACCCTCCTCGCCAGCCTGGAGCATCATAACATTATCCCTTTTGTAAGAACCTACATAAAAAAGAAGACCCGTTTTGCTACCATTTATTATATCAGCAATATCATTCCCTTATTGTTACTGTTTTTCTTTTCTTACAAGTATTATAATACTCCGGGGTTTACAATTATCAATTGCATCAATCATTTTTGTTATGGACTTGCCATCGCCATCGCATTAGTACCCTTGCATGAGTATATTCATGTACTGGCCTATAAATCGCAGGGCGCAAAACAGACATCCTATGACAGCAACATTAAAAAATTCTATTTTATGGCTATTGCCGATCAATTTGTTGCGAACAGAAAGGAATTTCAAATTGTGGCATTGGCTCCATTTGTATGTATTTCTTCCGTTTTGATAGTACTATTATTTTTCGCCGCCCCCTCCTGGAATTATACAATCATCGGAATATTATTTACTCATACGGCATGCTGCTCCGGAGATTTTACCCTGTTGAGTTTTTTTGATTTTCATAAGGATAAGACCGTGGTTACTTATGACGACAAGAAAAATAAGATTTCTTATTTCTTTGAAAAGTAAATACTACCTCACCCTGCGGCTACTCTTCACGCACTTATCCCACATGCTTACAAAATAATCTGCGGCATTAAAAAATACCTGCCGTTCACTCCTCTCCATTCCCAGGTTTTTAAGGTCCTGGAAATAATCGGGGTACAATCCAATATGCGCCATGCCCTCTGTATTATAATCCCAGCTTTTATTACCAAATTTATATTTACGCATTTTTAAAGGAGAGCCCGGTGAAGATTGCAAAGGCATTCCTTCTGCAGCATAGCTTACCTGTTTATTCCAGTAGTTGTAAATATTTCCTGCATACTTGCTTCTTGCCCCATCCCTGCCCGGGCCAATTCTTGGTTTAGGCAAGGTAACTGCACCATTCACATCAGAGCCCATCATAATTGCGCCACCATTCATTTTATTGGCTCTCATAGCAATGCGAAAATTGGTGAGGTATTGCGCCGCTGTTGATTCGCCGATACCAATACCAAACACTCCACCGAGGCTTTTTATGTTTTGTAATTGTTCATCTGTTCTTTGGTTCTCACTCACCTTATGATCTTTGTCTTCAAAAAAACCGTCACGCACACCATTGTGCCCCGATACCACAGGATAATCAAATTCGTTTGCCATCATCAGCATATCCGAAACAGAATGGTCGCTCATGTGATCCACATCAATGATCATTCCTAAACGCATCATCTCTTTTATCGCCACTTTTCCCAGGTCAGTAAGTCCTAACTGATTTTGTTGTCCGCCCGGAATACTATTGTAGATATCCCATGCAGGATCGGGTGTAAGTAAACTTTTAATAATTTTAAATTGACTAATGCAACCCAATTTTGGATCAGGACAAAAATCACCACTTGTAAAATCAAGATTTAATGCCGGCGGAAAAGGTATTTGCGAAATGCCATCAAATAATCCATTGATACCACCAATAGCTGCATTCATAGAACCAGCGGTTGCAACCCCGTCTGTAAGACTTAAAGAATATTTTATCCGTGGATCACGTGCAGACTCCACATTAAACATTAATCCGGGCCGCAACGGATCGCCAAAGCGCAGGGGCTGACTATTAGTAAAACGATTACTGAAATTAAACAGCAGGCTATAAATAGCAGAGCCGCCGAATTTATTATTTACTAAATGAACAGGGAAAATATACCGCACTCCTTTGTCATAAAGCCGCCTGATCTCTGCCTTTGCAGTGGTTTCATTTACGGTTATATTAGCATAGTTAAAGTTACCGATATTATCTACTTCCATACCTATGATAATGGCCATTTTATTACTACGCACAATACGCCTGATGTCATCGGGGCCATTGGCTACTTCCATAAAATCATTATGCCTTGCCACGAATGATTTTATTTCATCCAGTTGCAGATCCGCACTGGCTTTATCATCCATTGGTCCATCCCCGCTAAGCACGGCACCCAGCAATTCACTGTTTACTGTAAGTGTTACCATCACCCGCAATCCGCCCTGGTAGGCCCGTTTGATCCAGTCTACCCACATCTGCTGGTGGCTGGCACTTGAAAAATGCGGCCAGTATAAAAAATCCGGGTAACCTGCATGCGGATGATCACCATGCAGGTTCCTTTCCAGTGGCACACGATTTTCAAACTCTGCATCAAATGCAAAATTCAATACCGCTGCACGGATGTAATTACCGCAATCATTATCTGCACCCCAGCCACCATGCGCTGCATTACAGTTACCTAATGCATCAGCAGGGCCTTTTGCTCTTTCGTCGCTGGGATTACATTCAGGAGCAAATGCATCAAAACCACGTACATGCGTACCCGCCGGAACTATTGACCCCGAGTCTGGTGCGCCATAAATCAATTTCTTTCCCATGGATAAATGGCTCATCAGGTGCGTATGCAGATCTGCGGCTCCACATATCGGCACATAAACATCGGCAGTAATTTGCTGGTCCCTGTTGGCTACCATATCTTTTATAGTGATCTGCTGTACTCTTAACGAGTCATTGGGTTCCCTGTTAGTTGCAGGATTAAATTTTACCATTTTAAAATCATCTACATTAATGATACCCCATGTAAGATTGGTGGAATTATCTGTAATGCGGATGGCGTATAATTTAGAAGTATCAAGATTGTGTACATCCCACCAGTCCCTGCGAAAGATATGATTGTTGTGGCCTGTTTTTGCAGTAATACCTGCAATAGGTTTGTACATAGTATCTCCTACAGTTCTTACACTTCCCTGGCTTACTCCAGGTAAAGTTTGCTGGCCGGTTAATACGCCACCAACATTGGAGCCTGCAAGCCTTATGCCTGTTGCATATTCCAGCAACTCTACTTTTAAGTTTGCGGCATCATTACCACCGGAAATTAAAAAGCTGATAAAATTCTGATCAGGATATAGTTTAAATGGCTCCGAAGTTAATGTACCTGTTGCCCGGCCCACTTCCGTGCTGCTTCCCAACATACCTTCGCCTTTACTACTGATCCAATGCTGGCGGTGATTGCCCAGGTTAAACTTAATATCCGTCCAGTAATCACCTCCCACATCAGTTTTTGAAACCACATCAAAATCATTCCAGGTATAAATATCTGCACCTTCTTTTTGCATAAATGCAGCACCTGTAATTTTCCATCCGGGCAACTGGCGGAAATAACCCAATTCAAAATCGCCGTTATTCAAATAATCAAATGTGCGGATGTTAGCATTTACCTGTACCGGGGTGGGCACATATACCATTGTTTTAACCGTATCTTTTTTAGGCAGCGTTTTAATTTTAAGCGGAACAGTCTTTACAAATTTTGGATCAATCTCAAACCCGATACTGTAGGGGTTTTTAGATTGATCTACCTTTGCCAGCATATTGTTGTACAACTGCCTGTAAAAAGCAGTGTCGCCCGGGTTCATATGCAGGAAGATGATCTTACTGCCCTCTAATCTTATCTGGCCCTGTTGTTCCATCATCTTAAGGCCACGCTCAAAATCTTCTTTTGATTGCTGGGCATTTGTAACACAAGGCAGCATCAGCAGCAGGTATACAATGGTTCTTTTAAGCATAGTATGATTTTGCTACGCAATAAACAAAAAAACATGTTTCAAGAAAACTACATAATCATGTTTCAGTTTAAGTAAATTCGTTTAGCCTTAGCCAATTTTATGAACGATACGCCGGTTAAAAAATGGATACTGCCCGCCATTGTAGTGGCACAATTTTCCTGCACTTCCTTATGGTTTGCCGGCAATGCCATTATGCCCGATATTATTAAAAAATTTACACAGGATGAAAGTTTTTTAGCTAACCTTACCAGTGCTGTACAATTTGGGTTTATCACAGGCACCTTTATTTTTGCATTATTTACTATTGCCGACCGCTTTTCCCCTTCGGTAGTTTTCTTTAGTTGTTCTGTAATTGCAGCATTGTTTAATCTGGGCATAATTATCAATGGCATTCCTACTTCTGCATTATTGTTGTTCCGTTTTTTTACCGGCTTTTTTCTTGCGGGCATTTATCCTGTGGGTATGAAGATCGCTTCGGATTATTTTCAAAAAGGCTTAGGCAGGTCGTTAGGATTTTTAGTAGGTGCATTAGTATTAGGCACTGCTTTTCCACATTTATTAAAAAGTATCACCACACAATTACCCTGGAAATATGTGATCTATTCTATTTCCACACTCTCTGTAATGGGCGGATGTATTATTTTATTTTTAGTACCCGATGGGCCATTCAGAAAAAAAAGTCAGCAACTCAACTTTGCAGCATTCAGAAATGGTTTCAGCAATAAAAATTTCAGGTCGGCTGCTGTTGGTTATTTCGGGCATATGTGGGAGTTGTATACCTTCTGGGCATTTGTACCGGTGATATTAGCTACCAATAAAAATTATTACCATAACGATATCAATGTACCACTTTTTTCTTTTTTAATTATTGCCTGTGGTTCTGTTGCCTGCGTGGCAAGTGGTTTATTATCGCAAAAATTTGGCGCCAAAAAAATTGCCACCCTGGCCTTGTTTTTATCCTGTTCCTGCTGCCTTTTATCTCCATTATTTATACTCAGTAATTCAACCCCGCTGCTACTTTCATTTTTATTTTTTTGGGGATTAATGGTGATTGCCGATTCTCCTTTATTCTCTACATTGGTGGCACAAAACGTAGCAGAAGAATCAAGAGGTACTTCGCTTACAATAGTAAATTGTATCGGGTTTTCTATAACTATTATAAGTATTCAGCTATTAAAAATATTATCTGCAAACATTAATGCCCAATATTTATACCTGGTATTGGCTGTTGGCCCGGTGATAGGGCTTATAGCATTACTAAGAAATAAAAAATGATAATTTACCGGATGATTATTTAACCGTTATGGTCAAAACTAAAATATACCTGTTAACTTTCATATTGCTGTTTTCTGCCACAATACTTTTTTATTGCTCCAATAAAAAAATTATTACCGACGCTAACTTTATAACCTATATCGTTGATGCACAAAAGCAAAATATTAAATTGTATTGGAAAGACGAGGCAAATAAAAATTTCAGCAGCATACAAAACCTTAACCAATGGGTTGAAAAAAACAATCAAAAGCTTTTATTCGCCATGAACGGTGGTATGTATACAACCGATGGTTCTCCACAAGGGCTGTACATTGAAAACGAAAAACTGCTCTCACCTTTAGATACTGCAAGCGGTGATGGGAATTTTTACCTGAAACCCAATGGCGTTTTTTACATCACTACAGATAATATTGCGGGTATTTGCAGCAGCCTTAATTTTATTGGTAAAGAAAAAATAAAATATGCTACCCAATCCGGGCCACTGCTGTTGATTGACGGTGAAATCCATCCTGCTTTTCAGCAAGGTTCGCCAAATGTTAATACCAGGAATGGAGTGGGCATCTTACCGGATAATAAAATTGTTTTTATATTATCCAAAAAGCCCGTAAGTTTTTTTGACTTTGCTAAATATTTTAAAAGTTTAGGTTGTACAAATGCATTGTATTTAGATGGGTTGGTATCCCGTGCTTATTTACCTGAACAAAACTGGATACAGACTGATGGAAATTTTGGTGTAATGATCGGCGTAACAGAAAATATTAATTAAACGCTTTTCATTTGCGTAACGTTTTACTTCAATTAACAGCTGATGGAATTTCTTCACGGATCATCCCGGGATGAATTTGAAACAAACTTACAAACTAACTAAAAATTTTATATTTACTCATGCAAAAGCCCGTAACCTTTTTAATGTTTGATGGCAAAGCTGAAAAAGCTATAAATTTTTATTTGTCTGTTTTTAAAGAATCCTCAATATTACAAATTGCCCATTATGGTAAAAACGAAGGTGGTGCAGAAGGTTCTATTCAATTAGCCACTATTGTTCTTGCCGGCCAGGTATTCATGCTTATTGATAGCCCGGTAAAACATAACTTTTCTTTTACGCCTGCCATATCCATTTATGTTAACTGCGAAACTGACGAAGAGATCAATACACTTTTTACAAAACTATCACAACACGGAACTGTTTTTATGCCACTGGGGCCTTACCCTTTCAGCAAAAAATTTGGTTGGCTGGCAGACCAATTTGGTGTTTCCTGGCAAGTAAATCTTATTGCTACATAAAATACCAGGTCGTATTTATACCTGAAAAAATACAAGCATAGTAACCACTATAAATACGTGATAATACCTGCTGCTATCTTAAAAAACCGGCACTAACTATATCAGCATGCATTGTAAATTTTTAATATTATTATTTCTTTGCTATGTTACAACTATAATAATTTTCTACAGTTGAAGTCATAATTTATCCAATTAATTTTTCATCCACCATTTAGATTGTATCTTACATACGCATACAGTATTTTTTTCGTTCTTACAAAACCTATGAGCATGGAAAACCTGCTGAAACCTGAAATAGAATTATCTGCTTTTTTTGAAATGACACCCGACCTTGTTTGCCTTGCCGGCAAGGATGGCTTTTTCAGAAAAATCAATCTTGCTGTTATCGATAAACTGGGGTACACTAAAGAAGAATTATTTGCAGCTCCCATTGCTTCGTTCATCCATCCTGAAGACAAAGAAATCACACACCAGACCCGCCAGGAAATGCTGCAGGGTAAACCATTGCGTAATTTCAATAATCGTTATGTTACCAAGAGTGGCAATGTAGTCTGGCTGGAATGGACCTCTATTTATTTTGCCGATAGCGAACTTGTATTTGCGATTGCAAAAGATGTTACCGAAAGAAAATTAATAGAAAAAGAGGTAGATGAAAAGTATAATAAATTCAAGAGCTTAGCCACGCATTTTAAAAAGCGCATAGAAAAAGATAAAAAAAACTTTGCCTATGAATTGCATGAAGAGTTAGCCCAATTAGTATCTGTTATAAAAATGGATATCGACTGGATTGCAAATGCTATGACCAATTTGCCTGAACCTCTAAAAAACAGGATCGATCATGCTTCAGTTGTTTCGAGGATGTTGATAAAATCAATTCAGAGAATATCGTTTTCCATCAGTCCCGGCATGATGGATGACCTTGGATTTAATACTACACTGGAATGGCTTTGCAACGAATTTGGATTGCTGAATGGTTTTCCCTGCAAATTTGAAAATTATTATGACGAAGAAAAATTAACACCGGAATTAAAGACCGACCTCTTTAGAATATGCCAGGAATCATTAACCAATGTTACCTATCATGCACAGGCAAACAATGTTATTATACGTATTGAAGAACTGTCGGGCAAGATTGTACTTACCATTACCGATGATGGAAAGGGGTTTGATATTAACGAAGAGAAAGAAACACCCGGCATTACCAACATGCATGAACGTGCCGCTTCAATTAATGGTTTGCTAACAGTTGAAAGTAAAATTGGCAAAGGCACAACAATTACTTTTAGTGTGGAGAAACCTAAAATACCGTAAGCCCTGTTTTCCGCTTTTAAAGTTGAAGTATACACTAACAGGGTTCTTCGTTGCAATGATAATTGCAGCGATACTCAAATAAAAAAAGAGCATTATCCTTTTACTTCCACTCTTTCAATCTTACAAATGAAACAACAGGCTTCTGCATTTCTTGCATGCAGATAGGCTACATAAGGATGCTCTTCAAATATTTTTACAATCAGTTCATCTATATCATCTTCCCCAACCAGTTTTGCAAAAACCATTTGCTGATTTTTACTGTACCCTATTAATGACAAAGGAAAACTTTCCTTATCTGCTTTTATCTCGGGTGGAAAACGATGCACATCTTTATACGCCTCCACTTCTTTTTTATGAATAAAGATCGGGCCTGGCTGGTTGAATGCATTGTCTTTTTCAAATGGACTGTGCGATAAGAGCAAGCGCATATCTTCCCCCACTGCAAATGGTTTTAAAGAGACCCTGCAAGGACCTTTACCTGTTGCCAGCTTTTCTGTTACGGTATGCCCGAATGCATCGGTATTGGTGGAACGAATTGTTGCGGCAAATTCCTCACTCAGTGGAATAATTTTAAACTGATTCATGTTGATTAATTTTATTGATACAAAGTTGCCGCAACAAATATTTTATCTCAACCCGATATTTGCGGAGTTAATTTTCAGGAGAGAGTTTTGCAGCTTCCCAACCAAGGATAGCAGTTTTGCGGTGGCTGCCCCAGTGATAATCACCAATAATACCCGTTGATTTTATTACACGGTGGCAAGGAATTAAAAATGCAACAGGATTATCACCAATGGCAGTACCCACTGCCCTTGATGCTTTTGGATTTTGTATACTGCCGGCAATAGTACCATAAGTGGCCATGTTGCCAAAGGGAATATGCAACAGCGATTGCCATACTTTTAGTTGAAAGGCCGTTCCTTTCAGATGCAGCTTTATTTTTTTAAGATCATTCCAGTCGCCGGTAAAAAACTGCAGTGCATCTTCCTGCAAATGATCCCTTTTTTTAACCAACTGTGCATTAGGAAAAAAATACCGGAGGTTCTCTAAGCCCTCCTTTTGATTTTTAATAAATGAAATATGACAGATGCCTTTTTCTGTAGAAGCTATAACAATTTCGCCAAAGGGAGTTGCTGCAAAGCTATATTGTATCAGTAAAGCCTCTCCCCCGTTTTTAAATTCACCCGGCGTCATTCCTTCTATACCAATAAACAGATCATGCAATCTTCCGGTACCTGATAAACCGGTTTCAAAACTTACATCAAATAAGGAGCGGTTTTGTTTTAATAAATTTTTTGCATACTCTACACTGATGAACTGGAGAAATTTTTTAGGACTTACGCCTGCCCACTCTTTAAATAAACGTTGAAAATGAAACGGACTCAGGTGTACCTGTTTTGCCACCACATCCAGATCGGGTTGGTCTCTAAAGTTTTCCTTTAAATACACAATGGCTTTTTCTATTCTTTCGTAATCGTTCATAACAGTACAAAAGTACAGCAGGACTGCACAATTAAAAACCCGAAACTTGCTATAAATTGAAAGGTATTTTTTTACACCATATAGGCATTTAAGACATTTTAGGCATATAGAATACACATATCAATCTTATATGCCTTAAATGCCTGTTTGGTAAATTTAACTCTGCAACATTTTTTTACCGCCCCAACTAATTAGTAAGATTTACTTTATCCAGTGCATCGCAAACCTGTCGTAGTGCTGCATTCTCTTTTTAACACGGCGTAATTTTCTTTTGCATTTGCCGGGATTGCTATAAAACAGTAAAGCCATTTGCACCTGCCTTTTCCGCCAGTTAAATATCATTTGCCTTCCCATTATTTTATCGGCGCCTAATGTAAAAAAATGGAGGCGTTTTACTTTTTTATACTTTCCTGTTGCAACGTAAATACTATCAAAAAAACTATTCAATGCTTTTTGAAATTGCAGCAGCGGCTGCTTATATTTTTTGAGTGTATCATAGCCAAATTTATCTTTCAGCGCCAGCCACATGTCGCCGTTAATATGAGCATTCATTCCCATAAACTGGTATTGCAATTCATTTAAACCGGTATCAGCATAATAATTTTTCCAGCTGAATTCCTGGGGTTGCTGTGTAATGTAGTTATGGTAAGACCTGAAAAAAGTTGGTGCAAAAAGAGATTCAAATCCAAATATAAATTGCTTTACACTATCTGGTTTTGCAATGGTATAGCGGTTAGTGGTTTCTATAGCTTTGTAATATAAACGGGCAAAATATTTTGAGGGAGTATTACTGTTGGCTATTTCCTGCAATGTATCTAACAATGGAGCGTTGTACCTAGGCTGTGCAAATGCAATTACAAAGAAGCCCATACAAAAAAATGTAGCCAGAAACCTCATTTAGCTAACGGGATTTACGTTATTACCAGTAAGTATTTTTTTGGCGATCGCTGCTTTTTTTGCAATGGGAAACTCCAGGTAACAGCTGGTTAAAAAATACCTTTCTTTACGGGAGAGTTTTTTTAGCAGGAAGGTTTTTAATTCACTATCCATTAATGCCACATCAATGATGTATGCCCATTTCATATCAGCAGTGATAAATGTATACCCGCCATACATTACCTGCTTATGAATAAAATAGAGTTTTAGCGGAATGCTGTTATCTTTTTTATTCATTACTGCAGAAAGGCAAAAACCATTTTTGTTTAGCAGCGGGTTATTAAAGCCCAGCCAGTTTTTTCGCCACAGGTAGTTTTGTATTTTGCGCTGCACCCAGCTCAATTTAGTATGTGCAATATTACGGGCATATTGCATCGCCATCATGCAGCTGGCAGGCATGTACACACTGATAGTACTATGCAGTTCTATGCCTTTACATTTTTGTAACCTTTCTTTATGCTGCTGTAGCCACAACCATTCTTCTGTAAAATAATTTTTAGCAAAAAAGCAAAGCACATTCATTTGAAAATCACAATCACCTGCTACGTCCTCCATATCATCATACAACTGCATACTACGTACCATACTGCTCCAGCTGCTGAATTGCTTTTGATACTGCAATTGCTTTTTGTTCAACAGTACTGCCCTTAATGTAAGCAGCACCTGTATGATATCATCGTCTTTTGTTTTTTGGTATTGCAACAGGTTGGTTAAAGTATAGTTGCCGTCAAATTCATTAATATCTGCTTTATAAGTATCAAAACATTTATTACAGGCCTTGCAGATCAGTTGTGCTGCTTCTGTGGCTTTTTCATCATCCAGTTTATTCAGGTAACTATTCATTTCCTGCAATAAAAATTGCAGGTGATTATAAAATGCTTTGTAAGTAATGCCGTATTTGCTGTTGCTACTTTCTAAAACCTGGTCAGGTAATACTTCGCAGATGTCAAACTCATAATATAATTCATGCCGGTTATTTATTTTTTTGTAACGCAGGTAATAATCGAGATCTTCATTATAAAGAATGCGCTGTATGTTTTCTTTGCCATGTTCGGCAGCAATGCCGTCAATAAATTCATCACCAAAAAGAATAGCCAGGCAAACCAGGTTGGCCAGGTGACTTTTATTTTTTAATAATTGTACCGGTGATTGCTTAAACAATAAAGTGTCGTAAGCAAAAGAACCTTTTTCGATATTATTTCTTACCTGTAATAATTCTTTAAACTGCAGGATATAATTAAGCCTTTTGTTTTTACGGATGCGCTTACGCATGTACAGGCCCACAGGAAAGGCACACAACATTGAAGCGGTGAATTGTAAAAAATTAAAAATTTCGCCAGATAGTTTGGTCTTAAACTCCTGGTCATGCTGAAGGTTTTCCTGTAGCATGTCCTGTACAAGCTGTGCTTCGGCATTATACAGATTTCTGTACGCCACTGTAACCGGCGCTGCAGTTATCAGATTTTGCTCAAGGCTGGTAAAAAAGAGTTTCATGAATTGCTAAAGTAAGCATCTATAGTAACCAGCCTATACCCTTTCGGGGGTATTTTTAGGAAACAGGGTTTTATTTTAATTCCAGCATTACAATACTTTGTGCCGGCAATTCCACCGTTAACTGGTCACCAGATTTTTTTGCTCCATTGAAAGGTACGTTTTTAACCTTATCAGGGTTTTCAAAAGTATTGATGTCAGTTAGCTTTGCAGAAGTAAGAATTTGTCCCTGTACTGTCTTCCAGTTTAGCCCAACCAATGCCGTTTGTAAATTCATTTTTTTATTGGGATCAAGATTAACCAATGTAATGTGTACTGTACCGGTTGAGTCCTGGGATGCAGAAATATTCAGTGCAGGAATTTTGTTGTTCTCGTTCACATAATCCGGTGATTTAAAATTAATGTTCAGTTTTTTTGCATCCATATGCACTTTGTACATATCAAAAATATAATAGGTTGGTGTGAGCAATATCTTATCTCCTTTGGTAAGAATAATAGATTGCAATACATTGATGGTTTGCGCCAGGTTTGCCATACGCACCCTGTCGCTGTGATTGTTGAAGATATTTAAAGTGGTTCCTGCAATCAATGCATCACGTAAACTGTTTTGCTGGTATAAAAAACCGGGATTAGTACCAGGTTCCACATCTGTCCATATACCCCATTCATCCACCACTAACGCTGTTCTTTTTGCAGGATCATATTTATCCATGATGGTAGAATGCCTTGTAACCAGGTCTTCCATCACCAGGCAATTCTTCATGGTATTGAAATATTCTTTTTCATCAAATGCAGTAGCCGATCCTTTCTTTCCCCAATTGCCGGAAGGAATGGTGTAGTAATGTAAAGTGATGCCCCACATTCTGCCGGGGCCAACATTTTTCATCAACGATTCCGTCCAGTTGTAGTCGCCGCTGTTAGCACCGCTGGCAATTTTCATCAATGGTGCTTTTGCATAATCTCTTGCATATACTGCATAACGTTTGTATTGATCGGCATAAAAATCAGCAGTCATATTTCCACCACAGCCCCAGCTTTCGTTACCTACGCCCCAGAATTTCACACGCCACGGTTCGCTGCGGCCATTTTGTTTACGCAGGTCGGTCATGGTACTTTTAGCATCGCTGTTTAAATACTCTACCCACTTGGCCATTTCTTCTACCGTACCACTACCCACATTACCTGCGATGTAAGGTTCACAACCGATCAATGAGCAGAGGTCCAAAAATTCATGCGTGCCAAAACTGTTATCTTCTGATACGCCACCCCAATTGGTATTTACCATGTACGGCCTTTCTTTTCGTGGACCAATACCATCACGCCAATGATATTCATCTGCAAAGCAGCCACCCGGCCATCTTAAATTAGGCACTTTAATTTTTTTCAATGCTTCTACCACATCTAATCTTATCCTGTCTTTTTTAGGTACATTCACAGAATCACCTACCCAAAAGCCATCGTAAATGCAGCGGCCAAGATGCTCGGAAAAATGCCCGTAAATATGGCGGCTGATGATGTTGGAAGAATTGGTAGCATCAATCACTACAGTTGTAGTTTGTGCCTTCGAAATATTTACAATTGCAGCAATCGTTAATAACGATACAAATATTTTTTTCATAATTCTAAATTATTCAATGTTTAAGGAAATAGTTCGGTTGATGATTTATATTTTAATTTAACTACGAAAACGTTTTAGCTATTTACTTCCTACTTTATTTACTTCTTACTTTATTTACCTACTTCCCTCCCTGCACACCTTCCCCCGTCATCATAACTCTTTTAATAGTTCCATCTTTATTATAATACAGGTAATCAATACAAACAGAACGATGGAAGCTGGCGTAATCAGGCACCAATGCACCATTATGATAAATAAAATAATCCTTGCCTTTAAATTCAATAATAGCCTGGTGATTGGTATTACAGTTGCCTGCAATTTCATTAATGATGCCTTTGTATATCCAGGGGCCTTCTATATTTTTACTCATCGCATACGCAATTTTTTCAGGAAATTCGTAAGCGTAAGATAAGTAATACCAGCCATTTTTTTTATGTACCCACGGCGCTTCAGTAAAATGTGGCAGCGATATAGTTTGTATCGGCCCATCCATATCAATCATATTCTCTTTCAACTTTACATAATGCAATGTGGTATTACCCCAGAATAAATACGCTTGTTTGTTATCATCAATAAAAATGGTAGGGTCTATATCATCCCAGCTGATCTTAGTCTCTGTAGTCATATCATTGGTAATAATTGCAGATCCTTTTGCATCTGTAAACGGGCCTAAAGGATTATCACTTACTGCAACGCCGATTGCTTTACCACGGTGTGTGCTATCATGGGTAATGGCTACATACCAATAAAATTTCCCGTTACGTTCTATTACCTGGCTGGCCCAGGCATCATCTTTTGCCCACTTAAAAGCTTTTACATTTAATGGAGATGGGTGCTCGGTAAATGTTTTCATATCACTTGTAGAAAAACAAAGCCATTCGTGCATTTCATAACCATTGCGTTTTTCCGGGGCCACATCATGCCCGGTGTAGATATACACTTTATCCTTATATACCATTGCCGCAGGATCGGCAGTAAATTTATATTTGATTATCGGGTTACCGGTTGCTGTAAAAGTAGTGTCTTTTATTCCGCTATTACCCTGTGCATTGCTTATAGTATTTGACAGTATCAGCAGGAACAATCCTGCAATATGTTTTACTTTTTTTTTCATCCGCCTGATTTATTTAAACTAATACAATAAAATTATTTGCTTTTTTATCACTTTATTTTCACCAGCGATACATCATCTACATAACAAAAAGCATTGGCCATACCCGCTGCACGAAAACCAATTTCCACCTTTCCTCCTTTAACAGCTATACGGTCTATACTGATTGTTTTCCATGATGTGTTTTCTTCTTTAACAGTAACTACAAAAGATTTGCTTTTACTAGAAGCATACATTTCCAATGTAGAAAAGCCAATGCTGTTCTTCACTTTTGCAGTCATGGTATAATAGCCATCCTGCAACTCTACATAAGGTGACGACGTTATTGTTTGCGATATATTTCTTTTAAAATTTACCTTATCACTGATGTTCATACTTTTTTCACCAGTCACCATTTTACGATCACTCTCACTATTGAAATAATTCAGTATGGGTGAACTGTTACTATCCTGCGAAATTTTATTGCCTTCCACAACCGTAGTCTGCCATCCTGATAAATATTCCTGCACGGGTTTAACCGGGCTTGGAATTTTTCTTCTATCCGCTTCAAAACTTCCATTCTTTACATAATTATTATCAGCGGAAATATTCCACTCTCCCGTTTTTGCATTGATGTTCCAGGAGCTGAGTGAATTAAAATAAGGTATGGTATCATTAAATGAAAGCGGGAACCATTGATTGTACCCTAAACCATTGCCGGCAAAATCAGCCCAGCGGTCACCGCAGTACACTACAGTTTCTTGCTTGCTGCCTTTTATGTTACAAAAAAATCCCGTTTGCGTAACATGTGCATAGTCATCTGCACAACCATTCATTACCTGCATATCATTCGCAGGTGTAAATGGGCCTCTTATATTATCCGACACCAGGTAATAAGCAAAAGAAGCATCCCAGCCATAAATATTTGATGCACACATATAATATCTTCCCTTGTATTTGAACATACAATTACCTTCCCTGCTTTCACCCTGGAAAACCTTTGTGCAATCTAATAAATTTACCATCCCATCTTTAACACCGATCTCCGACACATAGATTTTATTTCTGCCGCTGCCATAAGAGTAAATAAGATATGACTTGCCATCTTCATCAGTAAATACCGTTTGGTCGCCGGTATTGCTGGTACCAATCATATTGGTCATATTAATTTTCTGATGCCAGGTAAATTTTCCTGCAGGCTGATCAGCAACTGCAACCAACACTTCTTTATCATGCTGTACAAACAGTGCATATTTTTTAAGCTCTTTTAAATAAGCAACACCTAAGCGCCCCACCCAACTATTTTTTCCCGGCTTTATTACTTCTTCTTTTGTTAGTACATCGGCTTCAAATTTCCAGTTCACTAAATCAACCGAACTATAACAGGTAACAGATTTAAAAGTACATTTTGAATATGAGGTTACCGGGTTATTGCGATAAGCATCAGCTTCTTCATAATATACTCCATACCAGTAATATTTTTCCACACCTGTAACGGGATCAGCAAACCTGAATATTCCTCCTCCCTGGCTGTTTATCGGGCTTCCATCTTTTGTATTCCAGAATGTATCATTCTTAATATTGAGCAACTGAGCATCAACTGATGGAAGAAAAAAAGTACACAATATTGTTAGGATAAAAATTTGTTTCATGCTTTTATTTTAATTCCGTGGCCAGTGTCTTCACCGGCCACTATCCGAAATTACATACGATGTTTACTTAGCTGGTTCATGAAATTGTATGAACTCAAGTTTTAATAAACTTACACCCTGTGGTGGCAAACTGAGGGTAAAAATTCCTATTCCATTATCTACCCACAAGTCTTTCATTTTTCTTATCACCTGTAATTGACCGGCTTTTTCCAATTCCTTTACCTGGGCCATGGTTGGGTTTTGCGGTTGCCCCATTTTTTTCCAGGCGGTATAAGCATTACTATGTGTATCATCAATACGATACTCCGTCATAGTCATTGTATTAGTAGGTATACCCTTTATATTAATTAAAACCGGTTTAGGTACTTTTGTGATATCATCGTCATCATGATAATTCCATATCATGATGGCGCCCGTTTTTTTATCACAGCTTGCCAAAGCACCAATATCATTCTTTTTACCCCTTACACTGGAATCTACTATTAATTTCAGGTCATACATTTCATCTGCATCAACTGCCACCCGTTTTCCTGTCATCATACCAAACATCCTGAATACATTCAATACCGGTTTATCCACACCGTTAGTAGCCAGGTCTCTGAAACCATAGAACCAGGGTTGGTTCTCAAATTCAAATGCCCAGGTTACAGCGCCTAAAAAATTTACTTTAAAAGAATCTGCCAGTAAATACTTTCTTGCGAAAGATGCAGCTGTATAACTGGAATACATGGTGCCATTGCGATACGCATTTTCAGGATTAGTTTGCATGCCACATGCAGCACAACCTTCCGGATCAGATTCGCCAATGATAACAGGAATATTCTTTAACTGCGGATAAGAGGCCACTAATTTAAATCCTGCGTTGATGTCCTGTAATTGCCTTCCCATATTCATACGCACATGTCCATCTACAAGCTTTGGAGATCCCTTGGCATGAAATAAAAATGCATCAATTGGTGCACCTATTTTTTTAGTAACTGCATTGGTATCTTCAAAACAATGTTTAACAAATGCCTTTAACCAATCCTGTGCACCGGCACTTGCTGTACCTGCAATATTTATTCCCCCGATCTTTGCCGTAGGCAATGCTCTCTTTACTGCATCAGTAGTATAGTCATACAATTTAAAGAACTCTGCCTGTGTACCTTTCCAGTAGCCGTTGGGCTCATTCCATAATTCCCAGTACCAGCTATCCACTTCCTTCTTTCCATAACGGTCAACACTATGTTTTACCCATTGATAAACCAGCTCTGCCCATTTGTTGTAATCTTTAGGCGGATAGGCCCATCCGGTCATTATTTTAGAATAAGGGTCGCCGGGCTTCCAATCGTGTTTGTATGGTGAGGGATTTGTAGATAACGCTTCTGGCATAAAACCAATTTGTGCCAGTGGCTTCATGCCTCTTTTAATATAGGTATCAAAAATACTATCAATGATCGTCCAGTTGTAAATGGGCTTACCATTCACGTCTTCGGTATAAGCATTGGTACTGCCCCATTTTAATGCAGGAGTTCCATCGCCTGTAACCAATAAACTATGTGCCCTTACATAAACAGGCACCTTGCTTAATGCTGCAATTTCACTCAGTAGTTTTTTGCCATCCTTCATATAAGTATAGTTGGGTTCATCATAACCAAACCATGCCCATACCGGTTTCATATCTCCTGTTTTTTTATTCAGATCAACATTTATAGTTGCCTGCTGTGCCTGCATTGAAAAAGAAAATAAAAAACTGATGACTACAAAATATACTTTCATGTTATTGAATTAAAGTACTGTGGCTGATGATTGTTTGATTTTTTTATCTTTGAAACCTTCGCTGTTTTTTATACTGAACTGTGTTATATTTTTCAGGATGATATTATCAGCACCGGCAACCGCCTGCGTTTTTATACTGAAGAGTGTTGCATTTTTTACATCCTCCATCATTATTGCCGCACGGGTTTCATTACCCAAATAACTCACCTGCACATTATTAAGTGCAATACCATTTACATGGCGGATAAAAAAACCATACACCGGCATGATACCCATTTTTGCTGGCTCAGGATAATCTTTTTCATTTTCAGGAACTATAGCAGGAATTTTTGCCGTTGCAGAATCCATCTGGCGGTATTGGATATTGATATTGCTCAACTGAATGCTTTCTATAGCATTGCCGGGCACTCCGCTAATGATAGAAGCAAAATGCGAATTGGCATTATATACATTGATATTGCTGATCATTATCCTTCTTAATTTACCAACCGGTGTACCTTCGGGGCCACGCATTCTTGCACCTAATCTTAAAAATAATGGCGCATTTACAATATCTTTCATAGTGATGTTGCTGATCACTACATCTTCCAGCAAAGCACCATCAACAGTTTCCAAAGCCAGGCCCCTGCAATAATCAAACACACAATTGGAGATGCTGATATTCTTAAATCCTCCATTTGATTCTGTTCCGAATTTTATCCTTCCCGTTGGCCCCATTTTATCAGGCACTTTCTTCCACTCATTGCGTTGGTAAGTGCCATTGTAAAAAGTACCTACATCATAACCACTCACAATACAATTGGTGATGGTAACATTTTCTGTTGCCCTTGCATAACCCAGCGCATAAGAGCTTTTTAAACAAATAGCATCATCCCACGGTGCGTTGATGCTGCAATTAGAAACATGCACATTATTACAACAATCAATATCGATGCCATCACGGTTGGTGTCCATCTTCAAATTATCAACTGTACAATTATCAACACCTGTTGCCAGTATTCCAAAATGACCGCCGTTCAAAATGGTAAAATCCCGAAGTGTAACATTGCGGCACAATCTTAATGCAATGGCTTTATTGCCCCATGGCCTTCTTTCAGATGCGTTTCTTCTCAATCCCTTCCCGTTAATAATACCATTACCAGTGATGGCAATATTTTGCAGGCTATCACCCCATATCAAACTATTATGCCAGTGACTATGGCCATAGTCCTGGTATTTATCGTCGGCATTTTTTTCTGCTGCATCATATTTCCCATCAGCAGTGGAATCAGCTGCCAGCAATACTGCTCCATTATCAAAATGCAAAGTGATAAAACTTTTCAGGTGAATAGAAAAACTCAGGTAAGTGCCTGCAGAAAAAAAAACAGTTCCTCCTCCGTTTTTTGAAGCAGCGTCAATAGCATCGTTGATTGCTTTTGTATCAACAGCAATGCCATCAGCCTTAGCGCCAAAATCTTTTACATTATATACATTATACTGTGCCTTTGCAGTAACAATAAAAAAAACAGCAAGTATAAGAAGATAAGGTTTCATTTTTATTACTGGTTAATTACCATCAGGCTTTACTGCTGCCATTAAAACACTTTGCGGCCAGTACCATTTTTCTACAGCATCGGGTTCTGCAGGATTAAATTTCGTAATTCCCTTCTTTAAATATTTTGCAATGGGCAATTTATTATCCTGTATCGACTGCACAATACAACGGCATATCTCATAAGCTCCATAAGTATTAAAGTGTGTATTGTCTTCTAATTTTTTATCCTGGTTAGGAAATGTATTGGCAGGATAATGCACAAATGCTTTGATTGATTTTTCCGGACCCCAGGCTTCATACATAATCTTACTCATCGCATTCAGATCAACCAATGCCACATTTTCTTCTTTAGCAGTTTGCCGCACAGCTTCAGGATAATCACCTAATGAATTGGTGATATGCCCCGTGGAATCAAAAGTTCTGCGGTTCATAGAAGTTACCAAAACAGGTATGCCGCCTTTCTTTCTTGTTTCGCTGATAAAATATTTTAAACTGGCTTTGTAAGAGGTGAATGGGCCAATACCTTCCCCTTTTTGTTTCATATCGTTGTGACCGAATTCTATAAACAAATAATCGCCTGCTTTCATCAGGCTTAATAATTTCTGCAAGCGTTTAGCGCTTTTAAAAGAGCTTAATGTTTCTCCGCTCTCTGCATAGTTAGCAATGCAAATATTCTTTCCTTCAAAAAACGAGGGAATCATTTGTCCCCATGATGCCCATGGTTCTCTATCCTGATCAACCACGGTTGAATTACCGGATAAAAATATAGTAGTGGCTTTTGTATTGGGTGTAATTTCTATGGCACAAACTCTGGAAGCAGTATCATTAAATTCAAGCGTGAGTTGATTATCCCAATGCAAGTAATTTATTTCTCTCTCTTTTAATTTTACTTTATCTATTATAGTACCTTTTGCATCCCTTATCAAACTATCTTTTACATGAACTGTGAAGGTTTCGGTTCTTATTTCGCCAGCTTTAGTAATAATGTTTTGCAAAAATAACCTTCTGCATTCCGCTCTTACTGTGGTGGCAGATGTACCGCTCCCTCCCAGTGTAACTTTTACATCATAATTACCTTCGGGTAGCTTCACAGAAAAGAAAAAAGGTTTGCTACTGCCAATATTATCTACTGTTATACTTTTATTTTTTTTATAGGGTTTAAGGGCCCGGCCAATTAGCTCTTCTTCATCCGGATTTATAAAACCATACCCAAGTGCATCTGTATAAATCGTTCGCACAGTTACCGGTATGTATCCTATTGCAGCTTCGCCATTCCCAAAATCAAATTTAAAACTCGTTTTTTGTTGTGCGTTTGCAACGCTACACAAAAGCATTAAAGCAATTATTGTTTTCATCTTGCTACTCATACATTTTTTTATTTTTTCTTGTACCAATCTTTACTACTGTCATCCTGAGCTTTATTTTTACTCCTCATACTGCAACGCACTATCGTTCATTTTAAATTTATTTTTTGCCACCAGTTTATACATTTCTGCGCCGGCTAAAATTACCGGACCATAACCATGCGCTGCAAAAACATTTACAGGCCGGTGATAATAAAATGCAGGATCAAATGCCATACCTGTTCCCACACAAGTGCCTTCTACCTGGCCTTTGTCATTTACTTTGGTAGCTACTGCATTCCATGCCAGCATAGCCATGGGTGCATAGGTAGCAGGATTTAACCAGCCTTTGTTGCAGGCATGTGCAATACAATAAGAATAAATGGCGGTGGCAGATGTTTCCAAATAACTATCTTCCCTGTCTAACAACTGGTGCCAGAAACCGCTGGCACTTTGATAAGAGGCTAAACCTTTTACATGCGCTTTTAATTGTTGCAACACAAAATCTCTCCCTTCATGGTTTTCCGGTAGCACATCCAGTAATTCAACTGTTGCCAGCAAAGCCCATCCATTAGCACGTGCCCATTTAAATTCAGGATGTGTTTCCATACTCTCCACCCAGCCATGCATGTATATTCCTTTTTCTTTAATGAACATTCGCTGGCTGTATAATTTTACCTGGTTCACAGCATCATCAAAATATTTTTTATCGCCGGTAAGTTTTCCCATTTGTGCTAACGTTGGTATCCCCATGTACATATCATCCAGCCACATGGTATTTTTCTGCGGACGGTTTCTTGCTAATGTACCATCCGGTAGGCGATATTCTTTTTTAGCAACCCAATCGCTGTATACATCAATCTGCGGACGTAAATTATTATTCACTCCCATTGTGGTAGCTTTTATCATAGCTGCACAAACAGCACCTGCATCATCCAATGCTTTTGGATCTATTGGTTGGTGCAAAGGATAATTATTGCCGGTGTAACCACCAGCTGCTTTTAATTTTTTTACAGCGGGTATCCAGTTAGCAAAAAAATTAAACCTGTCTTTTGTATAGTTGGTGTATTTTTTATCGCCGGTAATTTCTCCTGCCCATAGCATAGCTGCATAAGTCACTCCCCATTCATAACTGGTGATCCTGAAATCGCCTTGCTGCAAAACTGTATTGGTATCAATTTTTGCGACATCGTTCACCAGTTCATTTGTTTTTTTGTTGATCATTTGTGCAGGCGTAACGGCATCTAAATAATTAAATACTTTATCCAGCACTTTTTTTATTTCTTCTTTTGGCATAGGCTCATAAGGCACAGTATACACCGGCTTCATCGCATGCAGTGATGCATCGTTGGCAGCTTTTACCTGAGCATTGGCAACTGCAGATAGTAAACCCAATGCTGTAAATATGGCTAGTCTTTTCATATCAAATTTTATTTCAGTGTTTATGTTTTTGTTTTGCCCGGTTTCAACAAGCCCCAACTAACAGCATTAATATTTTTAGAGCCTGCAGTAATGTTACTGATAAAGCAGCGTTTAAAGAAGTCAAGTCTTAAAGACTTGACTTCTTTTGGCAAGCCAGCTGATTACATTTAATATAATATGCCATTTATAATTTTTTACAAGCAATTCTCATCACAATAAGTGAAGATGGATTTAAAACCACTGCTACTTTATTATTTTTTACGGAAATTATTTTTTCTACCGGTACTACTTCAGCAGGTTTGTCCAGCGAATTGAATGCTTCTTTATTGGCCGATTGCAGCAGCATTGCTTTTACATCCTGTTTATTCACTACAGTATTTTCAAGATTTAATGTCAGCGGAATTGATGCACCACTGATATTCACCATTTTCAAAATCACTTCGTTGCTGTTTTTATCAATAGCAGCCGTTACATACACGCTATCTTTTCCTGCTACTACTTCTCCATTTTTTAAAACAGGTATTACATGCGTTCCCCTGTTGGTAGAAAATAATTTCTGCACATAATAATTCGGTGTTCCTATTGAACGTAAATTATCAAACCAGATCAGGTCAGGCCGCCACTGCCATGCTTCCACATGCGCCAGCAATGGTGCGTAAGAAGCCATGTTCACCACATCAGCATTTCTTTCCAGGCCGGTCATAAATGCAGCTTCAGCAATAGCACTTTCCCAGTTATTTCTTCCTTCCGAATTATTATTATCTTTTGAATGTGCAGCATATTCTCCTGCAAAAACTTTAGGACCATTACGATCGTATTTATCATAGCGGTTAGCATTATCCAAAAACCATTTAGGTGGCTTGTAATAATGCTCATCAATTAATGAAGGGCTGAGTTGCTTTAATTCCTTCCAGGCCATATCAAAATATTCTCCGTTAGAATAAGGGCCTGAACCGGAAACAATTTTTATGTTGGGATATTTTGCAAGAATCGCTTTTTCAAAAATTTTATAGCGGTCGAAATATTGTGCTTCCCATTGTTCATTACCCACGCCTAAAAATTTTAAATTAAATGGTGCCGGATGCCCCATATCAGCCCTCAGTTTTCCCCATGAAGTAGTTACAGGCCCGTTGGCAAATTCTATAAGATCCAGTGCATCCTGTATATAAGGTTGCAATGCGTCAATAGCAACAACTTCTGCGCTGTTGTATTGACAAGCCATACCGCAATTCAATATCGGCAACGGTTCTGCACCTATATCATCTGCCAGTTGAAAATATTCATAAAACCCTAATCCAAAACTTTGAAAATAATCCGGTGCAGATTTTTGTTTGAATTCCACATTCCACCGGTTCATAATTAATTTGCGATCATCAACATTGCCCACAGTGGTTTTCCATTGGTAACGATTGGTCAGGTCTCTTCCTTCCACAATGCAACCGCCGGGAAAACGAACAAAACCTGGTTTAAGATCGGCCAGTTTTTGTGCAAGGTCTTCTCTTAAACCATTCGGCCTGTTTTTAAAAGTATTGGCAGGAAATAAAGAGACCACATCAATATCGATGGTACCATTGCCTTCAAATAATAAATTTAATTTTCCTTTTTGTGCAGAGTCAGTAGTGGTAATTACAGCTGTATATTTTTTCCAGTCGCTGGTAAAATTTGACAGTACTGTCTCTCCTATAATTTTTCCTGAAGCATTTACCAATTGCACTTTTATTTTTACTGCTGCACCTGCCTCATTTTTTGCCACCACCGAAAAATTATATTGCTTGCCTGCGTAAATACCCATACCCCTGAACCCTTCATTACTTAATCCGTACACAGGTGATTGGTTATTGATAGAAATACTTGCATAACGAAGATTGGCGGTATTTTCTTTTCCGTGGTTTACAATTAATGTGGAAGACGTGTTTCCTTTTTCTTCAATTTCTTTCCACCCCATCATGGGCATAGGAAATTCAAAAGAACGGTTCTTTACCAGCTCTGCATACAAACCACCATCAGCTGCAAAATTGATGTCTTCAAAAAAAATGCCCCACATAGTGGATTGAATGGGTGCCAGTGGTTTGGTTGGCTGCACGGTTAATTGCATCGGTTGTTGTGCAATTATTGTTTGATGGAGCGTAAATACCAATAACAGTACAAAGCTATAAAGTAGTGTAGTTTTTTTCATGCTTAAAATTACCAAATTCAATCTTTAAATTCTATATAAACTAAAGGACGGTACAATTTTCATTGACCGCCCTTTACCAACTGCTAAATGAGAAAAATCTTAATATCCCGGGTTTTGCATTGCTTGTTTTTCGGCAGGTGTTAAGTTAACCCCACCTTTTTGAATTCCATCAAGAAAAGTTTGTGGAATAGGCCTAAGCGTATGATAGTCTTTTATATTTGGAGCAGCGTCGGGATTAAAGACCTGCGCACGTTTTACTAATGTTTTGGTCCGGCTCAGATCCTGCCAGCGTAAATATTCACCAGCCAGTTCACGTGAACGTTCATTCAATACAAAGGCCAATGCCCTGTCGTAAGCAGACGTGTAACCTAACCTTGTAATGATATCTTCATCCTGTGCAGGTAATGTTGCCATACTTGCAACTGATAAACTTGTTGCTGTAGAAGGAGGAGCCAATAAATTAAAATTATTTGATTCGGCGTAAGAATTTTCAGCCACAAAAGATACTGGCACTGTACCTTGTGAAGTTGCATTAATAGCACCGCCGCCATCCCAATATGCGGTACGGTTTTCGCCATTTTGATATTGTGCTCTTGTTCTTACAGCATTAATATAAGGTAACGCATCGGCATAGGTGCCGGTGCCCAAAGCTGCAAGGCGTATCTTAGCTTCAGCAGCAATTAAATAAGTTTCGGCACTGCGTGCCAATGTAAGATCTCTAAGCCCCCTTGTATCATTGAAACCACCAACACGGGAACCATCAAAAAATTTGCTTAAAGGAGGAAAACGAGGTTCGGGATATAATGCCCCATCAGTTGTAGTACCGGCAGGATAAGCTACATAAACGTTTGCTATATTCCTTCCTGTTCTTGCATATGGCACCGAGTTAAGCAATTTAACGGAAGAAAAACGATTATCTCCCGGCTGATTGATCACGTACATCACTCCCATATCACCATTTACATAAGGTGTAGAAGCTTTATTTACGAGATACTTGGTCCTGAAACTTTTCCAGAACCTGGAATCATTTACCAGGTCGTAAGCCCTGAACATAAAATAACTAGTGGCCAAACGACTGAATGGCCTGTTACCACTAAGATCGCGTTGCATAAATGGCAGATCGTCGTAACGGCTACCGTAGTGAAGATGTTGTTGATTGCCGCCGGTGGCAGATGCATCACCAGTAAATTGGGCTGCTAAAATTATTTCGTTCAATTTTTCATTTGGCGCATCCGGGCCTGTATATTTCCAAAGATCGCCAAAGTTTGGCGCCAATGGATGATTGGCTATAACGGCATCACATAGTGGAATTATAGCCGCAAGGTCTGCCGCTTTTGTAGTACTGTTCCAGGAATCATTGATCTCGCTTGCACGGCTCAGGTATGCTTTGGCCAAAAAATGTGCTGCTGCATCCTTGGTTATTTTTGCAGGGCCGCCGGTGTTGGTTAAAAGTGTATTTGCCTGTGTAAAATCAGTGATGATTTGCGTGTATACATCTTTGGGAGCAGCCCGGGTAAATTCTAATTCCACACTTGTGCTGGGTGTAGTTTTTAAAGGTACTGCACCATATTGGCTTACCAGTCTTAAATAGCTATAGGCACGAAAAAAGTACCCTTCGCCCAAAGCTGTTTTCTTAATGGCATCGGCAGTAGATGTACTGGCAAGTGCATTTTGAATGATAAGATTTGCATCCCCTATGCCAATGTATAAATTATCCCATTGCGCATTGGCGGCAATCGTATTGCCATTAATTACAGCAGTTATAGAAGCCAGGCCATTACCGTAAGAGTTGAATGATGCGTTGGAGTTATCGCCACCCAAGTGAAATTCATCGGTGCCATAACTCATATTTGAATAAGGAAATTCCCCGCTGAACGGTACGCTGAATATATGATAATAAGTACCATTTACTAAAGACAATATCCCTGCATCAGTTTTATAATAGTCCTGGTTCCTTGCTGTAGTTAATGTCTCATCAAGAAAAGTTTTTTTACAGGAAGCAGTAACCATTGCCAGCGCAATGATTGCAATACTGATAAAAAATTTATTATTTTTCATACTTGTAATTTTTTTGTTGTTTTAAAATGCCGCATTAATACCTACAGTAATACCGCGGTTGTTTGTAGCTGCAGCCACATCCATATCCAGGAACTTTATCTTTGAGAACAACATACCCGGGTTAGCCATTTGGAAGAACACCCTTAAACTCTGCATGTTCATTGCTTTTAAAGGCCTGCCGGTAAGATTATAGGATGCAGAAATATTCCTGATCTTAATAAAAGAGGCTTTTTGATATCCTAAAGAAGAAGAATACAGATCACCGGTACCTGTTGAATAAATTGGTTTTTGATAATCAGCATTGGTGTTGTTTTCGGTATAATAGCTAAGCGCTCTTGTACTGGATCTTGCTACCATTGCTTCTCCGCCGGTATTGAACATGTAGTTCAAACGGCCATATAAAAACACAGAAAGTTCAAAATTCTTATAACTAAAACTGTTTGTCATACCTACTATCCATCTTGGCCTGGTGTATCCTACGATTACACGGTCGTTATTTGCATCAATTTTGTAATCCCCGTTTTTATCTACAGGTCTTACATTTCCCGGAGAAAATTTAGACCCTGCCGGTAGGTTAGCATTAAATTTATTCATCTCCACTGAATCAGATATATGCCATAATCCATTAGCCGGTATACCATAAATTACACCAATAGGCTGGCCGATGAACCAGGTATTATTAATGTCATCTGATTTGCCATTTGCCAAAGAAACGATTTCATCTTTCTGCCATGATGCATTGAAGTTAGTTGTCCATTGAAAATCCCTTATTGCGACGTTTGTAGTATTGATACTGATATCCACACCCTTGTTTGCAGTTTGCCCGATATTTTGTAAAGTAGAGAGGTAGCCTGTAACTGAAGGAATGCTACGTGACAATAAAAGGTCCTTGGTATCGGAAGAATATACATCAACTGAACCAGAGATACGGTTTTTGAAAAAAGAAAAATCCAGCCCCAGGTTATATTGGGTAGTTTTTTCCCAACCCAGTGCCGGGTTGCCAAATTCTGTTGAAGGTGTGGACCCTGCAGTGACAGCACCTATAAACGGATAGAATAAAGATACAATAGCAGGGTTTGTTTTATAGGCATCAACAGCTGAATTACCTGTAACACCAACTCCTACACGCAGTTTAAGATCGTTAACCCAATGTATATTTTTCATGAAGTTTTCATGATTGATACGCCATGCTAAAGCGGCGCTGGGGAATACAGAATATTTATTGCCCTCTGCAAATTGAGATGCACCATCCTGACGGGCAGATACCGTTAACAAATACCTGTCGTCAAATGCATAGTTCAGGCGGGCCATATAGCTTAACAATTGCCTCTCTATCAGGTCTGAAACAAAGTTTACTGAAAGATTGGCTGAAGGAATAACTCTACTATTAAGTGTATACCATTTCTGGCTGGCAAACGGTATACCTGTTCCTACAATGGTGTTAACAGGATCAGATGTGAATTTTGTAGCACTTTGTAACAGGGTAACGCCAAAACTATGCTTTTTTATTGTTTTGTCATAATACAACAGGTTATCTAAAGTGTAGGAAAAAGTTTGCGCTTTTTGCAAAGAAGCTGAACTTATACCACTGCTTGCAGAAGATAACCCGTCAATATAAATACCATTTTGATAAGTAGAAAAATCAGGACCAAAGTTCATCCTGTATTTTAATCCTTTTAAAACAGGATGCATTTTTCCAAAATCTAATTGTGCGTATAAACTACCAAACGCCCTGAGCGTTTTACGCTGGTCTTGCGAATAGTTCCATTCATCCACTACGTTTTTAAAAGCCACATCACCAGCCGGATAAAGTACCCTTGCGCCAGTGGCATCATAAGGAACCGCATAAGTATACAACCTTCTTGCCGATTCATAAATACTTGTACCAGGGCTTCCCACAAAAGAACCGATCACACCGCTGGATTGCCCAAATTCCTGTATACTCTGGGTTACGTTCATATTAATACCCATACTAAACCAATTGGTAGCCTGTATATCAACACTAGTTTTCCCGGAAAATCTAGTAAATTTCTGGCCAATGGATGTGCCCTTATTATTCAGGTATCCAAATGAAGCATAAGCTTTCACTTTATTGGTACCTCCGCTAACACTTAATGTATGATCTGTAGTAATACCTTGTTGTGATACGAGACCTTTCCAGTCTGTAGTAGTTACTGCGGAACCATCCCAGGTACCTTTTGCCCAACCCTTTGCCACGTTAGCCCAGGCTGCAAGATCAGTTGTAGCCTTGATGACGTTAACACTATCATTTAACCTTGTTGGTTGATCACCTCGTGTAGTAGTAAATCCACCATAATACCTGGCCCAGCGTAGAAAATCAATAGATTCTGCGGCTGTCATCGACGGAGAGTAATCATTTATATTTTCCACAGTAACAGAACTGTTAAGTCCGATTTGCAACTTGCCTGCCTTACCCTGCTTGGTAGAAACGATCACCACACCATTAGCACCTCTTGAACCATAAATTGCCGTAGCGGATGCATCCTTCAACACATCAATTGTTTCTATATCATTGGGATTAATATAATCGATACCACCTGTTGTTAATGGGATACCATCTACCACAAAAAGTGGAGTGTTGGATGCCGTAATAGAACGTACGCCACGAATGTTAATAGCGCCTACTTGTCCGGGACGTTCATTGGAAGTTATATCCACACCAGCTACTTTACCCTGCATAGCCTGCAGTGCATTGGTTACCGGTCGTGATTTAATGTCATTCTGGTTAATCCCGGAAACAGCGCCGGTTACATCTTTCTTTTTAACTGTTGCATAGCCTATCACCACAACATCAGTTAAACTTTCGTTGGTAGATTTTAATGTTACTGATAGTTGCGCTTTATTATTTACAGCAACTTCCAGTGGGTCGTGGCCTACAAAACTAATCTCCAGTTTTGCTTTGCCAGATGAAACATTCAATTTAAATGTACCGCCCGTTCCGGTAACGGCAGAGTTTTTGGTGCCTTTCTCCATTACAGTGGCACCTTCCAAAGCCTTACCGGCGTCATCTGTAACTGTACCAGATACAGAGAAGCTTTGTGCTTTAACAGAAAAAGAAGAAATCAGGAATAGAAGGAGAATTGCAAAATTCTTCCTCAGGAATTTTTGACTCATGATAGCATCGTTAATTTGGTTAAAAAATAGCAGCGATTAATTTCCTTATAGCGGCGGAAATTATTTTCTAAAAATAGTTTTTTGATTTTGCGAAAGGGAAAAAAAATGCGCAATCGATTGCGTAAATACCGCATTCTTATTAAGCTATAGCAAAAGCAACACACTATCCTTAAGGTACTAAAGTTAGAAAAACTGTCTTTTTTATCATCCTGCCCCATCCTGTCCCCTGTGGTAACAGTCTGATTTTATCCTTTAGTAATCACAAGTAAAAGCAAAAAAAGTGCCTGTTTTTCAACAAGCACTTTTCAATATAATAGGAATAACCTTCTTAGTTAAATTTAAATGGCAGGAACCAATCTTTATTCATCAGCTTGGTTCTGGCAGCTGTAGCAGCTGCTGCTGATAAACCGGATTTGCGCAACTTGTCGTACACCTTATCTGCAATAAATGCAGGATCGTTACGGCGTATGGCAACTCTCAGCAGGTCGGGCCAGCGCTCGCCTTCGTAAGCCAGTTCCAATGCATCTTCTGTGATGATCATATTTTCAACATTGGTAACGCTATCAGTTAAAGGTAATGTAACGGGTTTCAGATTTGCCCTTCCTCTTATACCAATATTCCTGTACCAGGTATTTCTGTATGCAGGTGCCTGCCCGCCTCTTGCATCAAAATCGTAGGGCCAGGGTAAAAATGTTTGCTGGTAATTGGTTACATCCCTGTTGGCAGATACCGAATTACCGGGGAACGGATCGTAAGTATAACCAATGCCTTTGTTAACCAATGCATAAGCAACTCTGTACTTACCTGCACGGTTAGCCGCTTCTGCATAATGCAGGTGCAGGTTAGCTGCACGGCATAAAAACCATTTGCCTGATTTACTTAACGCATTGATAGGTTGGTTATCGGTACCCAGGTAATTGTACAGGTATTTCATTATCACCGGTTGACCGTTAATATTCCTGTACGTAAAATTAGCTCTTGAATCAGTGGGAAAATTATCCCTTAATACTTCGCCAGCTGTAACTGTTGCAGCTGTAAACACGTATACCTGCGTTTGTGCGTTCCAGTAATCCATTGCCTGTTGCGCAGGTTTTACCAGGTAGCTTCCTCCGTTTGGAGAAAACAGGTCGACAAAAGGATTTACCGGTTCAAAGTTTTTATCAAAAGGTAAACTCCAGATCATTTCCCAGTTAAATTCATTATCTACCTGCGGCCTTTCAAATAAATACCTCCAGCCATTAGTATACACTAACGAATTAAAATCAAAAGTTCTGGAATAACTGACACTTGCATTTCCAAAACTCGATATGCGGTATTGATTATACCATAACTCTGAGTTACCTACCGGGCCGCCTATTTCCAATACTCTTTTATACCTGTCGGCTGCTTTGTCGTACTGGCCCTGCCAAAGGTACAAGTCGCCCATTAAAATATTTTTATTGATAAAGAATTTTGAAGTACTGTAACCATCAACAACAGTTTGCAGCGTAGTACCACTGGGGTAATCATCTGTAAAAGGTAATTTTTCTGTAAATGATACCAATGAATCAATTAATACAGGTAATGTTATTGTAGGAAAGTTAGTACTGTCTTTCAGGTCTTTTAAAGTAACAACAGGATTGGTAACATACGGTATTTTACCGTAGTGAATGCCTAATTGCAAATATACCCAGCTCCGTATAGATGCAATATCTGAATAGCGCTGGTTAAACTCTTCCGCTTTTAGTTTGCTTTGGGCATACATTTTTTTAAAGTTATCCAGTACATCGTTACAGTTTACGATCACATCGTAAAATGGCTGGGGATCAATGTATGGATTGTTAACCGTTGCAGTGTGTTCGCTGATCTGGCGCAGGTTAGCATCTGCATTGGTGGTAATATCCATCAGGTCGCCTCTTAATTCGTTGAGTAACAAATAGGGCTTTGCTATTTTCATCACTTTGCCATACACACCAATTACAGCAGCATCTGCATCAAACACATTACGGTACATGTTGGCAATACCCACCGTAGTCTGGGGTTGTACGTCCACTAATTTTTTGCAGGAAGACATGGCGAACAATGTGCCCGCTGTACAAAAACCAACTGCTATTTTATTAATTAATTTCATCTCTGTAAAAATTTTGTAACTGAATTATTATTATAAACCAATTTTAAAGCCTACCTGAACTGACCTGAACTGTGGTTCCAGTGTATTATCCACACCCTGGCCAAATATGCTTTCTGTTGCGCTGAATTCCGGATCGTATCCTTTATAGTTAGTTAATGTAACCAGGTTGTTGCCGGTAGCATATACTGTTGCATATTTAAAGAAGTTAGACCTGATCGGTAAATCGTAAGAGAATGTAACCACTCTCAGGCGCAGGTAAGAACCATCTTCTATCCACCTGCTGCTGAAACGTGAGTTACCCATTGGATCGCCCCATGTGGCTTTTGGCATACTGGTAACCTGCCCGTTCGATCTCCACCTGTTTAATACTGCTTCTGTTTGATTGTAAGCGTTATTCATACCTTCCAGCTGTGCACGGGTGTAATTGTATATTTCATTACCATATGAAAAAGTAAATACGGTATTTAATGAAAATCTTTTGTAAGAAAATTTATTGTAGAAAGATCCGTAAAGATCGGGATTAGGATTACCCAATATTACCCTGTCGTTATCATCAATTATTTTATCGCCGTTTACATCAGTGAACCTTACATCACCGCCTTTAAACGCTGCCAGTGTACCATCTGCTTTGCGAACAGATAAACCTTCTGCTGCAGCTACTGCATCGGAAGCATATACGCCATTTGCCTGGTGACCATAAAATTCGTTAGGTGCACTGTTAACCTGGGTTACATAAGTAGCACCACCAAATGAAGTAATGATCTTGCTGGTTGGTAATTGAGTAACTGATGAAGCATAGTGGCCGATATTGAATCCTGCATCCCAGTTAAAATTCTTTTTATTAATAACTCTTGCGGCAACAGTAAATTCAACGCCTGTTGTTTTTAAAGCGCCGCTGTTGGTTACAACATAATCGAAGCCGCTTGCTGTAGCAGCAGGTTCGTATACAATTAGCTTATTGGTTTTGTTACTGTAGCCATCAAAACTAAACTGTAATCTTTCGTTAAGCACAGCCAGGTCCAAACCAACGTTTAATTTCTTTACCTGCTCCCATTGCAGCTGATCGTTGGCAATACCGGCACGTACCAACCCCTGCATACCCAAAAGGTTTTGAGACACATAAGTTCTTTGTGCAGTGTAGTTGCCTATATCATCATTGCCGGATAAGCCGTAAGAAGCCCTTAATTTCAGCAGGTCTATCTTACTATCTTCCATTGCTTTTTCACTTGAGATGAGCCAGGCTGCAGCAACAGAAGGCAACACTGCAAAAACATTACCGTTAACATTAATGCCGCTGTTTACATTTTTTCCAAAGCGGCTTGATGCATCAGCAGCAAGATTAGCAGATAAAAAATATTTATCCGCATAAGAGTAATCAGCATTAAAATAAGTATTCACCCATTTTGATTCTCCTATCTCACCACCAATTTTTCTCAGGCCATTCACACCATTGCCCACACTTACCAGTTCATCAATAGCAGAGTTGTATCCCAAACCATAATCCTGTTCAGTTTTATCTTTCATGTACCTTACCCCTAACCTTGCAGAAAATGAATGTACTTTGTTAAACACTTTTGCGTAGGTTAAACGGGTATCATTAAAAATAGAAAACAGGGAAGTAACCTGTGTACCCAACCTGCTGTACGCAACTGCATTGCTAAGCGTATCCGGTACCACACCTTTACGTGGAACAAAAAAACTTTCTCTTACTTTATTATATACTATACCAATGGTAGTAGTAAAATCAATGTCTTTGGTGATCTCGTATTTAAAACCCATTGAACCCATAAAACGATACGCTTTATTTAAACCCTGCCCCAATTCAGTTATCGCTACAGGATTACTGATATTTAAAGTATCCCTGTCTGCTATGATAGGAGATTCAACGCCTGTTGCCGATACATCATTAGTACGCAGGAAAGGCGCTTTAACCAAAGCCAGGAAAAGCGGATTTGTTTTTGCTGCACTTCCCTGGTCTCTTAAATTCTGTTCAGAAAAAGTAAAACTTAAATTAGTGGTAGCGGTCATACGGCGGCTTAAATTAAGATCGCCATTAAAACGCATATTATATTTAGAGAGGTCAGTATTTTTTGTAAGGCCGTCATTATTTAAGAAGCCTAATGAAATAGCATATTTTGCAATGTTATCACCACCGGTAACTTTTAAATATACGTTTTTCGTATACGCTTTCTGCATCACCAGGTCCTGCCAGTTGGTTTCATTATGATAGGCATAATAACCGGCAACAGACGGATCATCATTCATGTAAGGTTGCTTTTGTATATCTGCATCACTCATACCTTTCGTTTTCAGAATTTCTGAAAGGTAAGTTCTGTAATCACCTGATTTTAATACTGGTAAGTTTTTAGGTACTGCATTGTATCCGCCATACACAGCGAAATCAATTTTTGTACCCAGTTCTTTGGCCCTGATAGTAGTGATGATGATAGCACCATTACCACCTTTGGTACCATATAATGACGAGGCATCTTTAAGTACTGAAATATTATCGATGTCTCTTACATCAATAGAAGAAAGCGGGTTAGTGTAATTATTAGCTATGATAGAACCGCCCACATTACTGTTATTGAAAACAATACCATCTACTACAATCAACGGCTGGTTAGTGGCATACAAGGAATTAATACCACGTAAAAAAAGTGCAGCACCAATATTCTGGGTTCCGCTGCGGCGGATAACATTTAGCCCGGCTACCCTTCCCTGTAAGTAAGCATCAGGAGTTTCTCCATACCTGTTCCATCCATCCGATACCTGTATACCAGTTGCAGCATATGGACTAACTGTTTGTGTTGTTCTGCCCTGTGGCAGATCTACTCCATCTGATGAAGATGCAAATCCATCTTCATACATCGAAATCTTTAAAGTATGTAAAGCCCTTACCGGCACTTCTTTTGACTGGTAACCATCTCCTTCAAGCAACAGAAGCCCCTCTTGTACAGGCAGGTTAATAGAAAAACTACCGCTGCTATCTGTAATAGAAGCTGCAAATTCTTTATAGGTTAACCGGATACCACGAAGGGGTTTTCCTGTAGCCGCACTGGTAACGGTTCCCTCTACCTTAAATTTATTTTCAGAGGCAGTAGTACCCTTTTTTTGTGCCTGCACAAAAAAACAGGCAGCCAAAGCAACAGACAGTGTAATTATTTTCTTAAAAATATGCATGATAATAGAATGATAAACTTTGATAAAGAATTTTTATGGTACTGGTACTAATCTGATATAATCCAGCAAGATCGGCCCGGTAGTTACTGCGGTAACTCTCCAATCGATGGTGCCAAACCTTGTATTGGTTATATCGCCTACATAAACTTCGTTATAAGCGCCTGTTGCCGTATACAAGGGTACCGCATGAGTTAAAGTTCCTGTTAATGCACCTAAACTGGTATTCCATGCATTAATAGTCTGGTTAAATGCCGCCGCCTGAAAATCATTGCTGGCCTTAGCATATACCTGGTATTTAATAGTAGGTGTTTCTGTTGTTCTGTAAAAAGAATAAAAGGTAGTTACACCATGGCCACTGATGAGGATATCTGAAAAATTTAATCCTGTTACCGGATTTAAACGAAGGCGGTAGTTGATAAATGCGGTTTTATCATTTTGTAAAAACCCTGTAGGAAATTCACCTTCCAATGTGATGGGCAGGAATTTATTTTTTGTAGGCACATCCACTTTACTCATAATGTACACGTAACCGTTACTCATCTTTTTAATATCCACCACAAAAGCACTGCTTACCGGTACGCTTATGCCCGACCTTGAAATTAAGGGTTGTGGAACCTGGAAAGGGGTTTGATAAGGCACATCATAAGCAAGGTCTTTCACTACATTCCACCTGGTTAAACTATCGGTTGCCGTAGTGCTGGTAGTTCCAAAATAAGGTTTAAGCGAATCAGCTTCCAGCACAAAATTGGCATCCTGCATTACAAAATAAGTGTACTGTTTGTCTTCCCTTTTTAAATCATACACCCTGTCGATAAAATAATTTCTTTGCACAATACCGGTTCCCGGACGATAAACAGGTAAGCCGGTAATTACACTGATACTATCAATGATGGCCAGTGCAGGGTCAAAGCCATTGTAGTTTAAACTTTTTACGTAAGCATTTTGTGCATATTGTGCAGTAGTGGCATTGATATAGTCCCATATATTCTGCAAAGGCGGTACCATTGCATTAATAGTATGTAACACACCATTACTTACATATTTGTCGGTACTTAATAATGCAGCTTCATCAAATTTTGCACTGCTGAAATTATTGTACTTACCACTCAGCATCAGTATACGTGCTGGCGTAACCACATCTTTTATAAAATATAACTGGTTGGAAATGTGATTGAGTATAAAAGCTTTCAGCTTTGCCTTATCGGCAACTGTTGCCGGGTCAATAGTTTGCAATGCCGCATTATTAGGTGCCCAAACGGTAAACGTTTTTGATGCCTGCAATACAGAATCTAAACCGGCAAGCCCTACATATTCCCTGAACTTACTTAGGTCCGGATTAGAAGATACTGCCTGCAACAAATTTTGTGTAAGGTCTTGCTGAGTTACTGCAGTATGGTCTTTCCATTTATTACAGCCCGTAATTACCATGGTAAAGAGCAAAACAATCCCCGTTATATATTTTTTATTATACATCTTGTACTTTTTAATTGCTATGGTTTATCTATTAGAAATACTGTAATGTTCCGTCAGTATTAAATCTTGGTAAATACTGGTTTTGATTGATAGGAATAAAATGAACCATATCCAGGTAATCGGATGGATTTCCGGTACCGGCAGCAGGCAGGGACCGTAACCTGAATTTATGACGATCGGTAGTAGGTACATCAATGATGCCTAAGAATTTACCTGTCATAAACTGCGTAGTACTGGGAGAATATTTTTTCCATCCCAATGCTTCCAGTTCACCATCAGATAAGTTGGGCCTTTGTTCGCAAAAATTAAATTGCCTTGACAAATCAACTCCATCAAACGAAGGTTGTACCGGCATATTAGAACCACCAGGCAAACCAACTGTACCAGAACCTTTAGCTGCCCTGTAACAGATCCATACTTTATACCTTCCTTTAATGATGATTGGTGTGGTAAATTCTATCCAGTTATGCCTTGTAGTATTTCCCATTGGTACACTCAGGTAATCTCCATAGTATACATTTATTGAAGAAGAAGTAGTATAAGCATAATCCATAGTGTTAGTAGTTCTGTCCCATGTAATATCCTTAATAGCACCGTAAGCAAAACTGAAATTACCTCTTCTGAAAACTGCCGGCAATTTTCTTACTTCAGGAAAATCAGCCACATCCCAATACACTGCCGATGGCTGGCGGATCTTAGGTGCAAAATGAGCTAATGCAGTATGTAATACACCTGTAGTTGCAGACAGATCACTTGTTGAACGTTCTATCTCCACACCTTTTTCATGCACACCATTAAAGTCAAGATCATTCAATAACACTTTTACATCATCCAGTTTAGAGGCCAGTACTTCCAGCGGTGCTAATGTGGTATGAGAACTTGCGGATACGATATCAGCAAGATATTTTGTATCAGGAATGATATGATATTTCACATAGATACTTAAGCTATCCAGTGGATTTAAAGGATTACCGGTGTTGGAATATTTTGCTTTTAACGCTGCAAAACTGGTAATACCGGAATCGGCCAGGGCCTGGTTGGTTTCAGCAAATACAGTAAACCATCTTCTTAAAGAAGGTGTTGTACTGTTGATGGTATTAATGGTATCGTAATAACCTGTTGCCTGAAGCGCCTGTTTAAAAATAGAGAATCTTGCATCAGCCGAAATTAATTCTGCAACAGTTTTAGCTGCAGGTTTCAACACATGGTCGATCTGGTGTATAAGGCCATTACCGGTTTTAATATTACCCTGTGTTACAATACCCTGGCGATTGATAAGAAATGCAGATGTACCACTTTTATTTTCAACACCTGTTACCAGGTACTGTCCATACATGGTTATAGTAGGTAACTTGCCGTCTTTAAAAGAAGCGGTGGTAAGCGTATCTTCCAGCAGATGAAACTTTACAATATCCTGTGCTTCTTTTTCTGTTAATCCTGTTAAGGTTTTATTTACTTCTGTTAAATACAATGCAACTGCACTATCGGTAGGTACAAACATGGTGTACGAACCATAGGCATTTAAAAAACCGGCATAACCCGATTTATCAACTATTGCAGTAATAGAAGAATATTTAGAAGGGTTAGCTTTTATATAGCCATAAATGTTGAGGTCAGTAGTGGTACTTTCCACATATTTAATTTTTTTACAGCTACCGGTGTAAAAAATTATAAGCAGGCCAACTATTGCTGAAACCATGATGCTTAAATATTTTTTCATACGCTTTGGTTTATTTTGTAAATAATTTATTTATAAAAAGGGTTTTGCACTAGAGCTTTATTGGTAGTTAATTCATAGGTGTAAATAGGCAGGTAGTGACAATTTTTATCCTTGAATTTTGCAATGGCAGACTGCTGGCGGTTAGGCGGCACCGTTCCTGCAACCATATCCAGCAGCAGATCCAGTCGTTGGTAATTATTCCTGCGGGCATTTCTTAATATATCATACCAGCGTTTACCTTCAAACGCAAATTCTCTCGATCTTTCTTTTAAAATATAATCGGCAATGGCCACTTTATCATTAGGAGCAGGATTTGCTGCTGTTGCTATCAAAGCCCTGGCCCTTGCCCTTATAAGTGCAATGATATTTAAAGCTTCCTGCCCATTACCCAATTGATTTTGAGCTTCTGCTTTCATTAATAATACATCTGCATACCTGTACATGATCCAGTGTGCATAAGATTCTTCCTGGGCACGGGCTGTAGTATTAGTAAGGCCGATGTATTTCCATATTAACTGATCAGTTGACCTAACTGCAGCACCATCTGCCCTGATATCAAATTTTAATGGATCGGTAAAATCTACAGTATATATTTCATCCATTACAATTGAACTGGCTAAGAATTTCTTTTGTGTGGTATTAAAAATTGTATAGAAAGGATTTAATTTCTGGTTATCAAACTGTAATTCAAAAAGGCTTTCGTTACTGTTTCCGTTTACATATAAAGTTCTGTACCAGATATTAGCATCAGTTCCGTCTATCAAACCAAATTGGTTGGTGTTGATCACTTTATTGCAGGCTGCAACACACTCGGTATATTTCTCCTGCCACAGGTAAATATCTGCCTGTATAGCATTAATAGTGGCTTTGGTGATCCTGCCTTTATTAGAGGCCCTGTCGCCATAATCTGTTACAGCAAAAGTTTCTGCTTCACTCAAATCTTTTAATGCCTGGGTAAGTACTTCATCCTGTGAACTTTTAGGTAATGAAACAATATCCTGGTCACTGGAAGTGGATTTCAATTTTAAAGGTACCTGGTCAAAAGTGCGGACAAGATAAAAATACATCAGCGCCCTTACTGCTTTTGCTTCGGCAATGGCTTTATCCAGAGCAGCTTGTGTAAAAGTGGCATCTTTCGCCAATACCCCCGGCGCAAAATCAATAACGGTATTGCAGTAATTGATGGTTTCATAAATTCCTCTCCAGCTGGCAATACTGTTGGTAGGTAAAATATTAACATTGATCACATCTACCTGCTCAGCTGTGGTAGCCAATGTACTAGTAACCATGTCGGCCCTCAATTCTCCCCAAAGAAAGAAAGATTCCGCAGCACTTCTTGAACCCGTTGCAGAACCGGTTAATGAGGCATAGATACCAGTAACGGCAGCGGATACCTGCTCTTTTGTTTTCCAGTATTCGGCACCCGTTAAACCATCCTGCGGTTGAAGGTCGAGCCATTTTTTGCAGGATACTACCGGCAGCAGCAACACTACAGCCAGTACTTTGAAAATTGTTTTTGTAAACATTTTTATTTCTTTTAAATCAATTTAATATTTTAAAAACTTGCTGTTACGCCCACAGTAAATGTTTTTACCGGTGGTGTATAAGAATTATCAACCGCCACCCTGAAAGGATCACTTCCTCTTACACTTGCTTCAGGATCCTGGCCAGTGTAATTTGTCCACGTAAATAAGTTTTCAACGGTAACATAAGCACTCAGGTTTTTCACCTTTAATTTCTGTACAAACTTTTTAGGAGCTGTATAACGTACAGTAGCTGTTCTGAAACGCAGGAAAGAACCATCTTCCACATACCTGTCGCTACCCAGCCAGTTGTATCCTGTACGGTAAAGCGCTCTTGGAATATCAGTAATATCACCGTCTTTTCTCCATCTTCTTAAAGTAGCTGTGCTCTGGTTATCGAAACCATACATATTGGTGGTAAGAATCTTCGTTCCATTTACTAAGTCAACTTTATACCTGTAGTTAAAGAAGGCAGTAAATTTCCAGGCGCCTTTATAAGTTACTGAAGTACCAAAGCCACCGGTATATTTAGGATTGCTGTTGCCTAAGTAAACGATATCCTGGTAATTGATGTTACCATCATGGTTGATGTCTTCGTACATAGCATCACCCGGTTGAAAAGTATAACCGATACTTGGGTAATTAAATTTCATGAATATGGTTTGTCCTGTTGGGCCTACGATATTTTTACCACTTGCGTCTGTTGCAATGGTTGATGCCACATCTTTATAAACACCTTTGTATTTAAAGCCATAAAATGAACCGAAAGGATTATTTACCTGCAGGAAGGTTTTGTATGTTCCGTTTGTAGTGATATCGCCTTTATCCAAAGGATACAGATCAGATATTTCACGGATCATATTGATGTTACGGGCAATATTGAAATTGAAATCTACCTGCCATGTTTTTGATTTGTATGGAGTAACGCCAAGGCCTAACTCAAAACCCTGGTTATCCATTGTACCCACATTCATATCCACATTACTAAACCCGTTGATAGATGATATCTGTAATCCCGGGAAGTACATATTTTTAGTACGGTTTACATAAAACTCTGCATCCACAGTAAAGCGTCTTTTAAACATACTTAAATTGATACCGGCATTTTGTCCAACAATGGTTTCCCATTTTAAATTAGACAATTGCATGTTGGCAGGATATACACCAGCTTGTCCCAGGTAGGTCCAGCCAAAAGTATTGTAGGTATTGATGTAGCTGTAATCTCTTTTTGGTGCATTACCCGATTCTCCATAACTGGCCCTGAAACTAAGGTCATCAATTTTTTTCTGGAAGCGTTTCATAAATTTTTCATCAGAAACTCTCCATCGTATAGATGCAGAAGGGAATAATGCATAACGATTTTCCGGTCCGAATCTTGAGTTACCATCACCACGAACACCTACGTTAAAAATGTATCGGTCCTTATAACCGTATTGAGCATTTACTAATAAGCCAATACTACGGGTTTGCCCTGTATAAGCAGTTAATTTTGTTTCTGCATTTTGTGTACGGCCAGGGGAAGAAGGATCCTGTAAAACAGAAGAGGCGGTATTGGATGCCAGTATTTCCTGCGACACATATTTATTGTCGTAAGTGCTTAATGATAAAAAGCTGATCAATGAATGATTAGGGCTTTTAAACTTAGGTGTGTACACCAGGTTGGTTTTTGATTGCACATTAAACACATCAATATCTCCATCATAAGCCCTGTTTACAGAAGGTTCAGTCCATGGCCTTCCGGTAGCAGTCTGAGGTAAGAAACTATTGTTCTTATTATTGTTGATATCAAACTGTACATCAAAAGTTGCCATCAGTACTTTTTTCAGAATTTCGTACTGCAGGTTAAAATGCGGTGTAATTCTCTGGCTGATGATATTGTACTTAGCTTCCTTAGCCAACGCAACAGGATTGCTTGTACCTACTATATTGGATTTAGTATCTAATCCCAGGTATTGGCCCTGAATATTATTGGCAGGGCTAAAATAGTTACCTGATAAGTTGCCATACTCATCGTATTCGTAAATGCTCATGTTAGGCATTTTACGATAAGCCAGGTCTCTTAAATTCAATGCAAAATTCCTGTTATTGTCTGTATAAGAATAGGAAAGATCGGATTTAAAGCGGATGCGTTCAGAAACGATATAATCTAAATTGATACGGGTGCTGATACGTTTTAAATAAGTACCGATAGTAGTACCTTTCTGATCAAGATAGCCTAATGATGCATAATACCTGGCTTTTTCGCCACCACCGGTCATAGAAATATTATGATCCTGCGTAACACCGGTTTGAGTGATCGCTTTGATCCAGTTGGTATTCTTACTGTAGTTATTATACCAGTAAGGATCATTAGGATCATACTGGAATTCTTTTACATTTTGTGTATTCAGTGCAGTACCTGTTGCATTCATATACGCTTCGGGTATCAGTGTTGAATACTGATCACCGGTAAGCATTGGAATAGCTTCGGGCTGTTTGGTAATTGATGTTTTGTTGGTGTAGGTAAATGCAGGTTTTCCGATAGCGCCTCTCTTTGTGGTAATTACCACTACCCCATTAGCAGCCCTTGATCCCCAGACTGCAGTTGCCGCAGCATCTTTTAAAATGGTAATGTCCTTTATATCTGTAGGTGCAATGTTTATAAGGCTTGCATAACCTTGTTCATCTGCAGAGCCGAAATTAAAATCAGATGGCACTGAAGTTTCGTAAGGCATACCATCCACCACTATCAACGGATCGTTAGAAGAGTTGATAGATGATGTACCCCTGATACGTATCTGCATACCTGCACCGGGATCACCAGAGTTAGCAGTAATATCAACACCGGGTAAGCGTCCCTGTAATGCCTGGTCAATGGAAGCCGCCTGCATTTCTTCAAGATCTTTTGCAGCTATATGTGATTGTGCTGTGGTTAATTCTCTTTCCGGTATTGCCACGTTACCGTTATCTACTTTTCTTTGCGATACTACTACCACATCTCCCAGGTCTTTACTATTGCTTTCCATATTTATATTGAAAGTAGTACGGGTATTGATAGGCAAAACCTGTGTACGGAAACTGATATGGCTGATAGATAATTTATTTTTTGGGCTGGAAATCTTTATTACAAAATTACCCTCCACATCTGTTTTTACAGCATGTATGGTTCTGCCATCTGCATCTACCTCGGCAATAGTAACATGCTCAACCGGTTTTTTGTTTACCCCCAGTATCTTGCCCTGTATAGTAGTGGTGGTGGCTTGTGCCATTACCCCATTGGCAAAACAAATTGCAAACAACAGGAAGCTGATTTTGGTTATTAAAACTTTCATTATAAAATGACTTTTTGTTTGTATTATTTTAAAAAGGCCTTTTCGTATTATTAGTATTTCAGGTAATTGTCTATCAGGTGTATCACCGTTCGGTTAGACAGGTTGTTGCTTTGTGCAGTTACCAATCTTGCTTTTCGGCCATACCCATCTCCCAGTTCAAAAATCCCCCCAGGGTAAAGTATCGAAAATGTGACCGGGTCTCCTGCAGTATTTTTTAGTAACGAAGGATAAGAACCAATATCATTACCGTTCGCAATTACCGTTCGCTTATCTAATATGTGGTAATTAATAAAGTTTTCTACTTTTAATTTATCGGCTGTTAATGTTGGTGTATAATTGGGTACCCCAGCAGTACCAGGCAACAAACCATCATTAATAGCCTGCACTACTGCAGAGTTTTTAGGAACAAATACTGTATAGAAGGAACCTGCAGTTATACCAGTTATTTCAGAAGTAGTGGTATTAAATAATGTAGAGTTCTTTAAATAATTCCAGAAATAGTTAAACTCAGATGTGGCAGGAGTGCCTAATGTAGAAAGGTTGTTTCCTATAAGCTGGTATGGAAAATACATCAGATCATTGATATATACCACCTGGCCATTCAACACTTTCCTTACACTGTCAATCCTAACTGTTAAGCCGCGTTCGGCAGTGCCTGCAGTAATCACCTGGTTACCATTGTACTTAATATATTCGCCGCCATAAGACCCTATGATGCCGCTAAAACCTGTTTGACCAATATTAGCCAGTTCATTATTAGGTGTTTCAATAACCCCTGAATACAGCATCCTTAAAAGATTGAGCCTGTTACTATCATTGGTAGTAGTACCAAATACCCAACCATTAGACCCAGCATTATAACTATAACCCTTAGCCGCCAGTACCGCATCCGACATCATGAATAAAGTATACTTTACATTTGGATTAGTGATGGTACTTTTTATTTCCATATCCAGCAGCCTGGTCATTAAACTATATCGTGGATCTAAATAAGCTTTACCATACACTGTGGAAAACACATTGGGTTCATTTACTTTTTTAGTACCATAGAACATACCGTTACTCAGCACCTTCTTATCAATAATATCTGTAGCAGGATTCATTTTAGCCGGCTCGCCTAAAAAGTTATAAGAGCTGTTGAATTTACTTGGCCATACTGTACTTTGCCACATATGGGCATTGATAAGATCGGCAATAATGCTTATTGGTAAAGAATTGATGCTCGGGTATTGCTGCAGCACCACTGTATTAATATACTTGCTTAAAGAATCGTTGGTGGGCACAAACATTGTCCAGCCATCTTTCTGTGCATCATTATCCTGAAGCTTAAAGAAATTTTCGTTGTTGGGAGAAAATGCCAGCAGGTTAGAATACACTTTTACCATCACATCCTGTGTACCTCCGTTTAATACCTGGTAGCGATGGGTGGCATCTGTATTCTTAATAAACAATACCATAAACTGCTCCAGTAAACTTCTGAAGAGGCTGTACTCTGGTTTATTACGTAAATACTGATCGATGCTTTTTGCTGGTGTTACTACCTTATCTATTATATGTATCACACCATTTTCGGCAGGAATATCTTTCTTTGTAACTTTTGCGTTGGCAATATTAAAACCAGAGAAAGTTGAATTAGGATAAAAATAATTATAGTCCGCTACTGGTATGCCTTGTGCTGCAAAATATTCGCTGGTGAAGCAGGGAATATATTTATTGCCATTGTCGGCAAATATATAATACCCGGTATTGCTTGAATTATTATTTCTGTTAGAAGCCACGGCTTTATAGGCGGTACCAGTGTAGGAAGTATCATTATAAAAACCTGTATAATATGCAGTACGTCTTTTAAAGGCGTTATCAGGCACCCATCCTAAGTTAGATTGATAATCGTTGATCCTGTCTTTTTCAAAACCGTTAAATACCAAAAGGTATTGCACTATCATTTGTGCTGTGGTTGAATCAACATCAGCAGTGGCGTTAAATCCACGGCCTTTGATAAATGCAGCATAATCTGTATCTGCAGTAAATGCAGAATCAGTTGGCGCAAAAATTGTCCAGTAACCAGCCGAGGCTAACGTTTGTTTGTACCCTGCTTTATCAATCAGTGATACAAAACTGGTAAATTTTCCGTTATCAGTCAGTTGCTTGTAAATAGGGTCGGCAAGGTTTGCAGGCCTTGCATAGTAATCATCAAATTTCTTTTTGCAAGATGTAAGCAATGCAGCAAATACTACTACATACGCCAGCTGGTAAATTTTTTTATGCATATAAAATCCTACTTTGAGATAAATAATTTTATTATTTATACTAGTATGCCATAGAAAAAAATATTCGCCTTACACAATTACAAATGATGCCGAAAAAATCCTGGAATTGTAAAATCCGAAAATGGATTTTGTGTGTGAGCAAGAAGGTTTATTTTTCTCATATAGCAGTTCGTATTCTTTTTCGAAATAAAATATTTTCAGATCGAAATTGTTGACAATTAATTTGGGCTTTACATTTTTAGCAGCGAACAATGTTTGCCTGATACTAATCAATTGTTAACAGCACCAAATTAACATTTGCTTAATAGGTGACTATCCTGTGGCATCCTGTAAAACTATTGCTGACAGTGGCTTATCCACAAACCTGCATAACAAAATTTAATAAGCTAAAAGGGGGCAAACGGGTATTCAGGATATAATAAAAACTGTCATTGTTTTGGGGCCATGTGCACCAAGCACCAGAGATTGTTCAATATCAGCAGTTTTAGAAGGGCCTGCTATAAAAACTCCAAAATCGTAATTGTTATTGCCGATCAATTGATAAGCTTCATGCATATTGCTTACCATATCTTTTTTATTAAGTAGCACAGCAAGGTGTTGGCAAATAAATGGCAATGCCCTTATCTTTATTTCATCATCAGTAAGCCAAACCGAGCCATTTTCTGCCACGCCAAATAATGCTTTTACAACAGCAACTTCAATATTTTCTAAGAAATGGGGATCTAAATGTTCGTCCAGCATTTTAATTTCTTTCAACTCTGGTAAAGTAGTCACGTAATTTTGATGATTACTGAAATTATTTTTCACATATTCAATAATCTCATCCGTACTTTTTATTTCCACCACTTTGCCGCCAATGGTGGTAAGTACAGTTTTAAATTGAAGGAAATTATCCTCATACCTTATAGCATTGAGTTGCTCCAATACTGGTAATTGCTGCAATGCAGGCTGATTAGTTTTTACTGCCGCCAATATTTTTTCTCTGCTGCTCATTTCCTGTTCTTTTTATACCATTCTGTAAATGACTGTTTGGGAGGAGCCGGTAAATCTCTCTGTTTATACCAGGGATTCAACCTGTTATTCACTACAAAAGGCATATACCGGATTACCCACCGGGCCATCTTTCCTCCAATATTAAATAAACCGGGCTTTGATAATGTTGCTGCCATCACTTTCATGGCTGCTGTTTTTGTTTTTGGGGAATACCCTTCTTTAGTAATCTCCTGCCGCCATTGATACAATTGATTATGAATATCAATTTTTACAGGGCAAACATTACTGCAACTGCCACAAAGCGTAGATGCAAAAGGTAAGTCTGCATATTTTTTCATATCCAGGTTGGGCGCAAGTATTGCTCCGATCGGGCCTGCAATAGCCGTATGATAACTGTGTCCGCCACTTCTCCTGTATACGGGACAAGTATTAAAGCATGCGGCACAACGAATGCACTTTAATGAATTACGGAAAGATTCTCTCCCTAATTGTACTGTTCTTCCATTATCAACTAAAACAACATGTAACTTTTGATTGGTGTTTGGCTTTTTAAAATGACTGGAGTAAGTAGTGATGGGTTGTCCTGTTGCACTGCGGGCCAGCAATCTTAAAAAAACACTCAAATGTTTTCTCTGCGGAATAATTTTTTCGATGCCCATACATGCAATATGCACATCTGCCAGGTGTGCACCCATATCTGCATTGCCTTCGTTGGTACACACTACAAATTCTCCAGTTTCGGCAACAGCAAAATTTACACCGGTGATAGCGATTCGCCTGGTTAAAAACTTTTCCCGTAAATGTATTCTTGCTGCATTGGTTAAAAATTGCGGATCAGCATTTCCTTTGGGTGTGTTTAAATGCTGGTGAAACAACTCTCCTATTTCTTCTTTCTTCCAATGTATGCAAGGCAATACAATGTGGCTGGGATGCTCGTTGGCCAATTGTACAATACGTTCGCCAAGGTCTGTATCAACTACATCGATATTATTTTTTGCCAGGTATTCATTTAGTCCACACTCTTCCGTTAGCATGGATTTGCTTTTAACGATCTGGCTTACTTTATTTTCTTTTAAAATAGAATGAATGATCTCGTTATGTTCTTTTCCATCAGCCGCCCAATGAACGATGATACCGTTTTCTTTTGCCTTCTCTTCAAATTCAAGTAAATATTCATGCAGGTTGCTGAGTACATTATTTTTTATTGCAGAAGCTGTTTCCCGTAATTGCTCCCACTCCGGGATTGTCCACGCTGCTTTATCTCTTTTCTGCCGTATCCACCATAAAGTTTCATCATGCCAGTCTACCCTTGCTTCATCTTTGTTGAAGATGGTAGAGAGTTGAGGATGTGTTGCGTTGGGTGATGACATGGTATGGTGCCTTAATGGCGAGATATTTTTTGTTTAACGAAACTTATTTTTAATCAAGCTTCAAGTTACTAGCTTCAAGGGATAAGCATGCTGGTTAAAACTGCTTTTTCATCCCTTGTGGCTATTCCCCTTGCAGCTATAACTGGCTATTGAGTATCTCCGCAATATGCTTTATCTGAATTTTGCTTTTCTTTCTTTTTAATATCCCTTCCAAATGCATCAGGCAACTCATATCTCCTCCGGTAATCACTTCCACATTATTTTTTTCATGATCAGCCACACGGTCTTTCCCCATCTTGGCACTTACGGCTTCTTCCACCACACAAAAGGTACCACCAAAACCACAGCACTCATCTACCCTGTCTAATTTCATCAGCTCAATACCTTTTACTTTTTTCAACAGGAAATCATTTTTCGAAAATGGTTCAGCAACCAGTTCACTCATTTGTGATGTATGCAAACCTCTTTGTCCGTGGCAACTTTGATGAATGCCTACCTTATAAGGAAACGAAGATTCTATATTATCTACTTTTAAAACATCTACTAAAAATTCTGCTAATTCATACACCGTTTTTCTTATTGTTGTTGCAGCGGCCTCATCTTTGGTACTGTGCAGGTGATCCTTAATATGCAGGGAACAACTTCCCGAAGGACAAACCACATAATCGTAGCCTGCAAAATTTTCGGTAAACAGATCATTGCAGGATTGCCCCATTTTTTCGTAACCGGAATTAGCCATCGGCTGTCCGCAGCAGGTTTGATTTAAAGGATAACCAACTTTGCAATTGAATTTTTCTAACAATTCTAAAGTTGCAATGGCCACCTGTGGGTAAAACTGGTTAACATAACAGGGTATAAATAATCCTACATTCATCACGCTATAGTTGGCTTTGCATAAAATTTCAAATCAATAATATCTCCCGGTAAAGGTTTTGTATTCCAGTGCCTGTGTATGGCCAATGCAGCGCCTACTGATGTAGCTTGTGCCACTGAAGCAGCATAAATCTCCATTTCAGGAAAAGCTTCTGCCAGCAAATGCATGTAAATAGAATTCTTACTGAATCCGCCATCCACAAAAATGCGGTTAACATTATCATCCTGCAATACCAGTTTGGTAGAAGCCAATTGCTGCCACATAATATCCAGTATCAAACGATGATAAGCGATGGCATAATTTTTATACGCCGCTAAATTTCGCTCTGCAAATTTTACTTCCGGTGCTTGTGCGGTATCACCCGTAAGCGCATGAATTATTTTTTCATCATACTCCACGGTTTTATAATTATCTGGTGCGGTATTAAAATGTTGCGCTAATCGCTTCGTTTCAATTTCATGTTCGTTACCGGCAAACAAACGGCTTGCTTTTACAGCTTCTCCACGATAACTCATATAACAAAGACAATCCTGTTTTAGTTCATCCTCAGTTAAAGGATGTTTATTAAAAGGATTGAGTGTGATACACCAGGTGCCGGTTGATATCAACACAAAGGGTTCGCTGAAGCAAGCTAAGTATGGAATTAATGCGGATGAGGAATCATGCAAACCAATGCCTACTTTAAAATCTTTCCAGAATGCTCTTGCATCTACTACATCAGCAGAAGAATACAACGGCGCTAATTTTTCTGCAATGCCTTCACGCAATACCCATTCGTGGTAATTATCCTGCGGAAAATTCCACAAACCTGTATGACAACCAATGCTGGTAATATCGCTGTAGGCCTGGTTGGTAATTAAATAACTTAAATATTGTGGCAGGTGTAAGGAGTAATGAATTTTTTTAAACACATCGGGGCGTTTGTATTTTAAACGATACAATTGCATGCCCGAATTTAAATTGCCCAGCACCGGAGAGGCGGTGATCATGGAAACCGGAATTTCTCCCCCATAATCTTCATAAAATTTTTTCTTCAGGTCTTCAGGAAATGGCTTGAGGTAATTGTACAATGGTGCTACCGGTTTTCCTTCTTCATCAATGTGTACAAAGCTGGCACCGTAGGCTGAAAAATTCAATGCCTTGATATCAAATTCTCCCAGCTCAATTAATTCTTTTAAAGAATCTCTGCCCCATGCAGTTAATGCTTCTAAATTTTCGCAGGGATCACCATCTTCATCAATGGTTTCGGTAAACTGTAACGTTTTTTCATACACAATCCGGTAATGCTCATCAAACAGGAAGAGTTTTTTATTGGTTTTACCAACATCAAAAATTGCTATAACCGGAGTCGGGTTCATGCTTGTGAGTGGCGAGCTGACTCTAATACCATCATACCACTTAACTATTTTTATACTTTACAATACTTGTCTTTGCGCATCTCTGTGTCTTCTCTGTGAATCTCCGTGTCATTTTCCACAGAGTTTTTTTATGAGTGCTGTACTTCTTTAAAACATATTACAAACCTGTTGCCACTGTATTCGTTCCTCTATCTTTAATTAATTGTGCTCTTATTTTTCCGTTTCTGAAAAAAGAGATGGGGTCCAATGCTGCACCTGCTCTCAATCTTGCTTCTGCAACTATGGAACGAACATCAGTACGGAAAGTATTCTGCAAAACTTCCTGTGCTGCCACCACATCATTATTCAGTTGTGCTTCATTCAGTTTTTTTCTATCTACCAGCAATGCATGTGTATAAGCAATCATGATCGCTTCCACAGATTGCAACAGGTCCTCTAACGGATCTTTTACATTATGACTGGCATCAATCATCCATCCTAAATCAGTAGCATGGTTCATTCCCTTTGCATCCATACCTTCTACCAGTTCATTAAAAATCAAGAATAGCTGGTAAGGTTTCATGCTGCCTACAGTAAGATCATCATCACCATACTTACTATCATTAAAATGGAAACCGCCGAGTTTTCCTTCCATTAGTAATAAAGAAACAATTTGTTCAATATTGGCATTAGGTAAATGATGGCCCAGATCAACTAAAGTGTAAGCTTTCTCTCCCAGTTTATTGGCATACAATAATGATTGCCCCCAATCGCCTACTGCCATGGAATAGAAATTAGGTTCGTAAGCTTTATATTCCACAAACACTTTCCAGTCGGCCGGCAATGCGGCATAAATTTCGTGTAAGCTTTCCAGTGTATTTTCAAAAGACTTCCTGAAGTTTAACTGGCCGGGGAAGCAACTACCGTCAGCAATCCAAACTGTTAATGATTTAGAGCCAAGGTCAACACCATGTTTTATTACTTCAATATTATGATCGATAGCTTGTTTGCGTACTGCTTTATCAACATGCTGCAAAGAGCCAAACTTGTAACTTTCTTTTTGGCCGGGTTGATTTTGAAAGGTATTTGAGTTCACCGCATCAAACAACAAACCATGTTGAGCTGCTAATGCTTTAATGGCATTTGCATCGGTTGGAATATCCCAGGGAATATGTAACGATATGGCACCACTTGAATTATTCAATGCATGCAACAAACCAACGTCTTCTATTTTTTCTTCTAAACTGCCAGGTTCACCTGCACCCGGAAAACGGCCAAACCTTGTACCACCTGTGCCCAGTGCCCAACTTGGTATAGCCACCTGGAAATCCATTAATTTTTTTATGATCGCTTCCACATTATCAATTCCTGCTGCGGTAAAATTATATTTACGCTGGTGTTCGGCTATTACTTTACTATTGCTATCGGCAATAAGTTGTTTATCTAATAACATTTGTTGTTGTTTTTATCGTGAGTGGTCAGTCGTGAGACGTGAGCGGAGCTTTAAAATTAATGCTTATTATTGTTTCCCGTCTTCACTTTTTTACCTTTATAAAACCTAAATACTTTATTTACTTTAATTATTATGGCATATAAAAAACTTCTTCCAGCGGAATACTTACCGGAGAATTATCAGGATTGCTTTCCATGATATCTCCCATATAAGCCCACCATTTCTGCATTACAGCATGAGCAGGTAAATTATCCAGTGCTTCAGGATCTGTTGCTTTTAGTACGCCGAATAAACTATACGTTGTTTCATCTAAGAAAATAGAATATTCACTAATGCCTGTTTGCTTTAATAATTCCACCAGCTCCGGCCATATTTCGTCATGGCGCTTTTGGTACTCTTCTTTTTTTCCGGCAAACAGTTGCATTTTAAATGCTACCCGTGTCATGTATATTTGAATTAACTACTGATTTAAAAAATACAGGTTGACAGATTAGAAAATCATCAACCTTTTTTTGATTGCTTATTGCTATATATATAAAGAGATGATTAGCGTAAAAATGCCATCGCCACTCCACCATCCACATTCAGCACATTACCGGTTGATTTATTAAGCAAGCCTCCTGCAAATGCAAAGCAGGCATTGGCAATATCTTCAGGTAAAATAGCCTCGTTCAGCAAAGTACGTTTAGCATAGTAAGCCGGTAATTCTTCTACAGTAATGCCATAAGCTTTGGCACGGCCTTCTGCCCAGCCACCAGCCCAGATATTGCTATCAGCAATTACTGCATCCGGATTAACAGTGTTCACACGGATCTTATCTGCCCCCAATTCTGCAGCCATCAATCTTGTTAAATGCGCCTGTGCAGCTTTTGCAGAACCGTAGCCAGCATTATTCGGCCCGGCCACTACTGCGTTTTTAGAAACAATATTAATGATGTCTCCGCCAATATCCTGCTTACGCATAACGGCAATGCCTGCCTGTGAAACCAAAAATTGTCCTTTTACTAAAATATCGTACAGTTTATCCCAGTCGGCAATAGTATGATCGGCAATTGGTTTGGATGTACTGATACCTGCATTGTTTACAATAATATCCACGCCACCAAAAGCCAGCGCCGCACTTTCCATTGCTTTATTGATCGTTTCTAAATTAGTTACATCCAGCACTACCGCTGCTGCATTATCTTTTCCAAATGATTTTTGAAATTCACCTGTTGCCGTTTGTAACCTTTCTTCATTAATATCATTGATGATAACACAGGCACCTTCTTCCGCAAACTTTTTGGCAATAGCTTTTCCAATACCTCCTGCGCTTCCTGTTACCAATGCAATCCTGCCACTCAGTGGTTTTGCTTTAGGCATACGTTGCAGTTTGGCTTCTTCCAGTAACCAGTATTCAATGTTAAAAGCTTCCTGTCTTGGTAAAGAAGTGTATTCAGAAATAGCTTCTGCGCCTTTCATTACATTGATGGCATTGATATAAAACTCCGCAGCTACTCGTGCTGTTTGTTTATCTTTTGCAAAAGTGAATAAACCAACCCCCGGGTATAAAATAACCACCGGGTTTGCATCTCTTATTGCAGGGCTGTTCGGATGCTTACAGGTATTGTAATAATCAGCATACATTTTACGATAGGCTTCAAACTCCGGTTGCAGTTTTTCTTTTATCGCTGCTACGTTATTTAAATCTTCGTTTGCGCTTAAAGGTAGTACCAGCGGACTGATCTTGGTACGCAGAAAGTGATCGGGGCAACTGGTGCCTAATGGCGCTAACCTTGCCAGGTCGTTAGAATTAATAAATTCCAAAGCCCTGTCATCATCAGTAAAATGGCCGATCATTTTTGTTTGAGAAGAGCAAAAGCCTCTTAACACAGGGGCCAGTGCAGCAGCTTGTTTCAGCCTTTCTTCTTTTGGCAGAGATTGTATTTTGGCACCGCCGAATACCGGGCCTTTTTTACCATAATTATCATTTAAGTAATCGGCACAACGCTCAATTACTTCTAAAGTGTTTACATAACTTTCATACGCCGTATCGCCCCAGGTAAATAAACCATGAGAGCCTAACATGATACCACGGATGCCAGGATTTTCATCCAGGCATTGTTTCAATTGCAAACCGAGGTCAAACCCCGGCTTCTGCCATTCTACCCATCCTATAGAGCCGTTAAATAATTCCTGTGTGATCTTCTTGCCATCTTTTGCAGCTGCAATAGCAATGGCCGCATCAGGATGTAAGTGGTCGATATGTTTGAATGGTAAAAAACCATGCAAAGCAGTATCAATAGAGGGTGCTTTAGAAGCCAGGTCGTAAATGCAATGGTTGAACAATTCCACCATTTCATCTTCGTGTGCCAGGCCACGGTATACGTTTTTCAAACTGCGTAAACGGTCAACATACAATGCTGCCAATCCACTCTTCTTTAAAGTGCCGATATCGCCACCACTTCCTTTTACCCACATTACTTCTGTTTCTTCTCCCGTCAATGGATTTTTTGCCATCGCCTTGCAGGAAGTATTACCGCCGCCATAATTGGTAAGGCGCAAATCGGCTCCCAACAAATTGGAGCGATAAATAAGTAAGGCTACTTCGTCTCCCGCCATGGTAGCCGCTTTGGCTTCATCCCATAAGTAACTTACATTTTTAAATTGTGCTGTTTGAACTGACATAAAATGCTATTTAAATGCTTTAATATTTTTTTGTTGGCCACAGATGACACAGATTGCACAGAAAAAAAATTGTATAATCTGTAACTCTATTTATTTCTTTAACTTCTTTTTAATTCTTGCCCTTTTTACCTTCAGAAAAACAATTTGTGTAATCTGTGTAATATGTGGCCAAAACTATTTCATTGAGTTTCCGATACCTACTATTATTACCGAAGCTAATATGGTTAAAATACCAACGATAATTGTAGTGGTTGTTTTTTTACTTACGCCCTTCCATTCTTTCAACACTATGCCCCATGTATTTGCTACAAGGATGATGAACGACATGTGCAAAATCCATGAACTAGCACCATTCCCCATCTTGCTTTCTCCCATACCATAAAAGAAAAATTGCAGGAACCACATTGTTCCTCCTAAGGCACATAGCAAATAATTTTTCAGTAAAGGAGATTTTTTATTGGTGTAATCGCCAAATGATTTGTTACGGGCATTTAAGATCATACACCAGATAAAATTGGTGGTTAAACCGCCCCATAATATCACCACAAAAATTACATTATTACGAAACAAAAATTCTCCCTGGCCCGGGTTGGCATTTTTCCATATTTCATTTGCCGTAACACCCATACTACTTCCTGCTTCAATACCAAAACTAAAACAGGCACTCAATACACCCGAAATGATGGCCAGTATCAATCCTTTTACTAAAAGAAATTCGCTGCCCGATGCATCGATATGCGATTTCTTCGCCGGTTTTTCTCCATGTGCACCAATAGCATCTGCATCTGCATGCAGTTCTTCATTCTTCACAAGGTCTTTATCTTTCATACCTCCGGCTTTACCGCAGATAATAATGCCTATAATACAAAGCAACAGCCCTAACATTACTGTAAGGCCCCATTGCGTACCAAATAAATCACCGATAGTATCTTTTCCTGTTTTAGGATTAAAATAATAATATACTGCAGGTACTAATGCACCAAATACTGAACACAATCCTAAAATAATGGAACTGCCCAGCGATACGCCTAAATAACGAACGCCCAGGCCGTAGGTTAAACCGCCAATACCCCATAATAAACCCATTAAAAAAGTAGTACCCAATACTCCGGAAGAAGAAGCTTTGATAATGTCCATGAAACCGGGAATGGTAAGATAAGCAGCAAGCGGTGGTACGATGAGCCAGGAAAATAAACCGCCAACGATCCAGAAACTTTCCCAACTCCAGCCCTTAACTTTTTTATAAGGCATGTAAAAACTTCCCGACGCAAAACCTCCAATGAAGTGGAAAATAACCCCCAAGATAACTCCCATACGAATCGTTTTTTAGATATAGCTAAGCAATTTTGATGTAAAATATAATGAATTCTGTTGGGCAGCATCATGCACTATCATGTAACAAAGAGTGGTTAGACTGTGTAAGGTTGGAAAGACAGAGGGTTATGGGTTTATTTAGTTACGGGTTACGGGTTATTTGATTGTTTGCGAAGAATTGAACGCTTATTATCAAACTAACAATCAAATAACCCGTAACAAAAACAACCCGTAACTTTCCTCCCCTTTACTCCTGCCTGTGCTACCATACTGATAAAAAGGCTATTTTTGTTAAACAAATATGATACAATAACAGAATTCGACTGCCAATGCTATCTCCCTTTAATAAGATCATTTATATCGACGAATTTTCTGCTACGCCAAAATACCAGCAATTGGCCAATTGCATTATTAAAGCTATTGAAACGCAGAAGTTGCAGGTAGATGATGTATTGCCTTCTATCAACGAGCTGAGCTTTGAGTTTGAGATATCGAGAGATACTGCAGAAAAGGGTTACCGTTACCTGAAAAAAACAGGCATCATTGGCTCTGTGCCGGGCAAAGGGTATTATATCAAGAATATTGATGTGGGCCAGAAGATCAAGATCTTTTTAATGTTCAACAAACTGAGTGCCCATAAAAAAATCATTTACGATGCTTTTGTAAGCACTTTGGGAGATGCAGCCACCATTGACTTTTACGTATACAACAATAACTTTTCTCTGTTTAAAAATTTATTGCTCAACAGTAAAGAAGATTATAATTACTATGTGATCATTCCGCATTTTATGGAAGGCTCGGAGAATGCCCATAAAGTATTGAACAATATCCCCAAGGAAAAACTGATCTTATTAGATAAACTGGTACCTGGTGTAACGGGGCATTACGGTGCTATCTACGAAAATTTTGACAAAGACATATATATAGCATTAGAACAGGCCTTGCCCAACCTCAGTAAGTACCACACCCTCAATATTATTTTACCGGAATACACGTATCATCCCAACGAGATCACCACGGGTTTTTCAAGATTTTGCCAGGAGTACGCTTTTAACCATAAGATCGTACACAATATCAGCAAAGAAGAAATTAATAAAGGAGAAGCCTATATTAATTTAATGGAAGATGACCTGGTATTATTGATTGAAAAGATATTGGATAAAAAATTAAAGATCGGTAAAGAAGTGGGTGTGATATCTTACAACGAAACGGCACTTAAAAAGATCATCTTAAATGGCATCACCACCATCTCCACCGATTTTCAGATGATGGGAGAAAAAGCGGCAGAACTCATCCTCAACAAATCAGTTGAACACATTGAAGCCAGGTTTTATTTAACCATGAGGAATTCTTTGTAACATAGAGTTTTTGAATTCACTGCGTGAATTGTTTTTTGCCACAGATTGCACAGATTACACAAATTATTTTCCTGAATAACAAAGGGCTCACTTTAATGAGCCCTTTGTGTATTTTGTATTTTCTGTGTAATCTGTGCAATCTGTGGCTACCCTACACTTCCACCCTCTTCATCTTTGGCACTAAAAAGTGCATGATCAGCCAGCCCAGCAAATACGACAGTGCACAAACAGCAAACATAATATAGTAGGCTGTTTCAATCTGGTTAATAGCCCTGTAGTGCACAAACATTTGTTTTTGTACAAACAGCGATAAAAAGATACCTCCCAAACCGCCAAACATGCCACCAATACCGGTTACAGAAGCCGTGGTTTTTTTAGGGAACATATCACTCACGGTAGTAAAGATGTTGGCACTCCAGGCCTGGTGTGCAGCAGCTGCAATACCAATTACCAGTACAGCCCACCACATATTTATTTTTCCCAGTACAAGGGCAAAGAAGATGGGCAATACAAAAAATGCATAGATGAGCATAGAAGTTTTACGGGCTTTAAAAACAGGCCAGCCTTTTTTAATCAGGTATAAAGGCAACCAACCGCCGCCCACACTACCAATTGTAGAAATGATATACACTGCTGCTACAGGCCAGCTTGCAGCCTGCAGTTTAATTTTATACACACTTTCAAAAAAATCGGGTAACCAGAAAATATAGAACCACCAGATAGGATCGGTTAAAAATTTACCAATTACAAAAGCCCAGGTTTGTTTAAATCCTAACAGTTTAAACCATGATACTTTAACACCATCATCAACGCTGGAAACCGCTTCATCTTTATCGCTTTCAATATAAGTTAATTCAGCAGCACCTAATCTTTTTTGATTTTTAGGTTTATCATATAAGATCACCCAAAGTATCAGCCATATAAATCCTAATAAGCCGGTAGCGATAAAAGCGGTCTGCCAACTGTAATTATTCAATATCCATGGAACGGCAATAGGCGTAACAATGGCACCGATATTTGCACCGGAATTAAAGATACCGGTTGCCAATGCCCTTTCTTTTTTAGGAAACCATTCGGCAACAGATTTAATTGCAGCAGGAAAGTTACCTGATTCGGTAAGGCCCAATGCTCCCCTTACAATCTGGAAACCTAGTACTGTATTAACACAAGCTGTTAATACACCTACCAAACTCCATAAAAAAGTATATACGCCATAACCGATCTTTGTGCCCAGCTTATCAATAATTCTGCCGGCCCCTAACATACCTAAAGCATAGAAAATTTTAAAAGTAATTTCAACGTTGGAGTAATCGCCATCTGTCCAGCCTTTATGTTCCGTAAAATACGATTTCATAAAACTGATCACATTCCTGTCGATATAGTTGATGGTGGTAGCAAAAAATATAAGCCCGCAGATCGTCCACCTGTATTTTCCAATTTTTTCGTTTAGCATAATCGTTTTTTAAAAAAGATAAAGCCACCAGGTAAGGTGGTGGCTAAGGTATAATATTATTTCCGGGCTTCCTTAATCAGGTCAAAACATTGTTTGATCTTGGTTTCCAAAGTAGCGTAATCTTTTTCTTCCATAATTTTTTTGGTGATCAGTTTGCTGCCCATACCTACTGCACAAACACCCGCAGTAAACCAGGCAGACAAATTACCCAAATCTAAATCCACACCACCGGTAGGCATAAATTTTAAATTGCGGAACACTTCTTTAATACCCGCCATAAATTCGGGGCCTAAAATATTACCGGGAAATAGTTTTATTAACTGAATGCCATTATTCTCTGCGGTGATTATTTCACTGGGCGTCATACAGCCTGGTGCATAAAATATACCTGTTGCTTTGGCCAGGTCTGCCACGCCCTGCTCGTAACCGGGGCCAATTAAAAAGTCGGCACCGGCATCAATAAAAGCCTGCGCATCTTTAGTGTTTTTAATAGTACCGATACCCAGTTTCATACCGGGTAATTCTGCATCACGTACTGCCTTCATGGCTTTAAAATTCTGTAATGCATCATCGCCACGATTGGTGTATTCTAATGATTTCACACCGCATTTGTACAAAGTTTTCATCAGGTCTATACTTACCTGTGTGTCTTTATTAAAGTACAGGGGCAAAAAACCCTGTTCAATAACGCCATTTAATATTTCTTCTTTACTTGCCATCGTTAATTGTTTTAAGGGATGAAATTAACAACAAATTTGTAATGATGCCGCAATCAGGTAAATTGTATTTACGCAAACGATTCCGTAAATTTAGCGATAATTAAGTTGTTAATCCTTGTTGGTTAAGCAATTAATAATCATCTTTGGTATCTTAATTTATCTTTAACCAGAAATACTATTTAACGATGGCTAAAAAAGTTGTTACTCTCGGAGAAATTATGTTGCGTTTATCTACTCCCGATTACAAACGTTTTGTACAGGCAGATTCTTTTGATGTTACCTATGGTGGTGGCGAAGCCAATGTAGCTGCTGCTATTTGCAATTATGGAGAAAACGGAACCTTTGTTACCAAAGTACCTAATAACCCGATTGGGCAATCTGCCATTAATCATTTGCGCCGTTATGGTGTGGATACGCAATACATAGCCCGTGGCGGCGACAGGCTGGGTATTTACTTTTTAGAAACCGGTGCTTCTATGAGAGCATCCCAGGTGGTGTATGACAGGGCCGGCGCTTCTATTGCAGATGTAGACATCAGCGAATTTGATTTTGACAAAATATTAGATGGTGCCGATTGGTTTCATACTACCGGTATCACGCCTGCTTTAAGTGATAAAGCGGCTGCATTAACTATGGCCGCACTAAAAGCAGCTAAAGCAAAAGGCATTACCACCAGTATTGACCTTAATTACCGTAAAAAATTGTGGAGCAAAGAAAAAGCTCAAAAAGTAATGACGGAATTGTGCCAGTATGTAGATGTATGTATCGGTAACGAAGAAGATGCTGATACCTGCTTAGGTTTTAAAGCAGCACATACCGATGTTACCAAAGGCGAACTGAACCTGGATGGTTTTAAAGATGTATTTAACCAGATGCAGGCGAAATTTAATTTTAAATTCATCGCATCTTCTTTACGTGAAAGCTATAGCGCCAGCGATAATGGCTGGAGTGCACTGGTATACGACGGCAAGGATTTTTACCATACTAAAAAATATAATGTACGCATTATTGATCGTGTAGGCAGCGGCGATAGTTTTGCCAGCGGCTTAATTTATGGCCTGGTTACCGGTATGAGTACTGCTGATGCTGCTGAATTTGGTGTGGCCGCTTCTGCATTAAAACATACTATACCCGGCGATTTAAACCATGCTACTTTAAGCGATGTGAAAGAACTGATGAAAGGAGATGGCAGCGGAAGGGTGCAGCGTTAAGTTTGTTGGAGTTGATTATGGAGGAGGAAAATGTTCAATAATCAATTTTCAATAATCAATATTCAAGTAAAGGCAAGCGTATCAGATTGCTGCTACTTTTAAGGAAGCAAATAAAAAGTTTAATACTATGCGTTTCCCCTGAACATTGAAAGTTGAGCATTGAACATTGAAAATTTCTTCATACTCTTTCAAACAAAATACTATTTAACAGGGATTCACTCCTAAACTTCTAAACATCTAAACTATTATGATCGTAGATACTTTACAGAACGCCTCCAGGTACACCAGCATTCATCCTTTGTTTGCCAAAGCATTTGAGTACATCAATGCCACCGACCTTGCTAACATTGAAATTGGCAAATACGATATTGCGGAAGGTTTAAAGGCCATCTTTTCTGATAAGGCAGGCATGTCTGCAGCTGAATCCATTGCCAAATTTGAATGCCACGATAAAAATATTGACATACAATTATGCATTAAAGGCAAAGAAACCATTGGCTGGAAACCCCGTAACAATTGCACCGCACCTAAAGGCGAATACAATCCTGAAAAAGATGTGAGCTTTTATAACGATGTGCCGGATATGTATTTCCAGCTTACCAACGGGCAGTTTGCCATTTTCTTTCCCGAAGATGTGCATGCACCGATGATTGCAGCAGATGATAACACGATACGGAAACTGGTGATTAAAGTAAAAATATAAAATGAAAGCGCCTTCGAAAGAAGGCTTTTTTGTGGGGTTGAAATAATGCAGAAAAACATATTAGTATTTTTATTAGATTGCATTTGCGCAATTAATATTACAGCAAAAGCAATTGCGTTTATTTTTTTAAACAATTAAAAATTAACAGCTTATAAAAATAAACGCAAGTTAGGTTGGGAAAAAACATGCGTAAATTTATGAGTAAGCTGCCATTTTTAAACGACCACCGTGAACATTGAAACTGCAAATTATATCATTCAGTTTTTCCCAAGACTTATGACAGAACTCGAAGTTGATGCTTTGCGACACAGCAACTCAATGTTTAAGTTAATGACACCTGAAGATTACAATTCAATTGAATCTTACAAGGCAAGAGTTAAAATGTACAAAGACAGAAGCCTTATAACTGATGACCCAAAAACATTGAGTTTATTGGACGAAGGAAGAGAAGAGTTTTATATAAAAACTGCGACACGGATTTTTGAACAAATACCAGACAAAATATTTTTCAATTATTGCCCAAACTGCAATCAACTTGCAAGGACACCCTATGCCAGGCAATGCAAACATTGTGGATATAGTTGGCATGACACCATTAAAGCAAATTTCAAAGTAAATAAAGTAATAGAATTACAATCGAGACCGAATTCACTTTTCTTCATAGGTGACATTAAAAGTGGGACAATAAACATTGGGAATAAAATTGACCTTACATTTTTAGGTATTGCCAACAAACCTGTTATTAACAGCATTGACTTTGTTGACCACATTGCAGAGCAAAGAGCAGAGGTTTCTTTGGGGGTTCATATAGACAATGACACAGAAAAAGAATATTTAAAGAACCGTGGTGTTTTGGCAATCCCAATCATCATAGAAGGATAAAACGGCAGCTTACATTGGGTTTTATGCAAGTTGGGCTCGACATTGTAACATCAGCTATTTGCAAATCCCAACTTCAGTTCCAGCAGACGAATAACAATTAGCTTTTGTTCTTAACTTCATCAATATATTTTTCATCAGCAGCGGTTATCGGCAGACGGAATACTAATTCCCAACCTGCATAAAGCCCTGCTCGTTATGTGCAACCTTTTTTGAGTATTCCGTTAACTATATAGTTTCGACAAGACAATGCAAAATTCAAAAACCATTACAATAACAGACGACTCTGGCTTTTTAGGAATTGTCAACGCCGACAAATACAATTCTTTCGTAAGTGAAGATTGGCGGTTGTCGCAATTATTTAATCGCTTCGTTGACGAAATGAACAATGACAATTTAATACTTTGGTCGACCGGTTCTGAAAATGTTTGGACAGTCCGTTTTGTAAATAAGCCATCGGACATAAAATCATTCAGAGAATTTTACAAGACACTTGAAGTTACCAGTGGGAAAATATTCCTGACCAATTACGAAGACCTGACAATGGCTGCACAATACCACGACGATAAAATTCCGGCGAAACATAATGCCGACTTATCATTTGATTTAGACAACGGTAGACATGAATTTCAAATCAGACAACTTTTTGACCCAGACGACAACAACCATCAGCCAGAAGGAAAAGTACACTTTGAAATCGTTGTGCAAACAGACACAAGTAAAAAGTCTCAACGCATTGACAAAATATTTTGGCAAACAAACTAAGGTATGCACATAACATTGGATTTTATGCAAGTTGAGCATGACCAGCAAACATCAGCTAATTGCAAATCCAAGCTGTGGTTTGGGTAGGACGAATAAATCTCAACTTTAGTTCTTAAATTCAACTTTATATTTTCAATCAGCAGCGGTTATCGGCGGACGGAATGCTAATTCCAAACCTGCATAAAGCCCTGCTCGCTGGCTGCAAGTCAAATATACTATGGCAAACAACACAAAAAACATTATCCTAAGTTTCTTCTCTAATTTCAGCAAGCTTTTTAATATTGGACTCAGAAAAAAGAGATTTGAGATTGTTTCGACTTCTGACAGCCTTTATGCAAGCAATACATCAAGAAGTACATTTTTTGCAATAATTTTTACCTTGTTTGGCTCTTGCCATTTAGTTACAGGATTTATAGAATATTATACTGCAAAAGGGCAAGTTGAGATTGACTTCTTTATTGCTTTTGGCATTTTATTCTTAATCGGACTTTTGTGTTTTAGACAATTTTTGTGGTTTGTATTTGGCAAACAAGAATTAACTATTCAAAATGGACAATTGACATTACAGAAAAAGGGAACTTTTTTCGTAAAGCCCCATTATTATCTTGTAGAAAATATCACAAATGTCAGACAGGGAATAAATGAAGAACACTTAACAGAATTAGAAAAGATTCAACTTAATATTTCATTAAACCGTAAAGTTCTTTTTATACAAATATTTGGACAAGTCTTATTTGACTACAATGGAAAAAAAATAAAAATTTTTAACGATCTCAAACAAGAAGAAAGAATACAACTGATACAAGAAATAAATAAACGAAAATAAACCTGCAGCCAACAAAAGTATTTGCAAAAATTTGGCGGACGGAAGATCAATCGGCTGCAAATCGCTACTGTGCTGCATCCGGGCTGGACAAACAACAATTCCAAGCCTTCGCAAATACTCGGTCGTTGTAGGTAATTCTACAGACCATTCCAACGAATCAAATTGTTAGGCAGACGCAATAAATAAAATGAAAACTCCACTTTTAAAAATATATATTTTCTTCATTTCAATCCTTTTGTTTGGTTGCCATAGTAATGAAAATCCTTGCAAACTCCCTGACTCTGTTCTTAAAGACATTGACAAAATCGATAGCTTGACAAAGCTGCCTGAAGTTAGAGAAAGAGATAGAACCTGGAACTTAAACAACTATAAAGAACCTTCTTTAATCTCTGCTCAATATGAAACCTATAGATTTATTTGGCATACCTATTTTGATGGAGTAAATATATGTCGGGTTGAAAAAATTAATGGCAATTACAAAGCAATTACTAAAACTTTCAAAGACCAGGACAGTATACCTGGCATTAAAGAATTTTCCATATCGTCAAAAATGTGGAATAACATTGTAGACAGTCTGTCCATCAATGGCTTTTGGAGCTATCCTGGCTCAATAGAAAGAAATGGATTAGACGGAGCAACATGGATTCTTGAAGGATATAAACCAACTGCAGACGAGTGTACCGGCAAAAATTATCACAGACTGACCCGTTGGTCACCAATTGATAAAAAATTCATCGAAATGTGTAATTTGCTTAATAGTTTGAAAACGGACTGAACAGAACTACCTACAACATTGGGTTTTATGCAAGTTGGGCTCGACCTTGTAACATCAGCTAATCGCAAATCCCAGCTTCAGTTTCAGGAGACGAATATCTATCAGCTTTTGTACCTAACTTCATCAAAATATTTCAATCAGCAGTGGTTATCGGCAGACGTCCAGAAAACATTCGGGATAATTCCCAACCTGCATAAAGCCCCGCCCGTTAGCGACTATACAAATGCGACTACTCCAACTAATCATACTATTCTTTTTGACAGCTTGTAATAATGAAGAGGCAGCTAAAAAGTCAATTGTTCCAAAATCTTATGACACATTAAGTAATGGGCTAAGAATTATCAACCGAACTATTGACTCTCCATATTATTACAAAGACCAGGTTACAACAGATTCTCTAATCGGTAACTACCAGGTTTATTATGCACAAAACGACAGTTTATATTTTTTATATTTAAAACACTTTGACACTTTACATCTCTTAAACAAGACAACAAATTATACTTCGTTACATTATTTGGGTAATGTTACGGGAGACGACACGGCTTTTTTCATTTTAGGTCACGACAATGGCAATGGTTCTCCGTATAGCTATGAGTATATTGACAAACAAAGCGGACAAAATCCTTTAGGATTTGGAAAAGAATTTTTAGACTTTATGGTATTAAACAAAACCGCCTATTTACTTTATTCCGATACAGTTTTAAATGGTAAGACACGGTTAACATTATTTAATACAAATAATAAAAAGAAAGAGTTTTACGAAATACAAAATGACTATTGGGAATTGTATATTGATACTCTAACAACTAAAAATTTGAAAATAAAATATACGCTAGACAGGAATGGAGACACGACAAAAACGAAAATTTACAGCCGCTAACATGAACTGTGTAAAAAAACAAATAAATTTTAGTTTTTTTTACGGTTTTGCTGAACAATAATTTGGTTGATACAAGCTGTTGTTTTTTACCACTGCAAATACTTGTTTTAATAGTTTGTT